>NZ_JBIRWL010000019.1:195576-203311 GCF_044387825.1 Streptomyces sp. NPDC020299
CACTTCGTGGGCAGCGGGACCGCGCCCAGCGGGCCCAGCCAGGGGAAGGTGGGCGTGAGCGGGAAGTACGGGAAGCCCAGGAGACGCGCGAGCGTCTTGGCGTTGCCGAGCATCGGGTAGATCTCCTCCGCCCCGACGATCGAGCAGGGGATGATCGGAGCGCCCTTGCGCAGGGCCGTGGAGACGAAACCGCCCCGGCCGAACCGCTGGAGCTTGTAGCGCTCGCTGAAGGGCTTCCCGATGCCCTTGAAGCCCTCCGGCATCACCCCGACCAGCTCGCCCTGCCCGAGCAGCCCCTCGGCGTCCTCCGCGCACGCCAGGGTGTGGCCCAGCTTGCGGGCGAGCTCGTTGACCACCGGCAGCACGAAGACCAGGTCGGCGGCGAGCAGCCGCAGATGCCGGCCCGCCGGGTGGTGGTCGTGGACGGCGACCTGCATCATCAGGCCGTCGAGCGGCAGCGTCCCGGAGTGGTTGGCGACGATCAGCGCGCCGCCCTCGGCCGGGATGTTCTCGACGCCCTTCACCTCGACCCGGAAGTACTTCTCGTACACCGGGCGCAGCAGGGACATCAGGACCTGGTCGGTGAGCTCCTCGTCGTAGCCGAAGTCGTCGACCTCGTAGTCCCCGGTGAGCCGGCGGCGCAGAAAGGCCAGCCCGCCGGCGATCCGCCGCTCCAGACCGCCGTCACCGCCCTCGTCCCGCGGCTTCTCGAGCGGCGTCTCCTCGCTGGTCACGGGAACATCATCCGGCACGGGTGCCCGGTCGGGCAGCGGCTGCACCTCGCGGACCAGGCCTCCTTCCCCGTTCTTGAGCCTGCTCCCCGCGCTCCGGCGCCGCGGCGGCCGCTGCACGGCGCCCCCGCGGGACCGGTCGTCGTCGAACGGAATGACCTTGGCGTCAGCCATCGTTGCTGCGCTCCTCAGTTGGCGCTCTGCGTCGGGAGGTGGCCGCTGCCCCGCAGGGTCAGCTCGGCGAACCGGTCGACGGCCCCGGCAAGGGCCTCCGGCGGCAGCAGCCCGGGGCCGTGGCCGCGGGCGAAGTCCGCAAACGTTTCAGCAGTCGTGTACTTGGGCTGGAATCCGAGCGTCTCGCGCATCTGGTCGGTCGCCACCACCCGCCCGTGGGTGAGCAGCCGGATCTGCTCGGGCGAGAAGTCCGTCATTCCCAGCGTACGCACCAGGGACCCGGCCCACGTCACGGCGGGCAGCAGCAGCGGCACCGTGGGGCGGCCCAGCCTCCTGGAGCACTGCGAGAGCAGCAGGACACCGTCCCCGGCGATGTTGAAGGTGCCGCTGTTGAGCGTGCCGCGGCGCGGCTCGTGCGAGGCGATCCGCAGCACCTCGATCACGTCGTCCTCGTGCACGAACTGCAGCCGGGGGTCGTAGCCGAACACGGTCGGCAGGACCGGCAGCGAGAAGTACGAGGCGAGCGGGGTGTCCGCGGTCGGGCCCAGGATGTTGGCGAACCTCAGCACACACACGGCGACGTCCGGTCGCCGGCGCGCGAAGCCCCGTACATATCCCTCGACCTCGACCGTGTCCTTCGCGAAGCCACCGCTGGGCAGTGACTTCGGCGGGGTCGTCTCGGTGAACACCGCCGGATCGCGGGGAGCGGACCCGTACACGTTCGTACTGGACTTCACCACCAGCCGCTTGACCGTCGGGGACTTCTGGCAGGCGCCGAGCAGCTGCATGGTGCCGATGACGTTGGTCTCCTTGACCGTGGTCCGGCTGCCCGTGCCCAGCGCGGTGCCCGTCACGTCCATGTGGACGACCGTGTCGGCGCCCGTCTCGGCGAGCACGCGCGCGATGGCGGCCTGCCGGATGTCGGCCTGGATGAAGTCGGCGCCGCCCAGGTGGTGCTCGGGCTGCACCGCGTCCACGGCGACGACCCGGTCCACCTCCGGGTCACGCTGGATCCGTCGTACGAAACGGCCCCCCAACTGCCGGGCCACTCCGGTCACGAGCACGACCTTTCCCAAGATCAGCGCCTTCCTTCCAGCCCTCGTCACAGACTTCGCCCAGCCCGCGTTCCCCGTGTGCGGCCAACTTAGCGGGTGGATGTTGCACTGTGATGACCGCCCGACGCGGCAGGTGACGGAAATTCCCCCTTCGGAATATGACTGTGGCCCCCCACCGGTTTCCCGTGGGGGGCCACAAAGCCACGCTCTCGGCGTCGCCTACTTCTTGTTGCGACGCTGAACGCGCGTGCGCTTGAGCAGCTTGCGGTGCTTCTTCTTGGCCATCCGCTTGCGCCGCTTCTTGATAACAGAGCCCACGACTACCCTCGCTCACTTCTCATCACTCGGCGTTGGGCGCCATGGGCCCATACGACCTACGAGGGGCTAGCCTACCCGCCCGAGCGCTGAGCTCGTAATCGAGGTGTTCCGGAGGATCTCCGGCGGTCGCCGTCAGGCGGTTTCCACCCCCACATAACTCTCTCGGAGGTACTCGTGTACCGCTTGCTCCGGGACGCGGAACGACCTCCCGACCCGGATGGCGGGCAGATGACCGCTGTGCACCAGCCGGTACACGGTCATCTTCGACACTCGCATCACCGAGGCGACTTCCGCCACGGTAAGGAACTGAACCTCGTTCAGAGGCCTCTCGCCAGCTGCAGCCATGACACACCTGAACCTTCCGCACTCGACGGCCACCGGCTTCCCCTTCCGGTGACTCTTCGTCGTTGCGTGCTCACTCCCCAATGTAGGGGCGGGTGATGCGAGTGGGGAAGAGGTGCACCCATCGGCGGCCTACTGTGACAGACACGCTCGATTGAGTACGTAGCGGGTAAGCGGACGGTAGTAAGGGGACCGCACACCGTCATCAAGTGGAACGGCGACCGACACCGATCCCTCGGCCTCTCCCACGAACAGCGCCGGGTCGTCCGTATCGGCCAGCCCGATGGCCTCATACCCCAGCTGACCTGCCCCGCAGACCCAGCCATGGTCCCCGATCACCAATTCCGGCAGCGGGCCTCCCGCCTCGGCCGCCGCCGCCAGCGCGGTCCGAACCGGGAGCGGTGAATGCGTGTGTGCGCCGGGCTCACAACCGGGGCGTTCGGCTTCCGGGTCTCGCATCAGCCCGACGCCTCGTACGTAATCAAGGTTGTGGGTGCGTAGGCCGAACCGGGTCGTTATGTCGACACAGCGACCCTGCGCCGGTGTGAGGACCTCACATCCCGCCGCCGACAAGGCGTCCGCCAAGGCGGCGTAGAAACCGAGCAGCCGATGGGGGTGTCCGGTACCCAGCAGCACCGGTCCCCGCCGCCGGGCGACCACCCCGACCCGCTCCGCGAACGCCTCCAGCGCGGCCAGCGTAAGGTCCGGGTCGATCACATCATGCCCTGAAGTGTGTGCCGGATCGGCCGAAACCCCGCACTTGTCCGCCATCAACGCGATCAGATCCCGCTCTCCCCACGTCCACTCGGGATCTATCCCGATCAACACCCGCGGATCGCCGGCCGCGAAGAGCCGATAACTCCGCAGGCTCACCTCCCTGGAGGTCGCCACAGTCCCGGCCAGCCGGGCAGCCAACAGATGCGCCCGGAGCGCTCCCGTGCTCAACACGGGAGCGATGCTGACGCAAGGGGCGTGCGGCCAGCCGAGGAACAGGGGAAGACCCCACGGTTGGCCTAACGCTTCCCCCGACACGGTCCGCCTGTGCTGGGGGGCGCAGCCCCCCCCGGGCGGGGTTGAAGGGGCGGAGCCCCTGGGGACGGGAAGGGTAGGGGCGGCGGGGGCGGAGAAAAGGGGGCCCAGGGTCCGGCTACGCCAGCAACCCCCGCAACGGAAACACCGCCCGTCGCGTAGCCAACACGGCCTGATCCAGGCGATCAGCCGGGTCGTAACCGTCCTCCCAAGCCGCCCACCCCACCGGCCACCGCCCATCAGTCATCCGCGCCGGCGCCAACTGCCGCGTACGCGCGAACACTTCCTGCCGCCACCCGTCAGGGATCACCGCCTCCGGCGCGACCTCCCGCCCCGCCGCGACCCCCACCAGATGCGTCCACGACCGCGGCACCACCTCCACCACCGCGTACCCTCCCCCACCAAGGGCGACCCACTTCCCCCCGGCGTACTCGTGCGCCAGCGAATGACACGCCACCTGCACAGCCCGCTGCGCGTCCAGCGACACCGCGAGATGAGCGAGCGGATCCTCGAAATGGGTGTCGGCCCCGTGCTGAGTCACCAGCACCTGCGGCCGGAACCCGGCGATCACCTCCGGCACCACCGCGTGGAACGCCCGCAACCACCCCGCGTCCCCCGTCCCCGCCGGCAGGGCCACATTCACGGCCGACCCCTCCGCCGTCCCCGCCGCACCCGTCTCCTCCGGCCACCCCGTCTGGGGGAACAAGGTCCGGGGATGCTCGTGCAGCGAGACCGTCAGAACCCGCGGATCCTCCCAGAACGCCGCCTGCACCCCGTCCCCGTGGTGCACGTCCACGTCCACATACGCGACCCGCTCCGCGCCCAGCTCCAGCAGCCGCGCGATCGCCAGCGCCGCGTCGTTGTAGATGCAGAACCCCGAGGCACCCCCGGGCATGGCATGGTGCAGCCCGCCCGCGAAGTTCACGGCGTGATCCGCGTCCCCCCGCCACACGGCCTCCGCCGCGCCCACCGACTGCCCCGCGATCAGCGCGGACACCTCATGCATACCGGCGAAGGCGGGATCGTCCGTCGTCCCCAGCCCGTACGACCCGTCCGCCGACCGCGGATCCGCCGACGCGGCCTTCACCGCCTCGATGTAGTCCTCCCGGTGGACCAGCCGCAGCGTCGACTCCCCGGCGGGCTTCGCCGCGACGACCTCCACCTCCCGGTCGAGCCCGAAGGCACCCACCAGTCGCCGGGTCAGCTCCAGCCGGACCGGATCCATCGGATGGTCCGAGCCGAAGTCATAGCCCGTTACTGCCTCGTCCCACATCAGCCGTGCGCGCCCGCTCATGCCCGCCACCGTATCGGTCCGGTTGAGCGGCGAACGACCTGGCGTACACCAACGTCACCAGCACCAACACCATCGGCACCAGCATCGCCCCGCGATAGCTCCAGGCGTCCCCCAACGCCCCCACCAACGGCGAACCGACCAGGAAGCCCACGTAGTTGAAGATGTTCAGCCGCGCGATCGCCGCGTCCGACGCCCCCGGGAACAAGCGTCCCGCCGCCGCGAAGGTCTGCGGCACCAACACGCACAGCCCCAGCCCCAGCAGAGTGAACCCGAGCATCCCGACCCACGCCCCCGGCGCACCCGCCACCACCGCGAAACCGAGCGCCGCCACCAGCGCCCCCATCCGCACGACCGTCACGGCCCCGAACCGCCGTACCCCGAGATCCCCGATGGTCCGGCCCAGCAGCGTGGTCACCATGTACACGTTGTACGGAACGGTCGCCAGCTGCTCCGAACTGCCCAGCGTGTCCTGCAGATACTTCGCACTCCAGTTGGAGACGGTCGAGTCCCCGATGTACGCGAACGTCATCACCATGCACAGCGGCAGCAGCAGCTTGAAGACGACGCTCCCGCCGCCCTCCTCGCCCCTCTCCCCCGCCCCCTGGCCGTCCACGGCCACCGGGTCACCGTCGACGTACCACCGGCTGCCCACGAGAGCCGCCGGCAACAGCACCGCCACCACCGGCAGATACGACACCCACAGCGCCAGATGCCAGTGCGCCCCCACCCAGGCCAGCGAGGCCCCGACGATCCCGCCCAGGCTGTACGCAGCGTGGAAGCTGAGCATGATGCTGCGCCCGTACGTCCGCTGGAGGCTCACCCCGAGCATGTTCATCGAGGCGTCCAGCGCACCGACCGCGAGCCCGAACGCGGCCAGGGCCACGCCCAGCTCGGCCATCTCCCCGCCCGCCCCGACGCCCAGCAGGGCCAGCAGCACCACGGGCTGGGACCAGCGCAGCAGCAGGCTGGGCCGTATTCGCTTCACCAGCTGCTCGGTGGTCACGCTGCCGACCCCGGCCAGGATCGGGACGGCGGCCAGGAAGACGGGCAGCAGCCCGTCGGAGACGCCGTACCGGTCCTGGATGCCGGGGATACGCGTCACCAGCAGCGCGAACGTGGCGCCCTGCGCGAAGAAGCTGAACGCCAGCGAGGCCCTACCGCGCCGCAGCACATCTGTCATGGCGGCGAGCGTAGGGCCCCGGCGTACCGGTGGGTAGATCAAGTAGAAGGTGAATTCCGCTCAGCTTTGCTCTCGCCGCTCAGCCGGCGAGTACGACCGCACGCTTCTCGGCTTCCTCGGCCGCCTTCTGCGCCTCGGCCCGCACCAGCTCCTCCATCGGCCCGGCGGCCAGCGCACCGCTGAAGAGCATGCCCAGGACGATCGCGCCGGCCATGATGACCCCGCCCAGCCAGACCATGGTGTCGACGGGGATCGTGTAGGCGCCCACGGCCCGTGCGACGCACTCGGCGAGCAGCACCGCGCCCCAGACGATGGAGAAGACCCGCTCCTTGCGCAGGAAGACCGCCGAGCCGGCCGCGGCGCCCGAGGCCAGCCGCTGCCAGGCGGCTTCCTTGGCGGCGTCGTTCTTCACGAGGAACGGCTTCAGGCCCGCGGTCATCATGGGCTTGCCGAGCGCCACGGAGACCAGGACGCCGATCGCGATCGTGCTGCTGACCGCGCTGTCCTTGGCCAGCATCAGCCGCGGGTCGCCGGAGACGAAGCTGAGCAGGAGGGAGACGACGTTCACCGCGAGGATGAGCCCGGCGAGACCGTTGGTCCTGCGCTCCTTGACCGCGCTCCACGCGGTCCGCGCGGCCGGCACCACGCTGCTCCAGGCGAGCGCCGCGAAGGTGCTCATCCCGAAGGCGTCCTTGAAAAGGTAGTACGAACCGAGAGGCACCGCCACGTCCACGATCAGCGGGGCGAAGTGGTTCTTCTTCTTGCTCGTCTTCGTCGTCATGCCCTCAGCTTCGCGCAGCGGGCCCGTACCGCAGTAGAAACGATCGTCCAGGGCTCGGCATGACATTTGTCAGCCCAGCAGGGCTGACAACTCACCCATGTCGGCGAAGAGTTGCCCGGCGCCCGCGAGCTTCGCCGGAGGCGTCATCGCGGTGAACCCGTACACCTCCATCCCGGCCGCCCTGGCCGCCTGGACCCCCAGCGGGCTGTCTTCCACGACCACACACCGGTCCGGCGCGACGCTCATCCGCTCGGCCGCGTACAGGAACAGGTCCGGCGCCGGCTTGCCCCGCCCCACGTCCTGGGAACTGAAGATCCGCGACTCATCGAACCACCGGTCGAGGCCGGTCGTCCGATGCCCCACCCGGATCCGCTCATGACTCCCGGACGAGGCCACGCAGTACGGCATCCCGTCGGCGACCAGCTTCTCCAGTACGTCGCTCACACCGGCCACCGGCTTCAACTCCCGCTCGAACGCGGCGAAGACCCGACCGTGGAAGATGTCGTCGAACTCGTCCGGCAGCCGCCGTCCCGTGCGCTCCAGGACCAGATCGTGGATCCGGTGCATGGCGGACCCCATGTAGTCGCGGATGGAGTCCTCGTAGGTCGTCGGGTGCCCGAGCTCGGTGAGGTAGGCCGCAAGGAGCCGGTTGGAAATGGGCTCACTGTCGACGAGGACGCCGTCATTATCGAAGATGATCAGGTCGTAGCGCATGCCGTCGAGCCTAAACGGCCTCAACGCAGAAAGCCCCCGCACCGAAGTGCGGGGGCTTTCTCAATATTTGTTCGGCGGTGTCCTACTCTCCCACAGGGTCCCCCCTGCAGTACCATC
>NZ_JBIRWL010000020.1:0-1439 GCF_044387825.1 Streptomyces sp. NPDC020299
TCGTCCGGCACTCCCCCAGCCTTCGGCCGGGGGGACCCCCAGAGCACGCACCGGACACCGCGGGCACCGCACAGGACTTTCGAAACACCCCCTAGGCCGGGTGGTCGCCGTCGTCCCAGAAGTCGGCGATCGCGCGGGCGGTCGCCGGGGGCTGGTCGGTGTTGGGTGAGTGCAGGGCGCCCTCGATGACCGTGCGGCGGGCGCGGAGCCGTACGGCCATCTCGTCGAGGAGCGGCACCGGCCAGGTGTCGTCGGCCGCGCCGGACAGCACGTGGAAGGGGAGCGGCACGGCGGCCAGTTCGGCGACCCGGTCCGGCTCCGTGCACAACTGCCGTCCGGTGGCGATGAGCTGGGCGGGCCTGGTGCCCAGCCAGCGGCGCCGCAGGTCCTCCCGGTCGTCGAGACCGCCGTCGAGCTCGCCGGTGTCGGCCTCCTCGGGCAGCTCCATCGCCTGGATGGTCTCCCACACCTCGGCCATCGTCATCACGGCGAGCGCGTCGCGCAGCAGCTTCACGCGCTGCTGCTGGCCGACGGAGATCTGGGCCGGTCCTGAGGCCATCAGGGTCAGCGAGCGAAAGGGCGAGTGGTCGGCGAGGACGGCGGCGCGCGAGATCTGCCCGCCCAAGGAGTGCCCCAGCAGATGCACCGGCTCACCCAGCGCCTCGGCCTGCGCCAGCAGGTCCCCCGCCAACTCCTCCTGAGCGTAAGGGGATTCGTCGTGCTCGGGGCCGCCCGACTCGAACTGGCCGCGGCCGTCGACGGCGACGGTCCGGTAGCCGCGCTCCGCGAGCGGCACCTGCAGCGGGTTGAAGTCCTCCTTGCTGCCCGTGAATCCGGGCACCAGCAGTGCGACCCCCTTGGGCTCGGCACCGGCGGCCACGGGCGCGTCGACGACCGCGAACTCACCGCGCGCGGTGCGCAGCCGGTAGGCGCGGGCGCCGGCGGGCGGGGCGAAGGTGGGAGGCCTGCTCATGAGCAGAGGCTATCGGGAGCGGAAGAAGGGCGGAACGCCGACGGCCCGGCCCACACGGGGTGGGCCGGGCCGTCGGGTACTGCGTCGCGTGCCGCTGGGGCTCCGGTTGCCGGATCAGGCCTCCGGGGCTTCGGCGGTGGCCGCCGTGGTCGCCGCCGTCGCCGCGGTCTTGCGGGTGCGGCGGGGCTTGGCCGGCGCGGCCTCGGCCGTCTCCACCGCCGTCTCGGCCGCCTTGCGCGTACGGCGCCGCGGCTTGACCTCCGCCTCCTCGCCGCCGGCCTGCGCCGGGATCTCGGCGACGGCCTTGCGGGTGCGGCGCACCTTGGGCTTCGCCTCGGCCTCCGCCTCTGCCGGGGCTTCGGTGGTGGTCGCCGCGGTGGCCGCGGTCTTGCGGGTGCGGCGCACCTTGGGCTTGGCCTCGGCCTCCACCTCTGCCGGGGCTTCGGTGGTGGTCGGCGCGGTTGCC
>NZ_JBIRWL010000020.1:1537-201096 GCF_044387825.1 Streptomyces sp. NPDC020299
CCGTGGTGGCCGCGGTCTTGCGGGTGCGGCGGGGCTTGGCCTCCGTGGCCTCGGCGGTGTCGACCGCGGCCTCGGCGGGAGCCGCCGTCTTGCGGGTGCGGCGTGCCTTGGGCTTGGCCTCCGCTTCGGCCGTCACGTCTGCCGGGGCTTCGGTGGTGGTCGGCGCGGTTGCCGTGGTGGCCGCGGTCTTGCGGGTGCGGCGGGGCTTGGCCTCCGTGGCCTCGGCGGTGTCGACCGCGGCCTCGGCGGGAGCCGCCGTCTTGCGGGCCCGGGTCCGGCGCGGCTTGGTCTCGGTGGCCTCGGCCGTGGGAGCCGCCTCCACCGTCTCCGGGGCCGCGACCTCGGCCGGGGCCGGCTCGGCGGTGGCCTTGCGGGTGCGGCGACGCGGCTTGGCCTCGGTGGCCTCGGCGGTGTCGACCGTGGCCTCGGCGGGAGCCGCCGTCTTGCGGGTGCGGGTCCGGCGCGGCTTCTCCTCCGGAGTCTCCGCGACGGGGGTCACCTCGGCCTCGGCCGCGGGCACTGCCTCGGCCGGGACGACGACCGGCTCCGCCGTCTTGCGGGTGCGGCGGCGACGCGGCTTCTCGGCGGTGTCGGCCGTGGCCGCACCCTCCGCCGTCGCCACGACGGCCTCCGCGGCCGGGGCGACCTCGGCCACCACGGTCTCGGCGGCCACGACGGCCGGGGCCGTCTCCGCCGGAGCCCCGCCGCGCGTACGGCGGCGGCGGCGCAGCGTGCGCGGCGCGCTGGTCTCCTCCACCGTGCCCGTCTCGGCGGCCGGCGACGCGGAGTCCAGCGCGGCCCCGCCGCGCGTGCGACGGCGACTGCGCGGCGTACGCGCCGGACGCTCGCGCTCGGCGGTACGGGCGTCACCGCCACGGGAGTCGCCACGGGAGTCACCCCGGCCGCCCCGGCCACCGCGACCGCGTGCACCGCGGCCACCGGTCTCGCCGAGGTCCTCCAGCTCCTCCGCGTCCAGCCCGGCGCGCGTACGCTCCGAGCGCGGCAGGACGCCCTTGGTGCCCTCGGGGATGGAGAGGTCCGAGAACAGGTGCGGAGAGCTCGAGTAGGTCTCCACCGGGTCGTTGAAGTCCAGCTCCAGCGCCTTGTTGATCAGCTGCCAGCGCGGGATGTCGTCCCAGTCGACGAACGTGATCGCCGTACCCTTCGCGCCCGCGCGGCCCGTACGGCCGACCCGGTGCAGGTACGTCTTCTCGTCCTCGGGGGACTGGTAGTTGATGACGTGGGTGACGCCCTCGACGTCGATGCCGCGCGCGGCCACGTCGGTGCAGACGAGGACGTCCACCTTGCCGTTGCGGAAGGCGCGCAGCGCCTGCTCGCGGGCGCCCTGGCCGAGGTCGCCGTGGACCGCGCCGGAGGCGAACCCGCGGCGCTGGAGCTGCTCGGCGATGTCGGCCGCCGTGCGCTTGGTGCGGCAGAAGATCATCGCCAGCCCGCGGCCGTCGGCCTGCAGTATGCGGGCGACCATCTCCGGCTTGTCCATGGAGTGGGCGCGGTACACGAACTGCTTGATGTTCGCGACCGTCGCGCCCTCGTCGTCCGGCGCGGTGGCGCGGATGTGGGTGGGCTGGGACATGTACCGGCGCGCGAGGCCGATGACCGCGCCGGGCATGGTGGCCGAGAACAGCATGGTCTGGCGCTTGACCGGAAGCATGTTGATGATCTTCTCGACGTCGGGCAGGAAGCCCAGGTCGAGCATCTCGTCGGCCTCGTCGAGGACGAGGCTCTTGATGTGCTTCAGGTCCAGCTTCTTCTGCCCGGCCAGGTCCAGCAGTCGGCCCGGGGTGCCGACGACCACGTCGACGCCCTTCCTCAGGGCCTCCACCTGGGGCTCATAGGCCCGGCCGCCGTAGATCGCGGTGACGCGCACATTGCGCACCTTGCCCGCGGTCAGCAGGTCGTTGGTGACCTGCTGGCACAGCTCGCGCGTCGGGACGACGACGAGCGCCTGCGGGGCGTCGGTGAGGGCCTCGGGCCGGGCGCGGCCCGCCTCCACGTCGGCGGGGACGGTCACGCGCTCGAGGAGCGGAAGGCCGAAGCCCAGCGTCTTGCCGGTGCCGGTCTTGGCCTGGCCGATGACGTCCGTGCCCGAGAGGGCCACGGGGAGCGTCATCTCCTGGATGGGGAAGGGAGCGGTGATGCCGACGGCCTCCAGGGCCTCGGCGGTCTCGGGAAGGATTCCGAGTTCACGAAACGTAGTCAGGGTGCTGCCTCTTCTGTGTGTGCGGCGCGAGGCGAGCGCGGGGGTCGTGTCGGACCATGCCGGGGGACGTCGGCTGCCGTACGGGCAAACCACTCGGGTTAGCCGTATGGCACGGGACCTCTGCCGACGCTCTAGCGCTCGTACCGCTGAGGGTGTCCCTCCGGTCGTCGTACGCACGGTGGCGTACGGCCGGGGAGGGCTGTCGGGTCGGAGCCGATCGGGCCACCGACCGGGCATCCTCATGCGTGCGGCCTGTCGCGGCACGTCGAGCACTGTCGACCCACCCAGCAGGCGCATTACCACCATACCCCGGAATCGTGCACATGTGATGGCCGATTTGGTCACGTAGTCGTCGTCACAGTGGTTGACCAGGGGCTTCATCCAGGCGGCGAGCGGGCTATTGTGCGCTTCATGACGAGCTCTGACAAGCCTGACAACGCCACTGCCGAACACACCGGCGTCGCCGCCCAGGACTGGGCCAAGGCCTCCGGCGACCCGCAGTACCGCGCCGCGGTCGTGGACCTGCTCGGCGCGCTCGCCTACGGGGAGCTCGCGGCGTTCGAGCGTCTCGCGGAGGACGCCAAGCTGGCGCCCACGCTGGAGGACAAGGCGGAGCTGGCGAAGATGGCGTCGGCGGAGTTCCACCACTTCGAGCGGCTGCGGGACCGGCTCACCGAGATCGGCGCGGAACCGACCCTCGCCATGGAGCCGTTCGTCGCGGCACTCGACGGCTTCCACAAGCAGACCGCGCCCTCGGACTGGCTGGAGGGCCTGGTCAAGGCGTACGTCGGCGACTCGATCGCCAGCGACTTCTACCGGGAGGTCGCGGCACGCCTCGACTCCGACACCCGCGAGCTGGTGCTGGCCGTCCTCGACGACACCGGGCACGCCGGCTTCGCGGTGGAGAAGGTGCGCGCCGCCATCGACGCGGACCCGCGCGTGGGCGGCCGGCTCGCCCTGTGGGCGCGGCGTCTGATGGGCGAGGCGCTGTCGCAGTCGCAGCGGGTCGTCGCCGACCGGGACGCCCTGTCCACGATGCTCGTCGGCGGCGTGGCGGACGGCTTCGACCTCGCCGAGGTCGGCAGGATGTTCTCCCGCATCACCGAGGCCCACACCAAGCGGATGGCTGCGCTGGGCCTGGCGGCGTAGCACCCCTGAGCGGGGCGGGGGCGGATGCCCCTACGCCGTCGCTGATCGTCGGCGCAGGCGGCCGGCCGGGCGCAGCAGGAGTGAGAGCGACGCCGCGGAGACGGCTGCCGCGCCGAGCAGGCTCGGCAGTACGGTGCCGGTGCCCAGCGCGCTGTGGGTGACGAAGTCACCGAAGAGGGCTCCGGCGACGCCCGTGCCGAACACCAGGGCGCGGGCGGGCAGCCGGTGGGCGAGCCGGTGCACCGCGGCCCAGGCCAGCGCCAGACCGAGCAGGGCGGAGCCGAGAGCTTCCAGGATCATGTGCGGGTCCCTCCCACGCGGCCGGCTGCGCTTCACGGTCGTAGCCCGTCATACCCGTGACCTGCGGAATGCAATCCTCCCCTGTGGATGACTTGTGCTCGCTTTGTGGAGCGGGTCCGGACACGGGAAGGGGCCCGGCGGCAGCTCGCCGCCGGGCCCCTTCCCGTGTGCGTAGGACGTCTTCCGCGTGCGGACTACAGCGGGCCGAAACCCACCTTCCGGACGGAAGGCTCGCCGAGCTCGACGTACGCCAAGCGGTCCGACGGGACCAGGACCTTGCGGCCCTTCTCGTCCTCGAGGCTCAGCAGAGGCGTCTTGCCGGCCAGCGCCTCGGCCACCACGCGCTCGACCTCCTCCGCACTCTGACCGCTCTCCAGAACGATCTCGCGGGGCGCGTGCTGCACGCCGATCTTGACCTCCACGGCTATGTCCCTCCGACGGTCAGTGAGTGCGCGACCTTCCGCGCCGTACCAGCACACACTAGCCCGGTAAGGGGACGTACATGTTCAGCGCGAGAACGCCAGAAGCGAACAGCGGGCGGGAACAAACCTCTCCCGCCCCGCCACGCGCGTGCGTGCTCAGTGGTGCTCGGTGCCGTGCAGCGGGAAGCCTGCGATGCCCCGCCAGGCCAGCGAGGCCAGCAGCTGCACCGCCTGGTCGCGCGGGACGCTGCGGTCGCTGTGCAGCCAGGAGCGCGCCACCACCTGGGCGAGCCCGCCGAGGCCGGAGGCCAGCAGCATCGACTCGGCCCGCGACAGGCCCGTGTCCTCGGCGATCACTTCGCAGATCGCCTCGGCGCACTCGGTCGTGACCTTGTCGACGCGCTCGCGCACCGCGGGCTCGTTCGTCAGGTCCGACTCGAAGACCAGGCGGAAGGCGCCGCCGTCGTCCTCCACGTACGCGAAGTAGGCGTCCATCGTCGCCCGCACGCGCTGCTTGTTGTCGGACGTCGACGCGAGTGCGTTCCGTACGGACTGGATCAGCGACTCGCAGTGCTGGTCCAGCAGGGCGAGGTAGAGGTCCAGCTTGCCGGGGAAGTGCTGGTAGAGCACCGGCTTGCTGACGCCGGCGCGTTCGGCGATGTCGTCCATGGCGGCCGCGTGGTACCCCTGGGCCACGAAGACTTCCTGGGCGGCACCCAGGAGCTGGTTCCGGCGGGCACGGCGCGGCAGGCGAGTGCCCCGCGGGCGTGCCGCCTCTGTCTGCTCGATGGCTGTCACGCCGCCTCCCAAAATCACGTCCACATGCGGTGTGCGCCGCGCGGCCATCGTACTTTTCGGTAACCGTGCTGTGCGCGGTGAGAGCGCAGAATTTCACGTACCGGACGACGGCGAAAGGGGTACGGACGACCGCAAAACCGGGCAGGTCGCCGCCCGCCTGGTCAGGGATGGCCGGCCGGCGGTCAGCGATAGTCGTCCTCGTCGAGGGTGACGACCCGTGCCTGTTCGATGAGGTCCGCCTCGTTCGCGCGGTCGGGATCCACCCCCGTGAGGGGGTCGTCGTGGTCCGGGGCGAGGTCCGTGTGCTGCTCGGCGGCGTCGACCTCGGGGGCCTCGACGTCGATCTCCCTCAGGTCGTCCTCGGTCTCGAGTTCCTGGAACGCCTCGGGATCGCTGGGGTCATAGGCCATGGTGGGCTCCCTTCCTACGAACGTCCCCGGAAGCAGCAGGGGCCACATTCGGGTGCCCTTTGTACGAGCGTAGGAGACACCCGATGCGGACGCTATGCCATCTGCCCCCGATAGTTGTGCGGCTCATCGGCCGACTCACCGGTGGGGAGCGTTCCACTCTGTGACGGCGAACACATGAACCACTACGTGATCGTCTCGTAACATTGCCGCATGTCTTCGACCGAGTTGCCGTCCGTGCCGGCCGCGAGCGTCCTGCCAAGGGTGTCGCCCGTGAGGGTCGCGGAGGGCGAGCGGCTCAGGTCGGTGGGTCTGCCGGGGGTCACGCTGACGGTCCGGTCGAGACCACCCGCGCGCGAGGGGCTGCCGCCCGCGCTGTACGTGCACGGGCTCGGCGGTTCCTCGCAGAACTGGTCGGCGCTGATGCTCGAGCTCGACGGCGTCGTCGACGGCGAGGCGGTCGACCTGCCGGGCTTCGGGGACTCCCCGCCACCGGACGACGGCGACTACTCCGTCACCGGACACGCGCGCGCGGTCATCCGCTATCTCGACGCGACCGGCCGCGGCCCCGTCCACCTCTTCGGCAACTCCCTGGGCGGCGCGGTCACCACGCGCGTGGCCGCGGTGCGGCCCGATCTCGTCCGCACCCTCACGCTGGTCTCGCCCGCGCTTCCCGAACTGCGCGTGCAGCGGACGGCGGTGCCGACGGCGCTGCTGGGCGTGCCCGGTGTGGCAGCGCTCTTCACCCGCGTCACCAGGGAGTGGTCGGCCGAGCAGCGCGTCCGGGGCGTCACGGCCCTGTGTTACGGCGACCCCGGGCGGGTGTCGCCCGAGGCGTTCCGGCACGCCGTGGAGGAACTGGAGCGACGGCTGCGGCTGCCGTACTTCTGGGACGCCATGACGCGCTCCGCGCGCGGGATCGTCAACGCCTACACACTCGGCGGCCAGCACAACCTGTGGCGCCAGGCCGAACGCGTCCTCGCCCCGACGCTCCTGATCTACGGCGGCCGTGACCAGCTGGTCGGCTACCGCATGGCCCAGAAGGCGGCCCGTGCCTTCCGTGACTCCCGTCTGCTGTCCCTGCCGGACGCCGGGCACGTGGCGATGATGGAGTACCCGGACACGGTGGCCGGGGCCTTCCGGGAACTTCTCGCCGAGGCAGGCGAGTTGGTGCCCGAGGGCGGCCCGGACGCCGCCGTCGCGGACGGCTCCGTCGGCACGGGTTCGGGGGGCTGAGGGGCGACGTGGGACGCCACAGCCGCCGCGGGAAGGCACCCAAGGGTGACTCCGGCTCCGCGGCCACAACAGCACAGACCTCCGGCGGGAGCCGCACCGGGCAGGGCGCTGCCCGGGACGGGCGGGAGCCGGGCACGGCTCCGGGGGTGATGCCGGGCGGCCGGCCAGGTGCGGGTCCCGTACCGGTGCCGGGGCAGCGCCGGGCGCCGGTGGACGGGGGACCGGGGCACGGCGTGCCGCGCGGCCCCGGCGGGACGCCTGCTCAGGGCACGCCCGCTCGGGGTGTCCCTCGTATGCCTGACGGCACTCCCGCGCGCGGTGTGCCGCGTATGCAGGGGGGTACTCCGGCGCGTGGTATGCCACGTATGCAGGACGGTACTCAGACGCGCGGGGTGCCCCGTTCACAGGACGGGGCACCCCAGGCCCGTGGCGCTCACCCCGAGCAGCGGGAACCCGGCGGTGGCTGGGGCGAGTTCGCGGGCAGTCGGGAAGGCGGCCTGGACACGCGCTCCGGCGCGGCCGGGCCCGGGGCCGCCGTGCCGCGGCAGCGGCGGAAGGTGCCCGGCGGGCCCCGGAAGGAGTACCTGGACGCCTTCGACGGCGGGCCCGACGAGGACGAGGATGTCTTCGCCCCCCGGTCGGGGGCCGCCACGCGGCATACGGAGCCGACGGAGTCGTACGTACCCGCGCCGGCCCGGGCACCCGGGACCGCCGGCACGGACGAAGTCGCCCCCGCGACCGCCGATCCCGCGCAGAGCAAGCGGATCAAGGGGCGGACCTTCACCGGTATCGCCGCGGCCGCCGTCACCACCGTGCTGGCGGTGATCGTGGCCGGCCAGGTCACCGACGGCCAGGACGACACCGGTGCGCAGTCCAGGTCCGCCACCGACGGGTCCCGCGACTCCGCCTCGCGCGGGGACGACCGGCCTACGACTTCCGGATCCCCGAACGCGGTGCCGCTGACGTACGACCAGAAAATGGCCGAGAAGTACCCGCTCAGCGCCACCCTGAAGGGTCCGGGGAAGTTCGGCGCGGTCCCCGGTGCGGCCAAGGCGCCCGGCAAGGGGCGCAAGTACACCTACCGTGTGGACGTCGAGCAGGGGCTCGGCCTGGACGGCGAGCTCTTCGCCGAGGCCGTGCAGAAGACGCTCAACGACGACCGCAGCTGGGCCCACGACGGCGCCCGCACCTTCGAGCGCGTCTCCTCCGGCAAGCCCGACTTCGTCATCACCCTCGCCAGCCCCGGCACCACCGCCACCTGGTGCGCCAAGTCCAACCTGGACACCACGGAGGACAACGTCTCCTGCGACTCGGCCGCCACCGAGCGCGTGATGATCAACGCCTATCGCTGGGCACAGGGCTCGAAGACGTACGGCGACAAGATCCACGCCTACCGTCAGATGCTCATCAACCACGAGGTCGGCCACCGGCTCGGCTACGGCCACGTCACCTGCGACAAGAACGGCGAACTGGCCCCCGTGATGCAGCAGCAGACCAAGTTCCTGGACCACGACGGCATCCACTGTCTGCCCAACCCCTGGCCCTATCCCAGGAGTTGACAGGCAGCGCTTACCTCACATTGACATGTGCCGAAAGTTCGTTCATATTTCTGCGCATGTGGTCTAGTCATGCCGCCGACAGCAGCGCCGCCATCGAGCTGGCGCTCTTCGGCGTGACCGCGCTCTGCGTGGCCGACATCCACTGTCGCTGACGCCGCCTCCTGGCGTTCGCGTCGCGATTCCACCGCTTCTCCGTGATGTGATCACGGCCTTTTCGACGACCCGGCGCCGGGGCAGACGTCTGTTCATTTTCGTCTCACTCCTCGTCCACCTGTCTCACCATCCGAGAAGACTCGAGAGACAGCCGACAAGCCAACCGAGAGGTCGTCACTCCGATGCGTCAACCGTCCCGCAGAGCGCGCCGCGTGGCCGCGGCGTCCGTCAGCCTGGTCGTGGCAGCGGGCGCCGCCGCCTGCGGGCCGAAGGACAACGATGCCAAGGCATCCGGCGGCGACTCCACGCCCCACAAGGGCGGCACCCTCACGGTCCTGAACTCCGAGGCGCAGACGGACTTCGACCCCGCCCGCCTGTACACCTCCGGCGGCGGCAACGTCCCCTCCCTCGTCTTCCGCACGCTCACCACCCGCAACCGCGAG
This sequence comes from Streptomyces sp. NPDC020299, assembly GCF_044387825.1. Classification (NCBI taxonomy): domain Bacteria; kingdom Bacillati; phylum Actinomycetota; class Actinomycetes; order Kitasatosporales; family Streptomycetaceae; genus Streptomyces; species Streptomyces sp. NPDC020299. Next base: position 10,226 of record NZ_JBIRWL010000020.1, read on the forward strand.
AACGGCGCGGCCGGCGCCAAGGTCGTCCCCGACCTGGCCACCGACACCGGGCGCCCGAACAAGGACGCGACCGTGTGGACGTACACCCTGAAGAAGGGCCTCAAGTACGAGGACGGCACCCCGATCACCTCGGCCGACATCAAGTACGGCATAGAGCGCTCCTTCGCCCCCGAACTCTCCGGCGGCGCCCCCTACCTGCGGGACTGGCTGGTCGGCGCCGCCGGCTACCAGGGGCCGTACAAGGACAAGAAGGGCCTGTCCGCGATCGAGACGCCGGACAGCCGGACCATCGTCTTCCATCTGAACAAGCCCGAGGGCGAGTTCCCGTACCTGGCCACCCAGACGCAGTTCACGCCTGTCCCCAAGGGCAAGGACACGGGCACCAAGTACGAGGAGCACCCCGTCTCCTCGGGTCCGTACAAGGTCGTCAAGAACGAGAACGACGGCGAACACCTGCTCCTGGAGCGCAACACGTACTGGTCGCCGGCGACGGACCCGGAGCGCAAGGCCTACCCGGACAAGGTCGACGTACGCTCCGGGCTGGACTCCTCGGTGATCAACCAGCGGCTGGCCGCGTCCCAGGGCACGGACGCCGCCGCGGTCACCACCGACACCAACCTCGGCCCGGCCGAACTCGCCAAGGTGACCGGCGACAAGGCACTGGCCGCGCGCGTGGGCACCGGCCACTTCGGCTACACGAACTACATCGCGTTCAACCCGAAGGTCAAGCCGTTCGACAACGCCAAGGTGCGCCAGGCGATCTCCTACGCCATCGACCGGTCGTCCGTCGTCAACGCGGCGGGCGGTTCCGCGCTCGCCGAGCCCGCGACCACCTACCTGCCGAACCAGAAGTCCTTCGGCTACACGCCGTACGACCTCTTCCCGGGCGGGAAGACCGGCAACGCGGCGAAGGCCAAGGAGCTGCTGAAGGAGGCCGGTTACAAGAACGGGCTCTCGGTGAGCCTCACGCACTCCAACAGCAAGGACTCCGAGACCAGCCCGGAGATCGCGACCGCCGTCCAGGACGCGCTCAAGAAGGCCGGCATCACGGTCAAGCTCCAGGGCCTGGAGGACAACGACTACCGCGACAAGATCCACAGTGTGAAGACCGAGCCCGGCTTCTTCCTCGCCCACTGGGGTGCCGACTGGCCCTCCGGCGGTCCCTTCCTCGCCCCGATCTTCGACGGCCGGCAGATCGTCAAGGACGGCGCGAACTTCAACACCGGCCTGCTGAACGACAAGTCGGTCAATGCCGAGATTGACGCGATCAACAAGTTGACGGACCTTGACGCCGCCGCCAAGCGGTGGGGTGCACTGGACAAGAAGATCGGCGAGCAGGCGCTGACCGTGCCGCTGTTCCACCCCGTCTACAAGCGCCTGGTCGGCGACGACATCAAGAACGTCGTGATCAGCGACTGGACCGGCGTCCTCGACATCTCCCAGGTCGCGGTGAAGTAGCGCCGTGAGTGAGGCACTTGTCGCCGTCGAGACCGCCGGGACGGACACTTCCGTCCCGGCGGTCTCGGGGGCCCGTCAGTTCTGGCGGCGGCTGCGGCAGCAGCGCGCCGCCCTCGTCGCGGCCGTCGTCGTCGCGCTGCTCGTCCTGGTCGCGCTCGCCGCGCCGCTGCTCACCGCGATCGAGGGCCAGGACCCGACCACGTACCACCCGTCCCTCATCGACTCCGCGCGCGGGGGCGTGCCCGTCGGCTCGTTCGGCGGGGCCGGCGGCGGCCACTGGCTGGGCGTCGAACCGCAGACCGGACGCGACCTGTTCGCGCGGCTGGTGTACGGGGCGCGGGTCTCCCTCGGGGTCGCGCTGGCGGCGACGGTGCTGCAGGTGACCCTCGGCGTCACGATCGGCATCGCGTCCGCGCTCGGCACCCGATGGGTTGATCAACTGTTGAGCCGGGCCACCGACGTCATCGTCTCCATGCCGCTGATGATCATGTCCCTGGCGCTGCTCGCGATCGTCCCCTCCAGCTTCCCGCGGCCGGTCCTGGTCACCCTGGTCATCGGCCTCATCTCGTGGGGCAACATCGCGAAGATCACGCGTGCCCAGACCCTCACCCTGAAGGGGCTCGACTACGTCTCCGCCGCCCGGCTGAGCGGCTGGGGAACGTGGCGCATCGCCCGCAGGGAGCTTTTGCCGGGCCTCGCCGCACCCGTCATCACCTACGCGGCGCTGCTCGTCCCCACGAACATCTCCATCGAGGCGGCCCTGTCCTTCCTCGGCGTCGGCGTGAAGCCGCCCACGCCCTCCTGGGGGCAGATGCTCACCGCCGCCGACGTCTGGTACCAGGCGGCACCGCAGTACCTGCTGCTGCCCGCCGGCGCGCTGTTCGTCACCGTCCTCGCCCTCACCGTCCTCGGCGACGGCGTGCGTACGGCCCTCGACCCGCGCGCGGCCTCGCGACTGCGCGTCGGCACCGGCCGCAAGCGGGAGGCCAAGGCATGAACGGCTTCGGAGGATTCGTCCTGCGCCGCGCCGCCGGCGCCCTGGTCACCCTGTTCGTCCTCTCGGTGATCGTCTACGTCGTCTTCTACGTCACTCCCGGCAACGTCGCCCAGATCACCTGCGGCCCGCGCTGCTCGCCGGAGCAGGTGCACCAGGTCGCCCAGCAACTGAAGCTCGACGACCCGCTGTACGTGCGCTACTGGCACTTCCTGCTGGGCATCGTCGCGGGCCAGGACTACTCGACGGGAACGTCCGTCGCGCACTGCCCGGCCCCCTGCCTCGGGCTGTCGTACCAGAGCGACCAGCAGGTCACCGACATCATCCTGACCAAGCTCCCGGTCAGCCTGTCCCTCGTGCTCGGCGCGATGGTGCTGTGGCTCGTCCTCGGGGTCGGCACCGGCATCCTCTCCGCGTGGCGGCGCGGCCGGCTCACCGAACGGGTGCTGACGGCCCTGACCCTGGCCGGCTGGGCCACGCCGGTCTTCGTCATCGGCCTGATCCTGATGATCGTCGTCTGCGGCGAACTCCAGCTGCTGCCCTTCCCGCAGTACGTGAAGTTCGCCGACGACCCCGAGCAGTGGGCCTGGAACCTGCTGCTGCCCTGGCTCTCGCTGGCCCTGATCGAGGCCGCCGCGTTCGCGCGACTCACCAGGGCGGCCATGTTGGAGACGCTCGCCGAGGACCACATCCGCACCTTCCGCGCGTACGGCGTGGGGGAGCGGTCGATCGTCGGACGGCACGCCCTGCGCGGCGCGCTGGCGCCCGTCATCGCGCTGAACGCCAACAACTTCGGCTCGGCCGTCGGCGGCGCGGTCCTCACCGAGACCCTGTTCGGCCTGCCCGGCATCGGTCAGGAGCTGGTGCACGCGGTGAACGTCGTCGACCTGCCGGTGGTTGTCGGCATGGTCCTGGTCGTCGGCTTCTTCGTGGTCCTCGCCAACGCCGCCGCGGACGTGCTGTACGCGGTGGCCGACCGACGGGTGGTGCTCGCATGAGCCTGGTGGAAGTGACGGACCTGAGCGTCGGGTTCGGGCCCCTCAGGGCCGTGGACGGGCTGTCGTTCCGCCTGGAGCCCGGCGCGGCCCTCGCCCTGGTCGGCGAGTCCGGCTCCGGCAAGTCCACGGTCGCCGGCGCCCTGCTGGGCCTGCACCGGGGCACGGGAGCCCGGGTCGGCGGCTCGGTCCACGTCGCCGGCACCGACGTACAGGGCGCCTCCGACGAGGAACTGCGGCGGCTGCGCGGGGCGAAGGCCGCCATGGTCTTCCAGGACCCGCTGTCCTCGCTCGACCCCTACTACGCGATCGGCGACCAGATCGCCGAGGTGCACCGCGTGCACACGCGCGTGTCACGTCGGGCGGCACGCGCGCGTGCCGTCGAGGTCCTCGACCGGGTGGGAATCCCGGACGCGGTACGGCGGTCCCGCTCGCGCCCGCACGAGTTCAGCGGCGGCATGCGCCAGCGTGCCCTGATCGCCATGGCGCTCGCCTGTGAGCCGGAACTGCTCATCGCCGACGAGCCGACCACCGCGCTGGACGTGACCGTGCAGGCCCAGATCCTCGACCTGCTGCACACCCTGCGCGAGGACACCGGCATGGGGCTCCTCCTCGTCACCCACGATGTCGGCGTGGCCGCCGAGAGCGTCGACGAGGTGCTGGTCATGCGGCACGGCAGGGCGGTCGAGCATGGGCCGGCCGGCACCGTCCTGGGAACGCCCGGCGAGCCGTACACCCGGGAGCTGCTCGGCGCGGTGCCGCGCGTGGACGCGCCGCGTGCCGCCTCGCGGGCGACCGAGGAGGTCGTCCTGGAGGCGACCGGCCTCCGGCGCGCGTTCGGCCGCGGCAAGGGGGCGGTCACGGCCGTCGACGACGTGTCGCTGACCGTCCGCCGGGGCGAGACCCTCGGCATCGTGGGCGAGAGCGGCAGCGGCAAGACGACACTCGGGCGCATGCTGGTGGGGCTGCTGGAGCCGACGGCGGGCGGGGTCCGTTTCGAGGGCCGTGCGGTGAGCGGTGTGAACCCGGCCGTGCAGATGGTCTTCCAGGACCCCGTCTCCTCCCTCAACCCCCGCCGCAGCGTGGGCGAATCCATCGCCGACCCGCTCCGCGCGCGTGGAGAAAGGGACGAGAAGAGCATTCGGGGTCGCGTGAGGGAACTGCTGGAGCGCGTGGGACTCGAAGGGGCGCACTACGACCGCTACCCGCACGAGTTCAGCGGCGGACAGCGCCAGCGCGTGGGCATCGCGCGGGCGCTCGCGGCCGACCCGCGCGTCATCGTCTGCGACGAGCCCGTCTCCGCCCTCGACGTCACCACGCAGGCCCAGGTCGTGGGCCTGCTCGGCGAGTTGCAACGCGAACTCGGGCTCGCACTGGTCTTCGTCGCGCACGACCTCGCCGTCGTACGACAGGTGAGCGACCGGGTCGCGGTCATGCGCCGCGGGCGGGTCGTGGAGTACGGACCCGCCGACGAGGTCTACGACAACCCGCGGGAGCCCTACACCAGGCAATTGCTGGCCGCCGTACCCGCCCTGGACCCCCAGGTCGCGGCCGAGCGGCGGGCCGCCCGCCGGGAACTCGCCGCGGCATGACCGTACGCGTCCGCTTGATCTCATAGCGCGACACAACGCGACCCGCACGGGAAAGTTACGACCGTTCACCCCTTTTGGTGGCGCGATGGACAACCGTCCGTCGCGCCACCGGCTTGTCCGCATACGTTCGTCCCCGCTACGAGCCGTCGGCACAACGGCGGCTCCCCGGACGGGAGATGATCGGGGGTGCACACGTGCGCATCGGACTGCTGACGGAAGGTGGCTATCCGTATGTGAGCGGTGACGCCGGACTCTGGTGCGACCGGCTCGTGCGCGGGCTCGGCCAGCACGAGTTCGACATCTACGCGTTCAGCCGCACCCAGCGGCAGGAGGACGAGGGCTGGATCCCGCTTCCACCACAGGTCAGCCGGGTACGAACCGCACCGCTGTGGGCCGTCGAGGACGACGCGGCGATGCACGGGCGACGCGCACGCCGACGCTTCGCCGCATGCTACGAGGAACTCGCGGAGGCGGTCTGCGCGGCCTCGGACGCCGATCCCCATGCCCTGGCGGACCGTTTCGGCAGCGCGCTGTACGGACTCGCCGAACTCGCCCGCGACGAGGGCGGACTGCCCGGCGCGCTGCGCTCCGAAACCGCCGTACGCGCCCTGGAGCGCGCCTGTCGCGCACCGGGCGCCCTGCGCACCGCGCGCGAGGCCCGCGTCCCCGAACTGCTCACCGTCGCCGCACACCTCGAACGCGCCCTGCGGCCCCTCTCCCTCGACTGGTACGAGGACGAGGACCTCGGCGCGGCCGACCTGTGCCACGCCACGACAGGCGGCCCGGCGGCCCTGGCCGGACTCCTCGCCGGCCACTTCTGCGAGGTGCCGCTGCTGGTCACCGAGTACGGCGTACAGCTGCGCTCCCACTACCTGACCTCCGGCCCCGGCACCGCGGCCCCCGCCGTACGGACCCTGCTCGCCTCCTTCCACCGCCTGCTCGCCGCCGAGATCTACCGGCGGGCCGCGATCATCACCCCGGGCAACGCACACGCCCGCCGCTGGCAGGAACGCTGCGGCGCGGACCGCGTCAGGATCCGCACCGTCCACCCGGGCATGGAGGCGTCCCGTTTCGCGGAGGCCGGCGAGTCCCCGGACCGCGCCGACCCGGGCACGCTGGTCTGGGTCGGCCGGGTGGATCCCGCCAAGGACCTGCTGTCCCTGCTGCACGCCTTCGCCGAGGTGCGCAGGGCCGAGCCCACGGCACGGCTGCGCATCGTGGGCACGGCTACCGGACCCGAGGCCCAGGCGTATCTGGGGCACTGCGAGGTGCTGGCCGCCCAGCTCTTCCCGGACGAGGCGGAGGGCGCGCACGCGGTCGGCGAGAACCCCGTCTCCTTCGAGGAGATCGGGGGTCCCGAGGCCCCGACCCTCGCCGACGCCTACGCGGCGGGCGCCGTCGTCGTCCTGTCCAGCGTCGTCGAGGGCTTCCCGATCAGCCTGGTCGAGGCCATGCTCTGCGGCCGGGCGACGGTGTCCACGGACGTCGGGGCGGTGGTCGAGGCCGTCGGCGGCACCGGACTGGTCGTGCCGCCGCGCAATCCGCGAGCGCTCGCCGAGGCGTGCGTGGCGCTGCTGCGCGACCCCGAGCGTCGTGCGCGCCTGGGCGCCGCCGCCCGCGCCCGCGCGCTCGAACTCTTCACCGTCGAGCAGAACATCGCCGCATTCCACAGCATCTACCTGGAGATCGTCTCGCGCTGTCCCGTACGCCGCGTGATCACCGGCAAGGCCGGCGAGCCCCTCCCCTTCGCCGTCCCCGCCGAGGCCCGCGTCCCCAGTCGCTGGACCGGCCCCACGGCCCGCGTCGTGGCCCGCGGCGGCACCGGCTGGGCGACCGGCGCACCGGTGCGGGCCACCCGGACGGCGGCGACGGAGGCGGCGCGATGAGCGGCCTGGGCGAACTGGACCGCCCTGGAACCCCCGACAACCCCGGCGCGTGGGACTCGCGGTCGCAGGAGTGGCTGGCGGAGGAGAGGCCGATGCCGGATGCGACCCCGGACTCACCTGCGCCGCTCCCGGCCCCCGTGGGCGGCACCCCCGGGCCCGCTGCCCGCCGAGGCGCCGCCGACCCGGTCAAGGCACTGATGCACCGTCACCGCGAGTTGTGCGAGCGGGCCGTGGACCCGCTGGAGATCGCGGCGGGCCTCGAGGCACACGGAGTCACCGACCGGACCGCCGCGAGCTTTCGCCACCGGGACGTCTTCTCGCTGGCCGAGGAGATGTTCGCGCGCGCGTCCCGCGACGGCGACGCCCACCCGCCCGCCGACACCGCCGCCCTTCCCCGGCCCCGTCTCGACTGGGCCCTGCTCACCCTCCTGCCGGGCGTCCTCGGCGCGGCGGTGGTCACCGGCCTGCGCCTCACCCACGGCCGGCCGCGCCTGCTGGTCGCCGCCGTGGGCCTCCTCGCCCTGGCCCTCGCGGTGCGTGCGGCACTGAGCCGGGGCCCGCTGAGCACACCGGCCGGCACACGCGCGTGGCGCGCGGCGACCCGCACGCGCGCGTCGACCGTCTGGCTGCTCGCCTACGCCCTGCTCGGCGACGGCCTGCTCCGAGCCGTCCTGGACGGCGGCCCCGACGAGCTGCCGACCGGCACCGCGGACGGCCCCTGGCCCCCGGCCACCGCACCCGTACTGGCCCTCTTCCTGAGCTGCGCCCCGGCGGCCTGGTGCGCCCACCTGTTCGCCGTGCGGGCCCACCGCAGGCTCACGGCCAGCCGCGGCCTGGAGGAGTTCGCCGCCGCCACCCGACCGGCGCTGTTCGGCACGTTCGCCCTGTTCCTGGCCCTCCTCACGGCCCTGCTCGCCCTGTGCGGCGCGGCCCTGCACCAGCCCGCCGCCTACCCCCAGGCCCTCACCCTGGGCGCCCTCCTCCTGCTCGCCCGCCTGCTCACCGTCCACCGCCATCGCCACGCCCCGGCCCTGGCCTTGGCCGCCGCGGCCGTGACGGAGGCGGCGGCCTGTGCCCTGGACCTCACGGGCCGGCTGCCCGGCTGCGCCTTCGTGGCGGCCCCCGTCGAATCGCTCGTGGACACCTGGGGCCCGGGCAGCGTGCCCACCCTCGCCTGCGCGACCGCGGCTCTGGCCCTGCTGGTCCACGCGAGCCGCACCCTGACCCGGGCCTCGGCCCACGCGCCCGCGGAGGACCGGACGGCAGACCAGCCATGACCTCACCCAGCCGCCGCAGGCAACCGCACCACCCCCTCGAAGGAGAACACCAGATGACCACCTCCCGACCCGGCGCGTCCGGAGCCACCGGAACAGCCGGAGCGATCACCCCGGGAGCGGCCCGATGAGAGTCCTGCTGATCGGAGTCAACGGCTACCTCGGCCGCTTCGTCGCCGACCGCCTGCTCGCCGACCCGGCCGTCCAGCTCACCGCACTCGGCCGCGGCGACGACGCCGACGTCCGCTTCGACTTGGCGACGGGCAGCCCCGGCGCCCTCACCCGCTTCCTCGACGCGGTCCACCCCGGAGTCGTCGTCAACTGCGCGGGCGCCACCCGCGGCGGCGCCCGCGAGCTCACCCGGCACAACACCGTCGCGGTCGCCACCGTCTGCGAGGCCCTGCGCCGCAGCGGCTGCGGCGCGCGTCTGGTGCAGATCGGCTGCAGCTCCGAGTACGGTCCGAGCCAGCCCGGCTCATCCACGGCCGAGGACGCCGTCCCCCGCCCCGGCGGCCCGTACGGCGTCAGCAAGCTCGCCGCCACCGAGCTCGTCCTCGGCTCCGGCCTCGACGCCGTCGTGCTCCGCGTCTTCTCGCCCGCCGGCCCCGGCACCCCGGCCGGCTCCCCGCTCGGCCGCCTCGCCGAGGCGATGCGCCGCGCCATGCAGTCAGGTGACGGCGAACTCAAACTCGGCGGCCTCGGCGTCCAGCGGGACTTCGTCGACGTACGCGACGTCGCCCGCGCCGTACACGCCGCCTCGCTGTCCGCCGCGCAAGGAGTCATCAACATCGGCTCGGGCCGCGCCGTGCGCCTGCGGGACGCCGCCACCGTCCTCGCCCGGGTGGCCGGGTACGGCGGCGCCCTGCACGAGCTCGACGGCCCGCCCGGCCCGCTGCGGACCGCCATCGGCCACCCGCGCTCCGACGCCGACCACGCCTCCCCGGTCGCGTACCCGTACCCGGACGGCTGCGGCAGCTGGCAGCAGGCCGATGTGCGCACCGCCCGGGACCGGCTCGGCTGGCGCCCCCGGATCAACCTCGAGGAGTCCCTCGCCGACATCTGGATGGAGGCGGCATGCCGCATCTGACCAGCACCAGGCCGGACACCGCGACCACCGGCATCCGCACCGGCTTCGGCGTCCCGGGCTACGCCCACCCGCTCGTCGCCCAGGCCGAGTGGGCCGCGCTGACTCGCCCCGGCGCACCCCTGCACTGGGTCGTCCTCAACGTCGCCCAGGGCCCCGGCACCCGCCCTGACCCGCACTGCCTCCAGGCGGCCGGGCGCCTGCGCAACGCGGGCGTGCGCGTCCTCGGTCACCTGGACGCCAGGTACGGTCTCCGCCCCTTCGGCGAGCTGGTCGCGGACGCGCACCGCTTCCTCGACTGGTACCAGGTCGACGGCTTCCTGCTCGACCGCTGCCCCGCCGAGCGCACCGCGCTCGGCGAGGTCCGCCGCACGGTGAGCACGCTGCGCGCGATCCGTGACGGCGCCCACATAGTCCTCGGCCACGGCACCCACCCCTATCCGGGATACGCCGAGAACGCCGACCAGCTGGTGACCTTCTCCGGCTCCTGGAGCGACTACCGCTGGTCGCAGGTCGCCGAGTGGACCGCCGACTACCCGCCCGACCGCTTCTGCCACTTCGTGCACGGCGTGCCTCGCGGCCACCTCGACGAGGCGCTCCGCATAGCCCGCTGGCAGGGCGCGGCGACCATCTGGTTCACCGACCACACCGGTCGTGGCGGTCGTGGCGGTCGAGGGGATCGCGTCGACCCGTGGGAGGGCATGCCCGGCTACTGGGACGAAATCGTCTCGCGTGTCGGAACGGGTGTCTCGGAATGAAAAAGGCCGTGGCAGTGTTACGCGGAGAACAACCGTACTGTTTGACCGACCAACGGAGTCCCCGTGTCGCTGCCACCCCTGGTCGAGCCGGCTTCTGAGCTCACCGTAGACGAGGTCCGCAGGTACTCCCGCCACCTGATCATCCCCGATGTCGGGATGGACGGGCAGAAGCGGCTGAAGAACGCCAAGGTGCTCTGTGTGGGCGCCGGCGGCCTGGGCTCGCCGGCGCTGATGTACCTGGCCGCCGCGGGCGTCGGCACGCTCGGCATCGTGGAGTTCGACGAGGTCGACGAGTCGAACCTGCAGCGCCAGATCATTCACAGCCAGTCCGACATCGGCCGCTCCAAGGCCGAGTCCGCCCGCGACTCCGTCCTCGGCATCAACCCGTACGTGAACGTGATCCTTCACGAGGAGCGGCTCGAGGCCGACAACGTGATGGACATCTTCAGCCAGTACGACCTGATCGTCGACGGCACGGACAACTTCGCGACCCGCTACCTGGTCAACGACGCGTGCGTGCTGCTGAACAAGCCCTACGTCTGGGGTTCGATCTACCGCTTCGACGGCCAGGCCTCGGTCTTCTGGTCCGAGCACGGCCCCTGCTACCGCTGCCTCTACCCGGAGCCCCCGCCCCCCGGCATGGTCCCCTCCTGCGCCGAGGGCGGCGTGCTGGGCGTGCTGTGCGCGTCCATCGGTTCCATCCAGGTCAACGAGGCCATCAAGCTCCTCGCGGGCATCGGCGAGCCGCTGGTCGGCCGCCTGATGATCTACGACGCCCTGGAGATGCAGTACCGCCAGGTCAAGGTCCGCAAGGACCCGAACTGCGCGGTCTGCGGTGAGAACCCGACCGTCACCGAGCTCATCGACTACGAGGCCTTCTGCGGCGTCGTCTCCGAGGAGGCCCAGCAGGCGGCGGCCGGTGCCACGATCACTCCCAAGCAGCTCAAGGAGTGGATCGACGACGGCGAGAACATCGAGATCATCGACGTCCGCGAGCCGAACGAGTACGAGATCGTCTCCATCCCCGGCGCCCGCCTGATCCCGAAGAATGAGTTCCTCATGGGCACCGCCCTCGAGGGCCTTCCTCAGGACAAGAAGATCGTCCTGCACTGCAAGACGGGTGTCCGCAGTGCGGAAGTCCTCGCCGTCCTGAAGTCCGCGGGCTTCGCCGACGCCGTCCACGTCGGCGGCGGTGTCATCGGCTGGGTCAACCAGATCGAACCGGACAAGCCGGTCTACTGAGCTACGGCTCGTCCCGGTCTTTCGACGGCGGGGGTTTCGCGCACCGTGGGTGCGCGGGGCCCCCGCCGTCGTCATGAGCAGGTCCTGCCGTCCTTGGGTACCGTGCCGTTCAGCAGGTAGGCGTTCACCGTCGAGTCGACGCAGTCGCTCCCTCGGCCGTACGAGACGTGTCCCTCCCCCTTCCAGGTGAGCTCGACGCCGACGCCCCGGCCCAGTTCGTCGGCCATCCTGCGGGTGCCCTCGTACGGCGTCGCCGGGTCGCCGGTGTTGCCGACCAGCAGGATCGGTGCCGCGCCCGGTGCGCTCACCTCGGGGGTCTCGTACTGCCCGGGTACCGGCCAGTTGTGGCACCAGCCGACTGCGTCCCAGCCCAGGAAGTCTCCGAAGACCGGCGAGATCTTCTCGAAGCGGGGCAGCAGTTTCCTCGTCTCCTGGAGCGTGGGCCGCTCCTTGTCGTCCAGGCACGATATGACCCGTTGGGCCTGGGTCGTCGTGCCGTAGTGCCCGGAGGGGTCCCGGTCGTCGTAGTCGTCGGCGAGCGACAGCAGTCGCGTCCCGTCTCCCTCTTCCGCCGCTGTGAGAGCGTTGGTCAGCTCCGGCCAGCGGGACTCGCTGTACAGCGGCAGGATGATGCCGGTGACGGCCAGTGTCTGAGTCAGCTTCCGCTCGGAGGACGTGGGCAGCGGCCTCGCGTCGATCCGCTTCAGCAGGTTCACGATCTTCCGCGACCCCTGCGTGGGGTCCTCGCCCTTCGACTTCAGGTAGTCGTCGAGTGCCCGCTGGAAGCCCTTGGCCTGGTTCTCCGCATGGCCCACCGAATCCGCGCTCGGGTCGACCACCCCGTCGAGGACCAGGCGCCCGACGCTCCTCGGGAACAAGTGGGCGTAGACGCCGCCCAGTTCGGTGCCGTAGGAGAAGCCGAAGTAGTGCGTCTTGGCGTCACCGAGCACCTGGCGGATCAGGTCCATGTCGCGGGCGGTGTCGGTGGTCGAGACGTGGGCCATCAGTTTCCCGGCGGCTCGCGAGCAGCCCTTGCCGAAGTCGGTGGCGTCCTGGAGGTACGCCTTCTCCTCGGCCGGGGTGTCGGGGGTGGCGTCCACCGTCTCGGCGGCCTGGACGTCCTTGTCGCTGCGGCAGCGGATGCCGTCGCCGGCCCCGACCCCGCGCGGGTCCCAGCTCACCAGGTCGTACCGCTCACGCAGCGCGGACATGGTGGGCCCGAAGGCGGGCATCGTGGAGACTCCCGAGCCGCCCGGCCCGCCGAAGTTGAACAGCAGCGAGCCGATGCGGTCGTCCCCGGTGGCCTTCGCCCGGATCAGCGGCAGGCCGATGGTGGCTCCCTCGGGCTTGCTCCAGTCGAGCGGCACCTTCATCGTCGCGCACTGCCACTCGCTGCTCGGCGCCGGGGAGTTCCCGGTGGCCTTGCAGCCGCCCCAGTCGGGCTTCTGGGACGTGAGCGAGGAGGGGAGGCCGGCGGCGGAGGGGGCGGTCGGCGACGCCGATGGCACATCGGACCGCCGCTTCGCGTCGTCCCCGCTCCCGCCCGGCCCGCCGCCGCACCCGGCCACCAGCATCGCGGCGGCGACCACGGCCGACCACCGTACGAAACGCGACATGCACACCCCCTTGCCAAGCCCTCCGCGTCTCGGTCGCGGTGAGCGGTCAAGCCATGGTAGGCGGATCTTCCCGAGCCCGTTTTGACCTGTGGATAACCTTCTGACCTGCGGCTTTCTGTCGTGGACGCGAGTTGGATCAGGAGGGGTGGATCAGGAGGGGTGGGTCGGGAGCGGTGGGTCAGGAGCAGACCGTGCCCGCCGGGGGGACCTTGCCGTCCAGCAGATAGCCGTTCACCGCGGCCTGCACGCACTTGTCCTTGCTGTCGTACGCGCCGTGCCCCTGTCCCCTGTACGTCAGTTCGACGCCGACACCCCTGCCGAGCGCGTCCACCATCTTCTTCGCGCCCCCGTACGGCGTCGCCGGGTCACCGGTGTTGCCGACGACGAGGATCGGCGCCGACCCGGGCGCGCTGACGTCGGGGTGGCCGGCGGCGCCCGGCACGGCCCAGTTGGTGCAGCCGATCATGCCCCAGGCCAGGTAGTCCCCGAACAGGGCGGAGGCGGCGCGGAATTCCGGCAGCTTCTGCTGGACGTCGGCGGTGGTGTAGCGCGGTTTCGCGTCGGAGCAGTTGATCGCGGTGTTCGCGGCGGCGATGTTGCTGTACTCGCCGTTCTCGTTGCGTCCGTTCATCGAGTCGGACAGCAGCATCAGGATCCTGCCGTCGCTGTCGTAGGCCTGCTCCAGCCCCTCGGTGAGGTACTCCCAGAAGTCCTTCGAGTACAGCGACTGCGCGATGCCGTTGGTCGCGTCGCTCTGTGTCAGCTCGCGCGGGAGGATGCCGGGGATCGGTTTGCGGTCGAGGTCGGCCAGCAGCTTGGCGATGCGGTCCTTGACGTCCTGCGCGGTGTCGCCGATCGGGCAGTCGGTGGTCTTCGAGGTGCAGTCCTCGGCGAAGTTGTCGAGCGCCAGCTGGAAGCCCCTCGCCTGCCCGAGCGAACTCTGCTCGGGATCCTGGGTGGGGTCGACGACGGCGTCGAAGACGGCGCGGCCGACGTTCCTGGGGAACAGGTGGGCGTAGACGCCGCCGAGTTCGGTGCCGTAGGAGATGCCGAAGTAGTACAGCTTGGCGTCGCCGAGGACCTGTCGCATCAGGTCCATGTCACGGGCCGCGTCCGTGGTGCGCACGTGCGGCAGGATCTTCTCGGAGTTCTTCTCGCAGGCCGCGTTGAACTGCTTGGTGCGGTCCAGGAGCTGGGTGCGCTCCGCGCTGTCGTCCGGTGTGGCGTCCTGCTGGAAGTACTCGTCGAGCTGCGCGTCGCTCTCGCACTCCACGGGCGCGCTGCGGCCCACCCCGCGCGGGTCGAAGCTCACCAGGTCGTAGCGGGTGCGCAGCTGCGCGTAGTCCTCGCCGAACGCGGGCAGCGTGGTGACGCCGCTGCCGCCGGGGCCGCCGAAGTTGAACACGAGCGAGCCGATCCGCTCGCTCGCCGCCCCGCTCGCCCTGGCCCGGATCAACGCGAGGTCGATGGTGTCGCCCTTGGGCTCGCTCCAGTCGAGGGGTGCCTTCATCGTGGCGCACTGCCACTTGGCGCCGCCCGGCAGCGGCGACGGGGCGCTGCCGCCGCCCTCGGCCGCCGAGGGGGCCGGGCAGTCCTGCCAGTCCAGCTTCTGTGCCGTCAGGTCCCCGTCCGTCTCGCCCTGACCGCACCCCGCCAGCAGTGAGGACAGCAGCACCGCCGAGGCCAGGGCGGCGGCGGCTCGGATCCGGGAGGGGTTCGGCATGTTTCCATCCTGCGGCCGCGTGACGCCGGGCGCGCGGGACGCGAGCCGTACGAGGTACGCCCCGCACCGGGCGTTAAAGTGCGCCCTTGCGCGACAGGTGGTTGAAGGCCAGCCAGCCCGGCAGGACCGGCAGCCACAGTGTTAGCAGCCGGAACAGCAGGACGGCCGGTGCGGCGACCTCCTTGGGGAGGCCGACGGCGATCAGTCCGACGGTCAGGGTGGCTTCGACCGCGCCGACGCCGCCCGGGGTGGGCGCCGCGGAGCCGAGCGCGTTGCCTGCCAGGAAGACCACGGCGACGCTGGCGATGCTCAGCGAGGTCGTGTTGTCGCCGAACGCCCGGATCGACGCGTCCAGGCACATCACGAAGCAGGCGGTCAGCAGGAGCATGCCGCCGATGCCGGTGACCAGCTTCTGCGGCCGCTGCAGAACGTCCAGCATGCGCGGCACGACACCCGCGAACAGCGACCTCACGCGCGTGACGACGAACTTCCGCAGGAACGGCACCGAGGTCACCACGAGCACGAGCACCGCCACCGTCAGCAGACCGGCGATGACCGTCCGGGACGGAGACAGCGACGGTGTCTTCTCGGTGCCGGTCAGATAGCCGAAGGACAGCAGCATCAGGATGTGGCAGCCGAGCCCGAACAGCTGAGAGGCGCCGACGCTCGCCACCGCGAGCCCCGGGCGCACGCTCGCGCGCTGCAGGAAGCGCGTGTTGAGCGCGACACCACCGACCGCGGCCGGCGCCACGATCTTCACGAACGAGCCGGCGACCTGCGCGGCCACGGTCCGCAGGAAGGGCACCCGCTCGGGCACGAAGCCCAGCAGGGCCATCGCCGCCGCGAAGTAGCTCGCCGCCGAGAACAGCACGGCCGCGGCCACCCAGCCCCACTGGGCATTGGCGACCAGCGGACCGAACTCGATGTGCGTGAGCTGCGTCAGCAGGAAGTACGCACCGATCGCGCCGGCGATGAAACTGATCAGCGTGCGCGGTCGCACCCGCTCCAGCCGGGCCGGCTCCACCGGCGCCTGTGGCCTGATCCGCAGCACCTGGTGCCGGATCTGGGTGAGCAGATCCTCCTCGCGCGCTTCCTCCAGGGCCTCGTCGATGGCCCGCTTCTCGGCCCGCTGCTCGGCGCGCACGGTCTTCTTGTCGGGCTTCTCCAGAGCGGGTCTGGTGTCCTCCGAGGCTTCCTCCAGGCGGGCCTGCTTGGCCTGCCGGGACGCTTCGAGGACCGCTTCGCGCTCGCGTTCGGCCCGTTCCCGGGCCAGTTTTCGCAGCGTCGCACGGGTGGAGCGGGTCAGTGCGATCGGCTGCAGCATCGGCAGGCAGTCGGCGACCGCGTCGGGTCCGAGGACGCCGACCGCGGAGGCCACCGCACGTTCGGCGCCCACCCGCAGGCCGAGCGTGGTGACCAGCTGGGCGACGTCCATGCGCAGCAGCAGGTCACCGGCCGCGATCTCGCCGCCGCGCAGATCGGTGAGGATCACCGTGCCGGAACGATCCACCAGAATCGCGTCACCCGCGAGCCTGCGGTGCGCGATGCGCCGGGACTGCAGGGCCCGCACCTGGTGCCAGGTGCTGCGCAGCAGGTCGTCGGTGATCTCGTCGTCGGCCACCGAGTCGAGGCTGCGCGCGCCGGTGTGCTCGTAGACGAGCATCACGGCGTCGGGGCCCAGTTCGGACGTGGCGATCAGCTTGGGGGCGTTGGCACCCGCCGCGATCGCCGCGTACGCCAGCAGTGCCTCCTGCTCCAGCGCCTGGCGCAGCGACTGGAGACTGGAGCGAGTGGCGAAGCCGCGCAGGGTGAGGTTGCGCCACGCACGGTAGAAGAAGCCCTGGGCCTGCTGCTCCCGGTCGACGACCGTGACGTCCAGCGGAGGGCCGTCCTCCAGGGTCACGAAGTAGCGTCGGCCGCGGTCCGCGTTCTCGGTGTCCGGGGCCTCGTCGCGGGCCGCGCTGACCGGGTGGAACCCGACGTGCCGCAGCCCCGCCATCAGGGTCTGGCCGGTGGGCCGGATATTGGGGGAGCCGACCGCGTACAGCGTGCCGTAGGCCACCGTCCAGCCGATGAGCACGGTCAGCATGATCGAGAAGGGGGTGGTGTAGCCGGTGACCAGCATCGAGAAGGCGTCGAGCAACAGCACGATCCACAGCACCGCGCGCCAGCGGGGCCGCCGGGACATGCCGACGGCCGTCATATAGGCGATGACGGGGGCGAGGTAGCCGT
This sequence comes from Streptomyces sp. NPDC020299, assembly GCF_044387825.1. Taxonomy (NCBI): domain Bacteria; kingdom Bacillati; phylum Actinomycetota; class Actinomycetes; order Kitasatosporales; family Streptomycetaceae; genus Streptomyces; species Streptomyces sp. NPDC020299. The sequence continues at coordinate 27,080 of NZ_JBIRWL010000020.1, forward strand.
GCACCGGGTCGGTCAGGGCGTGGATGTCACCGGGGGAGGGCTGGGTGAGCGCCTCCTGGATGGAACCGGGGGCGGCCCGGGCGACCCACAGGTCGGTGGCGAGTGTCACACCGTGCGCGAGGACCGCCGCGAGCACGCCGTCGGCGATGCGCAGCCCGTCACGTTTGATCAGCCGCTCGATCGCGAACGCGACCGGCACCAGGAGGATCGCGATGCTGGACGCCAGCCCCGCGACCCTGATCAGCAGATCGGGTGCCTGGCCGGTGCCCTTGTTGATGTCCTGTTCGAACCCCGAGGTGGTCCCGTGCGCGAACGCGGCGATCGCCAGCAGTACGGCGATGGCGAGCACGCCCACCAGCAGACGCATCAGGTCGGAAGGGCGGTGCACGCGCGCGGGGAGCAGCGGTTCGTCGCCCTCGACGGCGTCGGCGTGCATCCCGTCATCCGGGTCGGTGCCGGGCGCCGCGGCGTCGTCGGGGCGCCGCGTGTCCTTGGGGGCCGGGTGCTCGGCGCTTGCTTCGGCGGAGTCCGGGCGTGACGCCGCGGCAGAGGTGCCCTCCGCGCCTTCGGGGTGCACGCCCTGCTGCTTCATCGTCTCTTCTTGATCTCGTATCACCAGTCACCGCCCGCACGATGGTGGCATGCCGCACCGACACACGGGGGCATCAGGGTGCAAATGCGGGGGCGCACAGTCTGCCGGAAGCGTCGCCGGAGGGCGAGAGAGCGTCCTGCCGTCGTCCGCGTCACATTGTCGGTGGGGTGGGGCAGGATGGGGCGGATGAGCGAGCAGAGGCATCCGGAGGACACGCGCACGGGATATGCGGACGCGCTGCCGGAGTACGCCGAGCGGGTCCTCGACGTCGCCGATCGGATCCCGCCCGGGCGGATCATGACGTACGGGGACGTCGCGGAGTGGCTCCAGGAGGGCGGCCCGCGACAGGTGGGCCGGGTCATGGCCCTCTACGGCGGAGCCGTCCCGTGGTGGCGGGTCGTCCGCGCCGACGGTGTCCTGCTGCCCGGCCACGAACTGCGGGCCCTCGAGCACTACCGCGCCGAGGGCACTCCGCTGAAGGAGGCGGGCAGAGCGGCCGAGGGCCACCTGCCCCGCCTCGACATGAGGCGGGCCAGATGGGACGGCGGCGAGAGCGCGGAAGGTCACACCTGACAGCTTCCGCCATCGGACGCCCCCGAGGGGAGCCCATGGCCCATAAGGGGGAAACGGGGCACGCCCGTGGCATGACGTACGTTCGTGAGGCAAGGGACTCGCGTGGCGCGAGCGCCGTGCGGGATGAACCGGAAGCCCTGCTTCCGTGCCTTTCGTCGGCGTCACCGGCGTAGCGTCGGCTGCGCGCGTTCCCCTCACCCCGCGGCCACCGTCACGCACGCGTGACCGCCTGCCAACCAGCACACCCACCAGGACCGGCGAACCACGTGAGCTCCTCTTCCTCCACCAGGCGCCTGCCGCACCCCCCGGTGTGGCAGGGGAACAGTGGCGCTTACCGACTGGTGCGTACCCCTCCGACCGAGCCGGCTCCCCTCCGTCTGGACGCCGCTCAGCGCGCCGTGGTTGACCACACGGCCGGCCCGCTGCTCGTCCTCGCAGGTCCCGGCACCGGCAAGACCACCACGCTCGTCGAGTCCGTGGCCGCGCGGATCGCCCGTGGCGGGGACCCCGAGCGCATCCTGGTGCTGACGTTCAGCCGCAAGGCGGCCGTCGACCTGCGCGACCGCATGGCCCGGCGCATAGGGGCGGCCCGCGCCCCCCAGGCGACCACTTTCCACTCGTACTGCTACGCCCTGGTCCGCGCCCACCAGGACAGCGACCTTTTCGTGGAGCCACTGCGCCTGCTCTCCGGCCCCGAGCAGGACGTCACCGTCCGCGAGCTGCTCGCGGGCCAGCCGGAGCTGGAGCGGCTCGGGCTGAAGCATGTGCGCTGGCCGGACGAGTTGCGCGCCTGCCTGACCACCCGGGGCTTCGCCGACGAGGTCCGCGCGGTCCTCGCCCGCAGCCGCGAGCTCGGCCTGGGCCCCGCCGCCCTGGACGCCTTCGCCCGGCGCATCGGCCGCCCCGACTGGCAGGCCGCGGCGGCCTTCCTCGCCGAGTACCTCGACGTCATCGACCTGCAAGGCGTGCTGGACTACGCCGAACTCGTCCACCGCGCGGTACTCCTCGCCCGCCGCCCGGAGACCGCCGCACGCCTCGCCGCCCGGTACGACGCCGTGTACATCGACGAGTACCAGGACACCGACCCGGCCCAGGTACGCCTGCTGCACGCCCTGGCCGGCGGCGGCCGTACCCTGGTCGCCTTCGGCGATCCCGACCAGTCGATCTACGCGTTCCGGGGCGCCGACGTGAACGGCATCCTCGACTTCCCGCAGGCCTTCCCGCGCGCGGACGGCCGTCCGGCTGCCGTGGAGGTCCTGCGCACCTCCCGCCGGTCCGGTGCGGCCCTGCTGGCCGCGACCCGCCTGCTGACCCAGCGCATGCCGCTGACCCGCCTCCCCGCCGACAAGGTCCGCGCCCACCGCGAGCTGACCCCGGTACGGGACTCGGGCCGCGTCGAGGTCTACACGTACCCCACATCCGGTACGGAGCTCGACAACGTCGCCGACATCCTCCGCAGGGCACACCTGGAGGACGGCGTGCCCTGGAGCGACATGGCCGTCCTCGTACGCGCCGGGTCCCGCACCATCCCGACGCTGCGCCGCGCCCTCTCGGCGGCCGGCGTCCCCCTGGACATCGACGGCGACGACCTGCCCCTGCGCCACGAACCGGCGGTGGCACCGCTGCTGACAGCGCTCCGCGCGGTGGCCGCGGCGGAGGCGGCGGCACACCCCGGCCAGGACACCGGTCAGGACTCGGGCCAGGACACCGCTCAGGACTCGGGCTCCGACTCCGAGCGGCTCGGCCAGGACCCCTGCTGGCTCGACACCGAGACCGCCCTCACCCTGCTCGCCTCCCCTCTCGCCGGAATGGACGCCGCCGATCTGCGCCGCCTCGGCCGTGCCCTGCGCGAGGAGGAACGGGCGGCCGGCAGCCCGCTGCCGCCGCCCTCGGACGAACTGCTCGCGCGGGCCCTCGCCGAACCCGAGCGCCTGGTCGCGCACGACCCCGGGTACGCGCGCGGGGCCCAGCGCCTCGGCGCGCTGCTCAGGAAGGCCCGGGAGCGCCTGGCGGGCGGCGGTACGGCCGAGGAGGCGCTGTGGGAGCTGTGGGCGGGCACGCCGTGGCCTGCCCGCCTGGAGCGGGCCGCCCGGCGCGGCGGCGCGGCAGGCCGCAACGCCGACCGCGACCTGGACGCGGTGTGCGCCCTGTTCGCGACCGCCGCGCGCGCGGAGGAACGCACGGGAGGGCGGGGCGCGCTCAACTTCCTCGAGCAGATCGCGGCCGAGGACATCGCCGCCGACACGCTGACCCGGCGTGCGCTGCGGCCGGACGCCGTCCGCCTGATGACCGCGCACCGCTCCAAGGGCCTTCAGTGGCGCCTGGTCGTAGTCGCCGGCGTCCAGGAAGGGCTGTGGCCCGACCTGCGCCGCCGCGGCTCCCTGCTGGAGGCCGACCGCATCGGCCGCGACGGACTCGCCGAACCGCTCACTCCTGGAGCACTCCTCGCCGAGGAGCGCCGCCTCTTCTACGTGGCCGCCACGCGCGCGCGTGAGCGCCTCGTCGTCACCGCGGTGAAGGCGCCCGCCGACGACGGTGACCAGCCCTCCCGGTTCCTCACCGAACTCGGCGTCGAGCCGCGGGACGTCACCGGCCGTCCGCGCCGCCCGCTGTCCGTGGCCGCGCTGGTCGCCGAACTGCGCGCCACGACGGTCGACCCGCGCGTGTCGGCGGCCCTGCGTGAGGCCGCCGCCCTCCGCCTCGCCCGGCTCGCCGCCCTCGCCGACCAGGACGGCCGCCCACTGGTCCCCTCCGCGCACCCCTACCGCTGGTGGGGCATGTTCGAGCCGACCGAGAGCAAGGTGCCCCTGCGCAGCCGCGACCAGCCGGTCGTGCTGTCCGGCAGCGCGCTCGACCAGCTCGCCAACACCTGCGCCCTCCAGTGGTTCCTGGGCCGCGAGGTGAAGGCCGACGCCCCCGCCACCGCCGCGCAGGGCTTCGGCAACGTCGTCCACGTCCTGGCCGACGAGGTCGCCTCCGGACGCACGCCCGCCGACCTCGACGTCCTCATGGAACGCCTGGAGTCGGTGTGGAACGCGCTCGCCTTCGACGCACCCTGGAAGTCGGCGCAGGAGAAGGAGCACGCGCGCGTGGCGCTCGAACGCTTCCTGCGCTGGCATGTGCTGGACCGGACCGGGCGGACACCGCTGGCGAGCGAGCACGACTTCGACGTCAGCCTCGAAGCGGGCGACTACGAGGTGCGCATCCGCGGCCAGATGGACCGGGTCGAAGCGGACGGAGAGGGACGGGCGTACGTCGTCGACTTCAAGACCGGCAAACAGGCCCCGACCGCCCGCGAGGTGGAGCGGCACCCGCAGCTGGCCGTCTACCAGCTCGCGATCCGCGAGGGCGCTGTGGACGACGCCTTCGACGGCGTGCGGCCCGAGCCCGGCGGCGCCGAACTGGTTCACCTGCGACAGGGCGCCGCCCAGCGGGACGGCGGCGACAGCCTGCCCAAGGTGCAGGCCCAGGAGCCGCTGGAGGGCGAGTGGGTCGGCGAACTGCTGGCGACCGCCGCCGGGAAGGTGCTCGACGAGCGGTTCACGCCGAGCACGGGCCAGCACTGCACCCACTGCGCGTTCCGGGCATCGTGCAGCGCACAGCCCGAAGGACGGCACGTGATCGAGTGATGCGGCACGTGATCGATCGAGTGATGGCACGTGATCGCGTGATGCACGTGACGCATCGCACCACCCCTGCTGACCAGCGCCTCCGCCCGCTCGGAGGGGCGAGCGGGCACTGACTGTCAGTGCCCGCCGCTAGCCTCTGACGACATGCCCGCCCGTATCAGCGACCCCGAGCAGCTCAAGGAGCTCCTCGGCATCCCGTTCACCCCGGAGCAGATGGCCTGCGTCACCGCACCGCCCGCTCCGCAGGTGATCGTGGCCGGAGCCGGTTCGGGCAAGACCACGGTGATGGCCGCGCGCGTGGTGTGGCTGGTCGGCACCGGCCAGGTCGCCCCCGAACAGGTCCTCGGCCTGACCTTCACCAACAAGGCCGCCGGCGAACTCGCCGAACGCGTCCGCAAGGCCCTGATCAGAGCCGGCGTCACCGACCCCGACATCATCGACCCGGACAACCCGCCCGGCGAACCGGTGATCTCCACCTACCACGCCTTCGCCGGCCGGCTGCTGACCGACCACGGCCTGCGCATCGGTCTCGAACCCACGTCCCGCCTGCTCGCCGACGCCACCCGCTACCAGCTCGCCGCGCGCGTACTGCGGGAGGCGCCCGGCCCATACCCGGCGCTGACCCGCTCCTTCGCCGACCTCGTCAGCGACCTCCTCACCCTCGACGCCGAGCTCGCCGAACACCTCGTACGCCCCGAGGACCTGCGTGCCTGGGACGCCGATCTGCTGCGCACCCTCGCCGGTGCCAAGCTCACCAACGCCGACCTGCGCAAGGTCCCCGAGACGGCCGCCGCCCGGCGCGAACTCGCCGAGCTGGTGCTGCGCTACCGGGGCACCAAGCGCGAGCGGGACCTGCTCGACTTCGGCGACCAGATCGCCCTCTCCGCGGCCCTCGCCCAGCTCCCCGAAGTGGGCCGGGCCCTGCGCGAGGAATTCCGCGTGGTGCTCCTCGACGAGTACCAGGACACCTCGGTGGCCCAGCGCGTCCTCCTGGCGGGCATGTTCGGCGGCGGCACCGGCCACCCGGTGACCGCGGTCGGCGACCCCTGCCAGGCCATCTACGGCTGGCGCGGCGCCTCCGTCGCCAACCTCGACGACTTCCCCGAGCACTTCGCGCACCCCGACGGGCGCCCCGCCACCCGCCAGGCGCTCAGCGAGAACCGCCGCAGCGGCGGCCGCCTCCTCGACCTCGCCAACGGCCTCGCCGAGCCCCTGCGCGCCATGCACGCGGGCGTGGAGGCCCTGCGCCCGGCCCCCGGCGCCGAGCGGGACGGCACGGTCCGCTGCGCCCTGCTGGGCACCCACGCCGAGGAGATCGACTGGGTCGCCGACTCCATCGCCCACCTCGTCCACACGGGGAAGGCGCCCGGCGAGATCGCCGTACTGTGCCGCACGGCGACCGACTTCGCCCAGATCCAGGGCGCCCTCGTCGCCCGGGACATCCCCGTCGAGGTGGTCGGCCTCTCAGGGTTGCTGCACCTGCCCGAGGTCGCCGACCTCGTCGCCGTCTGCGAGGTGCTCCAGGACCCCGGCGCCAACGCCTCCCTGGTCCGCCTGCTGACCGGCCCGCGCTGGCGCATCGGCCCCCGCGACCTCGCCCTGCTGGGGCGGCGCGCCCGCCTGCTCGTGTCCCACGCGCGCGTGGACGCCGAGGACGACCCCGACCGCCGGCTCGCCGAGGCCGTCGAAGGGGTCGACCCGTCCGAGGTGATCTCGCTCGCGGACGCGCTCGACACGTTCCTCGAATCGCCCGTGTCACCCGTGGCCGGCGCCGGGGACGACGACGGGCTGCCCTTCTCGCCCGAGGCACGCGTGCGGTTCGCCCGGCTGGCGGCCGAGCTGCGCGAACTGCGCCGCTCACTGGCCGACCCGCTGATGGACGTCCTGCACCGCGTCCTCACCGTCACCGGCCTGGAGGTGGAGCTCTCGGCCTCCCCGCACGCCCTCGCCGCGCGCCGCCGCGAGACGCTGTCCAACTTCCTGGACATCGCCGCGTCCTTCGCCGCGCACGAGAGCGAGGCGAGCCTGCTGGCCTTCCTCGGCTTCCTGCGTACCGCGGCCCAGTACGAAAAGGGCCTCGACAACGCCCTCCCCGGCGGGGAGAACACCGTCAAGGTGCTCACCGCGCACAAGTCCAAGGGTCTGGAGTGGGACGTCGTCGTCGTCCCCGGCCTGGTCACCGGCACCTTCCCCAGCAGCCAGGGCCGCGAGAAGTGGACCACCCAGGCCAAGGTGCTGCCGCACGGGCTGCGCGGCGACGCCGACACCCTGCCCGACATCGAGACCTGGGACTCCCGGGGCATGAAGGCCTTCCACGAGGCCATGAAGGACCACCAGCACACCGAGGAGCTCCGCCTCGGCTACGTCACCTTCACCCGCCCCCGCTCCCTGCTCCTCGGCTCCGGCCACTGGTGGGGCCCCAGCCAGAAGAAACCCCGCGGCCCGTCCGACTTCCTCATGGCCCTGTACGACCACTGCACCGCAGGGCACGGCGAGATCGAGGCCTGGGCCGACGCACCCGAGGAGGACGAGGAGAACCCCGCGCTCAACCGGGGGACCGCCGACCATGCATGGCCGCTGCCCCTGGACGACGCCGCCCTGACCCGCCGCCGCGCCGCGGCCGAGACCGTCCTCGCCCACCTCGAGACCCTCGCCACCGGGGACGTCGGCCACCCGGCGGCCACCCACGACCCTGACACCCACGACGACCCGGACTGGCCTGCCCCGCCGGACGACGAAGAGCTCGCATACGACGAGCCGCCCCCGCACGACGAACCCGACCCCTTCGAAGAAGATCCGGCCGACTGGGACGCGTGGACCACCGACCGGCCCACGATCCCGCACCAGGCCACGGCACCCGAACCTCCCCTCACCGCCGAACCGTCCCTCACCCCCGAGGAGGCCCGCACCGTAGCCTCCTGGGACCGCGACCTGGACGCCCTCACCGGGGAACTCCTGCGCGCCCGGGAGAGCGTCACGGAGGTCCCCCTGCCGACCACACTGACCGCGTCCCAGCTGCTGCGTCTGACCGCCGACCCCGACGGATTCGCGCAGGAACTCGCGCGCCCCATGCCGCGCCCCCCGCAACCGGCCGCGCGCCGGGGCACCCGATTCCATGCCTGGGTGGAATCCCGCTTCGAAGAGTTGACGCTGCCCATGCTGGAACCCGAGGAGCTGCCCGGCGGCGAGGCGGAGATCGCCGACGAACGCGACCTCGAGGCCCTCAAGGACGCCTTCGAGCGCACCGAGTACGCACGCCGAACGCCCTACCGCGTCGAGGCCCCCTTCCAGATCGCCCTCGCCGGCCGCGTCGTCAGGGGCCGTATCGACGCCGTCTACCGGCATGACGACGGCGTGCGGACCACGTACGAGATCGTCGACTGGAAGACCGGCCGAGGCCGCACCGCCGACCCGCTCCAGCTCGCCGTGTACCGGCTCGCCTGGGCCGAGCAGCAGGGAGTGCCACCGGAGTCGGTCACGGCCGCGTTCCTGTACGTGCGCAGCGGCGAGGTCGTCCGGCCCGCGCATCTGCCCGGGCGGGAGGAACTGGAGAGATCGCTCCTGGGGCAGGCAGAGTGTGACGAACCGCCCGCCGAGGATGCCGGTACGGGCCGATAGGCTCGTGAGCATGAGCCATCCCGTTGACAGTGACGTCAGCGCCGTCCGCGCGTACATCGAGCAGCACCGCGCCGCCTTCCTCGACGACCTCGCCGAGTGGCTGCGCATCCCTTCCGTGTCGGCCCAGCCCGACCACGCGCACGATGTACGCCGCAGCGCCGACTGGCTCGCCGCCAAGCTCACGGAGACCGGCTTCCCGACCGCCGAGGTCTGGGAGACCCCGGGCGCCCCCGCGGTCTTCGCGGAGTGGCCCGCCGCGGACCCACAGGCGCCGACCGTCCTCGTCTACGGCCACCACGACGTCCAGCCCGCCGCCCGCGAGGACGGCTGGGACAGCGGGCCCTTCGAACCCGTCGTCCGCGGAAACCGCCTCTACGCGCGCGGGGCGGCGGACGACAAGGGCCAGGTGTTCTTCCACACACTCGGCGTCCGCGCCCACCTCGCCGCCACCGGCCGCACCGCCCCCGCCGTCCACCTCAAGCTCCTGATCGAGGGCGAGGAGGAGTCCGGCTCCCCGCACTTCCGGGCCCTCGCCGAGGAGCACGCGGACCGCCTCGCCGCCGACGCCGTGATCGTCTCCGACACCGGCATGTGGGCCGAGGACACCCCCACCGTCTGCACCGGCATGCGCGGCCTCGCCGAATGCGAGATCCATCTGTACGGCCCCGACCAGGACATCCACTCCGGCTCCTTCGGCGGTGCCGTCCCCAACCCGGCGACCGCCGCCGCCCGCCTGGTCGCCGCCCTGCACGACGAGCACGCGCGCGTGGCCGTCCCCGGCTTCTACGACGGCATCGTCGAGCTCACCGACCGCGAGCGCGCCCTCTTCGCCGAACTCCCCTTCGACGAGCAGAGGTGGCTGCACACCGCCAAGTCGTACGCCACCCACGGCGAGGCCGGACACACCACCCTGGAGCGCATCTGGGCGCGCCCCACCGCCGAGGTCAACGGCATCGGTGGCGGCTACCAGGGCCCCGGCAGCAAGACGATCATCCCGTCCACGGCCATGGTGAAGCTCTCCTTCCGCCTGGTCGCCGGGCAGGACCCGGACCAGGTGGAGAAGGCGGTGCGGGCCTGGGCCGCCGACCAGGTGCCCGCAGGCATCCGGCACGAGATCACCTTCGGCTCGGCCACCCGCCCGTGCCTGACCCCGCTGGACCACCCCGCACTGCAGTCCGTGGTCCGCGCCATGGGCCGCGCGTTCCAGCAGCCCGTCCGCTTCACCCGCGAGGGCGGCTCCGGGCCCGCGGCCGACCTCCAGGAGGTCCTCGGCGCACCCGTGCTCTTCCTGGGCATCTCGGTCCCCTCCGACGGCTGGCACGCCCCGAACGAGAAGGTGGAGCTCGACCTCCTCCTCAAGGGCGTCGAGACCAGCGCCTACCTGTGGGGGGACCTCGCCGAGCACTGGCGCCATGCGCCCTGACCGCCCCACGTCGTTTCCCGCCCTATGTCCCGTTGAACCGCCCGCCGACACACATCCGTTCCACCGGGGGAGTTGGAAGCACCCGTGACCACCTGGACCGACCACACCGCCGACCGACCCATCTCGCTCACCGCCCCGAGCGGCATCGACCGCGCCGCACACCACCGGCTCGACGAGGCCTGGCTCGCCGCGGCATGGAGCCACCCCACGACCCGCTGCTTCGTGGTCTCCGGCGGTCAGGTCCTCATCGACGAGACGGCGGACGGCCGGACCGAACTCGTCATGACCCCCTCCTTCGAGGCGCCGCTCACCGAGGCACACCGCTACTTCCTCGGCATCGACGAGGAAGGCGTCAGCTACTTCGCGCTCCAGAAGGACTCGCTGCCCGGCCGCATCGACCAGTCCGCGCGCCCGGCGGGCCTGCGCGAGGCGGGCCTGCTGCTCTCCGCGCGCGACACGGGCCTCATGGTGCACGCGGTCGGACTGGAGAACTGGCAGCGCACCCACCGCTTCTGCTCCCGCTGCGGCGAACGCACGGTCATCGCCGCCGCCGGCCACATCCGCCGCTGCGCGGCCTGCGGCGCCGAGCACTACCCGCGCACCGACCCCGCCGTGATCATGGCCGTCACCGACCAGGAGGACCGCATCCTGCTCGGCCGCCAGGTCCACTGGCCCGAGGGCCGCTTCTCCACGCTGGCCGGCTTCGTCGAGCCCGGCGAGTCCATCGAGCAGTCGGTGCGCCGCGAGGTCCAGGAAGAGGTCGGCATCAACGTCGGCCAGGTCGAGTACGTCGCCAGCCAGCCCTGGCCCTTCCCGTCCAGCCTCATGCTGGGCTTCATGGCCCGCGCCACCTCGACCGACATCGACGTCGACGGCGACGAGATCCACGAGGCCCGCTGGTTCTCCCGCGAGGAGCTGCGCGCGGCCTTCGAATCCGGCGAGGTGCTGCCCCCGTACGGCATCTCCATCGCCGCCCGCCTGATCGAGCTCTGGTACGGCAAGCCGCTGCCGACGCGCAGCTTCGTGTGAGCCGCAGCATGTGAAAGGGCGGTACCCGAGAGGCCCCGGGTACCGCCCTTTTCGGCTGCCGCGCTGTGCTCAGGCGCTGATCTTCTGCTTCACCTGGGCCAGCGACGGGTTCGTCAGCGTCGAGCCGTCGGCGAAGAGCACCGTCGGGACCGTCTGGTTTCCGCCATTCGCCTTCTCGACGAACGCCGCGGACTCCGGGTCCTGCTCGATGTTGATCTCGGTGTACGCAATGCCCTCGCGGTCCATCTGGCTCTTCAGCCGGCGGCAGTAGCCGCACCACGTGGTGCTGTACATCGTCACAGTGCCCTGCATCTCGCTCGCGCTCCTCTGGCAGCTCGGGGAAGGTCGTCCAGGGAGGGAACGCACGCGACCGGGCCACCATTCCCACAGGGGGTATGCGGCCCGACGTGACGCCTGCCGCATTAGTACGACTGCGGGGTCTTCCCTGTGGACAACCGTCCCAGCCGTCTCCGGCGACCTGGCAGCATGGCCATGTGACAGCAGCAACGCACTCCACCCTTTTCCCGCAGGTACCGGACTCTGCCGACGCGGTGCTCGAAGGGCTCGACCCCGAGCAGCGCGAGGTGGCCACCGCCCTGCACGGTCCGGTGTGCGTGCTGGCGGGCGCCGGCACGGGCAAGACCCGGGCGATCACCCACCGCATCGCCTATGGGGTGCGCGCCGGGGTTCTCCAGCCCTCCAGCGTGCTCGCCGTCACCTTCACCAACCGCGCCGCCGGCGAGATGCGCGGCCGGCTCCGCCAGCTCGGCGCGCACGGCGTCCAGGCCCGCACCTTCCACTCCGCCGCGCTGCGGCAGCTCCAGTACTTCTGGCCGAAAGCGATCGGTGGCTCCATGCCCCGGCTCGTGGACCGCAAGATCCAGCTCGTCGCGGACGCCGCCGCCGCCTGCCGCATCCGCCTCGACCGGGGCGAGCTGCGGGACGTCACCGCCGAGATCGAGTGGTCCAAGGTCACCCAGACCGTGCCCGCCGACTACGCGCTCGCCGCCGCCAAGGCCGGCCGCGCGGCCCCCCGCGATCCGGCCGAGGTCGCCCAGCTCTACTCCGTCTACGAGGACCTCAAGCGTGACCGCGCGGTCATCGACTTCGAGGACGTCCTGCTGCTGACGGTCGCCGTCCTCCAGGACCGCAACGACATCGCCGACCAGGTCCGCTCCCAGTACCAGCACTTCGTGGTCGACGAGTACCAGGACGTCAGCCCCCTCCAGCAGCGCCTCCTGGAGCTGTGGCTCGGCGAGCGGGACAGCCTCTGCGTCGTCGGGGACGCCAACCAGACGATCTACTCCTTCACCGGTGCCACCCCCGACCACCTCCTCGACTTCCGCACCCGGCACCCCGGTGCCACGGTGGTCAAACTGGTCCGCGACTACCGCTCCACCCCCCAGGTCGTCCGCCTCGCCAACGGTCTGCTCGCCCAGGCGCACGGCCGGGCCGCCGACCACCGGCTGGAACTGGTCTCCCAGCGGGCCCCCGGCCCCGAGCCCGGCTACGCCGAGTACGCCGACGAGCCCGCCGAGGCCGAAGGCGCCGCCCGCCGTGTCCGCGAGCTCATCGACGCGGGCGTCCCGGCCGCCGAGATCGCCATCCTGTTCCGCACGAACGCCCAGTCCGAGACCTACGAGCAGGCCCTCGCCGACGTCGCGGTCCCGTACCAGCTGCGCGGCGCCGAGCGCTTCTTCGACCGTCCCGAGGTCCGCAAGGCGGGCGTCGCGCTGCGTGGCGCGGCCCGCTTCGGCGGCAACGACTCCCTCCTGGACGACGTCGTGACCCTGCCGTCCCAGGTGCGTGCGGTGCTCTCCGGCGAGGGCTGGACCAGCGAGCCCCCGGCCGGCTCCGGCGCCGTCAGGGAGCGCTGGGAGTCGCTGGCCGCGCTGGTCAACCTCGCCCAGGACTTCGCCGCCGCCAGACCCGACGCCACACTCGGGGACTTCGTCGCCGAACTCGACGAGCGGGCGGGCGCCCAGCACGCCCCGACCGTCCAGGGAGTCACCCTCGCCTCGCTGCACTCCGCCAAGGGCCTGGAGTGGGACGTCGTCTTCCTGGTCGGTGTCGCCGAGGGCATGATGCCGATCACCTACGCGAAGACGGAGGAGCAGATCGAGGAGGAGCGGCGCCTGCTCTACGTAGGCGTGACCCGCGCCAGAGAACGGCTCCACGTCTCCTGGGCACTGGCTCGATCGCCCGGCGGCCGCCCCGTCCGCCGGCCCAGCCGCTTCCTGGACGGCCTGCGCCCCGGCTCGTCCGCCTCCCTCGGCCGGCCGGCCGCCGGGGCCGGGGCCTTCGGGGGCGTCGAGCGCGGCGCGGTGTACGGCGCCACGGCAGCGGCCCCGCGGCGGACCCAGCGCACCCCGGCCCGCTGCCGGGTGTGCGGCCGCACGCTCACCGACGCGGGCGAGATGAAGCTGATGCGCTGTGAGGACTGCCCCTCCGACATGGACGAGGGTCTCTACGAGCGACTGCGCGAGTGGCGCGCGGAGCAGGCCCGGAGCAGCGGACAGCCGCCGTTCTGCGTTTTCACCGACAAGACGCTGATGGCCATCGCCGAGACCGTCCCCGAGGACGACGGGGAGCTGGCCCGCATCCCCGGCGTCGGCGTGCGCAAGCTCAACCGCTACGGAGCCGATGTCCTGGCCATCTGCGCAGGCCAGCAGGCTGATTGAGACAGTGAGGGTGGCTGATGCGAACTCGTCGAAAAAATAGTTTGCGCATGCCCCGGCAATCCCCATAGGTTCTAGGCACGGAAGCGGCGGCCTTCTCCAAAGCCCTGATTCCGTGATGTACTTGCATATCCGAACGGGCTGGTTCACCCCAGTCCCTGAGACGCCGAGAGGAGGCGAGTCCAGTGATCAGCATCAACACCAGCACCATCAGCACGGCCAAACTGACCGATCGCTCGGCCGTCTCCCTGTGCATGCTCGGCGTCTCGAACCTGGGCACCGGTCTGTCCGGCATCTCCGCCGTGCGTCCGGCGTCCTCCGTTGCCATCGCGGGCCTTCCCGTCCATGAGCGCAATGAGCGACCGACCAAGGCACTGGAAGCAGTAGAGGCACAGGCCCAGGCCTATGCCTTTGCGGCAGCCGGTGCCGGATTCCGGAAGCAGACGACGCAGCACCACCTGATGTGGGCCTTCCGTGGGCCAGAACCCTGGAGTGATCCAGCCTGATCGCCGATCAGGCCGGCGCCTTCAGGGCCGCGGAACCCCACCCGGGATCCGCGGCCCTTCTGTTTTCCCCGAACGGGGAGAGCGGAACGAAGGGGCCTCGGGACAAGAAAAGAACCCGGTACCAAGCCGACACCCGGTCAACAGGCCGGACCGACCAGACGAGGAAGACGAACCGTGCAACTCGAAGCGCACGCCCCGTCCGTACCGCCTTCCGAAACGATCCCCCCGCCCGGCCTCACGGAGGACTCCACCTTGATCCCGCTCACCGCGCTCACCGCGCTCGACGACGCCATCGAGAACCTCGGCGTGCCCGTCCCGTGCCGTTCCTACGACCCGGAGGTCTTCTTCGCCGAGTCGCCGGCGGACGTCGAGTACGCCAAATCCCTCTGCCGTACCTGCCCGCTGATCGAGGCCTGCCTCGCCGGGGCCAAGGAGCGGCGCGAGCCCTGGGGCGTCTGGGGTGGCGAGCTGTTCGTCCAGGGTGTCGTCGTCGCCCGGAAGCGGCCGCGTGGCCGCCCGCGCAAGAACCCGGTCACGGCATGAACACCGCAGGAACGATCGACCGCCCCCTCACGCACGACCCCAAGAAGCAGGCCCCGATGAAGCCGTCCACCAGCGAGCCCACCGGCTCCGCGACTCCAGACTTCTCCACCACCGGCGCGACCGACTCGCGTCAGAACAGGACCCGAGAGATGCAACTCATCCCAGAAGCCCTGGCTCGTGCGCATATGCACGAGCGACTGCATGAGGCCGAGCGGGAACGCCAGTCAGTACGCCTGGTGACCGCCCGCCGGATGCAGCGCCGGGCCGAGCGCGCCTCGCTGCGCGCCCGCCGTGCGCTCGCCATGGCGGTCATGCAGTAACCGATCACACCTGAAGCGGTGGCCTCCCCGGCACGGGAGGCGGTAGCTCCCCGCGGGGGCCGGTCCGTCCGAACGGACCGGCCCCCGCGGTGCGTTGTGGCGGAGTTTCAGGGTCCCGGAGTCTCTTCCGCCAACTCCTTGATCGCCCGCAGACGGTGCTCCCACTGGGTGGCCAGCGCGTCCATCCAGCGTGTAGCCCGTTTCATGGGGTGCAATTCGGCTTCGTAGCGGACCTCGCGTCCGGTGCGGTGGGCGCGGACGAGCCCGGCGCGGTCGAGGACGGCCAGGTGTTTGGCGACCGCCTGCCGTGTGACGGGCAGCCCTGCCGCCAGCGACGTCGAGGTGGTGCCGCCCTGTCCGGCAAGGGTGGCCAGGATCTGACGACGGATCGGGTCGGCCAGGGCCACCAGGATGTCCTCAGGGGCCCCTTCGGGGTCGGTGCTGGGGGTCATGTCGTGTCGTGCTCGCAGTCCGTGCGCAGGTGGTCGAGTTTGCCGGGCCAGTTCCCGCTGTTCGCGCGGTGGCGGACGGCTGCCTCCTCGCCCGGCAGCCCGAGCCGCGCGAAGCCGCTTTCGACCATGGTGAGCCGGGTGGCTCCGGTGGAGTTCACCGCGGTCAGGGTGAACTCGACCAGGGTGGCATTGGTGTCGTCCGGCTCCTCTCCGGCCGCGCCCTGGGACCAGCGCCAGGACAGGGCGCGCGGCGGCTCGACCCGCTCGATGCGGGCGGGAATGGTGCCGTGCGCGCCATGATCGAAGAGCAGCAGACCACCGGGGCGCAGATCGATCTTGACCGGTTGCCCGTTGCCGAACCAGCGACCGAGGAAGGCGGGCTCGGTGAGCACCGACCAGACCCGTGCCGGCGAGGCGTTGATCACTATGCCGCGTTCGATCGTGTTGGGAACCATGGCAACCTCTTCTCGTCCGGAAGTGCTACCTAAAGGTTGCACACCAGGACCTCATGTGCAACTAGATAGTTGCGCATTGCCCATCGCTCACGCCTCCGCCGCCGGCTCCTCCGTCTCTTCCTCGGACTCGACGAACCCCGGCAGCCACTCCTGCAGCTCCTCGCGGAGCCGTACCGTCGCCCCCAGCTGGCACAGGACCCCGATGGTGCTCAGAGTCACCCGGTGTATGAGGAGGTATGCGGGGGGCAGGTTGAGCTGTTTGCCCAGCTGGTAGGCGGGGGAGCGGGGGTCGGCGATGCGGGCCGCCTGGCTGCGCATCCAGGAGCGGGTGAAGGTGAACTCGTCCGCCCGGGCCGGCTCGATGATCGGCAGGAGGTAATCCAGGACCGCGTCCGGATCCAGCTCTATGGACTCCTTGACGAAGCCCTCGGTGCACAGCAGTTCGTAGACCTCCTCGGCCCTGCCCTCCAGGGTCATTCGCAGGGAGTCGCCGATCGGAGTCGGCAGGCCCCCCGGGAGGCGGTCGACGGTACCGAAGTCCAGGACGCCCAGGCGCCAGCTGTCCTCGCCGTCGGGCAGCAGGCGGAAGTTGCCCGGATGCGGGTCGGCGTGCAGCAGGCCCGTGCGGGCCGGGCCGGAGAACAGGAAGCGGGCCAGGAGCTGGCCGGCGCGGTCGCGCTGCTCCGTGCTGCCGTCCGAGATCACTTCCGAGAGCGGGATGCCGTCGATCCACTCCGTGACCAGCACCTGATCGCACTGGTGCACCACCGCAGGGACCACGACGTCGGGGTCGTCCGTGAACTCCTCCGCGTGGGCCTGCTGGGCCTGCGCCTCCAGGCCGTAGTCCAGCTCCTCGGAGACGCGGTCCCGCAGTTCCGTGATCAGCGGCTTGATGTCCATGCCGGGGATGAGCGGGCCCAGCAGACGGGCGAAACGGCTCAACTGGTTCAGGTCGGACAGGAGGGCTTCGCCCGCGCCGGGATACTGCACCTTGACTGCCACTTCGCGGCCGTCGTGCCACAGCCCACGGTGCACCTGCCCGATCGAGGCCGCCGCCGCGGGCTTGTCCTCGAACTCCAGGAACAGCTCACGCCACTGCGGCCCCAGCCGCTCCTCCAGCACCGAGTGCACCGTACGGGTCGGCATCGGCGGAGCCGCGTCCTGCAGCTTCGTCAGGGCGGCCCGGTAGGGGCCGGCGATCTCCTCGGGCAGGGCCGACTCGAAGACGGACATCGCCTGCCCGAACTTCATGGCCCCGCCCTTGAGCTCGCCGAGGACCTTGAACAGCTGCTCGGCCGTCCGCTGTTGCAGCTCACGGCCGACGATCTCCGCCGACTCGCCCACGATCCGCTTGCCCAGGCCCCAGGTGGCCCGCCCGGCGAAGCCGAGCGGGAGCGCGGCGAGCTTGGCGGTCCGGGTGACCGCCTTCCGGGGAAGATCAGACATGAGCCCTCCAAGTCCCAGTCGGCCGCGCCGCGTCTTCTGTGCTTCGTCGATTCGTCGACGGCCGTTGCACCGCCATTGTCTCGTGCGGCTCCCCGTTCGTGGAGAAGTGTGACTCTTTACCTCTGTCCGCGGCCCCGCACGGGCATGCCGGATGTGCCCAGACCGGCCGGGCGTGCCAGTTCAGGCCGGGTACGGAGACCTCCCAGCGTGCCCCCGCGCTCGACGGTGATCCACCGTCCAGGAAGGCCAGGGCGTGCGCGGCCGCGAGTCCCGCGACCGTCGTCGCCAGGGCCAGGTCGCACGGCGGCACCGGCCGGGCCCTCCCGGAACGCCACTGCGCGACCAGGCGGGGCCAGGCCGGGTCCCGGTCCGTACGGCCCTCGTGCAGGCACCCGGCGCAGCCCGTCTCGCCGGGCAGGACGAGTGGGCCCGCGATGCCGGTTCCCTCCACGACACCCGCATACAGATGAGGCGTCCCGGAGGCCATCAGGGGCTCGGCCGTGGACGGGTCGGGGGCGTACACGGTCACATCGTCCCGAGGGGTGAGGAGCACCAGGGAGAAGCCCGGCTCACCGCTCTCCGACGGTGACCGCCGGCCACGACGCGGCGGCCGCCCCGGGGCCGCTCCGCGCACCGCCTGTCGCGCGGCCTCCGTCCGGCGCTCGCCGACGGACTCGACCGGCAACCCGCCCGGCCCCACGTCCCACGGCTCGACACATCCGACGTCACGCACGTCCACCTCGCCGACGCCCGCACCCGACAGCAGCGAGGCCAGGAGGGCACCGACCCGGCCGGTGCCCCTGATCTGCACGCGCTGCGAGCGGCGGGCCGCCAGCCGGGCGATCGCCTCTCCCGGCTCGGACGCGGTCAGCGACAGGGACGCCAGGTCCGGTCGCAGCCGGTCGAGGATGTCCGGCTTTGCGCGCAGCGCGTCGGCACCCGCCCCGCCCCCCTGTGCGTCGTCCAGGAGACCCGCTCCCGTCAGTTGCCGCACGAGCCCGTCGACATGGCCGTCGGGCAGGTCCATACGGCGTCCCTCCTCGCGCAGAAGAGGCAGCCCGCGAGTGCCGTTGAGCAGGTCCAGGAAACTGCCGGTCGCCGTGTCCATCGGACCGAGTGTCATCGCGTGCGCCGGAGTCATCCCGAACTGCACGGTATTGAGGTCGCGCCAGCCGCGCCGCAGCGCGGGTTTCACCATCGGATGCATCACAGGCCCCCGTAGTCCTGGAAAAGTCCCGAACGTCTTCCCGTGCGGTGGAGCCGGTCGCGCTCCATCGACGGGTGCCAGCATGCCCGGTCCGGCGGGCGAGTGCCCCAAGTTGTCCACAAGCGGCGCGGTTCGTCATATAATTCTCCCGCCCGTAGCGGTCGTACGAATCAAACGCGTGGCGGGGGATCGGCCGGGAACCCTTCCGGACCCGGGACTTCCCGCATGCGCACCGGGTAACGTCGGGGCGTGCCCGCCGACCCACTGCACCGCGCCGGAAAGCCACTGCGCAGCACGACGAGCCAGCCGCCGAGCGGCTCGGGGGCGAGCGCGATCGAGGTCCGCAGGAGCACCCGGCGACGCCGGACGGTCTCCGCGTACCGCGAGGGCGATCGCACCGTAGTACTGATCCCTGCCCGGATGTCCGAGGCGGAGGAGCAGCGCTGGGTGACCGTCATGCTCGACAAACTGGCGGCCCAGGAGAGCAAGCGGGTACTGGACGACACCGAACTGGCCGAGCGTGCGCAGCGGCTGTCGGCCCAGTACCTCGGCGGCCGGGCCCGGCCTGCCACCGTGCGCTGGGTCACCAACCAGAACACGCGCTGGGGCTCGTGCACCCCGGCCGAGGGCAGCATCCGGCTCTCGCACCGGCTGCAGGGCATGCCCGAGTACGTCGTCGACTACGTCCTCCTCCACGAACTCGCACACCTGCTCGTACCCGGCCATGGCCCGCGCTTCTGGCAGCTGCTGGAGGCCTACCCGCGCACCGAAAGGGCCCGCGGTTACCTCGAAGGAGTGGTGGCCGCCGAGCGGTTGCCTCATGTGCCCGGTACGAGATGAGTTGACCGGCCGGTGTGCCGCGATCCCCGCGGGGACGCCGACCACGGTTGTGTACCGGGTCTGTACCGACTTCGTCCGGTCTCGGGGTTTGCCGTTAGCCTGGCGCGACGCACTCACATTCGGGATGGGGGACGGTCGTAACGCATGGCCAGGGAATTCCAACGGGGCCACAAGGCCAGGATCAGTGACCTCACGGCGGGCACCGATCTGTACGTAGGCGTGCAGATCTCCGCCCCCGGGCTGACCTTCAACATCAGCTGCTTCGGTCTCGACGCCGACGAACGTCTCTCCGACGACCGGTACTTCATCTTCTTCAACCAGCCGAAGTCCCCCGAGGAGGCCGTCCAGCTCCTGGGCGCGCAGGCGGGTGACACGGAATCCTTCCGGATCACGCTGGACCGTGTCCCGCCGCAGATCCAGAAGCTGTCGTTCACGGCGACCGTCGACGGCGTCGGCCAGATGTCGCAGGTCGGCCCCGGATACCTGCGCATCGTTGCGGGTGGCGAGGAGGTGGCCCGGTACTCGTTCGACGGATCGGAGTTCTCCACCGAACGGGCCGTGATGCTGGGCGACTTCTACCTGAAGGACGTGTGGCGGTTCGCCGCCGTCGGACAGGGCTTCGACGGCGGCCTCGACGCGCTGCTGAAGAACTTCGGTGGCGAGGTGCTCGAGGAGGAGGCGCCCGCCGCCCCGCAGCAGCCGCAGACCGGGGCCGCGCCCGGCTTCGCCCCGCCCGCCCAGACCCCCGCGCCACCCGCGTTCGGCGTCCCGGCCGCACCCGCTCCGGCACCCGTGCCGCAGCCCGCTCCGGCACCCGCCCCGCAGGGCTTCACGCCGCCGCCCGCGGCCCCCCAGCCCCCGGCTCCGGCACCCGCGCCCAACGTGCATGCCGCGCCGACCGTCATCGCCCCCCTGACCCCGCCCACCGGCCCGGTCCC
This sequence comes from Streptomyces sp. NPDC020299, assembly GCF_044387825.1. NCBI lineage: Bacteria > Bacillati > Actinomycetota > Actinomycetes > Kitasatosporales > Streptomycetaceae > Streptomyces > Streptomyces sp. NPDC020299. Next base: position 47,329 of record NZ_JBIRWL010000020.1, read on the forward strand.
GCCGCCGGCCCCGGCCCCCCAGTTCGGCCGGCCCGCCGCCCCGAGCGCGCCCCCGCCCCCCGGCTACGGCCAGCCGCAGGCCCCGCACGCTCCGACCCCGCCACCGGGCTACGGCCAGCCCACACCGCCCCCCGGCTACGGCCAGCAGCCGCCGTTCGGCCAGGTCCCGGGCCAGCAGACCGCGCCGTACGGCGTGCCCCAGGGCGCCCCCCAGGGCGCCGGTGTCAGCGCCGCGCTCCAGCAGTTCAAGGAGACGCCCACCGGGCAGCGCTGGACGCAGCAGAACAAGAAGCTCATCCGCGTCGACCTCGGCATCGGCGGCCACCCCGTGCTCGCCCGCCAGGGCAGCATGGTGCTCTACCAGGGCAAGGTCGACTTCAGCTACAAGGGCGCGGGCTTCGCCGGACGGATCGTCGGCAACGCGACCGGCCAGGAGATGCAGCTGATGCGCTGCACCGGCCAGGGCCAGGTGTTCCTCGCCGAGAACTCCACCCACCTGCACCCGGTCGAACTCCAGGGCGACGCGATCTGTGTCTCCGCCGAGAACGTCCTCGCCTTCGACGAGAGCCTGCAGTACGAGGTCCGCCGCATCGAGGGCCACGGCATCCCCGGCGGCGCCCTGTTCACCATGCAGTTCCAGGGCACCGGCACGATCGTCGTCAAGACGCACGGCACCCCCGTCGTCCTGCCGGTCACGCCGACCACGTTCGCCGACTGCAACGCGGTGGTCGCCTGGTCGGCCGCCTCCCAGGTGATCGTCTCCAGCCAGGTGCGCATGCGCCGCAACGCCTATCCCGGCGACACCGGGGAGAGCGTCAACCTGCAGTTCCGGGGCGCGCCCGGGAACTTCATCGTCGTCCAGCCGTACGAGGTCTGAGGGAGCCCGTCATGAACCAGCAGCTCGCGGGCTACGCCCCCGCCCCCGTCACCGCCCGCATGGAGAACCACGGCAACCACATGCTGAAGGTCGCCATGCAGACCGGGAACGACCTCCTCGCGCGCGTGGGCTCGATGGTCGCCTACGAGGGCTTCATCCAGTACGAGCCCAACCCGCCGGCCGTGCGCCAGATCGCCCGCGACTGGATCACCGGCGAGGGCGCCCCCCTGATGAAGTGCACCGGGGACGGTCTGCTCTACCTCGCCGACTACGGCGCCGACGTCGTCGTGATCAATCTCAACGGCGACGGCATCTCCGTCAACGCCACCAACCTGCTCGCCTTCGACGCCCATCTCACCTGGGGCGTCGAGCGGGTCAAGGGCCTGGCGAAGTTCGCCGGTCAGGGCATGTGGAACACGAAGATCTCCGGCCAGGGCTGGGTCGCCCTGACCTCGCGGGGCAAGCCGATCGTCGTCGACTGCGGCGGCGGCGAGGACGAGACGTACGTCGACCCGGACGCGCTCGTCGCCTGGTCCCCGAACCTCAAGGTCAAGGGCAAGCGCAGCTTCAAGGCCCAGTCGCTCATCGGCCGGGGCAGCGGCGAGGCGTACCAGATGGCCTTCTCCGGCCAGGGCATCGTCGTCGTCCAGCCCAGCGAGGACAGCACCGACCGCCTCCGGTTCCGGGGCTGAGGGGGAGCACACACACCATGCAGAGCCCGCTTTTCGCCCACAACGACCTGCAGACGCAGGAGCGCTGGAGCCTGCAGAACAAGCAGATGCTCCGCGTCACCCTGGAGGGGCACGACGACATCCTCGCCCGCAAGGGCACCATGGTCGCCTACCAGGGACTCGTCGAGTTCGACGCCGAGTACCGCAGCAACAACCAGGCACGCGCGCGTGCGTACACCGGCGAGGGTCTGGACCTGATGCGCTGCCACGGGCAGGGCACGGTCTACCTGGCCAACCTCGCCCAGCACGTCCACGTCATGGAGGTGGAGCAGGACGGGCTGACGGTCGACAGCAGCTACGTCCTCGCCATGGACTCCTCGCTGCACCACGAGGTCATCGCCGTCGACAGCCTGTACGGCATCTCCGGCTCCGGGAAGTACCAGCTCAACATCACCGGGCGTGGCAAGGTCGCCCTGATGACCTCGGGCGCCCCGCTGCTGATGCAGGTCACGCCCGAGAAGTACGTCAACTGCGACGCCGACGCGATCGTCGCCTGGTCCACCGGCCTGCGCGTGCAGATGCAGGCCCAGACGCACTCCTCCGGGGTGTGGCGGCGCCGGGGCAACACCGGTGAGGGCTGGGAGCTCAGCTTCATGGGCAGCGGCTTCGCGCTGGTCCAGCCGAGTGAACTGCTGCCGCCGCAGAACGCCCAGATCGGGCAGGGCATCGCCGCGCAGTTCGGGATGGGGCAGCAGGGGGCGCGTGGACAGAACCAGGGGAACGTCTGGAGCTGAGCACGTGTAAGGGGTGACCGCTATGGCGGCCACCCCTTACCTCTTGCCCCCTACGTCGTCAGAGCCTGGCGCGCGTGGCCTCGAGCAGTCGTACGACCGAGTCGTCCGCCACGTCCGCCACCTCGTCGTACGCGAACCAGCGCAGGTCGAGGGACTCGTCGCTGATCGCCTCCACGGCACCCACCGGAGCGAGCGCCGCGTACTGGACGTCGAGGTGCCAGGCGCACGGCGTGAGATGGCGGTCCAGGCGCACCGGCCCTCCAGGCAGCAGTGCGAGCCCCACGATGCCCGACTCCTCCGTCGCCTCGCGCAGGGCGGCATCCGCCAGCACGGTGTCGGCCGGTTCGCAGTGACCGCCCATCTGCAGCCACATCCGCAGCTTCTTGTGGAGGGTCAGCAGCACCCGCCCGTGCTCCGGGTCGATCACCAGGGCGCTTGCCGTGATGTGCCCGTCCCCGCAGGCCTTCCACATCCCGTCCGGATGTGCGTCCAGGTGCTCCAGATAGACCTGGCGCAGCACCTCCTGGTCCTCGTACCCCTTCAGTACGAGGACCGCGTCGTCGTGGAGGCTCACTCGGCGTCGTCGTCCTTCGCCTCGCCGTCGTCCTTCTTCCGCAGGTCCGGCTTGTCGGCCGCCTCGCCGAGCATCTTGTCCAGCTCGGAGAAGTCGAGCTGCTCGCGGTGGACGAAGCCGTCCGGGTCGTCCAGGTCGGTGGCCGTGGGCAGCATGTCCGGGTGGGCCCACAGGGCGTCCCGGCCGTCCACGCCGCGCGCGTCGGTGAGCGAGGCCCACAGCCGGGAGGCGTCACGCAGACGACGGGGGCGCAGCTCCAGGCCGATCAGCGTGGCGAACGTCTGCTCGGCCGGGCCGCCGGTGGCGCGGCGGCGGCGCAGGGTCTCGCGCAGTGCGTCGGCGGACGACAGGCGGGGCTTCGCGGCCGCGTGGACCACCGCGTCGACCCAGCCCTCGACGAGCGCCAGCGCGGTCTCCAGGCGGGCCAGGGCCGCCTTCTGCTCGGGCGTGTCCTCCGGCTGGAACATGCCCTGCTGGAGGGCGTCCTGCAGCTGCTCGGGATTCTGCGGGTCGAACTGGCCGACCACGTCCTCCAGCTTGGCGGTGTCGACCTTGATCCCGCGCGCGTAGCCGTCGACGGCGCCGAACAGGTGCGAGCGCAGCCACGGCACATGCGCGAACAGGCGCTGGTGGGCGGCCTCGCGCAGGGCGAGATAGAGCCGCACCTCCTCCTTCGGCACGCCAAGGTCCTTGCCGAACGCCTCGACGTTCGCCGGCAGCAGCGCGGCCTTGCCGACCGGGCTCAGCGGCAGGCCGATGTCGGTGGAGCCGACGACCTCGCCCGCGAGTACGCCGACGGCCTGCCCGATCTGCGTGCCGAACATGGCACCGCCCATCGAGCGCATCATGCCGATCAGCGGGCCCGCCATGGCCTGCATCTCCTCCGGCAGGACGTCGCCCATGGCCGCGCCGACCCGCTCGGCGACCGGGTCGACGAGCTCCTGCCAGGCCGGCAGGGTCGCCTCGACCCACTCCGCGCGCGACCAGGCCACCGCGGTGCCGGCACCGGACGGCAGGGACGTCGCGTCGTCCAGCCACAGATCGGCCAGACGGACGGACTCCTGCACGGACTGGCGCTCGGAGGGGCCGACGCTCGCGTCCTTGACGCCGTCCGGGGTGCCCTGGGAGACCGTCTGGCGGGCGATCTGCTTGGCCATGTCCCAGTTCACCGGGCCGCCCTCGTAGGAGAGCATCTGGCCCAGCTGCTGGAAGGCGGCGCCCAGGTCGGTGGGGTTCAGCGAACCGAACATGGCTGCGAGCGGATTATCGGCACCGGGGCCGCCGAAGCCGCCGGCTCCGGGCGCGCCGAAACCGAACGGGTTGGCCGGTCCCTGCCCACCACCGCTCTGCTGGTCCTTCTTCTTGCCCTCGTCGCCGTCTTCCGGCTCCTCCGGCGGAAGGCCGAATCCGAATGGGGTGTCACTCACGGGATTCCTCGGCTGGTAAGGCCACCGGTTCTCCCGGCGGCGCGGCTGCCCGACAACACCACCCAGCGTAGACACCCCGACCCGATAGGGCCTCGGTGCTTCGCCGACTCTCGGCCTGCGGCAGGATGGATGCCACCTGGTACGTACGCGTCACTCACGCTCGTACTGAAGACAACCGCTGGAGACGCCTGGTGAGTTCCCCAGATCCGCAGGTTCGCGCAGCGCGAAACCACTCAACCGGTCCTGCCACGCGCGGGCCCGTCGTCGCCGTCACCGGTGCCGCGACCGGGGTCGGGGCGCTGCTCACCGAGCGGCTCGCCGCGTCGGACGAGGTCAAGCAGGTCGTCGCCATCGACGAGCGGCGAGGGGAGTGCGCGGCGGCGCAGTGGCACATCCTCGACGTGCGGGACCCGGCGATCGCGGACAAGCTGCGCGGCGCCGATGTCGTCGTCCACCTCGCGCTCGACCTGGATCTGGAGACCGATCCGGCGGCGCGTACGGCCTACAACGTCCGGGGGACGCAGACCGTGCTGACCGCGGCCGCGGCGGCCGGGGTGCACCGTGTGGTGCTGTGCACCTCCGCGATGGTCTACGGGGCGCTGCCGGACAACGAGCTGCCGCTGTCGGAGGACGCGGAGCTGCGGGCGACGGCCGAGGCGACCGGGGTCGGGGACCTGCTGGAGATCGAGCGGCTGGCGCGGCGCGCTCCGCGGGCGCATCCCGGGCTGAACGTCACCGTCGTGCGGCCCGCTGTGCTGGTCGGGGGCACCGACACCGCGCTGACCCGGTACTTCGAGTCGCCTCGGCTGCTGGTGGTGGCCGGGTCGCGGCCGGCCTGGCAGTTCTGTCACGTCGAGGATCTGTGCGGGGCGCTGGAGTACGCCGTTCTGGAAAAGGTCGACGGGGAGCTGGCCGTCGGGTGCGACGGGTGGCTGGAGCAGGAGGAGGTCGAGGAGCTCAGCGGGATCCGGCGGATGGAGCTGCCGTCGGCGGTTGCGCTGGGGGCGGCGGCGCGGTTGCACCGGATCGGGCTGACTCCGTCTCCGGCGGGGGATCTCGCGTACACGATGTACCCGTGGGTGGTGAGCGGGAGCCGGCTGCATGACGCCGGGTGGCGGCCGAAGTGGACCAATGAGGAGGTCCTCGAGGAGCTGCTGGAGGAGGTCTCCGGGCGGCATACGGTGGCCGGGCGACGGCTGGGGCGGAAGGACGCGACGGCGGCGGGGGCCGCGGGGGCGACGGTGGCTCTGCTGGGCGCCGCCGCCGTGGTGCGGCGGGCCCGGAAGGCGCGGCGCCGCATCTGAGGAGGGGTTCTCGCCCCCGCCGCCCCTACCCTTCCCAACCCCAGGGGCTGCGCCCCTGGACCCCACCGGGGCTGCGCCCCCTGGGCCTCTGCGGGGCTGCGCCCCTGCGCCCCGCCGAGGGTCGGGCCCGCTGGGCCTCGGCAGGGGGTGTGCCCCTGTGCCCCGTTGGCGGCTCGGCCCTCTGGGGCTGTGGCCTGTGGTGCAGCCGGGCTCTGTCTACCGCGCCCCGGCGGGGCCCTTCGGGGCGGGCGGCGGTATTGGTCTGGTTGCGTTGTGCCGTGGGGATCGGCGGGGCTCCGGCGTGGGTGGGCTGTTTCGTGTTGTTCGTGGGGTGCGGCACGATGGTCGTATGGAAGCCAGGAGTGAGCATCCCGGAGAGCGGGCCGGTCGGGATCCCATCAGGTTGATCGGTGTGCGGGAGGGTGCCCTTTCCGTGGACGAGGTGTTCCGGGCCGTCGGGGACGATGCCGCCGGGGGGATCGCGCTGTTCGTGGGGACGGTGCGGAATCACGACGGGGGTGCGGACGTCGACACGCTGGGGTATTCGTGTCATCCGAGCGCCGAGGCGGAGATGCGGCGCATCGCGGAGAAGGTCGTCGCGGACTATCCGGTGCGGGCGCTGGCCGCCGTACACCGTGTGGGTGACCTGGCGGTCGGTGATCTCGCCGTCGTCGTAGCGGTCGCGTGCCCGCACCGGGCGGAGGCCTTCGAGGCCTGCCGGAAGCTGATCGACGACCTCAAGCACGAGGTGCCGATCTGGAAGCACCAGAAGTTCTCGGACGGTACCGAGGAGTGGGTCGGCGCCTGCTGAGCCACCTGCCGTACCCCGGCTTGCGTAACCGGACCCCTCCCGTGAGCGTTGTCAGTGCGGAAGGTTAATCTGCTGATCAGTCAGTCCGGATGCTCACAAGGGGTTGGGAGGTCGCCATGGCGGCGCTCGCCTGGTTGCTGATTCCGCTGGTGGCTGCCATCGCCGCCGGTCTCTGGGGCAGTTGGGCCAGCCGGACACGGAAGGTCCGCAGCGACGGCCCCGAGCTGGACGGATACGCCCGTTTCCGTGAGGCCATGGAGAGGTCCCACTCCCGTACTTGACGGGAACGGTACAAAGGCGGCCCTGACGGTGCGCCGACAGGGGCGTCCCGTACTGTCGAGACATGCCACGCCGCACCGCGACGATGCTCGCCTCCACCCTGATGCTGATCGCGCTCCTGTGCGCGGGAGTCTTCATCCCCGTGCCGTACTCGGAGATGTCGCCGGGGCCGACCGTGAACACCCTGGGGGACCACGACGGCGAGCCGGTGCTGCAGATCTCCGGGCACAAGACGTACGCGGCCTCGGGGCACCTCAACATGACCACCGTCAGGGTCACCAGCGCCGACTACCGGATGAACCTGGTGGAGGCCGTCTATGGATGGCTGGCCCGCGACGGCAAGGTCGTGCCGCACGACACGCTCTACCCGGACGGCAAGACGGAGGAGCAGTCCACCCAGGAGAACGCCGAGGAGTTCACCCAGTCGCAGGAGAGCGCCAAGGTCGCCGCCCTGAAGGAACTGGGCGTCCCGGTGACGTCCTGGGTGATCGTCGCCACGGTCGTCAAGGGCTCCCCGGCCGAGGGCAGGCTGCACGCCGGTGACGTGATCAAGGCCGTGGACGGTACGGCGGTCAAGAAGCCGGACGACGTCGCCAAGCTGGTGACCAAGCACAAGCCCGGCCAGAACGTCGTATTCAAGATCATCCCGGCCAAGGACCAGGCCGCCGCCGAGAAGGAGCACCGGACGGCGACCACCACCAAGGACGTCACGATCACCACGGCGACCTCCCACGACAGCGGAGCCAAGCGCGCCATCGTCGGCATCTCCGCCGGGACCGACCACACCTTCCCGTTCACCATCGACATCAAGCTCGCCGACGTCGGCGGCCCCAGCGCCGGCCTGATGTTCTCCCTCGGTATCTACGACAAGCTCACCCCGGGCGACCTGACCGGCGGCAAGTTCGTCGCCGGCACAGGCACCATCGACGACGACGGCAAGGTCGGGCCGATCGGCGGCATCGACATGAAGACCGTCGGCGCGCGCGGCAAGGGCGCCCAGTACTTCCTGACGCCCGCCGAGAACTGCGCCGCCGCCGCCAAGGACACCCCGAGTGGACTCCGGCTGGTCAAGGTGCACACCATCAAGGACGCCCTCGGAGCCCTCAAGGACATCCGCGCCGGCGACACCGCCGACCTGCCGAAGTGCACCGCCAAGGGCTGACCCCGGCAGCCGGGGGAATCAGTCAGCTCACTCCTCGAACGTCGCCCTCAGCGCCTCCGCCAGCCCCGGCACCAGTTCGGGGCCGGTGAGGACCTCCGTCGCGGAGTCCTTCTCGCGCAGCCGCAGCGCCGACTCGCGGGTGCCGTCGCGCAGCACCGCCACCGTCATACGGACCTCCTGGCGCTCGGGGTGGGCGGCCACCCACTTCGCCAGCTTCGCATCGTTCAGGCCCTCGGGAACCTGGGCCTCGGCGGACGGCGGCAGCATCAGACGTTCCACGGTCAGCGCGCAGCCGGCCACCGCGTCGGGCCAGGCGATGGTGCCGAGGAACTCGTCGAGCGGCCGGTCCGTTGGAACCTCGTCCTGCTCGATCGGGGTGAGACCGGTGGTCTCCGGCTCGTCCTGCAGGCCGAGCTGCGCCGCGAGCGAGGGTTCCTGGGCCCGCAGTCGCGCGGTGTCTACGAGGGCGAAAAGGCGAGCGGGCTGGTCCCAGCCGAGGCCGGAGGCGTACTCGTCGATCTCGAGTACGGCCCGGGTGAGCGGGCTCGCTGCCATGGGAGTGTTGGACATGGTCACAATCCTGCCTCGTTCCCGGCCGGAATCGGGAACCGAGTAAACCGTGAGTAAGTTGCATAGGTGTGGGACCGCGATCACGGGGGACCACGGACGGCCCGAGAACACGAGGGCCTGACGGATCGACAGCGAACTTCGAGGGGCGCACCTTGGCTTTCCAGATGCCGGACCGCGGCGGAGGACCGACGGGACCGCGGATCAGAGTGGGCCGCCCGTCCCGGCGCGCCCGGACCCTGCTCATGACCTTGGGGGTCCTCGCCGCGCTCGGCATGGCGTTCACCATGTTCGCCGGCTTCTGGACGGACTGGCTCTGGTACCGCTCGGTGCACTACTCGTCCGTGTTCACCACCACCCTGTGGACGAAGACCGGCCTGTTCTTCGTCTTCGGGCTGCTGATGGCCATAGCGGTCGGCTTCAACATCTGGCTCGCCCACCGGATGCGGCCCCCGCTGAGCGCCATGTCCATGGAACAGCAGAGCCTCGACCGCTACCGCATGGGTATCGCGCCGTACAAGAAGTGGCTGCTGTTCGCCATCACCGCCCTGGTGGGCCTGATCGCGGGCGCGTCCGCGGCCGGGCAGTGGCGGACCTGGCTGATGTGGGTCAACGGCGTGCCCTTCCACCAGAAGGACCCCCAGTTCCATCTGGACGTCTCGTTCTACGCCTTCGACCTGCCCTGGTACCGGTTCCTGCTCGGCTTCGGCTTCGCCGCCGCGATCCTGTCCCTGATCGCCGCCGCGCTCACCCACTACCTGTACGGCGGGCTGCGCGTCACCAGCCCGGGCGCGCGCGCCACGGCCGCGGCGACCGGGCACCTGTCGGTGCTCCTCGGCGTCTTCGTCGCCCTGAAGGCGGTCGCCTACTGGCTCGACCGGTACGGGCTGGCGGTCAAGTCCAGCGACTTCAAGGCCAGCGACCACTGGACCGGCCTGAGGTACGTCGACGCCAACGCCTATCTGCCCGCCAAGACGATCCTGTTCTGCATCGCCGTCATCTGCGCCCTGCTGTTCTTCGCCACCCTGTGGCGGCGCACCTGGCAGCTGCCCATGATCGGCTTCGGCCTGATGGTGCTCTCCGCGATCCTCATCGGCGGCCTGTACCCGGCGATCGTCCAGAAGTTCCAGGTCCAGCCGAACGAGCAGGCCAAGGAAGCGCCGTACGTCGAGAAGAACATCAAGGCCACGCGCGAGGCGTACGGCATCGACGACGCGGACGTCTCCGAGTACGCGGGCGAGAGCACCACCAAGGACAAGACGACCCTGCGCGACGACGTCGGCAAGGCGGCGAGCATCCGGATCCTCGATCCGAACATCGTCTCGCCCACGTTCCAGCAGATGCAGCAGATGCGGAACTACTACGGTTTCCCGACCAACCTCGACGTCGACCGGTACGGCAAGGACGGCGAGGACGGTAAGGACCAGGACACCGTCATCGGCCTGCGCGAGCTGAACCTCGCCGGCATCCCCAAGAAGAACTGGATCAACAACCACTTCCGCTACACCCACGGCTACGGCGTGGTCGCCGCCAAGGGCACCGAGGCGGACTCCGAGGGGCAGCCGGTCTACACCGAGAAGAACCTGCCGTCCAAGGGCGACCTCCCGACGTACCAGCAGCGCGTCTACTACGGCGAGAAGACCACCACGTACTCCATCGTCGGCGGCCCCCAGAAGGAGGTCGACTACTCCGACGACCAGGGCGAGAAGACCACCAGCTACCAGGCGAAGAGCGGGGTCAGCCTCTCCAGCCCGATCAACCGCGCCGCCTACGCGGTGGCCTTCAACGAGCCGCAGATGCTCTACTCGGGCGCGATCGGCAAGGGTTCGCGGATCCTCTACAACCGCACGCCCAAGGAGCGCGTGGAGGCGGTCGCCCCCTGGCTGACCATCGACGGTGACGCCTATCCGGCGGTCGTGGACGGCCGTATCCAGTGGATCGTCGACGCGTACACGACGACGAACGGATACCCCTACGCCTCCCGTACGACCCTCGGCGACACGACCGCCGACTCGCTGACCGCCACCAACAACAACCGCGCGGTGGTGGCCCAGCAGAACCAGGTCAACTACATCCGCAACTCGGTGAAGGCGACCGTCGACGCGTACACCGGCGAGGTCAAGCTCTACCAGTGGGACACCAAGGACCCGGTCCTGAAGACCTGGATGAAGGCCTTCCCCGGCACGGTGAAGCCGAGGACCGCCATCTCCGACACCCTGATGTCCCATCTGCGGTACCCGCAGGACCTGTTCAAGGTCCAGCGCGAGCTGCTCACCCGCTACCACGTGACCGACGCGCAGACCTTCCTGACCGGCAGCGAGGTGTGGCAGGTGCCGAACGACCCGACCAACAAGTCGGGCAACGCGGTGCCGCCGTACTACCTGAGCATGAGGATGCCCGGTCAGGCGTCGCAGGCGTTCTCGCTGTCGACGACGTTCACGCCGAACGGCCGGGACAACATGAGCGCCTTCATGTCGGTCGACGCCGAGGCGGGAACGAGCGACTACGGCAAGATCAGAGTGTTGAAACTGCCGACGAGCACGGCGGTCGAAGGACCGAAACAGGTCCAGAGCAAGTTCAACTCCGAACAGGAGATCGCCGCGGCCATCAAGCTGCTCAAGGGCGGCGACTCCGACATCGAGTACGGCAATCTGCTGACGGTGCCGCTCGACGGAGGCCTGCTGTACGCGGAGCCGGTCTATGTGCGCGGTGGCGGCCTCAAGTACCCGCTGCTGAAGAAGGTGCTGGTGACCTACGGGGGCAAGACCGCCTTCAAGGACACCCTCGACGAAGCCCTCGACGTGGTCTTCGGAACCAAGCCGTCGAGCACACCGTCCGACACGGACACCGGCACCGGCAACGCCAACCCGCCCACGTCCGGCAACCCGACGGTCCAGCAGGCCCTGAAGGACGCCCAGAAGGCGTTCGACGAGGGCCAGGAGGCCCTGAAGAAGAACGACTGGACGGCGTACGGCCAGGCGCAGAAGGACCTCCAGGAAGCGCTGAAGCAGGCAGCGGAAGCGCAGTCCAAGCCGGACAAGACCAGCGGCGGCTGACCGGGCTGATCAAGAGGACCCCCGCGCCGTGATACGGTTGGCACACAACGGCGCGGGGTGGAGCAGCTCGGTAGCTCGCTGGGCTCATAACCCAGAGGTCGCAGGTTCAAATCCTGTCCCCGCTACTGAAATCGAAGGCCCGGATCCAGTTATGGATCCGGGCCTTCGTGGTGTGCGGAGGGGGCCGCGAACGCATTTTCCGGTGCGTGGAGTCGCCGCGCCGCCGTGGGGAGTTCGGCGATCTGTGTTTGACTTGTCTCTCTGTGGGCATGTCGACAAAACGCTGAAGTGACCTCACGGGCTGCGGTATACCGGGTGTACCCCGGTTGTAGGTGGTGCGACGATGGACGTTATGGGGGACAAGGCATCTCTGTTGGATACAGGGCCTTTTGTGCATCCTGCTGACTTTGCGCAGGATGCCGACGTTGTGCTGCCCGCCGACCTCGTGCCGTCAGTCGACCGCGACGAGGCCGGTGAGGCCGCGGAGGAGGCGCGTCAGCGGCTCGCCGCGCAGGCCGGTGACGCCGAGGCGATGAGCGTCCTCGGAGCCATGCTGCTGCGCCGGGGCGACCTCGACGGCGCCGAACCCCATCTGCGTGCCGCCACGGCGGCCGGTGACCGGGCCGCCGCCAACAACCTGGGCGTCCTGCTGCACCAGCGCGGGTACGCCGACGAGGCCGCCGGATGGTGGCGGATCGCCGCCGTCGCCGGCTCCGCGGCGGCCGCGCACGCGCTGGGCCGGCACCACCGCGAGCGCGGGGACGAGCCCGCCGCCGAGTACTGGCTGCGGCAGTCCGCCGAACAGGGACACGCACTGGGCGCGTACGCGCTCGCCGACCTGCTCGAGCACCGCGGGGACGAGCCCGCCGCCGAGCAGTGGATGCGGGCCGCCGCCGAGCGCGGCCACCGGGAGGCCGCGTACCGGCTGGCGCGCGTACTCGACCGCAGAGCCGCGAACGAGGAGGAGACCGGCGCTGACAACGCTGTCGAGGAGATCGAGCAGTGGTACCGCCAGGCCGCCGCACGCGGGCACCGGCGGGCCGCGCTGCAGCTCGGCGCGATCCTGGAGAAGCGGGGCGAACTGAAGGAGGCCGGGCGCTGGTACCTGACCTCCGCCAAGGACGGCGAGGCGCGCGCCGCCTGCGCGCTCGGCTTCCTGCTGCGCGACGCCGGGGACACCGAGAGCGCGGCCGTGTGGTGGCTCAGGGCCGCGCAGGACGGCGACGGCAACGCGGCCAACGCGCTCGGCGCGCTGCACGCCGAACGCGGCGAGACGCAGACCGCCGAGCGGTGGTACCGGGCGGCGACGGACGCTGGTGACGACAACGGTGCCTACAACCTCGCCCTGCTCTGCGCCGAGCAGGGCCGGACCGCGCAGGCCGAGCAGTGGTACCGGCGGGCCGCGTACGCCGGGCACCGGGAGGCGGCGAACGCGCTTGCGATCCTGCTGCTGCAGGGCGGCGACACGACGGGCGCGGAGCCGTGGTTCTCCAAGGCGGCCGAGGCCGGGAGCGTGGACGCCGCGTTCAACCTGGGGATCCTCTACGCCGGGCGGGGCGAGGACGTAGTCGCGCTGGGCTGGTACGAGCGGGCGGCTGCGGCCGGGCACACGGAGGCGGCGCTGCAGGTCGGGATCGCGCGGCTGCGGGAGGGCGACGAGCAGGAGGCCGAGCGGCATCTGCGGTGCGCGGCGGGAGGCGGGAGCGCGGAGGCCGCGTACCGGCTGGCGACCGTGCTCGACGCGCGACGGCCGGCCGAGTCGGCGCACGAGCTCGGTGAGGTCGTGCACGAGAAGACCGAGTGCGAGGAGTGGTACGAGCGGGCGGCTTGCCAGGGGCACCGGCGGGCACAGGTGCGGGTCGGGATGCTGGCGGCGGCCCGGGGGGACGTGGTCGAGGCGGCGCGGTGGTACCGGGCGGCGGCGGAGGCCGGGTCGCGGAACGGGGCGTTCAATCTGGGGCTGCTGCTGGCCCGGGAGGGCAGTGAGCCCGAGGCGGCGGTGTGGTGGGAGCGGGCCGCGGACGCCGGGCACGGGCGGGCGGCGCTTCGGCTGGCCCTGGTCTACGCGCGTCGGGGGGAGCTGGCGGTGGGGCAGCGGTGGGCCGACCGGGCGGTGACGCTCGGGCCGGAGGCCGTCGCCGCGCGGGCTGCGCGGTTGCGGGACGCTCTGCGGGAGGAGTTGTCGGCGTAGCGGCTCCGCCGGGTGTGCGGGTGGGGCTGTGGCCGGCGCCGGGCGTCTCGCCCCCGCCGCCCCTCCCCATTCCCGTCCCCAGGGGCTGTGCCCCTTCGACCCCACCGGGGGCTGTGCCCCGTGGGCCCCCGCTCCCCGCGCCGGTCGCCGGTCGCCGGTCGCCGCACAGCCTGGATGATCCAAAGCGATTTGCTTCCCGGCGCTCCCTTCACGTAATGTCTGGTTCACCGACGCGGGGTGGAGCAGCTCGGTAGCTCGCTGGGCTCATAACCCAGAGGTCGCAGGTTCAAATCCTGTCCCCGCTACTGAAGACTGAGGGCCGGAATCCAGGAATGGGTTCCGGCCCTTGGTGTTTTGGAGGCGGGGGGCAGTGCGAAGCCCCGGCCCCCCGCAGGGGGCCGGGGCTTCGGGGTGTGGATCAGGCTGCCGCGCAGTTGGGGCAGAGGCCGCGGTAGGTCACCTCGACGTCCGAGACCGTGAAGCCGAAGCGCTCCGAGTCGGGGAGGTCGGTCAGCGGGTTGCCGATCGGGTGGACGTCGCGGATCGCGCCGCAGCGGGCGCAGACCAGGTGCTGATGCGGCTGGTGCGCGTTCGGGTCGTACCGCTTGGCCCGCTGGTCCGTGGAGACCTCGATCACCTCGCCGAGGGAGACCAGTTCACCGAGGGTGTTGTAGACGGTCGCCCGGGAGATCTCGGGCAGCTTGGCGACAGCCCGGGCGTGGACCTCGTCGGCCGTCAGATGGACGTGTTCGCCGTCGAGGACCTCGGCCACGACGCGTCGCTGCGCGGTCATCCGCCATCCGCGTCCGCGCAGTCGTTCCAGAAGGTCGCTCATGCGAACCAGCTTAACAGCAAGAGGACCAGTTTCCGAACAGGTGTGACTTTGGAGCTGTAGTTGATTTGTATTTTGTCTAATGTAGGATCGGCGGTGGAATTGGTTGAGATTCAGGATGGGGTAGTAGTGATGCAGGGACCGCTCACCACGGAGTCCGGCGCACCGGTGGCCGACAACCAGAACAGCGAGACCGCCGGCGCCGGCGGCCCGGTGCTCGTGCAGGACCAGCTCCTGCTGGAGAAGCTGGCCCACTTCAACCGCGAGCGCATACCGGAGCGGGTGGTGCACGCCCGGGGCGCGGGCGCCTACGGCACGTTCACGGTGACCGCCGACGTCACCCCGTACACGCGCGCCGCCTTCCTCTCCGCGGTCGGCAAGCAGACCGAGGTCTTCCTGCGCTTCTCGACCGTCGCCGGCAATCTGGGCGCCGCGGACGCCGTCCGTGACCCGCGTGGCTTCGCGCTGAAGTTCTACACCGGGGAGGGCAACTACGACCTCGTCGGCAACAACACCCCGGTGTTCTTCATCAAGGACGCCATCAAGTTCCCGGACTTCATCCACACGCAGAAGCGCGACCCGTACACCGGCTCGCAGGAGGCGGACAACGTCTGGGACTTCTGGGGGCTGTCCCCCGAGTCGACCCACCAGGTGACCTGGCTGTTCGGCGATCGCGGCATCCCGGCGTCCTACCGCCACATGGACGGCTTCGGCTCGCACACCTTCCAGTGGAACAACGAAGCTGGGGAGGTCTTCTGGGTGAAGTACCACTTCAAGACCGACCAGGGGGTCAGGAACCTGACGGCCGAGGAGGCCGCCAGGGTCGCCGGTGAGGACCCCGACTCCCACCAGCGCGACCTGCGCGAGGCCGTCGAGCGTGGCGAGTACCCGACCTGGACGGTCGGCGTGCAGATCATGCCCGCCGCCGAGGCCCGGACCTACCGCTTCAACCCCTTCGACCTGACCAAGGTCTGGCCGCACGCGGACTACCCGGTCGTCGAGATCGGCAAGCTGGAGCTCAACCGCAACCCGGAGAACATCTTCGCCGAGGTCGAGCAGTCGATCTTCTCCCCGGCGCACTTCGTGCCCGGCATCGGCCCGTCCCCGGACAAGATGCTCCAGGGCCGCCTCTTCGCCTACGGCGACGCCCACCGCTACCGCGTCGGCATCAACGCCGGCCAACTGCCGGTGAACCGCCTGCACGCCACCGAGGCGCGTACCAACTCCCGTGACGGCCACCTGTACGACGGCCGCCACAAGGGCGCCAGGAACTACGAGCCGAACAGCTTCGGCGGCCCCTCCCAGACGGACCGTCCGCTCTGGCAGCCGGTCCCGGTCTCCGGTGCCACCGGCGACCACGCGGCCCCGGTGCACGCCGAGGACGACGACTTCGTCCAGGCCGGCAATCTCTACCGGTTGATGGCGGAAGACGAGAAGGAGCGCCTGGTCAAGAACCTCGCGGGCGCCCTGGCGCAGGTCTCGCGGGACGACATCGCCGAGCGTGCGATCGACAACTTCCGCCGGGCCGACGGGGACTTCGGCAAGCGGCTGGAGGTCGCGGTCCAGGCCCTGCGCGGCTGACGCGCACCGGTGACGGGCCGGGCTCCTCGCGGGGCCCGGCCCGTCGCGCGTTCAGACCGGTACGACGTGCGGCCGGGCGGGTGCCGGTGCCCAGCAACGGATGATGTCGCGGACCGAGACGATCCCGGCGGGTTCGCCGCGGTCGAGCACGACGAGGTGGCGGAAGCCGCCGTGGGCCATGGCGCGGGCGGCCTCCTCCAGGGTCCAGGTCGGGGCGGCGAACACGACGTTGTTGGTGGTGTGGGCGTCGATGCGTTCTGTGTCCGGGTTCTGGCCCAGGCCCACGGAGTTGAGGATGTCCCGCTCGGTCAGGATCCCGATACCGCCGGCGTCCGGGTCGAGGACGATGGCGGCGCCGACCCGGCGGGCGGACATCAGGGCGGCGGCTTGGCGGAGGGTGTGGGCGGGGCCGACGGTGAGGACCACCGTGCTCATGGCGTCTCGGACGAGCATGGGATGGAGGCACCTCCTACGAATCAGCTGAACCCGTGAAGGACAAGTTCATCGATTCACAAGTTCACAAATGAGGGTGCTCTCAGCGTCCCAGGTAAAGGGCGGGTCAACAAGAGGGCGCGCGCAGCCAGTTGAGGGCGTGCGTGATCACCCCGTGCTGCTCAGTAGCGCTGGTTGAGATACCCCAGCAACTCGTCGTGCAGCAGGCCGTTCGACGCGGCCGCGTTGCCGCTGTGCGGGCCCGGGCGGCCGTCGAGGCCGGTGAAGGTGCCGCCGGCCTCGGTGACGATGATCGCGTTGGCGGCCATGTCCCACAGGGACAGCTCGGGCTCGGCGCAGAGGTCGACCGAGCCCTCGGCGACCATCATGTAGGGCCAGAAGTCGCCGTACGCGCGCGTGCGCCAGACCTCGCGGGTGAGGTCGAGGAAGCCGTTCAGGCTGCCCCGCTCCTCCCAGCCAGTGAGCGAGGAGTACGCGAAGGAGGCGTCGGCGAGCTTCGACACGCTGGAGACACGCAGGCGGGTGGCGGAGGTCAGGTTGCGGCCGGTGAAGGCGCCGTGGCCCTTCGCGGCCCACCAGCGGCGGCCGAGGGCAGGGGCGGAGACGAGGCCGACGACGGGCTGGTAGCCGCCCTCCGCCGCCTCCATCAGGGAGATGAGGGTGGCCCAGACGGGGACACCGCGGACATAGTTCTTGGTGCCGTCGATCGGGTCGATCACCCAGCGGCGGGGGCCGGTGCCCTCGATGCCGTACTCCTCGCCGAGGATCGCGTCCCTGGGGCGGGCGCGCTGTAGGTGGCCGCGGATGAGCTCCTCGGCGGCCCTGTCCGCCTCGCTCACCGGGGTCATGTCCGGCTTGGTCTCCACCTTGAGGTCGAGGGCCTTGAAGCGAGCCGTCGTCGCGGCGTCGGCCGCGTCCGCGAGGACGTGGGCGAGGCGGAGGTCGTCGAGGTAGTCGGGCATGCAGGAACCGTATCCGGGTGACTCGGGGTGGGGCTACCGGGGGGGCGGGGGGACATGAGGTAAGGGGGTGTGCCGGGCCGGGGTGCGGAGGGGGCCGGCGGCACGCGCGCGGCGGTTCGAAGGCGCCCCCCAGTGCCTTCGTGAACCCTTGACAGTGCCTGTCTGCGCGTCAAATCTGGGCGCAGAGCCGCTCGCCCGAGGGAGGCGATGATGCCTGCAGCGCGGGAATCCCTACTGGACGCCGCCTACACGGCGCTTGCGCGTCGGCCGTGGTCCGCCGTGCGGATGGTGGACGTGGCCGCGGCGGCCGGAGTGTCCCGGCAGACGCTGTACAACGAGTTCGGCAGCAAGGAAGGGCTGGCCAGAGCACTGGTACGGAGAGAGGCCGACGGGTACGTCGCCGGGGTGGAGCGGGCGCTCGCCGCGCACACCGACCCGGGCGACCGGCTCACCGCCACCGCCGAGTGGATGACGTCGACCGCCCGGGACAACGCGCTGGTGCGGGCCATGCTCACGGGCTGCTGGAGCGAACGCCTGCCCGCGCCGACGCTGTCCGCCGTGCCGTCCTCCTCCGCCGTACCGGCGCAGCGCCGGGCGGACGGCCCGCTGCCCTCGCCCGGCGACTTCGTGCAGATCGTGCGCGACCGGGCGGTCGCGGTGCTGGCCGGCCCCGGCGCGGCCCCGGCGGACACCGCCGAGCTCGTCAGGTCCTGCGAACTGGCCGTACGGCTGGCCCTGTCCTGCGTGGCGGCTCCGCCGGGGGAGGGCGGGGTGGGGGAGCTGGTGCGGGCGGTCCTCCCGCGGCAGGCGGTGTGAGGGGCGGCGGTTACTCCTTGAGCCAGCCGACTACTTCTTGAGCCAGCCGACCTTCGTGTAGTCGACGCTCGCGAGGCCCTCCGCTCCGTAGTTGGCGAGGCCCTTGCGGACGGCGACGATCTGCGGGCGCTGGTAGAGCTCGATGGAGTGGCCGAGCTTCCAGATCTCCGCGTCGGCCTCGTTGTACAGCCGGATCGCCGTGGTGCGGTCGGTGGTCGCCCCGGCCTGCTTCAGCAGGGCGTCGATCTTCGAGGAGCCGACCGAGCCGAAGTTCTGGAAGAGGTTCTTGCCCTGGGGCTCCAGGAAGACCGGGGTCAGCATGCTCAGGAAGACGGCGTCGACGTTGCGGAAGCTGGTCAGGTCGAAGTTGCCCGTGTTGACGAACTTGTTGAAGTAGTCGTTCGCCGGAACCTTCTTCAGGTTCAGCTTCACGCCCGCCTGCGCGAGCTGCTGCTGCACCAGTTCCGCCTGGTCGATCTGGGCGGTGCTGCTGCCCGAGCTGAGCACGTAGTCGAGGGCCAGCTGCTTGCCGCCCTTGGTGCGCGGCCCGTCCCCGCCGCTGTCCTTCCAGCCGGCCTCGTCCAGCAGTTTCTTGGCCGCGGACAGGTCGTACGCCGCGTACCCGCCCGAATTGTCCTTGTAGCCCTGCTGGTTGGGCATGAAGAAGTGGTTGTTGAGCGGCTTCAGCTCGAAGGAGAGGTCCTTGGCGAAGGCCGCGTCGATGCCCTCGCGGTCGATGGCGTGCTGGATGGCCTGGCGGACCCGGAGGTCCTTCAGCGGGCCGTGGCCGCCGTTGAGCGTGATGTGCACCTCGTCCCAGCGCGCGCCCCGCCGGATGTCGGTGTCCGACGCCTTGACCAGCCGTTTGTAGTCCTCGGGCAGGAGCGCGGTCGCCAGGTCGATCTCCTTGTTGAGGTAGGCGTCCGTGTAAGCGGTGAAGTCGAGGACGCGGTAGACGATCGCGTCCAGCCTGGGCCTGGTGCCCCACCACTTGGAGTCGGGGACGATCGTGATCGTCTGCGCGGTCTTGTCGTACGTGCCGACCTTGAAGGCGTTCCCGGTGACCGGCACCTTCTCGGACCAGCCCTTGTTGAACTTCTCCGGAGTGTCGATGTAGGCCGCCGGGTACAGCGGGTCGAACAGCCGCTGCCAGTCCGCGTACGGCTTCTTGAAGGTGATCCTGACCCCGTGCGCGCCCCGGCCCTGTTCCACCTTGGATATCTGGTCGTAGCCCGAGGTGTCGGCGGCCTCGTACGCCTTGTCGGTGCCGTTCAGGGCCTTCCACTGGGCCTGGAAGTCCTGCCAGCTCAGCGCCTTGCCGTCGGACCACTCGGCCTTGGGGTTCAGTTCGTACTCGACGGTCTGGGGGCTGGTCGAGGTGACCTTCGCGGAGACGAGGAAGTTCGGATTCGCGTGCGCGGCGCCCTTGGCGTCGTAGTCGAACAGATCGGGCAGGACATCCGAGGCGATCTCCTGGGCGTCGCCCTGCGCTCCGTCGACGGTGTTGTAGTTGTACTGCGTGATCCACTGGGTGATCGGAACCTTCAGCTGACCTCCCTGTCTGATGTCGCTCAGCGGATGGGCGTTGATGTCCTGCCCGTCGGCCTTGGGCGCGGCGGCCTTCTTCGACGGGGTGCCGTCGTCGGAGGAGCCGCAGCCGGTCACCAGCAGTGCGGTGGCCGCGGTGGCGGCGACCCAGGCGGCGGCGGGAGTGTGGCGCATGTCGGTGTCCTTCGGGGGCGACGATGGATGCGCCGAACGTAGAACGCGCCACGACCGCCGGGAGGCGCTCCGGGGTAGCTGACATGTTCTCTTCATATTGTGGCAACAGGAGGACTGGAGCATCTGTCCTGTGCCCTCCTACCTGGTCAAACGCCTCGGCTACTACGCGGCCCTGTTACTGGTCGCCGTGTGCCTGTCCTACGTACTGGCGTCCCTGGCGCTCGACCCCCGTGCCTACTACGAGGGCCGCCAGCCACCCCTGTCGCCGGCCTCGGTGGACCACCACCTGACGGCTCTGGGCGTCAACGACCACGAACCGCTCCCGCGCCGCTTCCTCGGCTGGGCCGGGCACGCCGTACGCGGCGACCTCGGTGAGACCATCGACGGAACCTCCGTCAACGCCGAGTTCGGCCGCCGCATCGGGGTCAGCCTGCGGCTGCTGCTCGCCGGAACGGTCCTCGGGACGGTGGCGGGCGTGCTCGCCGGAGCCTGGACGGCCGTACGGCAGTACCGCTTCAGCGACCGGGCGGTCACCGTGGCGTCCTTCGCGCTGCTGTCGACCCCCGTGTTCCTGCTGGCGATCCTGCTGAAGACCGGCGCGATCTGGTTCAACCAGACCACCGGGACCGAACTCATCCAGTTCACCGGGGAGAAGAGCCCCGGGCTCGACGGCGGCTTCTGGGCGGTGCTGGAGGACCGGGCCGTGCACCTGCTGCTGCCCACCTTCTCCGTCGCCCTCTTCACCGTCGCGGGATACAGCCGCTACCAGCGCAACACCATGCTCGACGTGCTCGGCTCGGACTATCTGCGCACCGCGCGGGCCAAGGGGCTCGGGCGACGCGCGGTGCTGCTCAGGCACGGGCTGCGTACGGCCCTCATCCCCATGTCGACCTACTTCTCCTACGGCTTCCTCGCGCTGTTCACCGGCGCCACCTTCACCGAGACGATCTTCGGCTGGCACGGCATGGGCGAGTGGTTCGTGGCCTCGATCGGGAAGAACGACGTCAACTCGGTCGTCGCCGTCAACATCTTCGCCGCCGTCACCGTGCTGGCCTCCGGCTTCCTCGCCGACCTCCTGCACGCCGCCCTCGATCCGCGCATCAGGCAGGCGTCATGACCGCCACGATCCCCGACGCCGTCGACGTCACCGAAGCCCCCGCGCCCGCCGGCCGCGCCGGTGTCGTGCTGCGTCGCTTCGTCCGCAACCGCACCGCCCTCGCCGGCGCCGTCGTCCTCGTGCTGCTCTTCCTGCTGGCCTTCGCCGGGCCGTACGTCACCCCGTGGTCGTACAGTCACATCGACTACACGGCTCTGCGCGCCGCGCCCGGCGCGGACCACTGGTGGGGTACCAACCGGATCGGTCAGGACGTGTTCGCGCAGACCGTGCGCGGGCTTCAGAAGTCACTGGTCATCGGGTTGCTCGTGGCCGTGCTGTCCACGGGGCTCGCCTCGCTGGTCGGGGCCTCGGCGGGCTATTTCGGCGGCTGGACCGACCGGCTGCTGATGTTCTTCGTCGACCTGCTGCTGGTCTTCCCGTCCTTCCTGATCATCGCGATCGTCTCGCCCCGGCTGCGTTCGGGGGGCTGGTTCGCCTTCGTCGGACTGCTCGCCGTGTTCGGGTGGATGATCACCGCCCGGGTGGTGCGGTCGATGACGCTCTCGCTCAAGGAGCGCGAGTTCGTGCGGGCGGCGCGGTACATGGGCGTGGGGCCCTTCCGGATCATCTGGCGGCACGTGCTGCCCAACGTCGCCTCCTTCCTCATCATCGACGCCACCATTCAGGTCGGCGGCGCGGTGATGAGCGAGACCGCGCTGTCCTACTTCGGCTTCGGCGTGCAGCCGCCCGACGTGTCCCTGGGCACGCTCATCGCCTCGGGGACGGGCGCGGCGGTGACGTACCCGTGGATGTTCTTCTTCGCGGCCGGGCTGCTGGTCGTGTTCGTGCTGGCCGTGAACCTGGTGGGCGACGGGCTGCGGGACGCCCTGGACCCCACCTCGAAGGGGGCCTCCAGGTGAGCCCGTTGCTGGAAGTGACAGGTCTGGACGTCGACTTCGACGGCAGACCCGCGGTCCGCTCGGTGAACCTCGCCCTCGAACGCGGCCAGGTCCTCGGTCTGGTCGGCGAGTCCGGCTCCGGCAAGTCCGCGACCGCGCTCGCCCTCCTCGGGCTGCTGCCGGGCAACGCGTCGGTACGCGGGTCCGTACGGCTCGACGGCACCGAACTCCTCGGCGCACCCGAGCGGGCGCTGACCCGGATCCGGGGCCGCCGGGTCTCGATGGTCTTCCAGGACCCGCTGTCCGCGTTCACGCCCGTGTACCGGATCGGCGACCAGATCGCCGAGGCCGTCCGCGCCCACCAGGACGTCTCCCGGGAGCAGGCGTCCACCCGGGCCGTCGAACTGCTCGACCTCGTAGGCATCCCCGAACCCGCCCTGCGGGCCAGGGCGTTCCCGCACGAGTTCTCCGGCGGCATGCGTCAGCGCGCCATGATCGCCATGGCGATGGCCAACGCACCCGACCTGATCCTGGCGGACGAACCGACCACCGCCCTGGACGTCACCATCCAGGCCCAGGTCCTCGACGTCCTGCGCACCGCCCAGCGCGAGACCGGCGCCGCAGTGCTGCTGGTCAGCCACGACCTCGGGGTGATCGCCCGGACGGCCGACCGGGTCGCCGTCATGCAGGAGGGCCGGGTCGTCGAGTCGGGCACCGCGGTGGAGGTCTTCCGGCACCCGAAGGAGCCGTACACCCAGCGCCTCCTGGCGGCCGTCCCGCGCCTCGACACCCCGCGCCGGACGCAACGGGCCACCGGGGAGCCGGTGGTGCGGGTGCGCGGGCTGACCCGCACCTTCCCCGTCCTCAAGGGCACCGCCTTCAAACGCCGCGTCGGCACGGTGTACGCCGTCGACGGCGTCGACCTCGACGTCCGGCGCGGCGAGACCCTCGCCCTGGTCGGCGAGTCCGGGTCCGGGAAGTCGACCACCCTCTTCGAACTGCTCGAACTGGCCGCTCCGGAAGGCGGATCCGTCGAGCTGTTCGGGCAGCGCCTCGGCACGCTCACCAAGGCCCAGGTCAAGGCGTTGCGGCGGCGGATCCAGATCGTCTTCCAGGACCCGATGGCCTCCCTCGACCCGCGGCTGACCGTCGGGGACATCGTCGCCGAGCCGCTGCGCACCCAGGGCGCCGACCGGGCCACGATCGCCCGCCGGGTGCCCGAACTGCTCGCCCGGGTGGGCCTCGACCCGGCGCGCGCGGACCGCTTCCCGCACGAGTTCTCCGGCGGCCAGCGCCAGCGCGTCGGCATCGCCCGCGCCCTGTCCGTCGAGCCGGAACTGCTCGTCCTGGACGAGCCGGTCTCCGCCCTCGACGTCTCGGTCCAGGCCGGGGTGCTGGAGTTGCTCCAGCAGTTGAAGGAGGAACTGGGGCTGGCCTACCTCTTCGTCTCCCACGACCTGTCCGTCGTCCGGAACATCGCGGACCGCGTCAGCGTGGTCTACCTCGGCCGCACGGTCGAGGCTGGCCCGGTCGACGAGGTCTTCGCCCGCCCCCGGCACCCCTACACCCAGGCTCTGCTGTCCGCGGTACCCCTGCCCGACCCGGAGCGGGAGCGGCGGCGGACGCGGATCCTGCTCGCCGGCGACCCGCCGAGCCCCACCCGCCGCCACGACGGCTGCCGGTTCCGGACCCGCTGCCCGCTGTACGCGAAGCTCGCGGAGGAGGAGCGGAAGCGGTGCGCCCACGATGTGCCGGTGCTGGACGCGGACGTGGACAGAGACGGAGACGGCGGCGGAGATGGCGACGGAGACGGGGTGGCCTGCCACTTCCCACGGGTACGGGAGGTCCTCTAGGCGGCTTCGGCCCGCAGCTTCTCGGCCCGTTGCCGGGGGTCGTAGTCCGGGCCGACGCCCTCGATCAGCAGCAGGTCGCCCACGATGTGGTCGGTCCGCAGCCGGAGGATCGCCTGGTAGGCGGGGGAGGCGTACCAGGCGCGCGCCTCGGCCAGCCCGGGGAACTCGATCAGCACCATGCTGCCCCGCCAGTCGCCCTCCACCACCTCGGCCGGCGGGCCGTGGATGACGAAACGCCCGTGGAAGGGGTCGAGGGTGTCCTGGATGCGCTCCAAGTACTCCAGCACGTCCGGGTGATGACGACGGTCGCGCAGATGCGCGAAGCCATAGGCGGCCACGGCACGCTCCTTCGCTCGCTCGTGCACGCCCCCCCCCGCGGGAGGGCGTGCCGAACGTAGCGACGAGGGCCCGTGCCCGGCGATTACCTCCGGGGTAAGGCCGGGTGGCCGGTACTAGCGCGCCGACCCCGACAGTTGCAGGCCGATCACGCCGACGATGACCAGGCTGATGGAGACGATCTTCAGGGTGGAGACCAGGTCTCCGAGGAAGACCATGCCGTAGATCGCGGTGCCCGCCGCGCCGATGCCGGTCCACACCGCGTAGGCCGGGCCCACGTCCAGCTTCTTCAGGGAGAGGGTGAGCAGGCCGAAGCTGCCGAGGGCGAAGCAGCAGAAGGCGATCGTCGGCCACAGCCGGGTGAAACCGTGGGAGAGCTTGAGGCACACGGCGAAGCCGGTCTCGAGCATTCCGGCCACGATGACCAGCAGCCACGCCATGTGCTGTCCTCCCGTTGGTCCGGCTCGGTGCGATTATGCACTTACCGGACTCGGGTCCCTCCAAACAACGCGGCCGTCAGTCGCCTTCCGTGCGCTCACGGGTGGCCAGCAGCCTGCGCAGCGAGTACAGCCGTGCCGGGTCGGCGTGGCCGTCGGCCACCCAGGCGTCCAGCGCGCAGTCCGGCTCGTCGTGGCTGCACGCGCGCGGGCAGCCCTCCGTGCCGGGTTCGAGGTCCGGGAAGGCGTGGATGACGCGGGAGGGGTCGATGTGAGCGAGACCGAAGGACCGTACCCCCGGGGTGTCGATCACCCAGCCCCCCTCGGCCGCCAGGGGCAGGGCGAGGGCCGATGTCGTGGTGTGACGGCCGCGGCCCGTCACCGCGTTCACATGGCCCGTCGTGCGGCGGCGGTCCTCGGGGACCAGCGCGTTGACGAGGGTCGTCTTGCCGACGCCCGAGTGGCCGACGAAGGCCGTGATCCGGCCGTCCAGCTGCTCCCGCACCCGATCGGCCGCGCCGCCGTCCGCCAGCTCCTCGCGGCTGGTGACGACGTACGGGATGTCCAGGGCGCCGTACAGCTCCAGCAGCTTGTCCGGCGGTGCCAGGTCCGACTTGGTCATCACCAGCAGGGGCTCGAGGCCGCCGTCGTAGGCCGCGACCAGGCAGCGGTCGATCAGACGCGGGCGCGGCTCGGGGTCGGCCAGGGCCGTGACGATGGCCAGCTGGTCGGCGTTGGCGACGACCACCCGCTCGAACGGGTCGTCGTCGTCCGCCGTGCGGCGCAGGACCGAGGCGCGCTCCTCGATGCGCACGATCCGGGCGAGCGTGTCCTTCTTCCCGGAGAGGTCACCGACGAGTGCCACGCGGTCGCCCACCACGGCGGCCTTGCGGCCCAGCTCGCGGGCCTTCATCGCCATGATGGTACGGCCATCGACGAGGCAGGTCAGACGGCCCCGGTCGACGGTGAGGACCATGCCTTCGGCCGCGTCCTCGTGCTTGGGCCGGATGTGGGTGCGGGGTCGGTTGCCCTTGCGGTTGGGGCGGCTGCGGATGTCGTCCTCGTCGGTGTGCTTGCCGTAGCGGCGCATGGCGGTGACTCCCCTACGCCCGCTCGCTCCCGAGCATCCCGGTCCACAGCTCGGGAAAGTCGGGCAGGGTCTTCGCCGTGGTCGCCACGTTCTCGATCCGCACGCCGTCCACCGCCAGGCCGATGATCGCACCGGCCGTCGCCATGCGGTGGTCCTCGTACGTGTGGAAGGTGCCGCCGTGCAGCGGGCGCGGCCGGATGTGCAGGCCGTCGGCCGTCTCGGTGACGTCACCGCCCAGCTCGTTGATCTCCTTGGTCAGCGCGGCCAGCCGGTCCGTCTCGTGCAGCCGCAGATGGGCCACGCCCCGCAGCGTCGAGGGGGAGTCCGCGAGCGCGGCGACCGCGGCGATGCCCGGGGTCAGCTCGCCGACGTCGCCCAGGTCCACGTCGATGCCGTGCACCGAGCCGGAGCCGGTGAAGACCAGGCCGTACTCGGTCAGCTCGCAGGAACCGCCCATCTCGGTGAAGATCTCGCGCAGCCGGTCACCCGGCTGGGTGGTCCTGGCCGGCCAGTCCGGGATCAGCACCTTGCCGCCGGTGACCAGCGCCGCCGCCAGGAAAGGCTGGGCGTTGGACAGGTCCGGCTCGACGGTCAGGTCACGGCCGAGCAGCGCGCCCGGGGTCACCCGCCAGACGTTCGGCTCGCCGCCCGACTCCGGGGTGTCCACCTGGGCGCCAACGGCACGCAGCATGTCGACCGTCATCCGGATGTGCGGCATGGAGGGCAGCGTCGCGCCGGTGTGGCGGACCTCGACGCCCTGGTTGAACCGGGGGCCGGACAGCAGCAGCGCCGAGACGAACTGGGACGAGGACGAGGCGTCGACCGACACCGGGCCGCCGTCCAGCGCGCCGCCGCCGTGCACGGTCAGCGGCAGCGCGCCCCGGCCGTCGTCGTCGATCCGGGCGCCGAGCACGCGCAGCGCGTCGATCACGCCGTTCAGGGGACGCTCGTACGACCTGGGATCGCCGTCGAAGCGGACGGGACCGTCGGCCAGCGCGGCCACGGGCGGCAGGAAGCGCATGACGGTGCCGGCGTTGCCGACGTCGACCGTGGCCGGGCCGTGCAGGCCCGTCGGGAGCACGCGCCAGGCCTCGCCCGTGCCGTCCGGGCCCACCCCTTCCTCGATCTCCACGCCCATCGCACGCAGGGCGCCGGCCATCAGGAGCGTGTCGCGGGAGCGCAGCGGGCGGCGCAGCCAGCCGGGCTCGGAGGCGAGGGCGGCGAGCACCAGGGCGCGGTTGGTGACCGACTTGGACCCGGGCACGTGGACCGTCGCGTCGACGGCTCCGCTCGCGTGCGGGGCGGGCCAGAGGGCGGTGTGTGCGTCGTTCGGGGCCATGGGGCCCACTTTAGTGGGGGACGGTCCGGGGTGTTGCGCGGCAGCGGGCCCGTCGGGGCTGGTCGCGTGAGCCTCAGACCTCCAGCAGCCAGCGGCCGCCACCGATCAGCGAGCACAACGACACCACATGGAACAGGAACAGCCACAGACCCGCCGGGACGTGCGTGAGCCGGGACAGCTGGTCGGCGTCGGAGTCGCCCGCGCCGCCGCGCGCCCGCTTCGCCTGGAGCTCGAACGCCGGGCGGACCCCTCCGAAGAGCAGGAACCACACCACCGCGTAGGCGAACGCGGCCTGCACCTGGGGTCCGGCCAGCCACGAGACCAGGAGGAAGGCGCCGCCCGTCAGGACCACCGTCAGCACGCCGTACGCGTTGCGGATCATCACCAGCATCACCACCAGGAGCGCGGTCGCCAGCCACAGCAGCAGCGTGATCCGCCCGGCGGCCAGCAGGGCGGCGCCGCCCAGGCCCAGGAGCGGGGGAGCGGTGTAACCGGAGGCGGCGGTGAGGATCATGCCGATGCCGTACGGCTTGCCGCGGCTGACGGTGAGGCCGCTGGTGTCGGAGTGCAGCCGTATGCCGGTGAGCTGCCGGCCGGTGAGCAGCGCGACGAGTCCGTGGCCGCCCTCGTGGGCGATGGTGATCGCGTTGCGGGAGACACGCCACACGGTGTGCGGGACGACCACCGCGAGCGCCGCGCCCAGGGTGGCGAGCACCACCCACAGATCGGGGTCCGGCTGGGTCCCCATGAGACGGTCCCAGACGTCGGGCAGCGCGGTGGCGGCGGTGCTCTCCATGTTCGGTGGTTGCTCCCTCTTGCTGTGCGGAGTCTGGCAGTGTGGCACGTATGTGCGGACGGTATGCGGCGAGTCGTAGGCCCGAGGATCTCGCGGGAATCTTTGAAGTCGAGAAGTGGGAGCCCGAGGAGACCCTGGAGCCGGATTACAACGTGGCTCCGACCAAGGAGGTCTACGCGGTCCTGGACCGTCCTGTGAAGGACGCCGAGACCCCGCGCCCGGTTCGCCAGCTGCGCAAGCTCAAGTGGGGGCTGGTCCCCTCCTGGGCCAAGTCGCCCGAGGGCGGCGCGCGGATGATCAACGCGCGGGCGGAGACCGTGCACGAGAAGCCGTCCTACCGCCGCGCCTTCGCCGCCCGGCGCTGCATCGTGCCCGCCGACGGCTACTACGAGTGGGTCACCGGCACACAGGAGCGGGACCTGGAGGTCGAGGGGAAGAAGAAGCGGCCGCGCAAGCAGCCGTACTTCGTGCTGCCCGCCGACGGGTCGGTCTTCGCGATGGCCGGGCTGTACGAGTTCTGGCGGGACCGGACGCTGCCGGACGATCACCCGCGGGCCTGGTGGGTGACGTGCTCGGTGATCACCACGGAGGCGGAGCAGACGCCGCTGGCCGTCGCGCCCCCGGAGGGGCCGCGTTCGCTGGCGGAGATTCATCCCCGGATGCCGCTGATGCTCACGGCGGATCGGTGGGACGCGTGGCTGGACCCGTCGCGTACCGATGTCGAGGATCTGCGGTCGCTGCTGGTGCCGCCTCCTGCGGGGCTCATGCGGGCGTATCCCGTTTCGACTGCCGTCAGTAATGTGCGCAACAACGGTGCCGACCTGTTGAAGGAGCTGGAGGGGCCGGAGGTGGGCACGCTGTTCTGAGCGGGGTTCGGGGGTGCGCGGGGTTGGCGCTGGGGCGGGGGTCGCGCAGCCCGGCGTTACGGGGTGCCTCCCCCACTCTCGGCTTCGCTCGAGCGGGGGGACCCCCTCCGCCCACCCGTGCCGCCCCAGCGGCACGACTGCCCGCAGCTAGGCTGGCGGGTGTGGAGATCGTGACCCGTACCGAGATCGTCGACACCGATGCCGGGGCCGCCCGTATCACCTGGCACCCGGCCAGGAAGCCGAGGCTTGTGCTGGCCGTCGGTCATGGGGCCGGTGGTGGGATCGAGGCGCGGGATCTGCAGGTGCTCGCCGGGGTGCTGCCGGGGCACGGGGTGAGCGTGGCGCTGGTCGAGCAGCCGTGGCGGGTGGCCGGGAAGAAGGTGGCGCCCGCGCCCAGGACGCTGGATGCCGGGTGGCGCGGGGTCTGGCCGGTGCTCGGCAAGCAGGGGCTGCCGGTGGTCTCCGGCGGGCGGAGTGCGGGGGCGCGGGTCGCCTGCCGTACGGCCGGAGAGCTGGGGGCGCACGCTGTTCTCGCGCTCAGTTTCCCCCTGCACCCGCCGGGCAGGCCCGAGAAGTCCCGCGCGGGCGAACTGCTGGGCGCCGGGGTGCCGACGCTCGTCGTGCAGGGCGGCAACGATCCGTTCGGGAGGCCGGAGGAGTTCCCGGACGGGACGGACCTCGTCGAGGTGCCGTACGGCGATCACGGCTTCGCCGTGCCCAAACGCGCGGAGATCACCCAGGAGCGGGCACTCGAGGTCATCAGTGACGCGGTCGTCCAGTGGACCGCGTCACTCGGCTGACCGCCGGGAATGCGGGGCACCGCGGCACTGTTGTGGCGGACGGAAGTGCTGAACCACCAGCACGGATGTCGTAGGAGAGGAAGTCCGCCGCATGGGTTCGACCATCTGCCCGAGCCGCAGCAGCCGTACTGACCTGGACTGGACAGTGCTGCACGCGGCCAGGACCGCTCCTATTCGAGCGGCGGCAGGCACCGGTCGTCGTCTATCCTCCGAATCGAGTGGGACCGGTTTCGGCCTCACGCACGATCTTGAGGAGGTGGGTCCGGTCACTGGGACAGACGCAGGGACCGACAACGGCCAGGCGGAGCTGCCCGAGGGCCAGGGCGCCGGCGCGGAGTCGACCGTGGAGCGCAGCGCGCGCTTCGAACGGGACGCGCTGGAATTCCTCGACCAGATGTATTCGGCCGCCCTGCGCATGACGCGCAACCCGGCCGACGCCGAGGACCTGGTGCAGGAGACGTACGCCAAGGCGTACGCGTCCTTCCACCAGTTCCGCGAGGGCACCAACCTCAAGGCGTGGCTGTACCGGATCCTCACCAACACCTTCATCAACTCGTACCGCAAGAAGCAGCGCGAGCCCCAGCGCAGCGCGGCCGAGGAGATCGAGGACTGGCAGCTCGCCCGTGCCGAGTCGCACATGTCGACCGGTCTGCGCTCCGCCGAGTCGCAGGCGCTCGACCATCTGCCCGACTCGGACGTGAAGGAAGCGCTGCAGGCGATCCCCGAGGAATTCCGCATCGCCGTCTATCTCGCGGACGTCGAGGGCTTTGCGTACAAGGAGATCGCGGACATCATGGGGACACCCATCGGTACGGTGATGTCCCGGCTGCACCGGGGCCGCCGTCAACTGCGCGGCATGCTCGAGGACTACGCCCGCGAGCGTGGGCTGGTCCCGGCCGGCGCCGGGGAGTCGAACGAAGCGAAAGGCTCGGGCTCATGAGCTGCGGAGAGCCGCACGAGACGGACTGCAGTGAGGTCCTGGACCATCTGTACGAGTTCCTCGACAGTGAGATGCCGGACGTCGATCGCGACAAGTTCAAGCAGCACTTCCAGGAGTGCTCGCCGTGCCTGGAGAAGTACGGCCTGGAAGAGGCCGTGAAGAAGCTGGTCAAGCGGTGCTGCGGGCATGACGACGTGCCGACCGACCTGCGCGCCAAGGTCCTGGGGCGGCTCGACCTGATCCGCTCCGGGCAGGCCGTTCCCCAGCACGACGTGACGGCCGCCCCGGTCACGCCCCAGGAGTCCTGACCCGGTTCCGACCCGGTCCCTACCCTCGGGTCATCACCCGAACGTGCTAATCCTCTGGTCATAGGCCCCCGTACCCCCCGACTACCGCCCTAGGCTCCGAACGCCTGGAAGGGCATGGTCGGGGGAGGGGTCATGGAGGCGGTTCCGGCACGGGTACGCGGCTATGTGGCCGGTGTCGCCCTGCTCGCGCCGCTCTGTCTGCTGCTGCCGCCGCTGCCGCTGCCGGCACTCCACACCCCCTGGTGGGCCGTCGCCCTGCTCGCCGCGCTGTACACGGCCTGCGAGCACGTCGTGCGGCGGCGTTTCCCGGGCACGTTCCACCCCGTCTACCCCGTCCTGCTCGCCGGGGCGTTCCTGCTGCCCCCGGCCGCCGCCGCGCTCGTACCGCTGCCGGGCGCGTTGCTGTCCCGCGTGGGGCGGCGTCCCGCGACCGCGCGGCGGATCTGGCGGGCCGCCCGGCTGGCGCTCGCCGTGTGGGGCGCGGCCCAGGTGCACTGGGCGCTGGGCGGCCAGGCCGCGGTCGTCGCCTCCGACTTCCCGTACGCCCTGCTGCCCGCCGTGGCCGCCGTGCCGGCGTTCTGCCTGGTGCTGGCGGCCCTCGACGGCGGGATGCTCGCCGTCGAGGGCCGGGTGCCGGCGCGCCGGGCCTGGCGGGGACTGCTGTGGCGGTCCCTGGCGCCGACCGGGGTGCACGGGCTGGCCGGGCTGATGATGGCCGTGCTGTGGCGCAGCCCGTACGGGCCGGTCGCCGCGCTGCTCGTACTGCTGCCGATGTGCGTGTCCTGGTGGGTCTTCGCCCAGTACCACCGGGAGCGCGCCGCCCACCAGGCGACCATCCGCGCACTGGTGCAGGCCGTCGACATCAAGGACGGCTACACCCGCGGGCACAGCGAGCGCGTCGGACAGGCGTCCGTGCTGATCGCCCGTGAACTGGGCATGGACGACGAGCGGGTCGAGGTGCTGCGCTTCGCCGGGATCCTGCACGACGTCGGCAAACTCGGCGTGCCCACGCGGCTGCTCCGCAAGGACGGACCGCTCACCCCCGAGGAGCGGCGGATCATCGAACTGCACCCCGAGTACGGGCACGAGATGGTGCGCGGCATCTCCTTCCTCGGCGAGGCGCGCGCGGCGATCCTGCACCACCACGAGCGCATGGACGGCGGCGGATACCCCTACGGGCTGGTGGGCGGCCAGATCCCGGAGTGTGCCCGGGTCGTCGCCGTCGCGGACGCCTTCGACGCGATGACCTCCACCCGGTCCTACCGCAGGGCCCGGCCCGTACCGGCCGCCCTGGAGGAGCTCCAGCGGTGCGCGGGGACGCAGTTCGACACCCGGATGGTCTCCGCGCTGGCCCGGGCCCTGGGACGGCACGGCTGGCGTCCCGCGGTCACCGCCGACGAGCCGGAGTGCGCCACGGCACCACCCGAACCCGTCGCGGGCCGGACCGGAGCGCGGCGATGACCGCGCTGCGTCTCATCCACGCCGCCGCCGCCCTCGTCGCCACCGCCGCCCTCGCCGACACCCTCTGGAGCGGCCTGGACGAACGCGGTGCCGCCCTCGCCTTCGGCGTCCTCGTCACGGTCGGTGAACTCAGCCGGTGGACGGGCGCCCGGGTCAGGGAGGCCGCACCGATCGGCGCCGCCGGGGCGCTGGCGTACGCGCTGCTCGGTCAGGACGCGGGACACGCCACCCGGCACGACGCGCCCCAGGTCGTCGCCGTCGTGCTCGCCGCCTCCCTGCTGGGCAGCGTGCCGCACATCTGGAGCGGGCGGACCCCGACCCTCGACCATCTGGCCCGCCGCGTCCTCACCGTCGGCTTCGCCGCCGTCTGCTTCCAACCCCTCTACAACCGGGGCGTGTTCGAGAACTGGGGCGGACCGGCCTACGCGCTGCTGCTGATCGCGCTGCTCTCCCTCACCGCGCTGTGCGACGCCCTGCTGGCCGCGGCGCTGGCGCACTCCCGCAGCCGCTGGCCGTTCGGCCCGCTCCTCAGGGACGAGCTGCGGGGACTCGTCGGGATCGGGTCCGCCGTGTGCGCGACGGGCGCGGTGATCGCGCTCGCCATCGCCGTCGCGGGCCTGTGGGCGCTGCCCGTCTTCTGCCTGCCCCTGCTGCTCACCCAGCAGTCGCTGCGCCGGTACGCGGCCGTGCGCGCCACCTACCGGCAGACCATCGCCTCCCTCGCGCGGGCCACCGAGATAGCCGGCTACACCCCGGCCGGGCACGCCCACCGGGTCGCCGCGCTCAGCCGGGCCGTCGGCCGCGACCTGGGGCTGACCCGGCCCGAGCTGACCGTCCTTGAGTACGCGGCCCTCATGCACGACATCGGCCAGCTCAGCCTCGTCGACCCGGTGCCGGCCGGAGCCACCGCGGTGCTGCCCGCCGAGGAGCAGCGGCGCATCGCGCTGCTCGGCGGGGCCGTCGTCCGGCAGACCGGGGTGGACTCGGCGGTCGCCGTGGTCGTGGAGCGGCAGGCCGACCCCTGTCCGGAGCAGCCGCTCGCCGCGCGGATCGTCCGGGCCGTGAACGCCTACGAGGAGAAGACCCGGGACGCCGGGCCCGGCGGGCCGCTGAAGGCGCTGGAGGAGCTGCGGCTCGGCACTGCCGGAGAGTACGCGCCCGAGGTCGTGGAGTCCCTCGCACGGGTGCTGTGGCAGCAGCGGGGCGGCGGGAGCCTGTCTGACCGTGCCGAGGGCTGGGTAACCCATGGGTAATGAGCGCCCTGGCCTGCGTACGTGGTTGGATGCGAGGGAGAGGGTGTCCGGGGGCACAAGCCAGCCCACTGTGCGGAACTGGAACTGGCAGGCGGGAATCGTGAGGATCTTCGGCAAGGGACGGCACCGGCCCTCCGCCTCCTGGCGGCAGGCCACCGACCGGGCGTTCACGCTGATCGGGGACGGCCGGTACGAGGACGCGGGCGAGCTGCTGACGCGCGCCGCCGACCTGGAGCCCTGGCTGTCGGAGTCCTGGTTCAACCTCGCCCTGCTGCACAAGTTCCGGCACGACTGGGAACAGGCGCGGGCGGCGGGCCTGAGGGCCGTGGCGCTGCTCGACCGGGAGACCGGGGCGCCCGACTGGTGGAACGTGGGCATCGCCGCCACCGCCCTCCAGGACTGGCCGCTGGCCCGCCGGGCCTGGCAGGCCTACGGGCTGAAGGTGCCTGGGGGCACCTCCCGGCCGAAGGCTGGGGGAGGGGCCACCGCTTCCGGGGAGCCGCTGGGGATGGACCTGGGCAGCGCGGCCGTACGGCTGTCGCCGGAGGGCGAGGCCGAGGTCGTGTGGGGCCGCAGGCTCGATCCGGCGCGGATCGAGGTGCTGTCGATTCCGCTTCCCTCGTCCGGGCGGCGCTGGGGCGAGGTAGTGCTCCACGACGGTGTGCCGCACGGCGAGCGGACCACGGCCGCCGGGCACGCCTACCCCGTCTTCGACGAGATCGAGCTGTGGGCGCCCTCGCCGGTGCCCACCTGGGTGGTGCTCCTGGAGGCCGCCACCGAGGCCGACCGGGACGCCCTGGAGCAGCTCGCCGCCGACGCCGGTTTCGCGGCGGAGGACTGGTCGTCGTCGGTGCGGCTGCTGTGCCGGATGTGCTCCGAGTCCCGGATGCCGTCCGACGAGGGCGACGGTGTCCATCTGGACCCCCACGACCACAGCGAGCCGGGACACCCGGGCCCGCTGGGCCACCGGACCGACGGGCAGCTGTGGGTGCCGGAGCGGGAGTGTGGCGTCGCGGCGCCCGCCGCACTGGTGCGGGGGCTGCTGGACGGCTGGGTGGCGGACAGTCCGGACTCGCGTGACTGGCGGGATCTGGAAGAGGTCTGCTGAGCGTTCGCCGTACTCTGTATCAGCACCACACCTGTGGTGTGCACCCCAGTTTTTCCGAGGAAGGCGTACGTCGGTCATGGCCCAGCAGGACACCGATCAGCAGCACGCGGGCGTGCTCCCCGTCGACGAGGAGGGCTTCGTCGTCGACACGGAGGACTGTGAGGAGCGCGAGACCGCCTGGCGCGAGCGCGGCACCTCGCGGCCGATCACGGTCGTCGGCAACCCGGTGCTGCACAAGGAGTGCAAGGACGTCACCGAGTTCGGCGCGGAGCTCGAACAGCTGGTCGCCGACATGTTCGCCAGCCAGCGCACCGCCGAGGGCGTGGGCCTGGCCGCCAACCAGATCGGCGTCGACCTGAAGGTCTTCGTCTACGACTGCCAGGACGACGAGGGCGTGCGGCACGTCGGCGTGGTCTGCAACCCGAAGGTCGTCGACCTGCCCGCCGACAAGCGCCGGCTGGACGACAGCAACGAGGGCTGCCTGTCCGTCCCGACCGCGTACGCGCCGCTCGCGCGCCCCGACTACGCCGAGGTCACCGGGCAGGACGAGAAGGGCAACCCGGTCAAGGTGCGGGGCACCGGCTACTTCGCTCGCTGTTTGCAGCACGAGACCGACCACCTGTACGGCTACCTCTACATCGACCGTCTCTCCAAGCGCGAACGCAAGGACGCGCTGCGGCAGATGGCCGAGAACGAGCCACGCTACCCCGTGGTCGCCAACGACTGAGTACCCGCTCCGCGCCTGCGGGGACCGTACGGGAGCAGCGACGACGCCCGGTCAGGATCCGTCCCGACCGGGCGTCGTTCGTTTGTTCGTCGCATGATTTCCGGCATCTTGGGGTGATGGGTGGGGCAAATCCGTTCCCAGAGTGGTCAGTTGTGGTGCTGAATGGAAGTGCGGGGATACGCAACGGCGCACGCCCGGCACAGCGGGAGGGGCGTGCGTAACTGGCGGCGGAGAGGGGTTTGTTCGTGCATGCTTTCCCACGCGGCACCACATCGACACCGGCGGCGGTCGCGGTTCCGCCGTCGCTCGCCCTTCCGGTGATCGAGGACGCGTTTCCCCGGAACCTGCACCCGTATTGGCCAAAGCTTCAGGAGAAGACCCGCCTGTGGCTGCTCGAAAAACGGCTCATGCCGGCGGACAAGGTGGAGGAATATGCCGACGGACTGTGCTACACCGACCTCATGGCCGGGTACTACCTCGGCGCGCCCGACGAGGTGCTCCAGGCCATAGCCGACTACAGCGCGTGGTTCTTCGTCTGGGACGACCGCCACGACCGTGACATCGTCCACGGCCGCGCGGGCGACTGGCGGCGGCTCAGGTTCCGTCTGCACACGGCCCTCGACTCACCCAGGCACCAGCTGCGCCACCCGGACCCCCTGGTGGCAGGCTTCGCGGAGAGCGTGCTGCGGCTGTACTCGTTCCTGCCGGGCACCTGGAACGCACGGTTCGCCCGGCACTTCCACGCGGTGATCGAGGCGTACGACCGGGAGTTCCGCAACCGCACCGACGGACACGTCCCCGAGGTCGAGGAATACCTCGCCCTCAGGCGCCTGACATTCGCCCACTCGATCTGGACGGACCTGCTGGAGCCGAGCGCGGGACTCGAACTCCCGGACGCCGTACGGAAACACCCGGCATACCGCCGCCCGGCCCTGCTGAGCCAGGAATTCGCCGCGTGGTACAACGACCTCTGCTCGCTGCCGAAGGAAATAGCGGGCGACGAGGTGCACAATCTCGGAATCAGTCTGATCACCCACCAGGAACTCACCCTGGAAGAGGCGGTCGGAGAAGTCAGGCGTCGCGTCGAGGAATGCGTCGACGAATTCCTGGTCGCGGAGCGGACCGCGCTGCTGTTCGCCGACGGACTCGACGACGGCACGGTGCCGGGAAAGGAACTCGGCGCCGCCGTACGGGCCTGCCTCGGCAATATGCGGAACTGGTTCAGCTCCGTCTACTGGTTCCACCACGAGTCCGGCCGGT
This sequence comes from Streptomyces sp. NPDC020299, assembly GCF_044387825.1. Classification (NCBI taxonomy): domain Bacteria; kingdom Bacillati; phylum Actinomycetota; class Actinomycetes; order Kitasatosporales; family Streptomycetaceae; genus Streptomyces; species Streptomyces sp. NPDC020299. Next base: position 83,977 of record NZ_JBIRWL010000020.1, read on the forward strand.
ACATGGTCGACAGCTGGGACGACCGGTCCACGCCCCCGTACGTCAACAACGAAGCGGCAGGTGAGAAATGACCGTCGAATCCGTGAAGCCCCTGACGCCCGACGCGCCGGAGCTGCGGGAACCGCCCCTCGCCGGGGGCGCCGTCCCGGGCCTGGGCCACGGCTGGAAGCTGGTCCGCGACCCGCTGGCGTTCATGTCCCGGCTGCGCGACGACGGTGACGTCGTACGCCTCAGGCTCGGCCCCAAGACGGTGTACGCCGTCACCACGCCGGAGCTCACCGGCGCGCTGGCGCTCAGCCCCGACTACATCATCGCCGGACCGCTGTGGGAGTCCCTGGAGGGCCTGCTCGGCAAGGAGGGCGTGGCCACCGCCAACGGCTCCCGGCACCGCCGCCAGCGGCGCATCATCCAGCCCGCCTTCCGGCTCGACGCGATCCCCGCCTACGGGCCGGTCATGGAGGAGGAGGCGCACGCGCTGACCGAGCGCTGGCGGCCCGGCGAGACCCTCGACTGCACCTCGGAGTCCTTCCGCGTCGCCGTGCGCATCGCGGCCCGCTGTCTGCTGCGCGGCCAGTACATGGACGAGCGGGCCGAGCGGCTGTGCGTCGCCCTCGCCACCGTCTTCAGGGGCATGTACCGCCGGATGGTCGTCCCGCTCGGACCGCTCTACCGGCTGCCGCTGCCGGCCAACCGGGAATTCAACCGGGCGCTGGCCGATTTGCATCTCCTGGTCGACGAGATCGTCGCCGAACGCCGGGCATCTGGTCAAAGGCCGGACGATTTGCTGACGGCATTGCTGGAGGCGAAGGACGACAATGGCGACCCCATCGGGGAACAGGAGATCCACGATCAGGTGGTGGCGATACTCACCCCCGGAAGCGAAACAGTCGCCTCCACGATCATGTGGCTCCTCCAGGTCCTCGCCGAACACCCGGAACACGCCGCCAGGGTGCGCACCGAGGTCGAATCCGTGACCGGCGGCCGGCCCGTCGGATTCGACGACGTGCGGCGGCTGACCCACACGAACAATCTCGTCGTCGAGGCCCTGCGTTTGCGTCCCGCCGTATGGATATTGACGCGCCGGGCGGTGACCGACACCGCGCTCGGCGGCTATCGCATTCCTGCGGGGGCGGACATCGTCTACAGCCCGTACGCCATCCAGCGCGACGCGCGTTCCTACCCGGACCACCTCGGCTTCGACCCCGACCGCTGGCTGCCGGAGCGGGCCAAGGACGTGCCCAAGCACGCGATGAGCCCCTTCAGTGTCGGCAACCGCAAGTGCCCCAGCGACCACTTCTCCATGGCACAGCTGACCCTGATCACCGCCGCGGTGTCCGCGAGGTACCGCTTCGAGCAGGTCAGCGGGTCGAGCGACGCGACCCGGGTGGGCATCACGCTCCGCCCGCACCGGCTGCTGCTCAAGCCCGAGCGGTGGTGACGCGCCCGGTGTGACGCCTGCCGGTACCGGCGCGCGCTCAGGCGGCCTCAGGGCCCCGGAACGCGCGCCGGTAGGCGTTCGGCGTCGTGCCCAGCGCCCGGACGAACTGGTGGCGCAGCGCGGCCGCCGTGCCGAACCCGGTCCGCCAGGCGATCGCGTCCATCGTCTCGTCCGTACCCTCGAGCAACTCCTGGGCCAGCAGCACCCGTTGGCGCAGGATCCAGCGGTAGGGGGTGGTGCCCGTCTCCTGCTGGAAGCGGCGGGCGAAGGTGCGCGGGGCCATATGGGCGCGGGCCGCGAGCTGCTCCACGGTGACCTCCTCGTCGAGGTGCTGCTCCATCCACGCCAGCACCTCGCCCACGGTGTCGCAGGAGCTCTTCGGCAGTGGCCGCTCGATGTACTGCGCCTGCCCGCCGTCCCGGTGCGGCGGCACCACCATGCGCCGGGCGATCTTGTTGGCGACCTCCGGGCCCTGCTCCTTGCGCACGATGTGCAGACAGGCGTCGATGCCGGCGGCGGTGCCGGCCGAGGTGATCACCGGGTCCGCGTCGACGTAGAGCACGTCGGGTTCGACGAGCGCGCGCGGGTACTGCCGGGTCAGCTCGTCCGCGTGGTGCCAGTGCACCGCGCAGCGCCGCCCGTCCAGCAGCCCGGCGGCACCGAGCACGAACACCCCGGAGCACACGCTCAGCACCCGGGCCCCGCGCTCCACGGCCCGCACCAGGGCGTCGAGGAGGGCGGGCGGGTACTCCCGGTGGTGGAACTCGTTACCGGCCGGCACCGTGATCAGATCGGCCTGGTCGAGCCGGTCGAGACCGTACGGCGTGGACACGGTCAGCCCGCCGACGGGCGTGCCCAGCGCCGGGCCCTCGGCCGAGACCACCGCGAAGTCGTACACCGGCAGCCCCTCGTCGCTGCGGTCGATGCCGAACACCTCGCAGACCACGCCGAGCTCGAAGGGATGCACACCGTCCAGCAGCACGGCCGCCACGTTCTTCAGCATGCTGCCAGTCTGCCCCCGCAGTGGCAGGAATTTGAAGGTGTACGGCAGTCCTGCCACTCACGGTAAGCAGTATCCGGCGCGACAGTGGTGTCATGACTACAGCACAGACACAAGGCCTGACCGCGATGCTCGTCGTCCTCGGGATCCTCGTCCTGATGGCCCTCCCGTCACTGATCGGCATCGCGCACGACCGGCGCGTCGACCGTCGGATCAGGGAGGCCCAGCAGGCACGGGAGGAGTCCGCGGATCAGAAGTCCTCGTCCAGGTCGACGGTGCCCTCCACCGCCACCTGGTACGCCGAAGGACGCCGCTCGAAGAAGTTGGTCAGCTCCTGAACACCCTGGAGCTCCATGAAGGAGAAGGGGTTCTCGGAGCCGTACACCGGGGCGAAGCCGAGGCGCGTCAGACGCTGGTCGGCGACGCACTCCAGGTACTGTCGCATCGAGTCGGTGTTCATACCCGGGAGGCCGTCACCGCACAGGTCGCGCGCGAACTGCAGCTCGGCCTCGACGGCCTCCCGCAGCATGCCGGTGACCTGCTGCCGGAGCTCGTCGTCGAAGAGCTCCGGCTCCTCCTTGCGGACGGTGTCCACGACGTCGAAGGCGAAGGACATGTGCATCGTCTCGTCGCGGAACACCCAGTTGGTGCCGGTGGCCAGCCCGTGCAGCAGACCCCGGCTGCGGAACCAGTAGACGTACGCGAAGGCGCCGTAGAAGAACAGGCCCTCGATGCACGCGGCGAAGCAGATGAGGTTGAGCAGGAAGCGGCGGCGGTCCGCCATCGTCTCCAGCCGGTCCAGCTTCTCGACCTCGTTGATCCACTTGAAGCAGAACCCGGCCTTCTCACGGATGGACGGGATGTTCTCCACGGCCGCGAAGGCGGCGGCGCGGTCCTCCGGGTCGGGCAGGTAGGTGTCCAGGAGCGTCAGATAGAACTGGACGTGCACGGCCTCCTCGAAGAGCTGGCGGCTCAGGTACAGCCGCGCCTCGGGGGAGTTGATGTGCTTGTAGAGGGTCAGCACCAGGTTGTTCGCCACGATCGAGTCGCCCGTCGCGAAGAACGCGACCAGACGGCCGATCAGGTGCTGCTCCGCCGGAGTCAGCTTCGCGAGGTCGGCCACGTCCGAGTGGAGGTCGACCTCCTCCACGGTCCAGGTGTTCTTGATGGCGTCCCGGTAGCGCTCGTAGAAGTCGGGGTAGCGCATGGGGCGCAGCGTCAGCTCGAAGCCGGGATCGAGCAAATTCTGGTTGGGCATTACTGGCAGGCCTCGCAGGACTCAGGGTTTTCCAGGGAGCAGGCGACCGCGTCGGGGTCGGCGGCCTGCTGGACGGGGAGGGTGGCCCGGGCGGCGCGGGCGATGCGGGTCGCCGGGCGGGAACGCAGGTAGTACGTCGTCTTCAGGCCCTGCTTCCAGGCGTACGCGTACATCGAGGAGAGCTTGCCGATGGTCGGCGTCTCCAGGAACAGGTTCAGGGACTGGGACTGGTCCAGGAACGGGGTGCGGGCCGCGGCCATGTCGATCAGGCCGCGCTGCGGGATCTCCCAGGCCGTGCGGTACAGCGCCCGCACGTCGGCCGGGATCCAGGCGAAGTCCTGCACCGAGCCGTTCGCTTCGCGCAGCGCCTCACGGGTGCGGGCGTCCCAGACGCCGAGCTCCTTGAGCTCCTTCACCAGGTACGAGTTCACCTGGAGGAACTCGCCGGACAGCGTCTCGCGCTTGAACAGGTTGGAGACCTGCGGCTCGATGCACTCGTAGACGCCGGCGATGGAGGCGATGGTGGCGGTGGGGGCGATGGCCAGCAGCAGCGAGTTGCGCATGCCGGTCGTCGCGACGCGCTCGCGCAGCGCCGCCCAGCGCTCCGGCCAGGTCAGCTCGGCGTCGTAGTGGTCGGGGTGCAGCACACCCCGGGCCGTACGGGTCTTCTCCCAGGCGGGCAGCGGGCCGCCCCGCTCGGCGAGGTCGGCGGAGGCCTCGTACGCGGCGAGCATGACGCGCTCGGCGATACGCGTGGACAGTGCCTTCGCCTCCGGCGAGTCGAAGGGCAGCCGCAGCTTGAAGAAGACGTCCTGCAGACCCATCGCGCCGAGGCCGACCGGGCGCCACCTGGCGTTGGAGCGGCCGGCCTGCTCGGTCGGGTAGAAGTTGATGTCGACGACGCGGTCGAGGAAGGTGACGGCGGTACGGACGGTGTCGTCCAGCCGCTCCCAGTCGATGTCGCCGGTCGCGGTGTCGACGAAGGCGCCGAGGTTGACCGAACCCAGGTTGCAGACCGCGGTCTCCCCGTCGTCCGTGACCTCCAGGATCTCCGTGCACAGGTTCGAGGAGTGCACGACGTGGCCCGGCTCGGCCGTCTGGTTGGCGGTGCGGTTGGCGGCGTCCTTGAAGGTCATCCAGCCGTTGCCGGTCTGCGCGAGCGTGCGCATCATACGGCCGTACAGATCACGGGCCGGAATGGTCTTCTTCGCGAGGCCCTCGGCCTCGGCCTTGCGGTACGCCGCGTCGAACTCCTCGCCCCACAGGTCGACCAGCTCGGGCACGTCGGCCGGGGAGAACAGGGACCACTGCCCGTCGGCGTTCACGCGGCGCATGAACTCGTCCGGGATCCAGTGCGCGAGGTTGAGGTTGTGGGTACGGCGGGCGTCCTCGCCGGTGTTGTCGCGCAGCTCCAGGAACTCCTCGATGTCGGAGTGCCAGGTCTCCAGGTAGACCGCGGCGGCGCCCTTGCGCCGGCCGCCCTGGTTCACGGCCGCCACCGACGCGTCGAGGGTCTTCAGGAACGGGACGATGCCGTTGGAGTGCCCGTTGGTGCCGCGGATGAGGGAGCCGCGCGAACGGATCCGGCTGTACGACAGACCGATGCCGCCGGCGTGCTTGGAGAGCCGGGCGACCTGGTGGTAGCGGTCGTAGATGGAGTCCAGCTCGTCCCTGGGGGAGTCGAGGAGGTAGCAGGACGACATCTGGGGGTGCCGGGTGCCGGAGTTGAACAGGGTGGGGGAGGAGGGCAGGTAGTCGAGGCGGCTCATCAGGCCGTAGAGCGCGGCGACCTCGTCGACAGCGCGGGCCGTCTCGTCCTCGGCGAGGCCGCTGGCCACCCGCAGCAGGAAGTGCTGGGGCGTCTCGACGACCTTGCGGGTGTGGGGGTGCCGCAGGAGGTAGCGGCTGTGCAGGGTGCGCAGGCCGAAGTAGCCGAAGCGGTCGTCGGCGCCGGTGTCGATCAGCGCGTCCAGGCGGGCCGCGTGCAGCCGTACGAAGTCGGCGGTGCGGTCGGCGATGAGGCCCTCGCGGTGGCCGACGGCCACGGACCCGGTGAACGAGGTGACGCCCTGGGAGGCGGCCTCCGCGGCGATGCTGATCGTCAGCAGCCGGGCGGCCAGCCGCGAGTAGGCCGGGTCCTCGGAGATCAGGCCGGCGGCCGCCTCCGTGGCCAGTTCGCGCAGTTCCGCCTCGTCGGCACGGGCGGACCGGCCGCGCAACGCGGCGGCGGCGACCCGGCCGGGGTCGGCGTCGGGCAGGTCGGCGGTCAGCTCGGTCAGGGTCCGCAACAGCGCGGCACCGGGACCGTCGGACTCCACCGGGGTCGCCTCGGTCGCCGGGATGGCTGAAGCCGGGTCGGCTGGCGCGATGGTCACGTGGGGCACTCCCTCGCTCGGCAGGGGGCCTGGCGGAGGGCAGGGGGCAGCACACGAGCGCGCACGGCGTCGCGTCCACCGGCCCACTCCACGAGGCCCGGACGTCAAGCACCCGGGCCGGACGGCCGGGCGCGCTGTCGACAGGTCCTCGGACTGACTCCTGTGCACAGAACATGCACAAGTACACCGTTGCGGGACAGTTCCGGATTCGCACCGGATTCCCCTGCGGCGACAGCGAGCATGAGCATACATCTTGTGCCGGGCTGTGGTGTCACCCCCAGATGTTGTGTTGCCTCGGCTTCATAGCGTCAACTCATAGGCGAGGAGCGTGATGTCGTCGAGGTCCGGGATCGGGTTCCAGTCCCGCTCGGGGGCACGGACGAAGCCGAGTCGTTCGTAGATGCGATGGGCGGCGCGCATGGTGCGCTGGGTCGACAGGACGACCCGTACGCACCCCTCGGTGGCCCGCGCACGGTCGACGCAGGCCCGGACGAGGGTCTCGCCGGCGCCCCGGCCGCGCGCCGCCCGGGCGACCGCGAGCATCCGTATCTCGGCCTCGCCCGGCTGGGCGATGTCGGCCATGGGACCGCCGGACGGCACGAACGTGACCCCGCCGAGCAGGCTCCCGTCCGCCACCGCGACCAGCACATCGGCGGCCCCGGCCCGCTTGGCCACGTCCCTCAGCTCGCCGAGGTACCAGTCGCTCTCCCCGAAGTCGAGGAGACCGTCCTGGAGATATGCCTGGCCGGTGATCTCACCCAGGGCGTCGTACTCGTCGGGTTTCGCTTCGCGGATCCGGATGTCCATGGCGCGCAGTGTGCCCCACGCACACGACGGCGGGCCGCCGGATTTTCCGACGGCCCGCCGACAGCCCTGCCCGGTGGGCCCCGCTAGTGGGAAGCTCCAGCCGTCGCCGGGGGCAGTTCCACCTCGACGCCCGGGTCGCCCGCGTCCGCCGTGTAGTCCTCCGGCTTGGTCTCGTCGACGCCCTCGGGGGCCTTCGCCGCCTTCAGGACGAAGGTCAGGACCACGGTGACCACGACGTTCATGACGAACGCCGTGAGGCCGATGTAGCCGATCTCGCCGATCCCGGGGATCTCCTTCGCCGAGCCGCCGAAGTGCGCTTGCGTCGGCGAGGCCACCCCGTACGCGGCGAACGTGCCGTACACCATGCCGACCGCCCAGCCGGCCAGCAGGGCCCAGCGGTGGAACCAGCGGGTGAACAGGCCGCCGACCAGGGCCGGGAAGGTCTGCAGGATCCAGATGCCGCCGAGCAGCTGGAAGTTGATGGCGACCGTCTTGTCCATGGTCAGGACGAAGACCAGCGCGCCCACCTTCACCAGCAGCGACACGAGCTTGGAGACCCGGGTCTCCTCCTTCGGCGTGGCGTCCGGCTTGATGAAGTCCTTGTAGATGTTGCGGGTGAAGAGGTTGGCCGCCGCGATCGACATGATCGCCGCCGGCACCAGCGCGCCGATGCCGATCGCCGCGAAGGCCACGCCCGCGAACCAGTCCGGGAACATGTTCTCGAACAGCTGCGGGATGGCCAGCTGGCCGTTGGTGACCTTCACCCCGGCCGCGATCGCCATGAAGCCCAGCAGCGCCAGCAGGCCCAGCATCAGGGAGTACAGCGGCAGGATCGTGGTGTTGCGGCGGATCACCTCACGGCTGCGCGAGGACAGCGTCGCGGTGATCGAGTGCGGGTACATGAACAGCGCCAGCGCCGAGCCCAACGCCAGCGTGGCGTACGTCCACTGGCCCGCCTCCGGCGGCACGAGCGCGCCGCGCGGTTTCCCGGTCGCCGGGTTGACCTGGCTGAACGCGTGGCCCGCCTTGGCGAAGACGTCGTCGAACCCGCCCAGCTTGATCGGGATGTAGATGATCGCGACGGCGATGACGATGTAGATCAGCCCGTCCTTGACGAACGCGATCAGCGCGGGCGCCCTCAGGCCCGACGAGTACGTGTACGCGGCCAGCACGCCGAAGGCGATCAGCAGCGGCAGGTCCTTCACGAACCAGTTGGTGTTCTCGCCGCCGCCGACGCCCATCACGTCCAGCACGGCCTGGATGCCGACCAGCTGGAGCGCGATGTACGGCATCGTCGCCAGGATGCCGGTCAGCGCCACCGCCAGCGACAGGCCCTTGGAACCGAACCGGCCGCGCACGAAGTCCGAGGTCGTCACATAGCCGTGCTTGTGCGAGACCGACCACAGGCGGGGCAGGAACGTGAAGATCAACGGGTAGACGAGGATGGTGTACGGCACCGCGAAGAAGCCCGCCGCGCCCGCCGCGTAGATCGCCGCCGGCACCGCGACGAAGGTGTAGGCGGTGTACAGGTCGCCGCCGAGCAGGAACCAGGTGATCCAGGTTCCGAACGACCGGCCGCCCAGGCCCCATTCGTCGAGGCTGTGCTCGTCGTCGGCCTTGCGCCAGCGCGCGGCGAGGAAGCCCATGGCCGTGACGGCCAGGAAGAAGAAGATGAAGACGCCGAGCGCGACGCCGTTCACGCCGTCCTTCATTCCGCCGCACCCCCCTTCGCGGTCTCGCGGGACCGCTGGTCACGGCGCCACAACTGGTAGGCGGTCATGGTCAGCGCGGTGGAGACCAGCACCCACAGCATCTGGTACCAGTAGAAGAACGGGATCCCTATGAAGGCGGGGTCCGCCTTCGCGTAGGAGCCGACCCACAGCATCGCCACGAAGGGCGCGACGAGACACAGGCCGATGATCACCCGGACCGGTGTCACGACCGGTGTCGCGGCCGGTGGTTTCACTTCAGGCGTTTCGGACATGCCGCAGCTCCGTCCCCTCACTGATCACCTGTGTAATGCGCAGGCAATCTAGGCGACAGTGTCATGCCGGCGGAAGACCTCATCCGCATATCGGTATGTCGATTTCGGGGTCGTGGCGTGAAGACGCCGACTCGCCTACTCCTGCGGCCGCTTGAGTCTCGCCACGAACTTGTAGCGATCCCCCCGGTACACCGACCGCACCCACTCCACCGGCTTGCCCTCGCGGTCCAGGGAGTGCCGGGAGAGCATCAGCATCGGCAGGCCCACGTCCGTACCGAGCAGGCCCGCCTCGCGCGGGGTGGCCAGCGAGGTCTCGATGGTCTCCTCGGCCTCGGCGAGGTGGATGTCGTAGACCTCGGCGAGGGCGGTGTAGAGCGAGGTGTACTTCACGAGGCTGCGGCGCAGCGCGGGGAAGCGCTTGGCCGAAAGGTGCGTGGTCTCTATGGCCATCGGCTCGCCGTTGGCCATGCGCAGCCGCTCGATGCGCAGCACCCGGCCGCCCGCCGTGATGTCGAGCAGCTCGGCGAGCCGCTCGTCGGCGGTGATGTAGCCGACGTCCAGCAGCTGCGAGGTCGGCTCCAGGCCCTGGGCGCGCATGTCCTCGGTGTAGCTGGTGAGTTGCAGCGCCTGCGAGACCTTCGGCTTGGCGACGAAGGTGCCCTTGCCCTGGATGCGCTCCAGCCGGCCCTCGACGACCAGCTCCTGAAGGGCCTGGCGGACGGTGGTGCGCGAGGTGTCGAACTCGGCGGCCAGCGTGCGCTCGGGCGGGACGGGGGTGCCCGGCGCCTGGGTCTCCGTCATGTCGAGCAGGTGCTTCTTCAGACGGTAGTACTTGGGCACGCGCGCGGTACGGACGGTGGCGCCACTCTCGTTCTCCGCACTGCTGACGTCGGTGCTCATGCTCTGCCTTCCCGGCTCCCGGTGCCCAAGCGACCGACATGCCCGTCGGCCACGGCTCACATCGTGGCACGGCTCAGCGTGCCGGGGGTCCACCCGTACGCTCCGTGATCTCCTCTGTATACCGTTGTGATCCCCGCTGGTCTAGTCCATGGCTGCGGTCGCCGGGCCTCGGACCGGCCCCCTGCCGGCCTCAGATGCCCTGCCAGTCCGGCTTGTTGGAGTAGGTGTGCCGGAAGTAGTCCGCGAGCTTGAGTTTCGACGCCGCGGCCTCGTTGACGACGACCGTGGCGTGGGGGTGCAGCTGTAGCGCAGAGGCGGGGCACACGGCCGCGACCGGTCCCTCGACCGTCGCCGCCACCGCGTCCGCCTTGCCCTCGCCGGTGGCGAGCAGCACCAGGTGGCGGGCCTCCAGGATGGTGCCGATGCCCTGGGTGATGACGTGGTGCGGCACCTGTTCGATGTCGCCGTCGAAGAAGCGGGCGTTGTCGACGCGGGTCTGCTCGGTGAGCGTCTTGATACGTGTGCGCGAGGCGAGCGAGGAGCAGGGCTCGTTGAACCCGATGTGCCCGTCGGTGCCGATCCCGAGCAGCTGGAGGTCCACGCCCCCGGCTTCGGCGAGCGCCCGGTCGTACGCCTCGGACGCGCCCTGTACGTCCTTGTCGGTGCCGTCCGGGCCCATGAACGCGTCCATCCCGATCCCGAGCGGTTCCAGCACCTCCCGGCGGAGCACGGACCGGTAGGACTCGGGGTGCTCGGCGGGCAGGCCCACGTACTCGTCGAGCTGCGCTATGCGCGCCCGTGAGGTGTCCACGGCCCCGGCCCGCACCCTGGCCGCCAGGGCCCGGTAGATGGGCAGCGGGGTCGAGCCGGTGGCCACACCGAGCAGGGCCTCGGGCTTGCGCCGCAGCAGCTGTGCCATGGCCTCGGCGATGATCTCGCCGCCCGACTCGGCGTCCGGAACGATGACAACTTCCACGCTGGGCCTGCCGATCTGTGTGGTTACCGGTCAGTGTGGTTTAGACCATTCGAAAGAATGGTACCGCGTACCCTCTGACCTCGTCATGGAGCCCCCGTGGCCGCGTTCCCGGAAATTGCCATGACCATCTGGTCCCGTAGGTGACCCGGGCGGGCTAGGCTTCGAACCGCCAAGTTGCAACAACTCCCGACGCATGGACACACCTGCTGGTCTAGTCCACAATGCGTAGGGACGCATACTTCCGTCTTCCCCGCACAGGAAGGCGGACCGAGGAACCGGAGCTCTCTGCCCTGACTGCCCCGGATCCTCATCCATCGGCCGACCGGGACCGCACACCCCACGGCCGTTGCTGCTCCGGGCTGCGGTGCCGGGAGGGTTGAGGGTCCCTCCCAGGCGCCGCGGCCCGCGGGTGTTTTTCGGGCAGGTCCGAGCCCCCGGGTACGCTCGCAGAGTGCCCTCCATGAACGAACTCGTACGCCAGCACACCGCCCTCGACGACTCCGACCTCGAGTGGCTCCACCTGCTGGTCTCGGAGTGGCAGCTGCTCTCCGACCTCTCCTTCGCGGACCTGGTCCTGTGGGTACCCACCCGCGACGGCACGCGGTACGTCTCGGTGGCCCAGATGCGCCCCAACACCGGCCCGACCTCCTACCAGGACGACATGGTCGGCCATCTGGTCCCGCGCGGCCGGCGTCCCATGCTGGACGCGGCGCTGGACGAGGGCCGGATCGTGCGCGAGGGCGACCCGGAGTGGCGCGAGGAGGTCCCGGTGCGGGTCGAGTCGATCCCCGTACGACGGGACGGGCGGGTCCTCGGCGTCATCGCCCGCAACACCAATCTGCTGACCGTGCGCACCCCGAGCCGCCTGGAGCTCACCTACCTCCAGAGCGCCTCCGACCTGGCGCAGATGATCGCGGCCGGTTCCTTCCCGTTCCCCGACCAGCAGGTCGACATGGACGCCTCGCCGCGTGTCGGTGACGGCCTGATCCGGCTGGACGCGGACGGCATCGTCCAGTACGCCTCGCCGAACGCCCTGTCCGCCTACCACCGCCTCGGTCTCGCCGCCGACCTGGTCGGCCAGGAGCTGGGCACGACCACCGCCGAACTCGCCCCGACCCGGGGGCCGGTGGACGAGGCGCTGGCCAAGGTCGCGAGCGGATGGGCGCCGCGGGAGTTCGAGATCGAGGCCCACGACGGCGTGATCCAGTTCCGGGCGATCCCGCTCAAACCCAAGGGAACGCGCATCGGTTCGCTGGTCCTGCTGCGGGACGTCACCGAACTGCGGCGCCGCGAACGCGAGTTGATAACCAAGGACGCCACCATCCGGGAGATCCACCACCGGGTGAAGAACAACCTCCAGACGGTGGCCGCGCTGCTCCGCCTCCAGGCCCGTCGCATCGACTCCGAGCGCGGCCGGGAGGCGCTGGAGGAGGCCGTGCGGCGGGTCGGCTCCATCGCGATCGTGCACGAGACGCTGTCCCAGAACCTGGACGAGCGGGTGGAGTTCGACGAGATCGCCGACCGTGTGCTCGCGATGGTCGCCGAGATCTCGCCGGGCAAGGTGACCGGCCGGCGCACCGGCCGCTTCGGCATACTCGACGCCGAGGTCGCCACCCCGCTGTCCATGGTCCTGACCGAGATCCTGCAGAACGCCCTGGAGCACGGCTTCCGCGAGGGCGACACCGGCACCGTCGAGGTCTCCGCGGTCCGCGGCGGCACCGCCAAGGAGGCCCGCCTCCTGGTCACCGTCCAGGACGACGGCGTCGGCCTCCCCGACGGCTTCGACCCCCACCGCTCGGGCAACCTGGGCCTGCAGATCGTACGGACCCTGGTGGAGGGCGAGTTGGGCGGCACCTTCGACATGGTCCCGGCGCCGGAGCGGGGGACGCGGGTGATCCTCGACATTCCGGTGCGGGCGCAGAAGTAGGCGCGGAGGCGACGGAGGTACCCCGGACAGCATTGAGCCCCGGACCACAAGTGATCCGGGGCCTAAGCTCGTTGCTGCTCTGTCAAGCGCATCGGGGGTCCTGCGCGCTGCGGCTCGGGGGCGGGAGATGCGTACTCGCTGTACGCGCCGCCAAGCTCAGGCTGTCAGTAGGGGTGGGTTGTCAGGCGGAGGCCTGACGAGCCCGGTTGCGGGCGGCGCGGCGCTTCATCGCGCGACGCTCGTCCTCGCTGAGACCACCCCAGACGCCGGAGTCCTGGCCGGACTCGAGCGCCCACTGCAGACACTGCTCCATAACCGGGCAGCGACGGCAGACGGCCTTGGCTTCCTCGATCTGCAGCAGCGCAGGACCGGTGTTGCCGATGGGGAAGAAGAGCTCGGGGTCTTCCTCGCGGCAAACGGCGTTGTGACGCCAGTCCATGGCTGCTACCTCTCCTTGGTATTACATGCAGATTGCTTGTGAATGTGAACGCTTTCACGAATCCCTCAACAAGTGAAGGGCCGACCGTCGAGTCTCCCCGGCGTGGTCCTGATGTTTGAAGAGGGGTTCCGGTGATCACTGGAGGCCGGTGTTGCGGGCCGTCCTGATCGCCACGTAGAGACTCGCAAACCTCAGCGGCGGATACAACCCCTTCCGGAAAGTTTTTTTTGATTCCTCGGTGTCGACTGGGTCACAGCCGTACTTCCATGGGGTGGATCCTGGCCTAAACGTTCGAGTGAAAGGACTTTAGCCCGTTCCGCTCACACAATCACACGCAGTGCGCGGCGTACGCCTGTGAACGTCACGCTGGTACGCAGTCCCAGGTGGTCGCCGTCCATCTGAAGGGGGAGTGGCACCTTCGAATGCAAGGTGAAGCCGTCCAGGTCGTGCAGGGAGGCGGCGTGCTTGCCGTGGGGGCCGCGCTCGGGGGACGAAGTGAGCAACTGGGTGCCATACCGGGCAACCGCGGCTGTGGACAGACGGCTGAGACCGAGCACGTCGAGGCCTTTATCGAACGAGGCCTTAGGCGACGTGTACATCGGGCGATTGCCGAGATAGGTCCAAGGCGACGTGTTCGAGACTATCGCCACGACAAGATCGGTGACGGGGTCCCCGCCGGGGTGTTCGAGCGTGATCGTGCCGTGCCGGCGGTGCGGCTCGCCGAGGAACTGCCGGACCACCTGGCGCACGTACAAGGCGTGCGTCGACTTCTTGCCGCGCTCGCGCTGCTGCTCGACCCGGCCGACCACGCCCGCGTCGAACCCGAGGCCCGCGTTGAAAGTGAACCAGCGGGAGGGGACCGCCTCGTCCTCCGTGCCGGGCGTGCCGGAGGCCAGGCCGAGGCCGACGACGCGCTCGCGGCCCTCGCGCAGCGCGTCCAGCAGGGCGCCGGTGGCCTCGACGTTGTCGTTGGGCAGACCCAGGGCTCGGGCGAAGACGTTGGTGGAGCCGCCGGGGACCACGGCGAGGCCGGGCAGCCGGTCCGGGTCGGGGCCGGCGTGCAGCAGGCCGTTGACCACCTCGTTGACGGTGCCGTCGCCGCCGAGGGCCACGACCAGGTCGATGTCGTCGCTCTCCGCCGCCTGCCGGCCCAGGTCGCGGGCGTGGCCGCGGTACTCGGTGGTCACCGCCTCGAGCTTCATCTCGCTCGCCAGCGCGTGGATCAGCACGTCACGCCTACGTGCGCTTGTGGTGGTTGCCGCCGGATTGACCACGAGAAGTGCACGCATGGGTTGCAGGTTACCTACTGGGTGGTACTCGGCGAAGACCGAGGTAGGGATCCGGTAAGAAGAGGGGACGTGAGCCTGGACACCCCGGGCTCCGGGGCGACGGCTACCCTGCAGGGGTGAGCAGTGAGCAGAACCCCACCCCCGAGATCCTCGCGGAGGCCGACGGACCCCGTCCGCGCCGGCTGACCTACGCGGCGGCGCTGGCCGCGCTGGAGGGGGCCGCGCTGGTGGTAGGCGGTGTGTGGACGCTCGTACTCGGCATCACCGGCGACCCGGACGACCGGCAGCAGGCCGTCACCCTGGCCATCACCCTGATCGTGCTCGCCCTGCTGCCGCTGCTCGCCGCGCGCGGCCTGCTGCTGCGGCGCGGCTGGAGCCGGGGCCCCGCCGTGATCACACAGATCATGGCCCTCCCGGTCGCCTACAGCCTCCTCCAGGCCGACAGCCTCGCGATCCCGGCCGGCATCGCCCTCGCCGCCGTCGCGCTGACCGCACTGGTCCTCCTGCTGAACCCCGCCACGACCAGGGCCCTGGGCATCAAGGGACCGGGCCGGGCGGAGTAGTCCGGGCAGCCTGAGTAGTCTGAGGAGTAGCTCCTGCTACTCCTCCACCAGCAGCTTTTCCCGTAGCTGGGCCAGGGTGCGGGCCAGGAGGCGGGAGACGTGCATCTGGGAGATGCCGACTTCCTGGGCGATCTGGGACTGGGTCATGTTGCCGAAGAAGCGGAGAAGAAGAATCCGCTTCTCCCGGGGCGGGAGATCCTCCAGCAGGGGCTTGAGGGACTCGCGGTACTCGACGCCCTCCAGGGCCTCGTCCTCCGCACCGAGGGTGTCGGCCACCGCCGGGGACTCGTCGTCCGTGTCGGGCACGTCCAGGGACAGCGTGGAGTAGGCGTTCGCCGACTCCAGGCCCTCCAGGACCTCCTCCTCGGAGATCGCGAGCTTCTCGGCCAGCTCGTGCACCGTGGGCGAGCGCCCGTGCTGCTGGGACAGCTCGGCCGTGGCCGTGGTCAGCGAAAGGCGCAGCTCCTGAAGCCGGCGCGGCACGCGGACCGCCCAGCCCTTGTCACGGAAATGCCGCTTGATCTCGCCGACGACGGTCGGAGTGGCATACGTGGAGAACTCCACGCCCCGGTCCGGGTCGAAGCGGTCGACCGACTTGATCAGCCCGATGGTGGCGACCTGGGTGAGGTCGTCCAGCGGCTCACCACGGTTGCGGAAGCGGCGCGCGAGGTGCTCGACGAGCGGCAGGTGCATACGGACCAGCTGGTTGCGCAGCTCCGCGTACTCCGGGCTGCCGTTGCTCAGCGCCCGCAGCTCGACGAACATCGCACGCGCCCCGCTGCGGTCGTGGGGGTCGTGCTGCGCGCCCCGCAGGACCGGCACGGCCTGTGCGTTCACCTCGTCGTCGTCCCGTTCGTGCTCGCTCATCGTCCCGCCCGTCGCCCTTCCCCGAGCCCTCGCCTCCGTCCGGGCCGGGGACACCCCGCTTGGCCGCTCCAGAGGCGCGCTCTGCACGGCACCATCCCGATCCCGCTGCCCGTCGTCCGGGAAGCCGGCCTCCGCGGAGTGGTCCTCCGGGTGGGGCCTGGCCTGCTCGGGGATCCCGTCGATGCCGTCCCGCATGCGTGCGAAACCGTCCGGAGAGCTCGCGCCTCCGACCGGCAGCTCACGTGTGCCGCGCTCTTCGTCCCGCACCGGACCGTCCCCGTTCCTCACGCCGGCCCGGGTCCCGCGCCGCGCTGTTTGTAGAGGCTGATCGACACGGTCCTGTCCTCGTCGACGGCTGAGGAGACCTTGCCCGCCAGGGCCGACAGCACGGTCCACGCGAAGGTGTCCCGTGAGGGAGCGTGCCCGTCCGTGGTCGGCGCCGAGACCGTGACCTCGAGCGAGTCGTCGACGAGCCGGAAGACACAACTGAGCACGGAGCCGGGCACGGCCTGCTGGAGCAGGATCGCGCACGCCTCGTCCACGGCGATGCGCAGGTCCTCGATCTCGTCCAGGGTGAAGTCCAAGCGGGCGGCGAGACCGGCCGTCGCCGTACGCAGCACCGACAGGTAGGCACCCGCAGCCGGCAGCCGGACTTCCACGAAGTCCTGGGTCGCGGGCTCGCCTGCGATCTGGGACACCCTCACCTCCATGGTGGTACAAGCTTTAGGGGGCCGAGGGTCGCCCCTCGGGGTAACGCGATATGTGGTTCAGCGGTGACGCTATCGCGCTCCGAACGTTCCTGTCCCCGGGACCCCAACCCCCTGGCGTCACTCACAGTAAAGCTGTGGATACGCTCCGTGTCTAGAGGGTCGGCGGTCCCAATTGGGGAGAGCGCGCGCCGGGTTGACGTACCCAGACGTCAGACGCTCGAACCGTCCGGACCGGCGCCTGCTTACAGGGTCACACGAGTACGTGGTCCACGAAGCACCAGCGCCAGCTCTCTCCGGGTTCGAAGGTCCGCATCACAGGATGACCGGACTTCTCGTGATGTTCCGTGGCATGCCTCCCGGGTGAGGAGTCACAGCAGCCGACGTGGCCACAGGTCAGACACTTCCGCAACTGCACCGGGTGCGTACCGTTCGCGAGACACTCCGGACAGGTCTCGTTCTGCGGTTCGGGCTCCGGATGCGGCAGCGCGCCGGCGTGCGTGCACTGTTTCATGATTGCCAGATTACGACGGGCGTGCGGGTGACCGCGCGGAAAACGAGGGCGGGCGAGGACGATGGACGTGATGCCGCTGCTGCTGCTGGTGGCGGGGAGTGCCGCGATCGCGGGGGCGGCCCGGCGGACGCCGGTGCCGGCGCCGCTGCTGCTGGTCGCGGTCGGCCTGCTGGTCTCGTACGTCCCCGGGATGCCCGACTACACCCTCGACCCCGAGGTGGTGCTCCCCCTCCTGCTGCCCCCGCTGCTGTACACGTCGGCGACCGACAGCTCCTACCTCGACCTGCGGGCCCAGCTGCGGCCGGTGGCGCTGCTGTCGGTGGGATACGTGCTCTTCGCGACCTTCGTCGTCGGCTGGGCCGTTTATCTGATCGTCCCCGGGATGCCGCTGACCGCCGCGCTGGTGCTGGGCGCCGTGGTGGCGCCGCCGGACGCGGTCGCGGCGACCGCGGTCGCCCGGCGCGTGGGCCTGCCCTCGCGGATCACCACGATCCTCCAGGGCGAGTCCCTGCTGAACGACGCCACCGCGATCACCGCCTACAAGGTCGCCCTCGCCGCGGCCGTCGGCGAGGGCGCCACCTGGCTCGGCGGCATCGGAGAGTTCCTGCTCGCGGCGGTCGGGGGCGTCGGCGTCGGCCTGGTCCTGATGGCTCCGCTCCACTGGCTGCGCACGCACCTGAAGGAGCCGCTGCTGCAGAACACGCTCTCCCTGCTCATCCCGTTCGTCGCCTATGGCGTCGCCGAGCAGCTGCACGCCTCCGGAGTCCTCGCGGTCGTGGTCGTCGCCCTCTACCTCGGCCACCGCGCGTGGGAGGTCGACTTCGCCACCCGGCTCCAGGAGGAGGCGGTGTGGAAGATGGTCGCCTTCGTCCTGGAGTCCGCGGTCTTCGCGCTCATCGGACTCCAGCTGCCGGTCGTCCTCAAGGGCCTCGGGGAGTACGAGGGCGTCGACGCCACCTGGTACGCGGTGGCCGTCTTCCTGGTGGTGGTCGCGGCCCGGTTCGTGTGGGTGTATCCGGCGACCTTCGTGCCGCGGCTGCTGTCGTCGCGGATCAGGGAGCGGGAGGCGAACCCCACCTGGAAAGGCGCGATGGTCACCTCGTGGGCCGGGATGCGGGGCGTGGTCTCGCTGGCCATCGCCTTCTCCATCCCGCTCACGGTGCACGGCGGCGGCCCCTTCCCGCAGCGCAACCTGATCCTGTTCCTGACCTTCACCACGGTGATCGGGACACTGGTGGTGCAGGGACTGTCCCTGCCCCCGCTGATCCGCCTGCTGAGGTTCCCCGGCCGGGACGCGCAGGCCGAGACACTCGCCGAGGCCAACGCCCAGGCGCAGGCCTCCCGGGTCGCCGAGGAGCGCCTCGAGGAACTCCTCTCGGACGAGCGCAACGCCCTGCCCCCGCCGCTCGCCGACCGCCTGCGCATGGTCCTGGAGCGCCGCCGCAACGCCGTCTGGGAGCGGCTCGGCGCGGTGAACCCCGTGACCGGGGAGACGGTCGACGACACCTACCGCCGCCTGTCCCGGGACATGATCAGCGCCGAGCGCGAGGTCTTCGTCCGGCTGCGCGACCACCGCTACATCGACGACGAGATGCTGCGCACACTGCTGCGCAGGCTGGACCTGGAGGAGGCGGCGGCTTACCGGGAGGCGGCGTAGGCACTGGCGACGCGGGTTGTCCGGGGCGCGGGCTGGTCGCGGGAGGGGGCGCTCGCGGGGCGGGCTGTGCGTGGGATGGGGTGCTCGGGGCGAGGCGGGATGGGGCGGCCACGAGGAGATGGCGGTCACGAGGGGGGGGGTGGTCCCGCTACGGGGCGAGGCCGGGGCGGGCCGGTCGCGGGACGGGCTGCTCCCGCGGCAGGCGGGAACGAGCCGGCTGGTCCCGCGACGGGTGGGAACGGGACGGGCTGGTCACGGGAGGGGCTGGCCTCGCGGCGGGACAGTGTCGGAGCGGGCTGGCCTCGGGGCAGCACAGTCACGGGACGAGCCGGTCACGGGAAGGGCTGGTCCCGCGACCGGGTGGGAACGGGACGGGTCGGTCATGGGAAGGGGCGGCCGGTGATGACGGCGGTGACCGTCGTCCCGCGTGGGAAGGCGCCTTCGCCGGTGAGGGTGACGAGAGCGTGGAGCAACTTGGCGACATACAGCCGCTCCACGGGCAGGCCGTGGCGGTCCTCGAAGTCCGCGGCGAAGGCTTCGAGCCCCGCGGGGACGCGGGCGTAGCCGCCGAAGTGGAAGCGGTCGTCGAGCGACCAGGTGCCCCGGGGGCCGCCGAAGGCACGCTCCTGGAGGCCCCGTATCTCGGCGGCCAGGAAGCCGCCCTTCAGGACGGGTATGCCCAGGGCGCGCTGGTCAGGGCCCAGGCCGGCGGCCGTACCGGCGAGGGTGCCGCCGGTGCCGCAGGCGAGGGCGACCACATCGGCCACACCGACTCCATCGCCGAGGTCGCCGTCGCCGCGCAGTTCCCGGCCGAGGGCCTGGCAGCCGCGGACCGCCTCGGCGTTGCTGCCGCCCTCCGGGACGACGTAGGCGTCCGGCTCGCCGACGGCGCGCAGGACGGCGTCCAGGGTGCCGGGTTCGGCCTTGCGGCGATATGTCGACCTGTCGATGAAGTGCAGGCGCATGCCGTCGGCCTCGCAGCGGGCCAGGGACGGGTTGCGGGGCCGGTCGGCCAGCTCCTGGCCGCGGACCACACCGACCGTGGCCAGGCCGAGGAGGCGGCCCGCGGCGGCGGTGGCCCGCAGATGGTTGGAGTACGCGCCGCCGAAGGTCACGATCGTGCGGCCGGCCGCCGCCTCGATGTTCGGGACCAGCTTGCGCCACTTGTTGCCGATCAGGTCCGGGTGGATCAGATCGTCCCGCTTGAGCAGGAGACGCACGCCGTGCCTCGTGAACCGCTCGTCGGTCACCTCCCGCAGGGGGGAGGGCAGGCGGGGGCGGAGGGTGTCGGGGCTGGTCACGGGTTCATTGTCGCCCGGGACGGTCCGGTCGCTACGCCTTCAGGCGTGCCCTGATCCGCTCCCTCATCCAGCTCATCGTGAAGCCCCTCGGGTCCACCTTCCCGGGCTGCCACTCCAGGTGGCCGATGACCGAGCGCTCCGTCCAGCCGTGGTGGCGGCAGACCGCCGCGGCGGCCTTCTCGATGGCCGCCAGCTGGGCCTCGGGCCAGGGGTCGTCACCGTCGCCGAGGTTCTCGCACTCGAAGCCGTAGAAGTGCCGGTTGCCGTCGGTGTCGGCCTCGTTGTCCGGCGGCAGTCCCTTCTCGGCGATCACGGCGCGCAGCACGTCGTCGTCGCCGAGCCCGGCGTGGTTGGCGCGGCCGTAGCCGACGAGGTGGACACGGCCGTCCTTGGTGATCACGCCGTGGCACAACGGGCCCGGCAGCTCGGCGTAGCCGTCCCGGCAGAGTTCCACCGTCCGCTCGCTGCCCCTGGTCACCGTGTGGTGGATCATCACGCCGTGCACCGGGCCCCAGGGCCCCTTGTGGTCGCGGTTGTGGTGTTCCCAGTCGCCGACCTCCACGACGGTGAGCCCTTCGGCTCGCAGGGCGTTGAGGAAACCGCTCGCGGACATGGGTGAGGCCATGATCGCCTCCTTCGTGCTGTGCCGGGCGGCAGCCGGTCGCGACCGCCTCGTACAGCTGCTTCTCTACCGAAACCGGACGTCCCGGTATGCATGGTTCGCACACTGTGCGAGCCGATCAGGACAACCCCCGCATTCCCGGCAAGCGGTGGGCGCGGTCCCTCTGTTTGCCCGGTAGTCCGATGATCCAATCCCGCTCTTTCGGGTAATGGTGTCGACACGTTGAGTGATGAGAGTCTGGCTGCGAGATCGATGCCCGGCGCAGTTCGGCGCCGGAGCATGACCGGGAGGGCAATTCTCTATGTCGGTAGGCGAAGAGGTCCGCGAGGAACAGAACAAGCCGCAGCAGAGTCTGAACACCGCGGCGGCGCGGAACCTGGCCACGACCACCAAGTCCGCACCCCAGATGCAGGAGATCAGCTCCCGCTGGCTGCTGCGGACGCTGCCATGGGTGAACGTCCAGGGCGGCACGTACCGGGTCAACCGGCGACTGACGTACGCGCTCGGCGACGGGCGCATCACCTTCGTGAAGACCGGCGAGCGCGTCGAGGTCATCCCCGGCGAACTGGCCGAACTGCCGGCCCTGCGGTCCTACGACGATCAGGAGGTGTTCTCGGAGCTCGCCCAGCGCTGCCACCGGCGGGACTTCGCCCCGGGGGAGGTGATCGCCTCCTTCGGCAGCCGGGCCGACAAGGTCTACCTGCTCGCCCACGGCAGGATCGAGAAGGTCGGCACGGGTCCGTACGGCGACGACGCGGTCCTGGGCGTCCTCGCCGACGGCGCGTACTTCGGCGAGCAGGTACTCCTCGACCCGGACGCCATCTGGGAGTACACCGCGCGCGCGGACACCGCCTGCACGGTGCTCATCCTCTCCCGCGAGGACTTCGAGCAGGTCGCCGAGCGCTCCGACTCCCTGCGCGAGCACGTCCGCCAGCAGCGTTCGATCCCGCACCAGCGCACCAACAAGTACGGCGAGAAGGCGGTCGACCTCGCGGCCGGCCACAGCGGCGAGCCGGACATCCCGCACACCTTCGTCGACTACGAGGCCAGCCCGCGCGAGTACGAGCTGAGCATCGCGCAGACCGTGCTGCGCATCCACACGCGTGTGGCCGACCTCTACAACCAGCCGATGAACCAGACCGAGCAGCAACTCCGGCTCACCGTCGAGGCGTTGAAGGAGCGCCAGGAGCACGAGCTGATCAACAACCGTGAGTTCGGCCTGCTCAGCAACTGCCAGTACGACCAGCGGCTCCAGCCGCACGACGGCGTGCCCAGCCCGGACGACATGGACGAACTGCTCAGTCGCCGGCGCGGCACCAAGCTGTTCCTCGCCCACCCGCGCGCGATCTCCGCGTTCGGCCGCGAGCTGAACAAGCGCGGACTCGTCCCGGAGACGATCGACATGGGCGGCAACCGCATCCCCACCTGGCGCGGGGTGCCGATCTACCCGTGCAACAAGATCCCGGTCAGCGAGGCACGGACGAGCTCCATCATCGCCATGCGCCTGGGAGAGGAGGAACAGGGCGTCATCGGGCTGCGCCAGGCGGGCATCCCCGACGAGATCGAGCCCAGCCTGTCCGTGCGCTTCATGGGCATCAATGAACAGGCCATCATCAAATACCTGGTCACGGCCTACTACTCGGCGGCGGTCCTGGTACCGGACGCGCTGGGTGTGCTGGAGAACGTCGAGATCGGCCGCTGGAGGTGACGTTTCGGCACCCGGCCGCCGTGTCCCCGTCGGCCGGGACGGGTAGACCCTCCGGGTACGCGCTCAGTCGGGGCGGAAACGCCACGGTCCGCGGGCTTCACGAGGGGGACCCATGGCCGAGTTCATGACGGGTACGAAGCAGCGCCCAGGGGGATCGCCGCGGCCCGCCGGAGTGCTGGACCCGCTCGACGGGCACGAGGCAGCGGCGATCCTGGACCGGGCCCGCGCCTCGGTCGACCCCGAACTGCGTGCCGCCGTCGAGTCCTTGCCCGGCTCGATGCGGCGGATCGCGCAGTACCACTTCGGGTGGCGGCACGCGGACGGTACCCCGGCGACCGGCGGCGCGGGCAAGGCCATACGTCCCGCGCTCGTCCTCGCGGCGGCCGAGGCGCTGGGCGGACAGGGGGCCCGGGCCGCGTCCCTGCGGGCGGCAGCGGCGGTGGAACTGGTCCACAACTTCACGCTGCTGCACGACGACGTGATGGACCGCGACACCTCCCGTCGGCACCGGCCCACCGCGTGGACGGTGTTCGGCGACGCCGACGCGATCCTCGCCGGGGACGCCCTCCAGGCGCTCGCCCTCCGGCTGCTCGCCGGGGACCCGCATCCGGCGTCCGGACAGGCGGCGGCCCGGCTCGCGGACTGCGTCGTCGAACTGTGCGCCGGGCAGCACGCGGACACGGCCATGGAGAAGCGGGCCCCGGGCGAGGTCACGCTCGACGAGGTGCTCGTGATGGCCGAGGCCAAGACCGGCGCGCTGCTGGGGTGCGCCTGCGCGCTCGGCGCCCTGTACGCGGGGGCGACGGCTCAGGACGTGGCGGCACTGGACGCCTTCGGCCGCCAGGCGGGGCTCGCCTTCCAGCTGATCGACGACGTCATCGGCATATGGGGCGACCCCGCGCGCACCGGCAAGCCGGCCGGAGCCGACCTCGCGGCCCGCAAGAAGTCGCTGCCCGTCGTCGCGGCGCTCACCTCGGGCACCCCGGCCGCCGCCGAGCTCGCCGAGCTGTACGGGAAGCCGTACGAGGAGGGGGACACCGAAGGGATCGCCCGCACGGCGCAGGTCGTGGAACGGGCCGGCGGCCGGGACTGGGCGCAGGCCCAGGCGGCCGACCGGATGGCCCGGGCGATGCAGGAGCTGGCCCGGGCCGTCCCGGATCCGGAGGCGGCGGGCGGTCTGCTGGCGCTGGCGGAGTTCGTGACCCGGCGCAGCAGCTGAGAAGAGACCCCGGAGCCTTTGGGGCCGTGCGGCTCCTGACCCCGCACGGTCACCGGGGGCTCCGGCCAGGCGGGTCCCGCACATCCCCACGGTGTGCGGGCCCCGCCCTTCGTCTCCTAGGCTGAGGAGCATGGGCAGCGAGGGGCATGTCTGTCCGGCCTGCGGACGGCCTGTCGAGACGGTGATCCGGCGCCACAAGACGCTGGGCGCCTGGGTCCCGCTGTGGGTGCCCGGGCCCTGCCGCAACCCCGACTGCCCCACGCATGCCGAACCCGCGCCCGAGGAGCGGCCCACACCCCCGGCGCCCCCCGAAAATGATCCGGCGCGGCAGGAACCCGGCCCGTAGCGTGGCCGTATGACGAAACTGCCGTACATCGTGCACATCACTGAACGCTCCCTGTGGGACGCGGCCCGCGAGCGCGGCACCTACGAGGTGTCGACCCGCGGCCGCACCCTCCAGGAGGAGGGCTTCATCCACTTCTCCACCCGCGACCAGCTCCCGCGCATCGCCGCCTTCCTGTACGGCTCCTACGAAGGCCCCGACGAGCTGGTCGTCCTGGTCGTCGACCCCGGCCGGGTCGGCGTGCCCGTGAAGTACGAGGCCATGGAACCGGGCGGCGAGGAGTTCCCCCACGTGTACGGGCCCGTGCCGGTCGACGCCGTGGTGGAGGTGGAGCCCTGGGGGTGACGGGGCTCCACGCGGGCGTCCTACCCGGGCGGCAGCGCGCCCGTCCGCGGGTCCCGGCCGGTCAGGCAGTAGATCCCGCCCGCCGGATCGCGCATCACCGTCCAGTGCGGGCCGTCGGCGACGAAGGAGGCGCCCAGGCGCTCGTGGCGTGCGCGACTGGCCATGATGTCCGCGCAGGCCATGTCGAGGTGTCCGGAGGCGGGCCCCTCCTCGCCGAGCCGCTGGAGCAGGACGCGTACCGGCAGGCCGGGCGGCGGCCCGAGCACCCGGAACTCCGACCGTGATCCCGCCCGCAGGTCCCAGCCGGTCAGTTCCGCCCAGAAGACGGCCTCGGCGTCGTACGCGGACGGCGGCACGTCCAGGCACACCTGGTCCAGCCTGCTGCCGCCCACCTCCGCCGGCCGCGCCGACTCGCCGTGCCACGGCACCGCGCAGAACGAATGCCCGGCGGGCGACCTCAGCACGGCCCACCCGTCGTGCTCCGCGACCACATTCGCGCCGAGCTCCCGGGCCGACTTCACCAGCGCCGGCACGTCCTCGGCACAGAGGTCGAGATGCGCGCCGCCGGCGCCCGCGCCGACGCCCTGGAGCTTCACGCAGGGGTCGGCGCCGTCCTCGGGGAGGAGTGTCACGAACTCGCCCCGCTCGCCCCGGGGTTCGGACAGCCGGGTCCCGGTGACGGCCGTCCAGAACTCCCGGGCGCGGTCGAGGCGGCGGGCCGGCCGGTCGACGAAGGCGTACGTCCAGCGGATGTTCACGCGTCCGGCCGCTCGATGAACCGCAGCATGTTCCCGGCCGGATCGCGGAACGCGCAGTCGCGCATGCCGTACGGCTGGTCCGTCGGCTCCTGCAGCACCTCACCGCCGGCCTCCTCGACCCGCGCGTACAGGGCGTCGCAGTCACGGGTGGTGAAGATGACCCCGCGCAGCATGCCCTTGGCGAGCAGCTCGGCCATCGCCTGCCGGTCGGCGGGCGAGGCGTCCGGGTTCATGCCCGGCGGCTCCAGCACGATCTCCACGTCCGGCTGGAGCGGCGAGCCGACGGTCACCCAGCGCATCCCCTCGAAGCCGACGTCGTTGCGGACCTCCATGCCCAGGATGTCGACGTAGAAGTGGAGCGCCTTGTCGTGGTCGTCGACGGCGATGAAGCACTGCTTGAGTTTCAGGTCCATGTGCTCACGCTAGTTCGGGACGACGGGCCGCGCTGCCTCAGCTCATGGCCCAGATGTAGGGGTCGTGTTCGGTGGGGACGGGACCGGGTGCGGGGGAGGAGCGGGGCGTGGCGGTCCGGATGCCGGAGTAGGCGGCGAGGGCCGCGCGGACGTCGCTCTCGTGGACGGACGAGAGCATGTCCGCGGGCGTGTCCGACCGTGCGGCCTGCATCCGCACCAGCGCGGCGGCCTCGTCCAGCAGGCCGATCGCCGAACCGGGCAGGGACTGGTCGGGCACGTGGTCCCGCGCGAGGGTGGCGGCGGCCTCCAGGGCGTCGACGGTGAACACGGCGTCGTGGTGGCTCGCCACGCGATTGGCGACGGCGCGGAGGATGTGCCGCACGTCGTCGTCGGACGGCTCTTCGACGGGCACCGGCTGGACGAGCCGGTCGAGGCCGGGATCGGGCACCCGGCGCTCGTACTGCGCCCGCCCGCAGTCGCCGAAGACGAAGACGTCGGGGGTGTCGAGCAGGGGGCGGAACAGGTTCAGGGGTGTGGTGACGCCGTCGGGCAGGTGCAGGGGGGTGAGGGCGCCGTCGAGGTAGAGGACGACGTGCGGGCTGTTCCTGAACTCGTCGAGCAGGTCGGCGATGAGAGCGCCGCCCCGGGCCCGGTGCTGCGGGTCGGCGAGGGCGGTGCCCAGATCCAGCGCGCGGACGGTGTGGTCCCGCAGCACCGCCGGCAGGCGTCCCTCCGCGATCGCCGAGGCGACACCGACGGCCACGGACTTCTTGCCGACGCCGGGCTCCCCGACCAGCACGGGGACGTTGCGGTGGTGGCGGGTGAGTACCTGGAGCACCCGGTCGATCTCGGTGGCGCGCCCGACGACGGGGCGCGGGACGAGCACGCGGGTGAGGGCGGCGAGGAGGCCGGCGGACTCGGTGGACTCGGTGGGACCGGGGCGCGCACCCTCGATGGCCGCCTGCCGTACGCGGTCCATGTTCACCCCGTTCGCCCGCAGGACGTCCACCGCGGTGCCGCCGTCCACGGCGGTCAGGGCGAGAACGATGTGCATCGGTTCCACGTCGGCGGCGCCGAGCAGAGTGGCCTCCAGGGGCGCTTGCTCGAGTACGGCCTTGGCCCGGGCGCTGTAAGGGAGGGCCTGTGGCGGCTTGATGCGGCCCAGGCCACGCGCCCCCAGCACCGATCCGCGGATCTGCGCCGACGAGACACCCAGCAATGCCTCGAGGTCCTCGCCGGTACCTGCCCGACCGGCCTCTTCGATCAGCGCGAGAAGCAGGTGTTCCGTGCCGATGTTCCGGTGTCGGAGAGTCCGGGCGTTGCGCTCCGCGCAACTCACGACCGACAGCGCCTCCTGGCTGAACCGCGAGTCCCCTTTGAACCGCTCAGGCATCAGCCCACCCCCTGCCCTTCCATCGCCGCCAGATCCCCCCGAGCCCTGCGCGTATGCGCATGCTCCGCCCCCAGCACCCGCTCCCGCTCCGCCACCAGCTGCCGCAGCAGTGCCACCGCCTCGTCCCGGGCGCCGGTCAGGGCGAGGTTGCGGGCCAGGATGTGCCGGGTGCGCAGGGTGTGCGGGTGCTCGGCGCCCAGGACGCGGCCCCGGTCGGCCAGCAGTACCCGCAGCATGCCGATGGCCTCCGCACGGTGACCGGCCTCGCCGAGGTTGACGGCGAGGAACTGCCGGGTGCGCAGGGTGTCCTCGTGATCGGGGCCGAGGAGCCGGAGCTGGTCGGCGAGCAGGTGCCGGAGCAGCCCGGCGGCCTCCACCGGGGTGCCGGCGCCGCCCAGGCTGTGCGCGTAGGACTGGCGGGTGCGCAGGGTGTCGGGGTCGTCGGGACCGAGGACCCTGGTCTGTTCGTCGAGGATCTTCTGAAGCTGACCGGCCGCGCCCTTCCAGTCCCCGCCCTTGCCCTGCTCCACCGCGGCGACATGCCGTCTGCGCAGGTCGGGACCGGCGGTCGCGGCGAAGGCGCGGTTGATGCCGAGCGCGATCCGGTGCGCGCCGCCGGCGCCGCGGTTGAGCGGGGTGGGCAGGCCCTCGGCCTCCATGATCGCCCGCAGCCGCTGGTACAGGTCGTCGATCGTGAGCAGTTCGGGGCCGCCGACCACACCCTCGCGCAGCAGCCGCATGAACCGGCCGGAGAACGCGGTGTGGTCCTCCTCCGGCAGCGCGAGGGCGACCTGGTCGCGCTGCGCCGAGGTCAGCACATAGGTGCCGGCCACCTCGAGCTGCCCGATCCGCTCGCCCCCGCCGCCGGAGAGGGAGTCGGAGACGGCCCGGCCGGAGAAACAGCAGTCGAGGACGACCACCTTGGTCTCGGCGGGGCTGTCGAGCACGGCGTCGCGCAGCTTGTCGTACTCGAGGGAGTTGAACTCCGGCGCCGCCCACTCGCTGTCGGGCAGTGCCAGGTACAGCTCATGGCGTCGGCCGCTGACCAGCCCGTGCCCCGTGTAGTACACGAGGAGCAGGTCCTCCGCCTCGGCCACGGCGGCCCGTAGTCGTCCTCCGACGGTCCTGAGGTCGCCCTCGTCCAGCAGCTTCGTGCAGTGGCTGTCGGGAACCAGCCCGTAGTACTGGTCGGTGAACAGGCCGGCCAGGTCGGTGATGGTGCGGTCCACGGCAGGGAGATCGGGCAGCGCCGGGTCGGAGTAGCGACTGGCGCCGATCAGCACGACCCGGGAGCGGTGGGGGTCGGGAAGGCGCACGTCAGTCCCGCGCGTCCTGGTCCGGCTCCTCCTCGCGGGCCTGCCGCAGGAGCCGCTCCACGTCCTCGGCGCCGACCCGCTTGGCGTCGATCTCGACGACACGCCCGCCGTCCAGCTCGACCTTCAGGCGTACGTCGCTGCGGCGCGGCTGGGTGATCCAGGTGCGCAGGCAGGAGGCGAGCACGGTCAGCGGGCCGCCTGCCCCGAGCAGCACGGTCACCGTGTCCAGGGCGGTGCCCAGTTGTCCCGGCCGCGGGGCGCTCCCGGTCAGCCGGACCTTCCCGGCGAGTGCCGGTTCGCCTCTGAGCCAGTCGGTCAGGGACTCGGCGTCCCTGACCGGGTCCTCGCTCCGGACGGAGATGAGTGCAGTCACCACGGCTCCCCCGACTTCCTCAATGACCCTGCTACGCAACGCTGTTGGGAAAGGACCAGTGTAGGGCGGGGCGAGCGGGGAGTGGCGGTCAGTAGGGGCGGCGCCGGGGCCGGGTGAAGGTGCGGGCCACGCAGGACGGGATCACCGCGGTCTCCTCGTGCGAGCGGGCCCGGTACGCGCTCGGGGTCTCGCCGACCAGCTCGGTGAAGCGGGAACTGAACGAGCCCAGGGAGGTACAGCCCACGGCGATGCAGACCTCGGTGACGCTGAGGTCGCCGCGGCGCAGCAGGGCCTTCGCGCGTTCGATGCGGCGGGTCATGAGGTAGCTGTACGGGGTCTCCCCGAAGGCCTTGCGGAAGCTGCGCTGGAAGTGGCCGGGGGACATCAGGGCGGTACGCGCGAGCTCGGCCATGTCGAGCGGCTCGGCGTACTCGCGGTTCATGCGGTCGCGGGTCCGGCGCAGGCGGACGAGGTCTTCGCGCGTCACCCGGACAGCATGGCACGGCGGATGCGCATACGGTGCGCCTCACTTCGACGGACCCTTCGCCTCCGGTCAGCCAAACGCGCCCGGGTCGAGGCCATGCGCAGCGTCCTCGCCCGTTTCGACTACACCGACAAGGACGGAGATCGTCGGCCGCCCCGACCCCCGCGTCGTGGGCGCGGCGGCCGGCCCCCTGGAGGCCGGGGAGGACGACGACGGCGAGAAGTGAACCTGCTGGGCCGGGGCGGGAGTTGGGCGGGCCGCAGTACGGTGGAGCCGCGCGGGCCGCACGCCCGCGTGAACGGCTCCAGCGCACGGTCGCCCTCGCGGCCTCACCCGCCGCCCACCCTCCGGAGCTGCCGACGTGACCGAACAGTCCGCCGCACACGCCGCCGCCGTCACCGACCGGGCCCGCCTCGCGGGAAGCGCCTACAACAGCGACCGGGACCTGGCCGTCCGCCAGTCGCTCTACCAGTGGCAGACGCCCCGTCACGACCTGCCCGGCATCGTCGCCGAGAAGCTGGGCGGCGTACGCGGGCGCGTGGTCGATGTCGGCTGCGGCAACGGCAGGTTCATCCAGCGGCTCCGTGCGGACCGGCCCGATCTGGCCCTGCTCGGCCTGGACGTCGCTCCCGGCATCCTCGCCGGTGTGCCCGGCCCCGTCGCCGTGGCGGATGCCACCCGCCTGCCGCTGGCCACGGCGAGCGTCGACGCCGCCCTGGCGCTGCACATGCTCTACCACGTCCCTGACATCCCCCAGGCGGTCAGGGAGCTGTCCCGCGTCGTCGCCCGTGACGGGCTGGTGATCGCCTCCACCAACAGCGACCGGGACAAGGCCGAACTCGACGAGTTGTGGCAGCGGGCCGCCGGCGACGTCCTCGGCACCGGACGCGGCCCGGCCCGTATCTCGCTCAGCGCCCGCTTCCCACTGGAGAAGGCCCGGGCCTTCCTGGGGGCGGAGTTCGGCCGCGTGGAGACGATCGAGCTGCCCGGCACCATCACGGTCCGCGACCCCGGGCCGGTCATCGCGCACATGGCCTCGTACCGGGCATGGGCGGACCAGCACGATGTGCCCTTCGACGCGACCATCGACAGGGCCCGTGCCATCCTCGACGGTCACATCGCCCGGAACGGGGCGTTCACGGTCAACAGCAAGGGCGGCATCCTGCTCTGCCGCCGATGAGCGCGCGCGGCGATGGGGTGCGACGGTCCTGATCGGGTGTCCTGCGGACTGTGTGCGGACTGCTGTCCCGTCCGGGGGCGTAAGCGGCTGACGCTGCCGGACCCTCGGCGGGCCGGTGCCGGCATGTCTGCGGGGTGCGCCGACCGCCGGTGATCTGCAGCGCCTGCCGCGCCGGCCATAGGGATGAAGTGGGATGATCGAGGCGCGCACCCGGCTGTGTCACGACGGCACTCTCGTCCTGGAGGACTTTCCCGCCAGTGACGTCGCCGCGCATCTCGCCGATCCGACGTCGGTCCCTACTACGGCCAGAATCTCCCCTCCCCCGGGTTCGGCCGCCAGTCCGGATTCATCACCTCGGCAGCCGTCATCGTGGTCCTGTCCGCTGTGCTGTATCTGACGTTCAAGCCCGAGGACTGGCTCTGACCGGCCCGGTGCCGGGCGCCGGAGACCAGGCTCCGAAGGCAGGAAAATACCTGGTCACCCCCGGCTTTTCGGGCGGGTGAGCGGAGTAGTGTGAAGACACCGGGAGTTCTTCGCGTACCGCTCCGCCGCGGGTGCCGTTTCCGGTGATCGACAATGCCGGGCCGCACCCGAGCCCGGGGACAGGTCCGCGCCATGCCCGTGACCATTGACCGTACGACATCGAGCAGGCGCGCGCCGCCGCAGTCGGCCCGGCTGTCCCTGACGCCCGCGCCGGGCGGGCTGGACGGCATGTGGTGGCCCCGCTCCCGTGCCCTCACCCGTGAGCTGCCCACCCTGGCGGCCGCACTGGTCGAGCGTTGGGGCCGCATCACAGGTGTCACCGTGCACCCGGCCCACTGGCCCGTCATCCCGCACTGGGTGTCCGTCGCCGGGCGAACCGTGCAGGTGGGCTGGTCCACCGAGGCCCAGGACCCGCACAGACTGACTCTCTCCCTACCCGACGGTCACCGAGACGTCCTGGTGATTCCGCCGGAAACCGGTGCGGATGCCGCCGCGCAGCTGATGGCGGGCGAAGGCGTCGACGCCGGCTCGACAGGGCCTTCGGCCCGCCGGTCGGCGGAGGCGAGAGAACCATGACAGTCATCGCCGTGGCCGTGCTGCTCCTTCTGATCGCCGTCGGAGCCGTTCTGATCCACCAGCTCAACTCTCAGCACAACGAACGGATCGCAGCCTTCCCCTACAGCGATGTTCTGCCGGGGATCGGGCGTCGGCCCCGGAGGCACCGTCGGTTGGTGGTGGACGCCACCGTTGCGACGCGCCCCACCGCGAGGGCGGCCGCGGATGACATCGACTTCGGCCCGACCGTGAGCAGTAGAGGCAGGCGCGTCATGGCGATATTGCGAGACCGGAAGACGTACCGCGAGAGGATCATGCAGGCTCTGTACCAAGCCGCCGAGGGCAATCGCCTCCTGGGCGTCGATGGGGCGAAGCTCCGCACCGACCTGGGTATCCCTGAGCAGGACATGGCCGCTGCCTGTATGTACCTGGCAGGTGAAGGCTGGGTCGTCGTGGACTGGGAGAGGGGCAACACGCCCGCGATGATCACGCTGACGCACCAGGGGATCCGGCAGATGGAGATGGAAGAGGAAGGGCGTGGCTGAGCCGCGTCGGCTTCCCGGACCGAAGTGAACCCTCGCAAGGATTGCTTACGACGGATTAATCCCTTTGACGTAACCTGGAAAGCGGGTCGGCGCACGCTCACGTGCAATGACCCGGAAGGGCGGCTCCGGCGGGTATACGCCGGAGCCGTTGTCTGTTTCCGCAACCGCGCCCGGCGGCGAAGCGCTCGCGGGAACGTCGTGCGGAGTACCGTGAGGTAGCAGGGTCGTATCGTGGTCGCACGCCCTGCGGTCGCACTGCTCTCTGCGGACGGGCGGACACCATGGCCGACTCAGACACCCCCGACCTCCCCGGGCTCCTGCCGGACGCCGTCCACCGGTCGGTGAAACCCGGGACGGCCCTGCTGCGGCTGGAGACGACACGCGCACGCGAGGGAATCCTGGACGGCGCATGGTGGCCGCGGTCCCGGCGCATCAGTGCCGAACTCCCCTCGCTGATCACCGCGCTGACCGAGCACCTCGGAACTGTCACCCGGGTCGGTCTGGACGGCAGTTCCTGGGACGAACTGCCGACCCGGGTGATGGTCGACGGCCGAGTCGTCCACATCGATTCCTTCCCGGTAGGTGACGACACCGTCCTCATCACCCGGGGCGACCGGGACCATTTCTCCCTGATGCTGGTCCCTCCGGACACGTCGCCCGACGCGGCACGCGCCGCGATGGCCAAGGCCGTACGGGCCGACAACGTCACCGAGGCCAGACAGATCCTCATCGATACGGGCGGCGACACGCCACCTACGCCGGCCTGAAGCCTCCGTGGCGGGATCGACTCCCCGCTGGCCTGGACGCTAGATGCGGGCGAACTTTCCCGTCTGCTGGGCGAATTCCTGGGCCATGGCGGCGCTGACCGTGGGCTTGGTGTCGCGGATCGTGTCCAGGTAGTCGTCAGTGGTGGAGGTGGTCCGGGTCCCGGTGTCGAAGGTGCGCTCGAACTGGGCCTGGGAGACGGTGCGCGCCGCGTGGGCGATGTCGGCGGGGGTGAACCCCTCGCTGGCGGACGCGAGTACCGCGCTGTCGGCCCGCGCGCCCGCTCGGGCCAGGTAGCTCTCCC
Organism: Streptomyces sp. NPDC020299; assembly: GCF_044387825.1. Classification (NCBI taxonomy): domain Bacteria; kingdom Bacillati; phylum Actinomycetota; class Actinomycetes; order Kitasatosporales; family Streptomycetaceae; genus Streptomyces; species Streptomyces sp. NPDC020299. Next base: position 116,785 of record NZ_JBIRWL010000020.1, read on the forward strand.
ACAGCGCGGTCCTGGCGGTGTGGTCGGGAGGGCCGATCGGCAGCACGTAGTCGAAGCGGCCGTGCCGCAGGAACGCGGAGTCGAGCGTGGTCACGTTGTTCGTGGCGCAGACGAGCAGCCGTCCGTCCTGGCTTCGGAACCGGACGATCGCCTTGAGCAGTTCGTTGACGACACCGACAGCGGTCGCGTCCGCGCCACCGCGCTCGCCGGCGACCTCCTCGACCTCGTCGATGAAGACGAGGACGTGGTCGAGCCGGGCGATCTCGTCGAAGCGCCGGTTCAGCCCGGTCGCCAGGCCGTACTCGGCGGCCAGACGGGCGGGGAACAGTTCGAGGAAGGGCCATCCCAGGCGGCCGGCGATCGCGTGCGCGAACGTGCTCTTGCCGGTCCCGGGCGGGCCGAACAGCATCACCGCCCGTGGCAGTTCCACTCCGTGCTGGGCGGCCAGTTCGGGATGGGCCAGCGGCAGGACCAGGCGCCGCTCGATGAGCTGCTTCTCCCGTTGCATGCCCGCGACCTTCTGCCACAGTCCCCCTGGCGGCAGCTCCGCTCCGAGCGAGGACAGCGTGCCGGCCGACTGCGGGGTCACCGGCCCGCGCTTTTCGAAGAAGACCAGCCCGGGGCGGGCGCCGTAGTCGCTGTTGCGCAGGGCGGTGGCACCGGTCTCGCCCTCGGGCAGGACGGCGTGCACCGCTCGGACGCCGGCGGCGAAGAGCCGTTGCTCAAGGGCGGTGATCAGGGCACTGCCCAGCCCGCGCTGCCGCCAGCCGGGCGCCATGCAGATGCGCAGGACCCATGCCCGTTCGTCCTCCACCCTGCTCACCGCGGCGCCGATCAGCACGTCGTCGGCCGTGGCCACCACAGCCGGGTGGCGGGCCTGGAGGGCCGTCACGGCGTCCGAGAGCGGGAAGAGCGGCGGCTCCTCGGTCGTACTGCTCTCCATGTCGACGCGGATCACCGCTTCGAGATCGTCCTGGGTGTAGTCCCTGACCCGCCAACCCGTCATGATCAGCTCCGCGTGTTCGGCCGTACTCCCATCATCAGCCGATGCCCGGAGGACGCGCGCGACAGGCGTCGGCCACGAGTCCGCCCTGGCGGCACGGATCGCTCGGGCCGTAGTCGGGTCACGCCGCGGTGCCGGGCGCGGTGCCGGCCGGGCTGAGGGACTTGTCGGTGCGGCCGGTGCCGGCCGGTGGCGCTGCCGCGGCGGGTGCGGCGGCAGCGGTTTCCCGGGCGAGGAAGGATCCGAGCTCGCCGATCGTGCTCATGAGGGGGGCTGGGAAGACGACGGTGGTGTTCTGGTCGACACCGATCTCCACCAGGCTCTGGAGATTGCGCAGTTGAAGGGCCAAGGGGTGGGCCATCATGGTGTCCGAGGCGTCGCCGAGCGCGGCTGCGGCCAGGGACTCGCCCTCCGCATTGATGATCTTCGCTCGCTTCTCCCGCTCCGCCTCGGCCTGGCGGGCCATGGCGCGCTTCATGGTGTCGGGCAGCTGGATGTCCTTGAGCTCGACCAGCGTGACCTGCACACCCCAGTCGACGGTGGTGACGTCGAGGATCTGGCGGATGTCCAGGTTGATACGGTCCGTCTCCGACAGCGTCTCGTCGAGCGTGTGCCGGCCGACGACCTTCCGCAGGGTGGTCTGGGCGATCTGATTGATCGCCGCGTTGACGTTCTCGACGGCGACGACCGACTTCACGGCGTCGACGACCCGGAAGTAGGCGACCGCCGACACGTCCACGCTCACGTTGTCCCGGGTGATGATGCCCTGGGACTGGATCGGCATGGTGACGACCCGCAGCGACACCCGGTGCAGGGAGTCGACGAACGGGATGATGAACCGCAGCCCCGGGGAGCGTGTTCCGACGAGTCGGCCGAAGCGGAACAGCACTCCCTTCTCGTACTGCTTGACGACCTTCACGGACAGGGCGAGGGCCAGGACGGCCAGCAGTACGATCACGACGATGAGAACGATCAGGGCTTGCATGTGCTGCTCCTCGGGACGAGGACCACGTGGGGCCGGGACCCGCCGGTCGAGACCCCTGCATGTGCCTGCGGCGGTTCGTGAGGCGGGTCCGAAACCCGTCTGTACGGGCCGTGCCGACGGTTGGTGCGCGGGGGCGGGGACACCGCCTCGTCACCCGTGGTGAGTGGTGCGGTCGCGGCGGCGGCGCGGTGGGAAGCGGCCGCGGCCCCCGTCACGGTGGTCACGTCGTCCGCCGACGGCCGGCGACTTGGACAGTGGTGGTCCCGCAGGGGGACGTGCCGCGTCGGTGGCGCGGCGCGGACCGTCGGGCAGGGCGCGACTGTACCGGTGCACGGCGATCCCTTCCGGGTGCCCGATGTCGAGCCGGTGGATCACGAATGCCGCCGCTGCGATGAGGACCAGGAGGCAGCCGGTCGTCAGGAAGGTGTTCATGGCGGCTGTCTCACATGCCGATGATCAGGCGACTGACGCGACCGGTCTGTGCCGGACGACCGGTCTGTGCCGGAACGGTCGCAGAGGAGGGGCGGCCCTCGTACTTCCCTGCCTCGTCCGGTTCGAGTGGCCGGTCGGCAGCGGAGACGGCACGCCGGGTCTCGTCCGCGGCGATGAGAGCGCTTGCGGTCAGCGGCGGACCGTCGCAGTCGCACACGGCCGCCATCAGGCGGGCCGCCGACTCCGCCTCGGTTTCGGGCGGGACGACCAGCAGATCCCAGCGGCCGGTGCCGTAGGAGCGCAGCAGCAGCTTGTGCGGGTCGATCTCCGGGGTGAACCAGCCGACCTTGACGACATGACCGCTCACGGGAATCTCGTGCGGGATGACCGGCCAGTACATCGGGTTGACGGCGATGCGGGTAATGCGGCCCCACAAGGCGTCCAGTACTTCGGTCAGTGCGGGCAGCTCGCTCAGCAGGTCCCGGGAGCGGGGCCACCAGGCACCGTCCAGGAGGCCGCGAGACATGCCGTCGGTCTTCAGGGCGAGACGTGCGGCCGGGGCCGCGGCGGGCTCGTGGTGTGGCAGGGGTTGGTGCAAGGTCGCCGACATGATGCGGACCCGTCTCCGGGCCGCCTTCACGGCGACCCGGGCTTCATCTCTCGCCGAGAACGACCCCGGCGTGGAAGCCGGTGTGCGAAATGCCCTCGGTGGTGTCCACGGTACTCCGCACACGCCGCGGCGGTTGAGGAGACGACGCCGCAATCCGTGAAGCGGCTGTCGATACCGGCGGGGGCGCGCTGCGGGTGGCGGGGCATGACGTATGCCGGTTGCCGGACCGGTCTCACGCCTGACGGCCCGCATGCCCTGGCCCGGCACTCCTCGGCTGTGTCACGTGGGAGGTGTTCCTCGTGTTCCGTTCAGCACATCGCTCTCCATCAGCCCGCCGGGCGTCGGCGAGGAGTATCCTGGTGATTACCGAGAGCATCTCGTACACCGGCTTCAACGCTGACGTCGTTCTCGGCGATTCACGACAACCGGGCCGGCCGTGACCGGCCCGGGGTTGGGTCCGCGCCATGACCGCGACCATTCCGTTCACACCCGCGGTCGAAGGCCGGGCTCCTTCTGCTTCACCGCTTCGACTCACCCTGGCGCGGGCCGGCGCTCCTCCGGCCCTGATCGACGGTGCCTGGTGGCCCCGTTCGCGCAACCTGACGGAGCAGCTCCCGGCGCTCGTCGAATATCTCGACCCGCTGTGGGGGCGGATCACCCGGGTAGCGGTGAGCCGCACGTTCTGGCCGGTCATTCCGGGAGAAGTGCCCGCGCACGGCCACATGGTGCGCGTCGGCTGGTCCAACGCCGGGCAGGACCCGCACAAGCTGTTGCTGCTGTCCTACACCTTCGGCCGCTGGGACCTGCTGGTGATTCCACCGGAGACGGAGCCGGCCACCGCGGCCCGGCTCATGGCCACGGCCACCGACCCGTCACGGAACCGCACGGCGAGCGGCCTGATGCATGAGGCCGAAAGCTTCCGGGCCATGACAGAGGACGAGGCCGACGCGGACTCGATGCGGGAGGCGGTCTGGGAATCCGAAGGCGGGCATGACGCCCGCTGCCGTGACCTCACATACCCCTGCCAGAGCGGTCAATGACCATGTGCCGACCCCGGCGGAAGGCACAGGAAGCGCCGCGAATCCGGCCCGTCTAGCGTCACCCGGCCTGAACCAAGCCGCCTTTATGGCGGTTTGAGGCGCCTCACTCCAGGATGGCGAGGTGGTCGGCGGCGCCCCCGCGCCATTCGATCAGGAAGAGGGTCGCGTCGTCGCTGGTGCGGCCGCCCCGTTGCTGCTTCAGAGCGTGGGAGAGTGCGCGCACCACCGCGCGTACTCCCTTCTCCGTGTGTTCGATGCGGTTGACCCAGTGGATGAGTTGCTCCTCGCCGAACTGTGCTTCACCGGCTTGGTGCTCCTCGATCAGGCCGTCGGTGAAGCACAGCACCCGGTCGCCGGATTGGAGCATCTGCTCGCTGATCCGGGGTTCTTCACCGCCGAAGCCGACCGGCAGGGTGGTCGGGCCCGTCAGTTGCCGCACGACCTGGTGGTCGCGGATCAGCAGTGGCGCGGGGTGGCCCGCGTTGACCCACTGCAGGTGGCCCGTCGCGATGTTCAGGCGCATCATCTGCGCGGTGACGAAGTGCTCGGGCCCGAACTGCTCCGCGATGGCCCGGTCCATGAACGCGTAGATCCCGGACAGACCGATGTCGGCACGTCTGGCGTGCCGGTAGGCCCCGACGGCGACGGTCGCCATCGTGGCGGCGTCCAGGCCGTGGCCCATCGCATCGACCATGGCCAGGTGCAGGATGTCCTCGTTGAGGGCGTAGTCGAAGCTGTCGCCTGCGACGCTGTAGGCGGGCTCCAGGATCCCGGCCACCGCTGCCTGTGGGACGGACATCGCCAGCGGCGGCAGCAGAGACCACTGGATCTCGGCGGCCACGCTCATCGGTTCGCGACGCCGGGCGAGGAAGAACTGGTCGGTGTAGCTGTGCTTGGTGACCAGCATGTCGGCGACCAGACCGGCAAGCCTGCGCAGTAGCCGCCGGTCGTCGTCATCGACGGCATCCAGGGTGAGGCCCATCACTCCCACCTGGTCGCTGCCGTCCAGCAGCGGTAGGTACATCCGGACGCCGTCGGGCCGCGGCACCTCGACAGTGGTCGCCTGCAGGAAGGCGGTGCCGGCGGGAGAGCCACCGATCGGCTCTGGCTCGCCGACCATCAGCCGCCGACCCGGCAGCGGCACCAGCACCAGCTGGCCGTAGTCCTGCAGCAGGATCGAGACGTCGCGGCCACCGACCCTGGCCACCTCTTCCGCGATCAGCGGGGCGATCAGCTGCGGCGGCATCTCGTGTGCCCGGTCCAGCAGCACCCCCAGCAGCCGCTCACCGAACCCTTCCGAACGGTCCGTCATGCCGTTGTCCGGCCGCCGCTCACCTTGTGCCATGGCCGGGCCCCTGCGCCGGTGTCCTCGAAGTCTCGGTCACCATGTTTCCGCCGACCTCGTGCCGTGGATGCAGCGCCCGACCGGACACGCTCGGGCCCGTCCGGCGGCCATGGCCGATCCCCTCGACCCTCTCACGTGATCCGTACACAGGGCTCCTGACACGACCGTGATCAACCCTTCCAGAGTGACGCGGCCGACCAACCCAATGCGCCCATTACGCCAAACGTGGCATGTCATACGTGATCAGGGCAGATGACCTTCAATCCCATTGTGGGCTGTCACGGACTCCGTGCTTCCTGTCGATCTCGATGGCAAGGGCGCCCAGGGCTTCCTTGGCTGGGCCGCACGTCGATCACTTGAATTCCTCTTGATCTGTGTCGCGTTCGGACCTGGACCGGAACCGCCACTCAAGACGGTTCCGAGCGTGCAGTACGGGTGTGGTCGTGATCCACGTGAGTTGCCGCAGCTCACCCTCGTCGCTGCGGACGGGCCGGGTCCGCAGCGGGGCAGCTTCTGCGGTCATCGAGGTCCCGGTGCCCCAGACCACCGGGTCGAGGACGGCGGGGAACGCGAGCTGGACTTCGAGCTGCTCGGTGGGCAGGCGGACGGCCCGCTGGAACCAGTTCCCCCGATGCCGCCGCCGACGGCTGGTCCGTTGCCGTGCGGACAGGTCACGGGGTGGAACTGCGCCCGCAGGGCGCTCCAAGCAGTGGAGGACGGGGCAGCCGTACGCGAGGGCCGCGAGCCCGTCGAGCTGCCCCACATGGTGACCCACGACCTGCGGCGCCTCCGCCCTCATCGCCGGCGGAGCGAGCGTCAAGCAGGTCCAGCTGGTCCTCGGCCACGCGTCCGCCGTCATCACGCCGCGGATCTACGCCCATCTGTGGCCGGGCGAAGAAGACCGCACCCGGACCGTCATGGACGCCGTGCTCGGCGGCCTGCGGACCGGGTGCGGACAAGTAGGCGATGCGACCCGCGAAACCGCAGGTCAAACGGCCTAGTTGTAGATCAAGCCTTCTTGGTCTCCCAGAAGATCTTGTCGATCTGGGCGATGTAGTCCAGGGCCTTCTGGCCCGTCGCCGGGTCGGTGGAGCCCTTGGCGGCCGAGAGGGCCTTCAGGGTGTCGTTGACCAGCTGGTGCAGCTCCGGGTACTTCTCGAAGTGCGGGGGCTTGAAGTAGTCGCTCCAGAGCACGGAGACGTGGTGCTTGGCGAGCTCCGCGCGCTGCTCCTTGATGACGGTGGCGCGCGCCTGGAAGTGCGGGTCGTCGTTGGCGGCCATCTTCTCCTGGACGGCCTTCACCGACTCCGCCTCGATGCGGGCCTGGGCCGGGTCGTACACGCCACAGGGCAGGTCGCAGTGCGCGCTGACCTTGACCTTGGGGGCAAACAGGCGGGAAAGCATGGAGCATTCCTTCCTCGTGATCGTCTTCTCAGGTGGGACATTACTCCCTGAGGGACGGGTTTTCGCGAGTGCCCCCTTGGGCTTAGGACAAAAGTCCGGGGTCAGACTGAGACTGGTGGAGGAACGGACCGGGGAGGTGCCGGGGATGCCGGAGCTGTCGCAGGAGACCGAACGGGGGAGGGCCGCCGCGCCCTTCGGGCTGGCCGAGGTGACCGGGCCGTCCATGGTGCCCACGCTCTACCACGGGGACCGGCTCGTGGTGCACTACGGCGCCAGGATCAGGCCCGGGGACGTGGTCGTCCTGCGCCATCCGTTCCAGCAGGACCTGCTCGTCGTCAAGCGCGCGGTGGAGCTGCGCGAGGGCGGCTGGTGGGTGCTCGGGGACAACACGTACGCGGGAGGGGACAGCACCGACTACGGGGCCGTGCCTCAGGAGCTGGTCCTCGGGCGGGTCCGGTTGCGGTTCCGGCCGCTCAAGGCCGGTCAGCGCTCGCCGCTGGCAGTGGCCCGCTGGGCGTTGTCGGCCGCGCGGCCGGTCTTCGCCGACCGGTCGGCCTCCAGGCGCTTGCGGGCGCGGTAGGCGGCCACGTTGGCGCGGGTCGCGCAGCGGTCCGAGCAGTAGCGCCGGGAGCGGTTGGTGGACGTGTCGAGGTAGGCGTTGCGGCAGGGCGCCGCCTCGCACAGGCCGAGGCGGTCGACGCCGTACTCCGTGAGGTGGAAGGCGAGGCCCATCGCGGCGATCGCCGCGTAGCCCGCGGTGGCGTTCGACGGGTGGTCGGCCAGATGCATGTGCCACAGCGGGCGGCCGTCCTCGTCCCGGTGGTCGTGCCCGGAGATCTGCGGGCTCACCGGGAACTCCAGGAGCAGGGAGTTCAGCAGGTCGACGGCCAGGGTCTCGTCGCCGGTGTCGGCCGCCTCGAAGACCGCGCGCAGCCGGGCGCGGACCGAGCGGAACCGCGTGACGTCCGCGTCGGTGGTGCGGCGGGCCGCGGAGGAGTTGGCGCCGAACAGATCGCGGACCGCGTCGACCGAGGTCAGGGTGTCCTTGCCCCGGACCGGTTCCTCGCTGTTGACGAGACGCACGGCGTAGTCCGAGTAATAGGCCAGTTCCACTTGTAGTCCTTACGGGGGCGCTCTATGGTTTCGCGTGCGGTCGGGTAACAGCCGGTCGCGCTTCCAGGGTATTACGCGGGCGAGGGGAGACAGGGTTTCCATGACCACCAGTACCGGAACCGACTGGGCGGCCTGGCAGGAGAGCTGGGACCGGCAGCAGGAGTGGTACATGCCGGACCGCGAGGAACGCTTCCGCATCATGCTCGACATGGTGGAGGCGCTCGCCGGCACCGCGCCGCGCGTTCTCGACCTCGCCTGCGGCACCGGCAGCATCACCGCCCGGCTGCTCGCCCGGTTCCCCGGCGCCACCAGCGTCGGCGTCGACCTCGACCCGGCCCTCCTCGCCATCGCCGAGGGCACCTTCGCGGGCGACGAGCGGGTCACCCTCGTCACGGCCGACCTCAAGGACCCCGACTGGCCGGCGAGACTGCCGTACGACTCCTACGACGCCGTCCTGACCGCCACGGCCCTGCACTGGCTGCACAGCGACCCCCTCGCGGCCCTCTACGGTCAGGTCGCGGGACTCGTCCGCGACGGCGGTGTCTTCATGAACGCGGACCACATGATCGACGACACCACGCCCCGGATCAACGCGGCCGAGCGCGCCCAGCGCCACGCCCGCATGGATCAGGCCAGGGCCGCGGGCGCCCTGGACTGGGCCGAGTGGTGGCAGCTGGCGGCCGAGGACCCGGCCCTGGCCGGGCCGACCGCCCGCCGCTTCGAGATCTACGGTGAGCACGCCGACGGCGACATGCCGCCCGCCGCGTGGCACGCGCGTGTCCTGCGGGAGAAGGGCTTCGACGAGGCCCGCGCGGTGTGGTGCTCGCCCTCGGACACCCTGCTGCTGGCGCTGAAGTGACAGCGGGGCGGTAGTGACAGAGGGGCGGTACGGACACCCGTACCGCCCCTCTCGCTCAGCGCAGCGTCAGAGCACCCTTGTCACAGCACCTTGGACAGGAACGACTTCGTCCGGTCGTGCTGCGGGTTCGTCAGGACCTCCCGGGGGTGGCCCGACTCGACCACCACACCGTCGTCCATGAACACCAGGGAGTCCCCGACCTCGCGGGCGAAGCCCATCTCGTGCGTCACGACGATCATCGTCATGCCGTCCTGAGCGAGGTCCCGCATCACGTCGAGCACCTCGCCGACCAGCTCGGGGTCGAGAGCCGAGGTCGGCTCGTCGAAGAGCATCAGCTTCGGCTGCATCGCCAGCGCCCGGGCGATCGCGACACGCTGCTGCTGACCGCCGGAGAGCTGGGCCGGGTAGTGGCCCTTGCGGTCGCCGAGGCCCACCCGGTCGAGGAGCCGCTCCGCGCGCTCCCGGGCGACCGCCTTGGACTCGCGCTTGACCTGGAGCGGCGCCTCCATGACGTTCTCCAGCGCCGTCATGTGCGGGAAGAGGTTGAAGCGCTGGAACACCATGCCGATGTCCCGCCGCTGCGCCGCGACCTCCCTCTCCTTCAGCTCGTAGAGCTTGTCGCCCTTCTGCCGGTAGCCCACCAGGTCGCCGTCGACGTACAGCCGGCCGGCGCTGATCTTCTCCAGGTGGTTGATGCACCGCAGGAAGGTGGACTTGCCGGAACCGGACGGGCCGATCAGGCAGAACACCTCGCGCGGGTTCACCACCAGGTCGATGCCCTTGAGGATGTGCGCCAGCCCGAAGGACTTGTGCACGCCCTCGGCCCTGACCATCGGCCCGCCACTGGTGGGTGGCGTGAGGTCCTTGCTGATCCTGGTCATCGGGCCACCTCCGGACGGCGGAACGAACCGAACATGCGGAGGTTCTTCTTCAGGCGCTGGAACGGGGTCGGCGGCAGGTTGCGCGTCGAACCGCGGGCGTAACGGCGCTCGATGTAGTACTGGACGATGCTGAAGATCGTCGTCAGGAACAGGTACCAGATGCAGGCGACGAAGTACATCTCGACGACCGCCAGCGAGGCGCTGGAGATGTCGGTGGCCTTCTTGATCAGCTCGGGGAGCTGGACCGCGTAGGCCAGCGACGAGGTCTTCAGCATGTTGATGAACTCGTTGCCGGTCGGCGGGATGATGACCCGCATGGCCTGCGGGAGGATCACCCGGCGCAGCGTCTGGCCCTGGGTCATGCCCAGCGCGTGCGACGCCTCCGTCTGCCCCTCGTCGACCGACTGGATGCCGGCGCGGACGATCTCCGACATGTACGCGGCCTCGTTCAGGCCGAGACCCAGCAGCGCCGTGAGGACCGGCGTCATCACCTGGTTCATCTCGTCCTTGTAGAACCCCAGGTTCAGGATGGGGAAGACGAGCGCGATGTTGTACCAGAGCAGCAGCTGGACCAGGACCGGGGTGCCGCGGAAGAACCAGATGTAGAACCAGGCCACCGTGCTGGTGACCGGGTTCGACGACAGCCGCATCACGGCGAGGATCACGCCGAGGGCGACGCCGAGCACCATGGCCAGCACGGAGATGTACAGCGTGGTCCAGGCGCCGGCCACGATGCCCGGATCGAAGACGTAGTCGGGGATGACGCTGTAGTTGATCTTCGCGTTGGAGAACGCGACCCCGATCAGCGCCACGATGGCGATGACCACGACGCCGGACACCCAGCGGCCGTAGTGCCGCACCGGAATGGCCTTGATCTGCTCCGGCGGCAGCGACGGCGCCGGAACCTTGTCGACGGTGTCAGTCACAGTGACAGCCCTTCAGTGTTGCCCGAGGCTGTTTCAGGAGCCGCCGTTGATCTTCGACTCGGTGACCGCGCCCTGCGTGACGTTCCACTTCTGCAGGATCTTCTGGTACTCGCCGCTCTTGATGATCGCGGACATGGCGGCCTGGAGGGCGTCCCGCAGCTGGGTGTTCTCCTTGCTGACCGCGATGCCGTAGGGGCCCGCCTCGATCTGGTCGCCGACGACCTCGAAGTCCTTGCCGCCACCGGAGGTCTTCGCGTTGTAGGCCGCCACCGGGAAGTCGTTCAGGTCGGCGACGGACGCGCCCTGCTTCAGACGGAGCAGCGCCTCGGGGTCGGTGTCGAAGGTCTGCAGGTCGATGGCCTTCTTGCCGTCCTTGGTGCACTTCTTGTTCTGCGCCTTGGCGATGCCCTCGGACGTGGTGCCCTTCTGAAGGGCCACGACCTTGCCGCACAGGTCGTCGAGCGACTTGATGCCCTTCGGGTTGCCCTTCTGGACCAGGATCGAGGTGCCGGCGGTGAAGTAGTCGACGAAGTCGACGCCGTTGCCGACCTTCTTGCCGGTGTCGGAGTTGATGCCGTTCTGGCGGTCCTTGGTGTCGTTCATCGCCGACATGAGCACCTGGAAGCGCTTGGCCTGCAGGCCCACGATCAGGTTGTCGAACTTGCCGTTCTGGAACTCGAACTTCACGCCCAGCTGCTTGCTGAGGGCGTCCGCGATGTCCGGGTCGATGCCGACGGCCTTGCCGCCCTGCATGACCTCGACCGGCGGGTACGCGATGTCGGAACCCACCTGGATGACGCCCGCCTTGCGGATGTCCGCGGGGAGCTTGGCGGCGAGGGGCGCCGAGGAGGAAGAGGAGCTCGAGTTGTCCGAACCGCCCTTGTCGGTCTGGTCACCGCAGCCGGTGAGCAGCAGGGCGCCCGCGACCGCGGTCGCACCGACCGCGGCCAGGCGGGAGTGCGTGGCGGTCGTACGACGGGTGGAGCTTGCGGTCATTGTGGGTTCCTCCGGCGGATGGATGGAGATGCCGATGGGTCGACGAGAACACACACCTTCGGGTGTCGCGACCTAGTGGGTTTACGGCATCTTGCCATTCGGACTACGCCGGTCAGGTGACCGACTATGTCAAAATCGGATAACGGGTGACCCCCGAACCACATCAGGTCGGCACATCCTCGGCACTCGACACCCGCTATCTGCGGGAATCCAGCCATCTGGCCGGAAAATCTTCGGCGCATCCCATGATGTGGTCGATGCCTGAGGCTACGACCGGGCCCCGTCGAGGGCCGCGATGTGACCTTGGACCAATGGACTCGTCGCCGGTGCCGTCCGTCCGGTAAGAAGGTTCTTTACACCCCTCATCCGGGGCTCAGGGCGCGTGTGCGGCGCGCCCGTCGTGTACGCACGCCCGTACGTATCAGTGAATCGGGCCGTACACGTCCCCGCCCACCCCTCACCAGGAGTGGTCAACCCTCAACCGTAAATACTTAAGGGGTAAAACAAAGTGGCAGCGGAGATCGTCAATCCTCGCAGCGACAGCAATACGGACCAGGACGGCGGGGCCGAGCCCCTCGATTCCTTCGATCCGGCGTTCGCGCTGCACCGCGGCGGCAAGATGGCCGTGCAGGCCACCGTGCCGGTCCGTGACAAGGACGACCTTTCCCTCGCGTACACGCCCGGTGTGGCGCGCGTGTGCACCGCGATCGCGGAAAAGCCCGAGCTGGTGGACGACTACACGTGGAAGTCGTCGGTGGTCGCCGTCGTGACCGACGGTACGGCCGTGCTGGGGCTCGGGGACATCGGTCCCCAGGCCTCCCTCCCGGTGATGGAGGGCAAGGCGATCCTGTTCAAGCAGTTCGGCGGCGTGGACGCGGTGCCGATCGCGCTCGACTGCAAGGGCGTGGACGAGATCGTCGAGACGGTGGTCCGGCTCGCCCCGTCCTTCGGCGGGGTGAACCTGGAGGACATCTCGGCGCCGCGGTGCTTCGAGATCGAGCGGCAGCTCCAGGAGCGGCTGGACATCCCGGTCTTCCATGACGACCAGCACGGCACGGCCGTGGTGACGCTGGCGGCGCTGCGGAACGCGGCGCGGCTGAGCGGGCGGTCGATCGGCGACCTGCGGGCCGTCATCTCCGGCGCCGGCGCGGCCGGTGTCGCCATCGCCAAGATGCTGGTCGAGGCCGGCATCGGGGATGTCGCGGTCGCCGACCGCAAGGGTGTGGTGTCCACCGACCGGGAAGACCTGAACTCCGTCAAGCGCGAGCTGGCCGGGTTTACCAACAAGGCGGGCATCAGCGGGTCGCTGGAGGACGCGCTGGCCGGCGCCGACGTCTTCATCGGTGTCTCCGGCGGCACGGTCGCCGAGGCGGCGGTGGCCTCCATGGCGAAGGGCGCCTTCGTGTTCGCGATGGCCAACCCGAACCCGGAGGTGCACCCCGATGTCGCGCACAAGTACGCGGCTGTCGTCGCCACCGGGCGGTCGGACTTCCCGAACCAGATCAACAACGTGCTGGCGTTCCCCGGGATCTTCGCGGGTGCGCTTCAGGTGCGGGCCTCCCGGATCACCGAGGGGATGAAGATCGCGGCGGCCGAGGCGCTCGCCGCGGTCGTCGGGGACGATCTCGCCGCCGACTACGTGATCCCCTCGCCGTTCGACGAGCGGGTGGCTCCCGCGGTGACCGCGGCGGTCGCCGCCGCCGCTCGTGCCGAGGGCGTTGCGCGTAGGTGAGCTTGAATGGCCCCGTCCGTTCGGGCGGGGCCATCTGGGGGCTGCCGCCCCCCAGACCCCTGCTTCGGCCCTGAAGGGGCCTCGTCCTCAAACTCCCCCACTCTCGGCTTCGCTCGAGCGGGGGGACCCCACGACGGGCTGAGAATGCTGGGCCCGGGTGCAGATCATCGGGCCGAGCTGGCAAGAGGGCATGTGTCACAGGGCCCTGTGGTTCCGCCGGCCCCGCCGGGAACCTATCGTCGAGCCCATGTTCGCTGTCTACGCCGCCCGAATCGACCGCGACCAGCCGCTTTCCGGCCTTGAGTCGGGGGAGCGCCCGGCCCCCGAGGCCCGTCCCGGCTGGAGCACGGTCAACGTCAGGGCCGCCTCCCTCAATCACCACGACCTCTGGTCCCTGCGCGGCGTCGGCCTCGCGGAGGACAAGCTGCCGATGATCCTCGGCTGTGACGCCGCCGGCGTCGACGAGGACGGCAACGAGGTCGTCCTGCACTCCGTCATCGGGCAGACCGGCCACGGCGTCGGCCCGAACGAACCCCGCTCCATCCTCACCGAGCGCTACCAGGGCACCTTCGCCGAGCAGGTCGCCGTGCCCACCTGGAACATCCTGCCCAAGCCCAAGGAGCTCTCCTTCGCGGAGGCCGCCTGCCTGCCCACGGCCTGGCTGACGGCGTACCGGATGCTGTTCACCAACGCGGGAGTACGCCCCGGTGACTCCGTCCTCGTCCAGGGGGCCGGCGGCGGTGTCGCCACGGCCGCGATCGTGCTCGGCAAGGCGGCCGGGCTGCGGGTCTTCGCCACCAGCCGGGACGAGGCCAAGCGGAAGCGGGCCCTGGAGCTCGGAGCCGTCGAGGCGGTCGAGTCGGGGGCGCGGCTGCCGCAGCGGGTGGACGCCGTGATCGAGACCGTGGGCGCGGCCACCTGGTCCCACTCGATCAAGTCCCTGCGGCCCGGCGGCACGATCGTCATTTCCGGCGCCACCAGCGGCGACCGGCCCTCGCACGCCGAACTGACCCGCATCTTCTTCCTGGAGCTCAAGGTCGTGGGCTCCACGATGGGCACCAAGGACGAACTGGAGGACCTGCTCTCCTTCTGCGCCGCCACCGGTGTCCGCCCCGTCATCGACGAGGTGCTCCCGCTCGACCGCGCCCGCGAGGGCTTCGAACGGCTGCAGTCCGGTGACCAGTTCGGCAAGATCGTCCTCACCAACGGCTGAGTCCCGAGGCTGATCCGCACGGCTCTCCGACGGCCGGTCCGGTTTCCGGGCCGGCCGTCGCCGTATGTCAACCATGGTTGACAAAGGGAGGGATGTCAACCTAAGTTGACGTCATGACCGAAGCAACGGATCTCGCCGAGCGTGCGGGCGACCGCGATCCACGGGTAGGACTGCGGGCCGTCGCCGCACTGCGCAGGCTGCTCGAGCAGCTGGAGGCGGTTCAGGTGCGCAGCGCGCGCAACCAGGGCTGGTCGTGGCAGGAGATCGCCGTCGAACTGGGCGTCAGCAGGCAGGCCGTGCACAAGAAGTACGGGAGGCAGTGATGTTCGAGAGGTTCACCAAGGACGCACGGGCCGTGGTCGAGGGCGCCGTCGCCCAGGCCGAGCGGCTGGACGACGGGAAGGTCGAGGAGTCCCACGTCCTGCTCGCCCTGCTCGAGCGCGAGGGCAGCCGGGGATCCTTCGCCCTGACCTCGCTCGGGTTGTCGGCGGGGCGACGGGAAGGCGTGGTGCGGGCGCTGGCCGAGGCCCGGCGCCGCGGCGGACTGTCGCGGGCCGACGCGGACGCGCTGTCCGGGCTCGGCATCGATCTGTCACAGATCGTGTACCGGGTCGAAGAGGCGCACGGGCAGGGGGCGTTGGCGGGCATGCGGCGGCGCGGATCCGGGCGGCGGCCGTTCGGCCGCGGCGCCAAGGAACTGCTGACCGATTCCCTGAGGGTCGCCCTCGGCCACCGTGATCGCCACATCGGCGACGAGCACATCCTGCTCGCCCTCACCTCCCGTCCGGGCGTCCCCGCCGAGGTCCTCGCCGACCACGGTGTGAC
Organism: Streptomyces sp. NPDC020299; assembly: GCF_044387825.1. Classification (NCBI taxonomy): domain Bacteria; kingdom Bacillati; phylum Actinomycetota; class Actinomycetes; order Kitasatosporales; family Streptomycetaceae; genus Streptomyces; species Streptomyces sp. NPDC020299. The sequence goes on from NZ_JBIRWL010000020.1 coordinate 132,149, forward strand.
CTTCGAGTCGCTGACGCGGGTGCTGTACGGCGAGGGCGAAGGAGAGGCCAAGGCGGGCTGACCGCGCCCGCCCCGGCCCACGCTGCGGCGCTCAGGCCCCGGGCCGCCGCAGTATCGCCCCGATGTGTGCCGCCGCTGTCGACAGGTGGCGGCGGGTGTCGCGGAGCTGGTCGGCGGTGACGCCGTGGTCGCGGGCCGCGTCACGGATGTCGTCCCGGAATCGGTCGAGCAGGCGGTCCAGGTCGCGGGCGGGGTCGCCGGTGGGGTCCTCATGGGCCCAGGCCGGTTCGTAGTCGGCGGGGAAGTCCTCCGGGGTTTCGGAGTAGTCCGGGGTGAACTTCGCCGGGCCGGTGCCCGTCTCGGGGCCCGGGCGTCCGAAGCCGAAGTCCTTGCCGAACTCGCTGAACTCCTTGGTGAGTTCGGAGAGGCCCTCCCGGACCCCGGTCGGCCAGTCCCCCCGCGCGAAGTGGTCCTGGACGTGGTCCTGGACGCGGCGGGCGATGCGCTGCATCTCCTCCTGGGCCTGGGCCCGCGCCCGGGACTGCGCCTCCTGGGCCTGGCGGCGGGCTCGCTGGGCCTCCTCACGGGCCCGGCGGCTCTCGTCCTTGGCGCGGCGCGCCTGCTCCTTCCACTCCTGCTTGACCCGGCGCATCTCCTCCTTGGCGACGCGCCAGGCCTCCTTGTCGGCCGGCCCGCCGTGCTCCCCGAAGGGGCCGTGGTCGCCGGCGCCCGCCTTGCCGCCCCGTCGGGCCTCGGAGGCCGCCGCCCGCATCTCGCGCCGCAGATCGCCCGCCGCGCCGCGCACGTCGGCCTTGATCTCGGCGGCGAGTTCGGCGACCGACTCGCGGATCTCCAGCTCCAGGTCGGCGAGCTCACCGCTGCGGTCGGCGAGTTCGGTGCGGCCGGCGTCCGTGATGGCGTACACCTTGCGGCCGCCCTCCGTGGTGTGGGTGACCAGGCCCTCGGCCTCCAGCTTGGCCAGCCGGGGGTAGACGGTGCCCGCCGACGGTGCGTACAGCCCCTGGAAGCGTTCCTCGAGGAGCCGGATCACCTCGTAGCCGTGGCGCGGGGCCTCGTCGAGCAGCTTGAGCAGGTAGAGGCGGAGGCGTCCGTGGGCGAAGACGGGAGGCATGTCAGAGCACCTTCTTGTCGGTCGTGCCGTCGGCCGGGGCGCCGCTGTCCGCGGGGCCGCCCGGGCCGGAAACGGAATTGTCCCCCGAGTCGTGCTGCGGTCCGGCCGGTGGGGCAGCCTCCTCTTCGTCCCTGGGCGGGCGGCGGAGCAGGGCGATCGAGCCGGAGACCGTCGTGGCCCTGAGCTTGCCGGTGCCCGCGCCGAGCCGTCCGGTGACCTTGTGGGCACCCCAGTGACCCTGCACCCGGAGGCCGTCGAAGGCGTTGGAGATGCTTCCGCTCGCGGTGTTCGCCTCGACGTCGGCGTCGGCCGGGTGCGGGAGCCGGATGGCGATCTCACCGGAGACGCTGGTCAGTCCGACGTCGGTCGGGCCGTCCGGGTCGAGATCGACGATCATCGAGCCGCTGACCGACTCGGCCCGCACGGAGGAGCCCGAGCCCTCCACCACGGTCAGGTCTCCGGAGACGGAGTTGAACCGCAGGTCGCCCGTGACGGCCTGGGCTTCGAGATTGCCGGACACCGTTTCCGCCCGCACCGGGCCGGCAAGGGAGACGAGCGTGGTGTCGCCGGTGACGCCCTTGACCACCGAGGGCCCGCGGAGCCCCGAGACGACGGCCCCGGCGCCGATCACGCCGACCTCCACCCGGGTGTCCGCCGGGACCGCGAGGGAGACGACCGCGCTGCGCCGCCAGCCCTGCCGGTCCAGCCACTTCAGCAAGCCCTTCCAGGGCAGGTCCTCGTAGGCCACCGTGAGGGTGCCGCCCTGCTGGGTGACCACCAGGGGTGGGCCCTCGATGTCCGTGACTTCGAGGCGGGCGGAACCTTCGTCCGTACCCACGACGTTCACTGTTCCGTTGACGATGCGCACGTGCAGATCGCGGACGGGGGTGTCGAAGGTGAGCTTGGTGGGTTCGGCGACGGACCACTCGGACATGGGTGTGACCTCCTCGCAGGGACGCGACACGCCATATCGCGTCTTCTGGGAAACACGATATATCGTGCCTGCGGGAAGTCAAGACACCCGTTTGAGGGCATGCGAGGGTTTGCGGGGGCGTGCGAGGGCATGGCTGACACCGGGCCCCGTCCTCGGGGACCCGGTGGCGGGTGAGGGTGCCTCTCGGCGGACCCGCTGCTACTCGTCGTCCTCGTCGTCCAGGCGGGCGAGCCAGGTCGCCAGTCGCTCCACCGGGACCTCGAAGTCCGGGTTCAGGTCGACGAACGCGCGCAGCTGCTCGGCGAGCCACTCGAAGGTGACCTCTTCCTCGCCGCGCCGCTTCTCCAGTTCCTCGATGCCTCGGTCGGTGAAGTACATGGATGGTGCTCCGTGGTGTGAACAGGGGTACGGCCGCTCCCGCGCGGGAAGAACCCTCTCCCTGCGGGAAGGAGAGGCGCCGGCTTCCCGCCCGGGAAGCCACGACAGGACAGGAAAAGGATAGGCGGAGCCGGCCCCCGGGCCGGTCTGCCCGGCGGACGGTCCCGCGGGCGGTCCGGCGGGCGGGCCGGGGCCAGGGGACGCGGTGGGGGACGGGGGAGTCGCATGGGGCGGGAAGTGACGCGGGTGGCGCGGATCGAGCTGCCGGACGGCACACCGGTGTGGGCCCGGATTTCGGGGGCCGAGGAGCTCGCCGTGCCGTCGGGAGAGCTGTCGTACACGGACACCGGGTTCGCCGAACGGGTGGAGGCGAGCGTGGAGAGCCTCCACTCGCTCGTCACCGGGGTCGCGGGCTCGCTGGCCGGCCCGCTGCGCGCGGTGCGTCCGGACGAGGTGAGCGTCGAGTTCGGGATCGAGCTGACCGCGAAGGCCGGGAAGGTCGTCGGACTGCTGGCGGACGGGGAGGCCAAGGCCGGCATCACGGTGACCCTGACCTGGAACGGCGGGGGCCCACCGGACCCGGCGGCTCCCGGGACCGCCCCTGCTCCGGCCTCCCGCACGGAGGACCGCGCGGAGGACCCCGACGACCCGGGCGCCACCACGCCTCCGGCCGCCCCCCGTGCGCCCCGCGACGGATCGCCGCCCGGCGGCGGCGGTGCCACGCGCGCGGATGCGTCCACCGGCGCCCCGGGGCACGGGGGCGCCCCGGACGCCCGCGGCGGTGGCGGGGCATGACGCACGGATACGACGGGGGCGCACCGGGCGGTTCCCATGCCGCCCACCATGCGCTGCGTGAACTCGTCATGGCGGCGACCGTGCGCATTCATCGCACAGGTGTCGGGTATGCCCTGGACGAACCCGGCAGCTTTCTCGGCAGCGGCTTCTTCATCGCCCCGAACTGGGTTCTGACCTGCGCACACGTGGTGAACGGCGGGGAGGGGGGCGAAGTGGCGGTGGTCTACCAGACCGGCCCGGGCCAGAGCCCGTCCGCCGTCCGCGGCCAGGTGGCGGCCACCCTCCCGGAGCACGTCGGACGCGCTGTGTCCGGCAGCTGGCCGGCCCCCGACCTGGCCCTCGTCCGGCTCCGTGAACCCGTCGACCACGACTGCGTGTACGTCTCCGAGCGGCCCGCCGCGCACTACGGCGAGGGCAGGGTGTTCTACGCGGGCTGGACGGTGACCGGAGGCCGGCTGCAGATCCTGGACGGGTTCCTCTCCGTGCAGGGGACCATCGGCGGCTGGTCGGAGGGGGTGCAGATGCGGCTCGGCCACAACGACCTGCCGCCGGGCGTCTCGGGCGGCCCCGTCATCGACCCGGCGCGCGGCGAGGTCATCGGCGTGCTGAAATCGCGCGCCGACCACGGGGCGGGGGGCACCTCCACCGGGATCGAGCGCCTGCGGACGTTACCGGTGCCGCCGGACGCCGTCCGGACCGAGCACGACGACGTCTACCAGGCGGTCTTCCACGCCCACGACCGCTACCACCGCGACCGGCAGCAGCCCTCGGACTCCCGGCGCCCCACCTGGGCCGACCTCCAGGCGGAGCTCGGCGCCCGCCCGGGACGGACACTCGGCCCCGACGAACGCTGCGAGCTGCTCGGCCGGCTCGCCGACCTGCCGCCGCCTGCCACCACCCGCGGCCTGCTCGACATCCTCGACTCCCTGCCTAACTTCCAGCTCCCCACGCTGGTGCCGGCCCCCCGTGCCTGGCGGGACGGACTGGGCGTGCTGTACGAGAGCGCGCGGTACGACGGGGCGCTGAAGCTCGTACTCGACTACGCGATGCAGGTGATGGCGGCCGAACGCCCGGCCACGCCCAGCCTGCTGGCCGCCGAACAGGCGCTGTGGGAATGGGTGAAGCAGACGTCGACGGGCCTCGACAGCGGCTACCGCAGCGGCCTGGCCCGGCGACGCGCCCAGTGGCTGGGGCTGCGCCGCCGTCCCCACGTCGTCGCCCCGGTGGATCCGCCGTCCCCCGACCCCGGCACCCCGTCGCCGCCGGGGAAGCCGGCCCCGCAGCGGCCGGGTGATGCCGGGCCCCGGCTGTCCGTACTGCTCGAAGTGCTGCCGAGGGGCTGGGAGCCCGATCGCTGCGACTGGTCGGTCTCCCTGGCCGCCCCGGAGGGCGACGTGATCCGTCTGCACGAGGCCGAGCGGACCTCGCTGGAGGAGCTGCCGGCCCGGGTGACCGCGCCGCTCGCCGAGGCCTTCCGCCAGTGCGACGAGCCCGGACGGCCGGCGGTCCTGCACGCGGCCCTGCCGCACCTGCTGCTCGGCCTGGCCGTGGACGACTGGCGGCTGCGCCCGGACGGCCCCCCGCTGGGCGCCGAGCGGCCGGTCGTCGTGCGCTGTTCCGACCGCGACCAGCTGCCGGGCGACGGTGAGTACGGGGTGCCCGGCGCCGAGTGGGGCGCGGCCGGGGACGAGGACCTGGAACCCCAGGACCGCTGGCGCCGGCTGCACGCCCGCGACGCCCGGACCGAGGTGCTGGACTGCGACGACGGGGTGCGCGAGCCGGTGCCGACCGTCGCGGAACTGCGCCGGCTGCCGCCCCGTGCGGTCCCGGTGCTGTGCCGCTACGGAGACCGGCGCTACGAGGACGACGCCGCCGCGCTCGGCAGGATCCTGCGCGCCGGCTTCGGGGTGGTCCTGTGGCGCCGTCGGCGGAGCCAACCGGACGCCGTGTGCGGGGAGTTCCACCGGGGAACCAAACAGGTCGTCGACGACGGGGCGGGTGCCGTGTTCCTCCCCGACCTGGTGCACGGGCTGCGGGTGAAGCGGCACACGGGCCTCACGGAGGCCTACTGGGCCGATGGAATAGCACTCCTGTACGACGATCCGCACCGGCCCCTGCCCGGTGCCGGAGATCTCCTGGAGGCTCCCTGATGCGACGTGCCCCGAGCACCTCTCGGCCTCTTACCAGCTTTCCTGCGGATCGATACCGTGATGCACGTTCGGCGGCTGCCATGGCGGACGAGTGACGACGAGGACCGGACCATGACCGAATCCAGTGAGTGGCTCATCTACCGAGGCGCCGGAGAACCCCACGACGGAATGAGCCGGCTGCCCCCGCCGCCGCCCTGGCGGGACTTCGCCGGCCGGGACACCGCGGGCGACGGCGAAGGCTCCCGGGACCGCAGGCTGGGCGCGCACCGGCACCTGGCGGAACTCCACCGGCCCGGTGCCGAGGAACTGGAGATGATCAACGCGGCGCTCTACCTGCGCCGCCCCCTGCTCGTCACCGGCAGCCCCGGCGCGGGCAAGAGCACGCTGGCCCACTCGGTGGCGTACGAGCTGGGCCTGGGCGACGTACTGCGCTGGTCCATCGTCAGCCGCTCCACCCTCCAGGACGGCCTGTACCACTACGACGCCATCGCCCGGCTCCAGGACGTCCAGATCGCCGCGCAAGGAGATGGGGGCACCTCCCGCGCATGGGGGTCCCCCCGCTCGAGCGAAGCCGAGAGTGGGGGAGAAGCCGAGAGTGGGGGAGGCACGGCGGCGGGCAGCCCCGGAGCCGTCGAGGCCATCGGCAGCTACATCCGCCTCGGTCCGCTCGGCACCGCCCTGCTGCCCTCCGAGACGCCGCGCGTGCTGCTCATCGACGAACTCGACAAGAGCGACATCGACCTGCCCAACGACCTGCTGAACGTCCTGGAGGAGGGCGAGTTCGAGATACCCGAGCTGCAGCGCATAGCCGACCGGCTGCCGGACGGCGAGGCCGAGGTGCTCACCGCCGACGGCACCAAGGTCCGCGTCCGCGACGGCCGGGTACGCTGCCGGGCCTTCCCGTTCGTCGTCCTCACCAGCAACGGGGAACGGGACTTCCCCGCCCCGCTGATGCGCCGCTGCATCCACCTGGAGCTGGGCCGCCCCGACCACAACCGGCTCGCCACCTTCGTACGCGCCCACCTCGGCGACGAGGCGGCCCGCGCGGGCGACGACCTGATCACCCGCTTCCTGGAGCGCTCCCGCAGCGAACTCCTCGCCGCCGACCAGCTGCTGAACGCGATCTACCTCACCGACGCGGCCGCCCCGCCCAGCCGCGACCGCCTCGCCGACCTGCTCATCCAGCGACTCGACCGTCCGAGGTGAGGCGCTGATGCCCGAGGCGCACCGCACCGGTGATCCGATCGCCGAACTCGTCGCACGGCTGCGGCAGGTCGGACTCGATCCGGATGCCGAGGGGCTGAGGGACGCCCTCTGGCTGGCCCGCTGGGCACAGCCGGCGGAGGTGCCCGATCCGGACGGAGAGCCGCAGGCAGGTACGGAAGGGCAGTCCGGCCCCACCGGGGGGCCCTCGCCCACCGGCCCGACGGTGACGGCGGACCAGGACGCCCCGCCGCCCGAGCCGCTCGTACCGCCGGCGTACGGCGTCCGGGCCGACGGAAGCGTGCCCCTGTACCCGCCGACGCGCGGCGGGGCCCGGCGCGCGCGTGCGCCGGGCCCCGCGTCCGCACTGTCGGTCGGGGTGCCCGCCGCCTCCGCCCTGCCGGCACCGCTCGAACTCCAGCGCGCCTTACGGCCGTTGCAGGGCTACCGCAGCGCCGCACCGCCGCTGCGCAAGGAGCTCGACGAGACCGCGACGGCCGAACTCAGCGCCCGGGCAGGGGGCCTGGTGATGCCCGTGCACCGGGCCGTGACCCGCGGCGACACCCGGCTGCAACTGGTGCTCGACGCCTCCCCGTCGATGCGCGTGTGGGACCGCATGTTCGCCGAACTCGGCGAGGTCTTCGCCCAGTTGGGCGCCTTCGGGGACGTCCAGGTCAGCCATCTGCACGAGGGGCCGGACGGTGAGCCGGTGGTCAGCCGCAGCCCGGACGCGCACGCGGCCCCGCTGCACACCGGGGACCGGCTGAGCGACCCCACGGGCCGGCGGCTCACACTCCTGGTGAGCGACTGCGCGGGCCCCCTGTGGCGCAGCGGCCGGGCCCACCGGCTGCTGCACCAACTGGCCCGGCAGGCCCCGGCCGCGGTGCTCCAGCCGCTTCCGCAGCGCCTGTGGAGCCGCACCCGGCTGCCCGTGACGTACGGCGAACTCACCCGCGCCGCGATCCCGGGCGGCGCCGCCGCGCTGCGGGTCCGCACCCCGGCCGGCACGCCCGTGGAGCAGCGCGGCGCCCTGCCCGTGCCCGTGCTGCCCCCCGAACCGGTGGCCCTCGGCGCATGGGCCCGGCTGCTGTCCGGGGCCGGCGCCGCTCCGGTCGCCGGCGCCGTGGGCTGGGTACGCCCCGACCAGCCGCCCGCCCCGGCCGCGGGCCCCGCCGGGCAGCGCTCCTGGGTGCAGCGCCTCGGCCGCTTCCGCTCCACCGCCTCCCCGGCCGCCGGACGGCTCGCCGTCTGCCTGGCGGCCGCCCCGCTCTGCCTGCCGGTGATGCAACTGGTCCAGCGCACGATGCTGCCCGACTCCGGCCCGTCCGAGCTGGCCGAGGTACTGCTCAGCGGCCTCCTCACGCGCGCGGGCGACAGCCACGGCGACGACGGCGCCCAGTGGTACGAGATGGAGCCCGACGTGCAGGAGGCCCTGCTGTCGACGCTCGGCAGGGACGAGGCGGTGCTGGTCCTCAAGCACTGCTCGGAGTACATCGAGCAGCGCTACGGCAAGGGCGGCGCGAACTTCCCCGCCCTCGCCCTGGCCCAGCTCGGCAACGGCGGCGCGGGACGGCCGTACGCGCCCGGCGGCGTCTACCCCGGTGCCACCTACCCCGGTGCCACCTACCCCGGTGACGGCGGCGACGCGACGCTCGTGCCGCAGCCCTTCGCGGAGGTCGCCGTGCGCGTGCTGGAGAGGTTCATGCCGCTGCCCGAGCAGTTCGCGGCCTACGGCAGCCGTACGACGCCCGGTCCGGCCGGCTCCCGCTCGACGCACCAGGCGGTCACCCGGGCCCGCTCGTTGCTCGCGCGGTTCGACGACGAGGGCATGGTGCAGGACCTCATCGACGCCGTACAGCTGCTGCGCGGCGCGACCGAGCACGAACGGCCCGCCGGCGCCGACCCGGAACTGTGGGCGGAGTACGCGCACGCCACGCTGCGGCTGTGGGAGGTACAGGGCGGTGCCGACCTGCTGCGGGAGGCGGAGCAGGCCGCGGAGCGGGCCGTCGCGCACCCGCACGCGCTGCGCGAACGGGCGGTCCTCGCGCGCGTGCTGCACGCGGCCGCCGTCGACCGCAGGCGGCGCGGGGACCAGCACGGCGCGCTGGACCTGCTCAGCCGCGCCGACCGCGAGTACGCGGTGGCCTGCGCGGCGCCGGACCTGGGGCAGGCCGAGGCGCTGAAGCTCACCCTGGAGCGTGTCCGCGCCCTGGAGACACAGTGGCGCCTCGGCGGCGACAGCGCGCTGTTGCAGGGCGCCGTCGGCATGCTGGAGGCGTTCGCGGACGCCTGGCCGGACCGTCGCCGTCGCCCGCCCGAACTGCCGCTCGCACACGGCCGGATCCTGCTCCGGCTGGCCGACGCCACGGCCGACCCCGAACAGGCCCGCGGCCACGCCGAGCAGGCCGCCCGGTCGCTGCGGGACGCGCTGGAGACCGCCGCCGAAACCGGCACCGAACCGGCGCCACGCGAGCGGGTGCGCATCCGGCTCGACCTGGTCGACGCGCTGCTGACCTCGGGCGGCGACCTGGACGAGGCACAGGACCGGGTCGACGAGGCCCTCCGGCTCACCCGGGACCGGGCGCTGCGGTCGGAGCTGCTGGTGCGCTCGGGGCGGATCGGCGTGGCACGGCACGGCGAATCGGGCGACCCGCGCGAACTGCGGGGGGCCGCCGAGCGGTTCGAGCAGGCCGCCCTGGGCATGCCCCGGGACGCGCCCGTCCACGCGGAGGTCCTCGCGGAGTGGGGCGGGACGCTGCTGCGGCTCGCCGGCCTGGAAACCGGCGCCCGGGCCCTCGGCCCGCTGTCCCAGGCGATCCGGGTGCTGCGCGAGTGCCGTACGGAGACCCCGCCCGGTGACCCCCGGCTCGCGGGCCGGCTGCTGTCGCTCGGCCGGGCGCTGATGGCCCGCTACGGCACCCGTGGCGACCCGGTGGACCTGCGCGAGGCGGAGCACCTGTTCGGGCTGGCGGCGGCCGAGGCGGACGACGCGCTGTCCGCCGCGCGCTGCCTGCTGGCGCTCGGGCAGGCCCACTTCGAGGCCTCCCGGAGCCTTGGCCGGCCCACCCGGCTGGACGCGGCGGTGGACGTGTTCCGGGACGCCGCCCAGGCCGCGGGGGACGCCGAGGAGGAGGCCGAGACCGAGCGGCGCCGGCTGGCGGCCGTGGAGTTGCACGCTCAGGCGCACCACTGGCGGGGTAGGACCTATGAGGCGGCCGCACGCCCGCGTGCCGCCCGCGAGGCCTACCGGGCGGCGCGGTCGCAGTGGCAGCGAATGCCGCAGGACACCGTCGGCACGGGCGAGCCCACCGCCGAGGACACGGCTCGCAGGCTGGCGGAGCTGGAATGACGCCGGACGACGAACGACGACGCACGACTGGGACAAGGGGGAGACCATGAGCGTAGAGCCCGCAGAGCTTGCGGAGCCCGGGCCGGGCGAGCCGCTGCCCGACGTACTGGCCATGGACCTGGCCGAGTTGAGGACGATCGAGCACCCCGTGCTGCACGAGGTGCTGGCGGACCTGCGCGAACGGGCCGCGCAGCCGGGCGAGATGCTCTGGGGGTTCGGCAGCGCGTTCTGAATCGTTCCGGACAGGGTCGGGATCAGGGTCGGGATCAGGGTCGGGATCAGGGTCGGGATCCGGTCAAATCCCTTTGACGACAGGTCAGTTCAGTTTGCCCGAGGCCCGGTCGGGAATGCGGCCAGTGGACGGCCGAAGGCATGGGGGTGGCGGAGTGTCGTACGGCGTCGCACCCGTTGCCCCGTTCCCCTTCCGGCAGTTCATCGTGAAGACGCACGGCCGCTGCAACCTCGCCTGCCGCTACTGCTACCTCTACGAGGGGCCCGACAGCACCTGGCGCGACCGTCCCCGGGCCGCGTCCCCCGCCGTCCTGGACCGCACCGCGACCCGCATCGCCGAGCACGCGAGCACACACGGCCTGACGGCGCTCGCCCTCGTCCTGCACGGTGGCGAACCCCTGCTGGCCGGCGCCGGCACCCTGGCCCGCTTCACCGCCTCGGTCCGAGACAGCGTCCCGCCCGGCACCGTCGTCCACCCGGTCGTCCAGACCAACGCCACCCTCCTCACCGAGCGCCGCCTCGCCGTGCTGGCCGCCGCCGGCGTCCGCGTCGGCATCAGCCTCGACGGCGGCCTGCCCGGCCACAACGCCCAGCGCGTCGACCACGCCGGACGCCCGTCCTGGCCCGCCGCCGCGCGCGGCGCCCGCCTGCTGGCCGACCGCTTCCCCGGCTCGTACGCCGGCATCCTCACGGTCGTGGACCCCACGCAGGACCCGGTGGAGACCTACGAGTCACTGCTCGGCCTGCGTCCCCCGGCGCTCGACCTGCTGCTGCCGCACGGCAACTGGTCAGCCCCGCCGCCGCACCTCGGCGAGGAACGCCACGGCCGGTGGCTGTGCGCCGTCTTCGACCGCTGGTGGGACGCGGGACGGCGGGAGACGAGAATCCGTCTCTTCGAGGCGTGCATAGCCCTGCTGCTCGGCATGCCCGCCGCCACCGAGTCCCTCGGCCTCGCGCCGTTCGAATCGGTCGTCGTGGAGACCGACGGATCGATCGAGCAGGTCGACTCCCTGAAGTCCTGCTACGAGGGCGCGGCCGAGACCGGTCTCGACGTCTTCCGGCACGGCTTCGACGACGTACTGCGCCACCCGGCGGTGGCGGCCCGGCAGACCGGCGAGGACGCGCTGGCCGCCGGGTGCCGCGCCTGCCCGCTGCTCCGCGTGTGCGGCGGCGGCCAGTACGCCCACCGCTACCGGGCCGGACACGGCTTCGCCAACCCCTCCGTGTACTGCGCGGACCTACAGCGCTTCATCCGGCACGTGGCGCGACGGCTCACCGAGGACACGGCACGCGTACCGGCCGCCTCCTCGGCCGAAGGAGGCACCCCGTGACACTTCCGTCGCTGCCCGACCACGCCCTCACCGAGCTGGGCCGCACCGGGGGCAGCAGCGAGACCCTCGCCCTCCTGGCCCGGGACCAGGACACCCGGCGGCTCCTCGTCCTGCGCGCGGTCCTCGACGGTGCCGGCGAGGCCCGTACCCGCTCCGCCCACGCGCCGCGGCGGCTGCGGGAGGACTGGGCCCTGCTGGAGGAGGCGGAGGCCGCGACGGCGAACCCCCGCCCACCGGCTACCGCCGCCCCCACCGTCCGCACCGGCCTCCTGCACCCCCTCCTCGGCCCCTGGGCCCAGCGCATCCTGCGCGGACTCGGCCCCGCCTCGGCCGCCGGCCCGGAACGGCAGCGGGACCTGTCCGCCGACCTGGACCACTTCAGCGCCGTGGCCGCGGCGCTCGCCGCCCGCGCCGGCATCCACTTCGCCGTACGCCTCACCGCCCACGCCGGCACGCTCTTCCTGCCGTCCCTCGGAGCGCTGCGCACGGACGAACCGGCGCCGACGCCGGTCGACGCCGTCCACCGGGGCGGCCGGCTGACCCTGCGCAGTCCGGGCGCCGCCGATGTCGTCGTCCACCTGGAGGACGGTGTCGGCGCCTGGGCCGACTCCCGGGCCTGGACCCCGGCGTACGCGCTGCCCGGGCTGCCGCCCGACGGCCCCCCGATCCCGCTGGACGACCTGGACCCGTACCGCACCGTGCACGGCGGCGGACCGCACTACTACGGCCTGAGCGGCCCCGTCACCCTCGACGACGCCGAACGCAAACGCTGGCTCCAGGCCTGGTCGGGCACGGCCACGGCGCTGCGGCTCGGCGGCCCGGGACGGCTCACCGAGGCGTCGGCCCTGCTGCGCTGCCTGGTGCCGCTCGCGGTGCCGCCGGGGGACTCGGCGGACGGCCGCGCCCACGGCTCGTGCAGCGCCACCCGGCAGGAGGCCTTCGGAGCCGTGCTCAGCAGCACACCGCCGAACGCCACCGCCTTCGCCGCCACCCTGGTGCACGAACTCCAGCACGCCAAGCTGGCCGTGCTCGGCACCATGGTGACGCTGCATCACTCCGACGGGCGAGCACGGTACTTCGCGCCCTGGCGTCCCGAGCCGCGGCCGTACGACGGCCTGCTCCAGGGCGCGTACGCCCATCTCGGGCTCGCGGACTACTTCCAGCACCGCGCGCTCGGCGAAGGCGACACCGCGGGGCGCGACGCGGCCTGGGGGCAGTTCGCGCGCTACCACGAGCAGGTCGCGGCGGCGCTGCCGGCGCTCGTCGGCTCGGACGATCTGACCGCGCGGGGACGGCGGTTCGTCGAGGTCATGGTCGACACGCACGCCCGTATGGGTGACATCGCCGTCCCCCGGGCGCACGCCGTCCGGGCCCGCGAGTACGTGCGGGCCGCCCGCCGGCTGTGGGTGCAGCGCCATGCGGCCGATGTCCGCCACTCGCGTGACTGAGACTCCCTGACTGGTGGTCAACCTTTGTGTCAGGAGGTGGAGATCGATGCGCCGGCGGGAAAGGATGCGGTCCACGAGCATCGGCGCGGGCGCGGGCACGCACCTTCCCGGGGCCGGGTCCAGCTTCTAAAATCGTGAGCGGGAGGCCGCTGCATGTCTGGAAGTCGTAGGCCGTTCGGGTCAACCGAGAGGGGGGCCGCGAAGCAGACCGTCACGATCAGCTTCGCCGGGTTCAACCGGGCCTGGGCGGCCTGGATCGGGGACCGTCTGGAGCGGCGCGGCCTGCGGGTGGTGTACCTGCGGTGGGACGCGCCTCCCGAGGTCCCGCTGGTGGAACTGCTGCGCGACCTGAGCCTGGCCGAGGGCCGCGTCCTCATCCTGATCAGCGACTGGTACTTCAAACTCGGCCCGCGCACCCACGAGGAGTGGAACGCGGCGCTGCGCGAGGTCGTGGCGCCGGACCCGTCCCGCTTCGCCGCCGTCTCGGTGACCACCGCGTCGATCCCCACCGCCACCGCCGTCCTCGCGCCCGTCGACCTGGTGAACACCGGCCCCGACGAGGCCGAACGGCGTGTCGTCGAGCGGCTCGACCTGGCGTACGAACCGCTGCCCGAGGCCGCCGGGACCCGCCGCGGACCGCGCTTCCCGTCGGCCATGCCCGAGGTGTGGGGCGGCGTACCGCGCCGCAACACCCGCTTCACCGGCCGCGAGCCGCTGCTCAACGACGCCTACCACCTGCTGAACGGCAGCGAGCCCGGCGCGGGCGTGCTCACCCTCATCGGCATGTCCGGGGTCGGGAAGACACAACTCGCCGCCGAATACGTGTACCGGTTCAGCTCCGAGTACGACGTCGTGTGGTGGATCAACGCCGAGAAACGGGTGACCTACCGCCGTCTGCTGGCCGAACTCGCCCCGAAGCTGGGCCTGTCCACCGGCGCCGAGTACGGCGAGCGGCTGCGCGCGGTGCGCGACGCGCTGCGCCGGGGCGAGCCGTTCACCCGGTGGCTGCTGATCCTCGACGGCGCCGACGAACCCGACCAGATCTGGGACCTGGTCCCCACCGGCCCCGGACACGTGCTGATCACCTCCCGGAACCCGCAGTGGGGCGAACACAACAGCCGGCTGCTGCAGATCCCGGTCTACTCCCGCGACGAGTCGGTGGCCTTCATCCGGCGCCGCGCCCCGCGGCTGTCCGAGGCGGACGCCGACCAGCTCGCCGAGGCCCTGGAGGACCTGCCGCTGCTGCTGGACCAGACGGCCGGCTGGCTCAACGACTCCGACCTCTCCGTCGAGGACTACATCGCCCTGCTGGAGGGCGGCATCGACCAGGACGTGGTCCGGGTCTCCGCCGACTTCCCCGTGGCCTTCCAGACCGCCTGGTCGATACTGCTGAACAAACTCCGCGAGACCGTCCCGGAGTCCGTCGACCTGCTGCGGCTGTGCACCTTCTTCGCGCCCGGCTTCATCCCCGTACGACTGCTCAGGGAGATGCCGCTCGACGACCTGCCCGAACAGCTCACCGGGCTGCTCGAGGACCCGCTGCTGTGGAACCGGGCGATCAACCAGCTGCGCCAGTACTCCGTGGTGCGCCTGGAGGCCCACGACCAGGGCGCCGACTCCGCCTCCTCGGGCGAGTCGCTGTACCTGCACCGCATGGTCCACCAGATCGTCCGCAGCGACATGCCGGAGGCGGACCGGCGGGAGTTCGTCGACGTCGTACGGCGCGCCCTCGCCGCGGCCGACCCCGGCCGCGCCACGGACACCCGGCTGTGGGACGCGTACGCGGAGATCGTGCCGCACCTGAAGTACGCCGACGTCCTGAACAGCGACGACCGCAGGGTGCAGACCCTGGTCCTGAACTGCCTGCGCTACATGTACTTCGCCGGCGAGTACACCTCGGGCGTCCGACTCGGCGCGCGTGCCCTGAGCGCCTGGCGCTCGCTGCTCGGCGAGTTCCACCCGAGGGTCTTCGACCTGGTCTACCAGTACGCCAACCTGCTGCGCGCCACCGGCGACTACGAGCGCAGCGAGCCCCTCGAACGGGAGGCGATGGACCACCTGCGCGAGGAGCGCGGCGAACGGGACCTGGACCATCTGCGGGCGGCCAACGGCGTCGGCGCCAACCTGTGGGGACTGGGCCGGTACGAGGAGGCACTCGCGCACTACCAGTGGCTGTACCCGGCCTACCGCGACCTCCTGGGCGAGGAGGACTCCCGCACCCTCAACGCGCTGAACAACCTGGGCTTCTCCCACCGACTGCTCGGCCACTACCAGCAGGCCCTCGACATCGACAAGACGACCCTGGAACTGCGCCGCCGCCTGCTCAAGGCACGGCACCCGTGGGCGCTGTTCTCGGAGGCCTCCTACGCCACCTGCCTGAGACTGCTGGGCCGCTACGCCGAGGCCGAGTCGGTCCAGACGAAGAACGTCCGTGAGTGCCGCCTCGTCATGGGCACCGACAATCCGCAGACGCTGCGGGCCGAGCACAACCTGGCGCTGTGCCGGCTGCGCGGCGGGGACCGGGCCGCCGCCGGGGCGATGCTGGCGCGGGTGCTGGAACGCTACGAGCGCAAGGTCGGCGACCGCCACCCGGAGACCCTGGCCGCCGCCGTCAGCCAGAGCTGCTTCGCCCGCGAGCACGGCGACATCGACCAGGCCCGCGAGGACAGCGAGGCCGTCCTGGCCCGCTACGGGCACATGCTCACCGAGGGGCACCCCTTCATCGCGGGCGCCCGGGCCAACCACGCCCTGATCCTGCGCATGGTCGGTGAACGCGACCAGGCACACGTGCTGGTCGAGCAGGCACTGGCCGACATGAGCGCGGCGGTGGGCGAGAACCACCCCTACGCCCTGGGCTGCGCCATCAACGCCTCGGCCCTGCGCAATCTGGTGGGCGACACGGAGGGGGCCGCCGCGCTCAGCCGGGACACCATCACCCGGGCGACGGAGTCCCTCGGCCGTACCCACCCCCTCACCCTGTCCGCCCGGGTGGCCCACGCGGCCGACCTGCGCGGCCTGAGGAACGTCCAGGAGGCCGAGAAGGTCGAGCAGGGGGCCCTGTCCGACCTGGAGGCCACGCTCGGCAAGCAGCACATCCACACCATCTCGGCCCGCTCCCGCAACCGCCCGTACTGGGACTTCGAGCCCCAGACGACCTGACGGCCCCAGGCCATCCCGGTACGGCGTGCTTCCCGGTACGGCGTGCTTCCCGGCACAGCACCTCCGGCGCGGCCCGTTCCACGGCGCGCCAGACTCCCGGCGCGCCGGGCTGCCGGCCGCGCTCGTCGTCGACGTCACCGCTGACGCGCCGGCCGGGGCAGACCGCCGTCACCGACGAGGGCCCGAAGCCGCGCTGACGGGGGAGCGCCCGTGTACGGGACGTGGCAACCGCGAGGGCCCGGCCCCGGAGAACTCCCGGGGCCGGGCCCTTGGCGGTGGAACCGTCGGAGACCTACGCGTCGAACACCTCACGCACCAGCTGCTCCTGCTCCGCCTGGTGCCGCTTCGCGGAACCGACGGCGGGGGACGAGGAGTGCGGACGCGAGATCCGGCGCAGGCGCTCGCCCGGCGGGATGTCCGCGCCGACCGCCAGGTCCAGGTGGTCGATCAGGTTGAGGGCGATGAACGGCCAGGCACCCTGGTTCGCCGGCTCCTCCTGGGCCCACAGGTACTTCTCGGCGTTCGGGTACTTGGCGATCTCCGCCTGGAGCTCGGCACCCGGGAGCGGGTACAGACGCTCGATGCGGATGATCGCGGTGTCCGTGCTGCCGCGCTTGGCGCGCTCGGCCTCGAGGTCGTAGTACAGCTTGCCGGCGCAGAAGACGACCTTGCGGACCGCGGCCGGGTCCACCGTCGCGTCACCGATGACCGGGCGGAACTGACCCGTCGTGAACTCCTCCGTCTTCGACGCGGCGGCCTTCAGACGCAGCATCGACTTCGGGGTGAAGACCACCAGCGGCTTGTGGTGCGGGTTGTGCACCTGCCACCGCAGGAGGTGGAAGTAGTTCGACGGCAGGGTCGGCTGGGCGACCGTCATGTTGTTCTGCGCGCACAGCTGGAGGAAGCGCTCGATCCGGGCCGAGGAGTGGTCCGGGCCCTGGCCCTCGTAGCCGTGGGGGAGCAGGAGCGTCACGCCGCTCGTCTGGCCCCACTTCTGCTCGGCCGCCGAGATGTACTCGTCGACCACCGTCTGCGCGCCGTTGACGAAGTCGCCGAACTGCGCCTCCCACATCACGAGCGCGTCGGGGCGGGCCAGCGAGTAGCCGTACTCGAAGCCCATGACCGCGTACTCGGACAGGAGGGAGTTGTAGACGTTGTACCGCGCCTGCTCCTCGGCGAGGTACATCAGCGGCGTGAACTCCTCACCCGTCTCGCGGTCGATGAGGACCGCGTGGCGCTGGCCGAAGGTGCCGCGCTGGGAGTCCTGGCCGGAGAGGCGGACCGGGGTGCCCTCCAGCAGGAGGGAGCCCACCGCGAGGGTCTCGCCCATGCCCCAGTCGATCGTGCCGTCCTCGACCATCGTCGCCCGGCGCTGCAACTGCGGCAGCAGACGCGGGTGCACGTGGAAGGAGTCGGGGATGTTGACCTGGGACTCGGCGATCCGCTTCACGACCTCCGTGGAGATCGCGGTGTTCACGGCCACCGGGAAGTCCGCCTGCGGATCCGACACCGGGCCGGAGATCGGCTGGGACGTGGCCTCGCGGACCTCCGTGAAGACCTTCTCCAGCTGGCCCTGGTAGTCCTGAAGGGCCTGCTCGGCCTCTTCCAGGGTGATGTCGCCGCGACCGATGAGGGACTCGGTGTACAGCTTGCGCACCGAGCGCTTCTTGTCGATCAGGTCGTACATCAGCGGCTGGGTGAAGGCCGGGTTGTCCGACTCGTTGTGACCGCGGCGGCGGTAGCAGATGAGGTCGATCACCACGTCCTTGTTGAACGCCTGGCGGAACTCGAAGGCCAGCCGCGCGACGCGGACCACGGCCTCCGGGTCGTCGCCGTTCACGTGGAAGATCGGGGCCTCGATCATGCGGGCCACGTCCGTCGCGTACATGGAGGAACGCGAGGACTCGGGGGCCGCGGTGAAGCCGACCTGGTTGTTGATGACGATGTGGACCGTGCCGCCGGTGCGGTAGCCGCGCAGCTGCGACATGTTCAGGGTCTCGGCCACCACGCCCTGACCCGCGAAGGCCGCGTCGCCGTGGATCGCCACCGGCAGGACCGTGAAGTCCGTGCCGCCCTTGTTGATGATGTCCTGCTTGGCGCGGCTGATGCCCTCGATGACCGGGTCGACCGTCTCCAGGTGGGACGGGTTCGCGGCCAGGGAGACCGTGATCTGCTCGCCGTCCAGGCCGGTGAAGGTGCCTTCGGCGCCCAGGTGGTACTTCACGTCGCCGGAGCCGTGCATCGACTTCGGGTCGAGGTTGCCCTCGAACTCGCGGAAGATCTGCGCGTACGACTTGCCGACGATGTTGGCGAGGACGTTCAGCCGGCCGCGGTGGGCCATGCCGATGACGACCTCGTCGAGGCGGGACTCGGCGGCCGAGTCCAGCACCGCGTCGAGCAGCGGGATGACGGACTCGCCGCCCTCCAGGGAGAAGCGCTTCTGGCCGACGTACTTCGTCTGGAGGAAGGTCTCGAAGGCCTCCGCCGCGTTCAGCCGGCGCAGGATGCGCAGCTGCTCCTCGCGCTCCGGCTTGGAGTGCTGGCGCTCCACACGGTCCTGGATCCACTTGCGCTGCTTGGGGTCCTGGATGTGCATGAACTCGATGCCGGTGGTGCGGCAGTACGAGTCGCGGAGCACGCCGAGGATGTCGCGCAGCTTCATCATCGACTTGCCGGCGAAGCCGCCGACGGCGAACTCGCGCTCCAGGTCCCACAGGGTGAGGCCGTGCTCGACGATGTCCAGGTCGGGGTGCTTGCGCTGGCGGTACTCCAGCGGGTCGGTGTCGGCCATGACGTGGCCGCGGACCCGGTAGGAGTGGATCAGCTCGAAGACACGGGCGGCCTTGGTGACGTCGTCGTCGTGGCTGGCGTCGATGTCCTTGAGCCAGCGGACCGGCTCGTAGGGGATGCGCAGCGCCTCGAAGATGTCGTCGTAGAAGCCGCTGTCGCCGAGCAGGAGGTTGGCGACAGCGCGCAGGAACTCGCCGGAGGCGGCGCCCTGGATCACCCGGTGGTCGTAGGTCGACGTGAGCGTCATGACCTTGGAGACGCCGAGCTTGTTCAGGGTGTCCTGGCTGGTGCCCTGGAACTCCGCCGGGTAGTCCATGGAGCCGACGCCCATGATCACCGACTGGCCGGGCATCAGGCGCGGCACGGAGTGGACGGTGCCGAGGCCACCGGGGTTGGTCAGGGAGACCGTGACGCCGGTGAAGTCGTCCATCGTCAGCTTGTTGTCGCGGGCGCGACGGACGATGTCCTCGTAGGCCTGCCAGAACTCGAAGAAGTTCAGCGTCTCGGCCTTCTTGATGGCGGCCACGACGAGCTGGCGGTCGCCGTTGGGCTTCACCAGGTCGATGGCCAGGCCGAGGTTCACGTGCGGCGGCTTGACGAGGGTCGGCTTGCCGTCCTTCTCGCCGAACGACCAGTTCATCGACGGCATGGCCTTGATGGCCTGCACCATCGCGTAGCCGATGATGTGCGTGAAGGAGATCTTCCCGCCGCGGGCCCGCTTGAGGTGGTTGTTGATGACGATGCGGTTGTCGAACAGCAGCTTCACCGGGACCGCGCGGACCGAGGTGGCGGTCGGCAGCTCCAGCGAGGCGTTCATGTTCTTGGCGACCGCGGCGGACGGACCGCGCAGCGTCACGAACTCCGGGCCGTCCGCGGCAGCGGGGGCCGCCGCGGCGGCGGGCTGGGCCTTCGCCTTCGGCTGAGCGGGCGCGGCGGGCTGCGCGGGCTTGGCGGCCGGGGCCGGGGCGCTCGCCGCGGGCTGCGCGGCCTGCGCGGGCTTGGCGGGCGCGGCGGGCTGTGCCGGCGCCGGGGCGCTCGCAGCCGGCGCGGCCGGAGCCGCGGGCTTGGCCGGAGCCGGAGTGGCAGCGGTGGGGGTCTCCGCGGTCCCCGCGGCGGCGGCGCCGGGCTTGTAATCAGCGAAGAAGTCCCACCAGGCCCGGTCTACCGAATTCGGGTCCTGGAGGTACTGCTGATAGATCTCGTCGACGAGCCACTCGTTCGGACCGAACGCGGCAGCGGGGTTCTTCCCGGCTTGGTCGTCGGTCGAGATGCTCGAGTTACTGGACTGTGGCGACACGGCGGCAACCGCCCTCTTCCGCTTCACAAGGTGATGGACAGCGGGAATAAAGGCTACGCCCCCAAGACCGCGAAGGTCAGGTCGGGCCCGTCCATCGTCGTGTAAGTCACATCGAAAAGTGTGTTTCGGGGGTTGATATGGCGGGAAACAAGCGTGGTTCACCCGCGAAAGGGACGCCTCGACCGTGTCCCGGGCGCGGCACGTCACACGCCTCTCCCTGATCACACGTGTCCGTCAGCGCGGACACCCGTGGATCATGTGGCTCCGGTTCGAACTTTACGTCAACTTGGCACGGATGGCTCTCCCGTACGGGTGACCAGAACCCAGCAGCCCCGACCGAATCCGGCCACCGGGTTTCCAGCCGCGGCACGGATCCACCCCGGAGAGGGCGACCGCGGGGCCTGACCGGGATGCTGTGGCCCGTGTCGGGTTCGGCGTGGTCCGGTGGATGCGCTCGGGGGCGGTGAGCGGTCGGCCGGGCCGGGAAGGCTCACCCCGGGGCAGGTGGCCAGGGGCCGGCGGTCCCGCCCGCATCTGGCCACCCATCCGGCCGCTGTGCGGATCAGCTCAGGGGGGAGCGCTCTCCCGGGCGGCCGACCAAGGGGCGGCAGCCCGGTACGGATCCGGCCCCCCGATCCGGCCGCCGTGTGATCAGCCGCTCAGGGCGGGGCGTTCTCCGGGGAGGGTGCCCGGGGTTCGGCGGTCCCGCCCGGACCTGGCCCCCTGACCCGGCCGCCGTGCGATCAGCCGCTCAGGGCGGAGCGTTCTCCCGGGAGGGTGACCAGGATTCGGCAGCCGCGTTCGGATTCGGCTACGCCGATCCGGCCGCCGTGGAGGTCGACGGCCCAGCGGGCGATGGCGAGGCCGAGGCCGGTGCCACCGTCGCTGCCCGGGCCGTGCGGGCGGCGTACCGCGCCCCGGTTGAAGCGCTCGAACACCCGGCGCCACTCCGACCTGGGGATCCCAGGCCCCTCGTCCAGGACCTCCAGCTCCAGCGACTCCGGCTGCGGCCCGCGCCGCGCCTTCACCGTCACGCGGCCGTGCGGCGGGCTGTGCTTGACCGCGTTGTCGATGAGATTCGCCACGACCTGGTGGATCCGCTCCGGATCCGCGTGCGCGGTCAGCTCCGGCGGGGAGACGTCGAGGTGCAGATGGACGTCCGTACGGGTGTGGCTGCCGGAGCCGGAGGCCATGCCCGCGCGCGCGGAGGCGACCATGTTGGCCTCCTTCAGCACGCCCGAGAGGTACGGCCACACCTCGAAGCGCCGCATGCGCAGCGGTACGACGCCGTTGTCCAGCCGGGACAGGTCCAGCAGGGTCTCCACCAGCCGCCCGAGCCGCTCGGTCTGCTTCAGGGCCGTCCGCATGGTCTCCGGGTCGGCCTCCGCGATGCCGTCGACGACGTTCTCCAGCACCGCCCGCAGCCCCGCGATGGGCGTACGCAACTCGTGCGAGACGTTCGCCACCAGCTCCTTGCGCTGGAGATCCTGCGCCTCCAGCTCATCGGCCATGACATTGATCGTCTCGGCCAGATCGCCCAGCTCGTCCCGGCGGCTCTCGCTCACCCGGCGCGTGTAGTCGCCGTGCGCGATGGACCGGGCCACGGTGTTCATCTCGTCCAGCGGCGCGGTGAGCGAATGCGCCACGAACTGCGTTATCAACAATGTGGCGATCATCGAGAAGACCGTGATGAAGCGCAGCTCCGTCTTGGTGTGCACCGCGATCACCGACAGCCCCGTGGTGATCAGCACCGACGTGACGACGAGCGCGCCCAGCTTGGTCTTGATCGAGAACGGACGTACGCCGCCCCAGGGATCCCCGGGACCTCCCCGCGTGGCCGGCCCGTCGCTCATGGCGTCGGGGTCTCCAAGGCGTAGCCCACGCCGTGCACGGTACGGATCCGCTCGGCCCCGATCTTCCGGCGCAGCGCCTTGATGTGGCTGTCGACGGTCCGGGTGCCGGAGGCGTCCGCCCAGTCCCAGACCTCGGCCAGCAACTGCTCCCGGGAGAGCACCGCGCGCGGAGTGTTCGCCAGGCAGACCAGCAGGTCGAACTCGGTCGGCGTCAGATGGACGTCCTCGGAACGCACCCGCACGCGCCGCTGCGCGTGGTCGATCTCCAGCTCGCCCAGGCGCAGGATGCCCGAGCGCGGGGTGGACGCGGCGATCGCCGCCCGCTCCACCCGGCGCAGCAGCACATGCACCCGTGCGGCCAGCTCCCGCATCGAGAACGGCTTGGTCATGTAGTCGTCGGCGCCGACGCCCAGCCCGACCAGCATGTCGGTCTCGTCGTCGCGCGCGGTCAGCATCATCACCGGCACCGGACGGGCGGCCTGCACACGACGGCAGACCTCCAGACCGTCGAAGCCGGGCAGCATGATGTCGAGGATCAGCAGATCGGGCTGCCAGGCCTCGGCGGTGTCGACGGCGGCCGGGCCGTCTCCGGCGGTTTGCACCAGGAATCCCTCGGCGCGCAGCCGGGCCGCGATGGCGTCGACGATCGTCGGATCGTCCTCGACGACCAGGACCCGGCGCTGCGCGCCCTGGGTGGCCGCCGCCGCGCCGTTGTGGGAGGTGTGTGTCTGCTCCATCGCCCGCCCCTGAGGTGCTTTCCGGAACCAGTGGGGTGGTTCCTCGGTCTGCGCATGGTTGCGATTGACGCTTGAATGATCCGCGTCAGGGAAGCACATTACGGGGAGTGGCGTCGCATTTGCTATCCAGGGCGTACGGCGAGGTGCACGGCGTCCGGAACGCCCCGGGCAACGGGGATCTCTTCGGTACGCACCTGCCGGAACCCGGCATTCCGCAAGGTACCTTCAAATTCCGGGGAGGGCCGCGCCGACCACACCGCGAGCACTCCGCCGGGTCTCAAAGCCCTTGCACAGCCTGCCAGTCCGACTGACGAGTAGAGCCCCTCGTTGCCCTCCGTGACAGTCCAGCCGGGGCCGTTGTCGATGTCCAGGCACAGGGCGTCGTACGTGGCGCATGTCTCACCGAGGTGCGCCAGGAGATCGCCTTCCACGATCCGGGCGCGCGGGTCGGCGAGCGCGGCGGCGGAGAGCGCGGACAGGGGGCCGCCGAGGTGCCAGTCGATGACGGCCCGCTCGCGTTCCACCACCGTGATCCGGCCCCAGCGCGGATCGGCCGCCGCGTGCGCGAGCGAGAAACCGACGCCCAGCCCGCCGATCAGTACTTCCGGCTCCGGCCGGCCGTCCAGCGCGCGGTACGCGGCGTCCACGAGCAGCCGCTCCGAGCGGCCGTCGGAGGTGTCCATCAGGAAGCAGCCGTTGGCGATGATCTGGAGCAACTCGCCGTGGCGGCGCAGCACCACCTCCCCGTACGGGCCCTCGCGACGGTCCAGGACCACGGGAATGTCGTAGGTGGCTACCATGGCGCCATCCTGCCCCAACGGGGCTTGGCGGGCAGGCGAATTACGGGTGGCCCGCGGGGTGCCGGCCGAGAGCCGCGGCAGAGGGAGGCGGGCCGCCCGCGCGGACGCAGGACGAGGATGAGAGGTTCCTGTGAATCCGGCCTCGCGTGGTGTCGGTCATAGACAGCGACGGGTGGGGCGCGAAGGGTGGGGCGGAACGGAAGGGAGCGCCTCACCTTGGAACCGACCGCGAGGGCCGCCACGACGGCCCCGTTTCCGCCCCTCTCCGAAGACGGCCGCCCGTCCGCCGAACTGGCCGAACTGCTGGACGGCGTGCCGCGCCAGCGCGTCCCGGCGACGGCGAGCGGCCCCGCGGCGGCAGCGGTCGCGCGCCCGCTCCCAGCCCCGGCCCCCGCCTTCCGCCCCTGGCGGCTGCTGCCCACCCCCACCGGAACGCCGTTCACCGTCGGCTACGCGGCCGTGCTCGCCCTGACCTCGCTGTTCACCGAGTACGCCGACCCGTCCCTCGTGCACGCCCTCCACCAGGCCTCCAGCACGGACGTTGCACATCTGCTGCGCTCGCCCGTGCTGGTGCTGCTGGCGAGCGCGCTGTGGATCGCCGGCGGGCTCCTTTCGCCGTACGCGCTCGCCTTCGTGCTCGTGCTGACCGCGCTGGAACGGCGGACAGGCGGACTGCGCGCGGCCGGGATCTTCCTGCTCGGGCACGTACTGGCCACCCTCGCCACCGAGGTGCCCGTCGGCCTCGCGGTCCTCGCCGGGCACCTGCCGCACAGCTCCCTGCACCGCCTGGACTACGGCATCAGCTTCGGCGTGGCAGCCGGCGTCGGCTCCCTGGCCGGCCTCCTCACCCCCTGGCTGCGCTGGCCCCTGCTCGCCCTGGCCGGCGGCATCATCATCCAGGACCTGATCGCCTTCACCGACCCGATGACCAACTGGGGCCACCTGATCTCCCTGGCCATAGGCGTCACCACCTGGCCCCTGGTCAGACACTGGCAGCGGACCCGCACCACCTGACTCCGGCCGCCGCCTCCCGCTGCGCGGGGCTCGCGCCATGCCGGCGATTGGCCAGCCGGGGGCCGGTGTTCCCTCCAGCCTGACGCCGTCCTCGAAGGGGACGGGCGGCCCCGGCCGCTCGGGCACGCGCGCGTGGGCGTACTTCCGCTCCGGGATGGTGGCCTCGTGTGCACTGCACACTGCACGCTGCACGTGGCGACGTATGCGAACCGGGCGGGGTGTCGGTACGGGAGGCGTCGACGAAGCCAAGGTGCTGGGCCGCGACGCCCAGCCGTAGCCTGGCCGGCGCCCGGACCGCCGAGACGGGGCTCCATCGCCACCCCGTCTTCCCAGCCGCCGGGAACGCTGCCTCGGCCGCCACCACGGCGGCCCGCGATCACCGCTCGACGCCCGGGCCCCGCCCGCGTACCGACCCCTGGAGTCGCTGTCACTCCCCCGGCAGTCTCAGCGGATTGCCTATGAACTCCGTCCCGATGGTGTAGCGATGACCTCGCGAAGGCATGACGGAAGCGCACGGGGGAGGCCCGGATGACCGAGGCGGTACGGCGTATGGAGCGGGCGATCACGATGACCGGGCGGGTGGTGAACGGGGTCTCGGACGAGCAGTGGACGCTGCCGACGCCGTGTGCGGAATGGGACGCGCGCGCCCTGCTCAACCACACCGTGGGCGGCATGCGCATCTTCGCCGCCCAGTTGGACGGCAGGGAACCCGAGGCCGACCACGAGTCCGACTGGCTTGCGGACGACCCGAAGGCCGCGTACGCCTCGGCGGCCGAGCTGGACCGCGCGACCTGGAACCGGCCCGGCGCCCTCGACACCACCCTCCGGCTCTCGTTCGGAGCCGTGCCCGGGCCGCTCGCGGCGCAGATCCACCTCACCGAGGTCTGCGTGCACGGCGTCGACCTGGCCATCGCGACGGACCGGCGGGCGCTGCTCGACGAGGAACTGTGCGAGGGACTGCTCCGCACGGTGCGGCAGATGGACGGCTTCGACGCCTTCCGGGTCCCCGGAATCTTCGCCGAGGAGACCCCGGCACCCCCCGGCGCCCCCGCACACACCCGCCTGCTGGCCTTCCTGGGCCGCACGGTCTCCTGACCTCTCGGCCCAGGTCGCCAGGTACCCCCTAGGGCCCTAGGCCCGCCCCTCCGGCGACCACACGTACGGCGTGGTCGTCGTCACCGCGTAGAAGCCCAGGCGGCGCAGGATCGGGGCGCTGTCGGCGGAGGCGTCGACGTTGAGGTATCTGATGCCGCGGGCGGCGGCGAGGCCGGCGCGGGTGGCGACCATGGCGCGGTAGATGCCCTTGCCGCGCCACTCGGCGAGCGTGGAGCCGCCCAGCAGGCCGGCGAACTCCGTACCGGGGCGGAAGAGCAGCCAGGCCGCGCAGACGATCTCACCGTCGGCCTCGGCGACGTGCACGGAGATGTCGTCCGGGCCGACCGTGAGCCGCCCGATCAGATGCTCGGCGAGCCAGCTCATGTCCTGGTCCCATACGGCCGTCTGCAGGGCGGCGATCCGGTGCATGTCCGCCTCGGCGGTGACCCGGCGCAGTGTGACGCCGTCGGGCAGTACGGGCTGCCGCACGGCCAGCTCCGCCACGGGCGCCACCAGCACCGTCTCCTGCTCCTCGGGCACGAACCCCGCCGCGCGCAGCCGGTCGGTCAGGTCGGCCGGGGCGTCGTGGCCGCGGATCTTCCACTCCACCGCCTCGCCGCGCGCCGCGAAGAAGTCCCGCTGCCGCGCGATCAGCTCGTCCAGCTCCCGCCCGCGCAGGCCCAGATCGCGCGGCGCGCTGAGGAAGCCGCGGAAATCCCCGACGACCCGCAGCAGTTCGCCGTCGTACTCGTGCGTGATCCCGGGCGGCGGAGCGGGCGGAACGGCGCGTATCTGGGCGTCGTAGGCGGCGAGCAGCGCCGCGGTGTCGGTCGTCATCGGGGGCACGGTACGGGGAATGCCGGGGCGGGCGGCAACTGCTTTTAAGAGGGGTCGAAGTCGCGGCCGACGAAGTGATCGCTCACAGCGAACACCCCTTGGGGAACAATCAAGGGCTCACAAGCATTGAGTCGGCATAGCTCAATTTGACTGCCCAAGGGGAGATCATGACTGCTGAGTCCACGGCGTCCACACCACTCACCCTGCCCGTTCTGCCGCTCGACGACGAGGTCGTGCTGCCCGGGATGGTGGTCCCGCTGGACCTGAGCGACTCCGAGGTGCGCGCCGCGGTGGAGGCCGCACAGGCCGCCGCCCGGTCGGCGCCGGGGAAGCCCAAGGTGCTGCTGGTGCCACGCATCGAGGGGACGTACGCCAAGACCGGTGTGCTGGGCACGGTCGAGCAGGTCGGCCGGCTCGCCGACGGCGACCCGGGCGCCCTGATCCGCGGCCGCGGCCGGGTGAGGATCGGCGCCGGGACCACCGGGCCGGGTGCGGCCCTGTGGGTCGAGGGCACGAGGATCGACGAGAGCGTGCCGGACCCGCTGCCGGGTCAGGCCGCCGAACTCGTCAAGGAGTACAAGGCCCTCGCCAGCAGCTGGCTGAAGAAGCGCGGCGCCTGGCAGGTCGTGGACCGCGTCCAGGCCATCGACGACGTCTCCGCGCTCGCCGACAACTCCGGCTACTCGCCGTTCCTGACCACCGACCAGAAGGTCGAGCTGCTGGAGACCGCCGACCCGGTCGCCCGCCTCAAGCTCGCCACCCAGCAACTGCGCGACCACCTCGCCGAGCAGGACGTGGCCGAGACCATCGCCAAGGACGTCCAGGAGGGCGTCGACAAGCAGCAGCGCGAGTTCCTGCTGCGCCGCCAGCTGGAAGCCGTCCGCAAGGAACTGCGCGAGCTGAACGGCGACTCCAAGGACTCGGCCGAGGAGTCCGACGACTACCGTGCCCGCGTCGAGGCCGCCGACCTGCCCGAGAAGGTCCGCGAGGCGGCCCTGAAGGAGGTCGACAAGCTGGAGCGGGCCAGTGACCAGTCGCCCGAGGGCAGCTGGATCCGCACCTGGCTCGACACGATCCTCGAACTGCCGTGGAACGAGCGGACCGAGGACGCCTACGACATCCAGGGCGCCAAGACCGTCCTGGACGCCGAGCACGCGGGACTGGAGGACGTCAAGGAGCGGATCACCGAGTACCTGGCGGTGCGCAAGCGCCGTACCGACCGGGGCCTGGGCGTGATCGGCGGCCGGCGCGGTGGTGCCGTACTGGCCCTCGTCGGTCCGCCCGGCGTCGGCAAGACGTCGCTCGGTGAATCCGTGGCCCACGCGATGGGCCGCAAGTTCGTCCGCGTCGCCCTCGGCGGTGTCCGGGACGAGGCCGAGATCCGCGGCCACCGGCGTACGTACGTCGGCGCGCTGCCCGGCCGGATCGTCCGCGCGATCAAGGAGGCCGGTTCGATGAACCCGGTCGTCCTGCTCGACGAGATCGACAAGGTGGGCTCGGACTTCCGCGGCGACCCCGCGGCCGCCCTCCTCGAAGTCCTCGACCCGGCTCAGAACCACACCTTCCGGGACCACTACCTGGAGGTCGAGCTGGACCTGTCGGACGTGGTCTTCCTCGCCACCGCCAACGTCCTGGAGGCCATCCCCGAGGCCCTGCTCGACCGCATGGAGCTGGTCCGGCTGGACGGCTACACCGAGGACGAGAAGGTCGTCATCGCCCGCGACCACCTGCTCCCGCGCCAGCTGGACCGGGCGGGCCTGCACAAGGACGAGGTCACCCTCGACGAGAGCGCGCTGCGGGGGCTCGCCGGCGAGTACACGCGCGAGGCGGGCGTGCGCAACCTGGAGCGGTCGATCGCCCGGCTGCTGCGCAAGGTCGCGGCCCAGCACGAACTGGGCGAGCGGGAGCTGCCGTTCACCGTCACCGACGGCGACCTGCGCTCTCTGATCGGCCGGCCGCACCACGTGCCCGAGTCCGCCCAGGACCCGGCCGAGCGCCGTACGGCGGTCCCGGGCGTGGCGACCGGCCTGGCGGTGACCGGCGCGGGCGGTGACGTCCTGTACGTCGAGGCGTCCCTCGCCGACCCCGAGACGGGCGCGGCGGGCCTGACCCTCACCGGTCAGCTGGGCGACGTGATGAAGGAGTCGGCGCAGATCGCGCTGAGCTTCCTGCGCTCTCACGGCGCCGAGCTGGAACTGCCCGTCGCCGACCTCAAGGACCGGGGCGTGCACATCCACTTCCCGGCGGGCGCGGTCCCGAAGGACGGCCCGAGCGCCGGCATCACGATGACCACGGCACTCGCCTCGCTCCTGTCCGGCCGGCTGGTCCGCACGGACGTGGCGATGACCGGCGAGGTCTCCCTGACCGGCCGGGTCCTGCCCATCGGCGGCGTGAAGCAGAAGCTGCTCGCCGCCCACCGCGCCGGGGTGACCACCGTGATCATCCCCAAGCGCAACGAACCCGACCTGGACGACGTCCCGGCCGAGGTGCTGGACAAGCTCGCCGTCCACGCCGTGACCGACGTCCGCCAGGTCCTGGAGCTGGCGCTCGCGCCCGCCACGAGCGAGGCGACGCCGGAGGTTCCGGTCGCGGCGTGACGGACGCGTCCGGAAAGGCAGGGCCCGGGTCCCGTGAGGGAGGCCCGGGCCCTCGCCGTACGTCAGCCGGTCAGCCAGCCGGCCGGTCAGCCGTTCGCGAGGGCGACCACGCGGTCCAGCGCCCCGTTGAACTTGTCGTGGTCCCCGACCGTCGGCCCGGACGACGTGTACTGCCACATCGTGTAGAAGGACCACCCCGACGGCAGCGTGCCCGCGTCCGACGCGTACCGCGCGATCCACAGCGGGTTGTCCGACGCGAAGCCGCCGTAGTCGCCCGTGCACTGGGACCACCAGCTGGTGGCCGTGTAGATGACCGCGTCCCGTCCCGTACGCGCCTTGTACCTGTCCAGGAAGGCGGCGATCCAGCTGACCATCGCGCTGGTGGACTTGCCGTAGCAGGCGGCGCCGTACGGGTTCCACTCGATGTCGAGGGTGCCGGGCAGGGTCCTGCCGTCCTTGGACCAGCCGCCGCCGTGAGCGACGAAGTAGTCGGCCTGGGCCGCCCCGCTCGTGGTGTCCGGAGTGGCGAAGTGGTAGGCCGCGCGGATCATGCCGACGTTGTAGGAGCCGTTGTACTGCTGGGCGAAGTACGGGTTCGTGTAGTACGTGCCTTCCGACGCCTTCGTGTACGCCCACTTGACCCCGCTGCTCCACAGGGTCGACCAGGCGACGTTGCCCTGGTAGGCGGAGACGTCGACGCCCTCGGTCTGGGCGGCGGCGGTGGGGGCGGGGCTGCCGTCCTGGCCGTCGTGGGCAAGGACGCCCATGCCCATGCGGGCGGAGCCGCGGGCGGGGAAGCTCGCGGCGTGCGCGGGCGACAGGGGCAGGGTGAGGGAGAGGGCCGCGAGCAGGGCGGCGGCGACCGAACCGGATCTGAGCACGGGCATGACGCGCCTCCGAGACGAGGAGGGGGGAGATGTGGGGAGGTGGGGGAGTGGGGGGCCCACGGTGACCCACGCCTGCAGCGCTGGCGTGGGCATGCCATTGAATGCCTGCCATTGAAGCTACGCACGTAGAAGACGGCGTGGAAGGGGGTCCGGATGCCGCCGTTGGTCTACGCCTGCGAAATACTTACGTAGCTGCGGCGATGACGAGATCTGGCAGAAACTTTCAGGACCGGGAAACCGAGCAGGAGTGCTGACGTGCACGAGGACGCGAACGGCGGCGGGCAACCCGTGGCCGCCGAGGTGACGCCGAGCGGTGCGGACCAGGAGTTCCTGGCCCTGGAACGCGAGTTGACGGTGCTCCTGCGGCGCGCCCGCGCCAACCAGGGCGAGATGGCCCGGGAGGTCCACCCTGACCTGGAGTCGGCCGCGTACGGCCTGCTCGTCCGCCTCGACGAGCACGGCCGCCAGCGCGCCACGGCGCTCGCCGCCTACATCGGCGTCGGCAAGGCCACCATGTCCCGCCAGCTGCGCGCCCTGGAGGAGCTCGGCCTCGTCGCCCGCGAGCCGGATCCGGCGGACGGGCGGGCCTGGCTGGTGGCCCTCACCGACGAGGGGCGCGGCCGGGTCGGCAAGGTCCGGGAGGCCCGCCGCGCGCGCTACGTCAGCCAGCTCGCCCACTGGGACCGGCGAGAGGTGGCGGAACTGGCGCGACTGCTGCGCGAGCTGAACGGGGTCATGGAGAAGTAGCCGCGAGCGAGACAAGCCGCGAGAAGCGGCCGAGCGGCCGGGACCACTCCTGGCCCTCTAGAGCTCCACGTACGCCACCGTCGCGTCGTCGTGCGTCTTGCTGCGCCCGAGGAACGCCCGCTCGTCCCGGTCCGCCGCCTCCAGCCCGCGTACCCGGTCGATCAGGGACCGGGCGCCCTCCTTGCGGACGACGTCGAACAGGGCCGCCCAGTCGCCCTCGCCGAACTTCTCCACCCAGCGGGTCGCGCCGTCCGTCAGCGCCGCCAGGGCGCGGACCTCGTGGCGGGGGAGGCTGCCGGTGACCGCGCGGACGGCGACGTCCGGGTCCGCGGCCGCCGTGAAGAAGCCGCCCTCCTTGTTGCGGGCGCGGGCATCGCAGACGGCGTCGCTGACCAGCCAGGCGCGGGGGAGGCGGTCGAGGCGGTCGTCCAGGACGGGGGTGACGGTGCCGTCCGGGGACCGCAGGAGGAGGGCGGAGTCGGAGAGGACCAGGTGGTCGACGGCGTCCGGGGTCCAGCGGACCAGGACCACCGTCGCCTGCGGGGTACGCGGGTGAGAAAGGTCACAGGTGGCCGCGTGTGCCTCGGCCGTCCGGCGGATCGCCCGGGCGAGTATTTCCGTAAGCGTCGCATCCGGCAGCGAAACGGTCAGTTCGGTCAGCGCGCCGCCCAGCCGGGCGGTGAACCAAGCGACGGAATGCAGACACCCCGTCCCGCCCTTCGGCGGGGTGACGCCGTCCAGGACGACGACGCAGCCACCCTGCCCGGAGGCCGGTAGCCCGACCGCCGCGAAGTCCTCGTTGGGTCGGGTGGCGTCACCGGGTTCCGAAACGAGTTCAGTACGCATTCGGCCAGTCTGCACGACCCCTTCACAAGGTCCGCCAAAGGCTGGCAACGGTCACGGAATTCCCGCCGCCCCGCAGGTCAGGCGCCTGTTTTGGGACGGAATGACACCCTCCGGGAAGACGTGGTGGCGAATCCTGCCAAAGCCTGCCGCCCGCGTCCAACCGGCCCACCGCGCAAGGTACCTGTACGCGCCTGCGGAACTTGCCCGCCAACTCCCGGCCGATGTTCACTCCTTTGGGTGGCGAGCCAGGTGATGCCCGACCACTGACCACCGGCGCTGGGAGGGTCGGGGGACGGACCGTACCGGGTGTGAGTACCACTTGGCACCGATGTGACGGGGCGCCACCCGGGCCCATGGGTAGACGAGTTCAGGAATGCGAGCACCGGTGCAGAAAAAGCGGCCTCGGCGCACAGGCAAGCAGACGGCCTCCGAAGAGGGCGCCGAGCGCACCCCCGTCGGCACCGGCCGCCCCACCCACGTACGCAACCGGCTGATAGTCGCCGTCACCGTGGTGGCCGCCGCGATAGCCGGGGCGGGAGCGCCCTCCCTGCTCACCGCCTCCGGGCAGCTGAGCGACTCCCAGGAGCTGGTGACCCTCGCCCAGCGCACCCAGGACGCGCTTTCCCTCGCCCACTCGCTCGCCGACGAACGCGACGAGGTCACCTCCTACATCGCGGCCGGCCGCCCCAAGTCCAAGGCCCCTTCGGAGCAGCGCAGCGCCCGCGTCGACCGGCAGGTCGAGGACCTGCGCTCCGAGAGCGACACACCCGGCTCCCTGCGCACCGACCTCGACGGCATCGCGGCCGTACGCCGGGCCGCGCTCAGCGGCAAGAACACCGCCCTCGAAGCGCACCAGGCCTACTCCGCCGCCATCACCGAACTCCACGGGCTCGCCGACCAGCTGGCCGAGCAGATGCCCCCGCGGGCCGGTTCCGGCGCCTACGCGCTCGCCGAACTGGACACCGCCGTCCAGCAGTCCGCCGCCGCCCGCGGCCTGCTCCTCGCGGCCCTCAACGTGCCGACCAGCGAGCAGACGGTCATCAGCCCCACCACCGGCCTGCCCACCACGACCACCACCACCTCGGCGGCCGACAAGAAGCAGCGCGACGCCCTCACCGCCGCCGCCCAGCAGGCCAGGCTGCGCTCGGACGCGGCCCTCGCCGACTTCCACGACACCGCGCCCAAGACGGCCGTCTCCTCGTACGACTCCACCGTCACCGGCCCCGAGGTCAACTCCGCCGAGAAGTACCTCGCCTCCCTCACCGACCAGCCGACGCTGAGCGACGGCGACCTCGGCACCAGCGCCAAGAAGCTCGACGCGGCCCTGTCCGCCCGGGTCGACCTGATGGGGGGCGCGGAGTCCGCCCTCTACGACCACCGCACCAAGGACCTCGCCAAGCTGCGCGACGACGACGTCACCGCGCTGGAGATCCGGATCGCCGTCCTCGGCGCCCTGCTGCTGGTCGCCGTCGGCATCGCCACCGCCATGGCCCGCACCCTCACCCGCCCGCTGTCGGTCCTGCGCCGGGGCTCGGCCCGCCTGGCCGAGGCCGAGGACCCCACCGCCGCGGAGCCGGTGAAGTTCACCGGCCGCAACGACGAGTTCGCCCAGGTCGTCCGCTCCGTCAACGCCCTGCACGCGCATGCCGCCGCCCTCCATGAGCGGATCACCACCCTGGAGACCGACCGCAAACACCTGGTCGGCCAGCGCCAGCGGATGGCCGACGCCCGGGAGGAACTGCGCGCCGAACTCGCCGACTCCGCCGCCCAGCTGGAGCGCCTGCGCACCAGCATCGGCGGCACCTTCGTCAACCTCGCCCTGCGCACGCTCGGCCTCGTCGAACGCCAGCTCGCGGTCATCGAGGGCCTGGAGGACCGCGAGCAGGACCCCGAGCGCCTGTCCACCCTCTTCAAGCTCGACCACTTCGCCACGGTCATGCGCCGCCACAGCGAGAACCTGCTGGTCCTCGCCGGCACCGAGCACGTTCAGCAGCACCCGGGCCCGGTCCCGCTCGTCGACGTCGTCCGGGCGGCGGTCAGCGAGATCGAACGCTACGAACGCGTCCGCATCGCCGCCCTGCCCCCGCACGCCCACGTCGCGGGCTTCGCCGCGGACGACCTCTCCCACCTCCTCGCCGAACTGATGGAGAACGCCACCTCGTTCTCCCCGCCCGACATGCACGTCGAGGTCTCGGGCTGGCTGCTGGAGAGCGGCGAGGTCATGCTCTCCGTGCAGGACGAGGGCATCGGCATGGCCACCGAACGCCTGGAGCGCCTCAACTCCCGCCTCGCCGCCTTCGACGCCGAGTCGCCCTACGACGAGGAGGGCGAGGAGGGCCTCGGCCTCGGCCTGTACGTCGTGGCCCGCCTCGCCCACCGCCACGGCGCCCGCGTCCAGCTCCGCGAACAGAAGCAGGGCGGCATCGCGGCGGTGGTGGTCCTGCCCGCGCCCCTGCTGACCGCCCCGCCGACGGCATCCGTACCCGCCCCCGCCACCACGGCGGGCGGCCCCCACACCTTCTCCCTCCCGGGCGCGAACGCCGAGGCCAACTCCAACGTCCTGCCCACCCGCTCCACGTCTGGGGACCCACTGGTCACCCTGGCGGAGCGCGCGGTACGTGAGGCACCGGCCGCGGAGCCCCCCGTACCCGCCCCCGCGGACCACCAGCCGGTCCAGCCCCCGGAAACCCCCGCGGAGTCCACGATGGAACTCCTACTCCCAGACCTGACCCCCACCCCCGAACCGTCCCCCGAACCCGCACCCGCCGCCGACGCGAAGCCGTTCCAGGGCCCACGCACCCCCACCCACGAACCCGCAGCCGCCGTCGGCGCGCAGCCCCCACAGGGGCCACCCGCACCCGACCACGAAAGCGGCACGGGTGGTGCGGGTGGGAACAAACCCGCCGAAGGCGAAGCCGAGGCGGGCCCCGCCCAAGAACACACCCGCACAGCCGACGAAGAGCAACTGACCGCCAAGGGCCTGCCCAAGCGCACCCCCAAGATCACCGCCCCCACCCAGGCCCCACGCCAACGCAGCGGCTCCGTAGACGCCGAAGCCCTGCGCCGCAGGCTCGGCGGCTTCCGCCAGGGCGCCCAAGCCGGCTATCGCCGAGCGGAAGCGGAGACGGCGGACATCTCCACAACAGAACAAGCCACGGGGGGCACAGTCGAGGAGGCAAGCAGTTGACCGCGCCCAGTACCTTCGGACTGAGCAGGGAGGCCCGCAACCTGCACTGGCTGCTGACCAACCTGGTCGAGGAAGTCCCCGGCATCCAGTCCGTCGCCGTGGTCTCCTCAGACGGCCTGCTCCTCCTGTCCTCCGACCCCACCGCGGCGGCGGGATCCCACCAGGCCCGCCCAGGAAGGGGCCCCCGTGGCTCCTCCGCCGACCTCGCCACCATCGTCTCCGGCATCGGCAGCCTCACCGTCGGCGCCGCGAAGCTGATGAAGTTCGGCGGCGTCAAGCACACGATGGTCGCGATGGACGAGGGCAGCCTGTTCGTCATGTCGATCAGCGACGGCTCGCTGCTCGGCGTACACGGCTCCGCGGAGTGCGACATGAGCGTGGTGGCGTACCACATGGCGCTCTTCGTCGGCCGCGCCGGCCACGTCCTGACGCCCGAACTGCGCAGCGAGCTCCGTAAATCCATGGAGTCCGACCCGACGGGGAGCGTCCGATGAGCAGCGGCACGCCGAACAGGCTCCCGGTACGCGGCGGCGACCGCAGGCCCGCCCGCGTCCGCCCCTACTCGCTCACCGGTGGCCGTACCCGCTTCGGCCACGTCCTGCTCGTCGAGACGTTCGTGGCGGCCACGGCTGCGATCGAGGCTCCCGAGCAGCGCAAGGAGCTGACGAGTGCGCCGCTCTCGGCGGTCATGCCCGAGATGCGGGCCATCGTCGAACTGTGCCGCCGTATGCGCACGGTGGCCGAGATCGCCGCGCTGCTGAAGATGCCGCTCGGCGTGGTCCGCGTACTCCTGAGCGACCTCGCGGACCAGGGAAAGATCCGTGTGTACGGAACCGGAACCAACCACGGCGTCGGCCGGCCGGACCGCGCACTGCTGGAAAGGGTGCTGAATGGACTCCGCCGTCTCTGACGCCGTCGCCCCCTTCGGGGAGACCCCGGGGACCCCCTTCGTCGAACCCGACGAGGACCTCAAGTCCTGGCAGACGGACCGCACCCGGGCCCCCGTCGCGACGAAGATCGTCGTGGCGGGCGGCTTCGGCGTCGGCAAGACCACGCTGGTCACGTCCGTCTCGGAGATCACGCCCCTGCAGACCGAGGCGCTGATGACCGAGGCGAGCGAGGAGACCGACGACCTCACCGCCACGCCGGGCAAGCTGACCACCACCGTGGCCATGGACTTCGGCCGCATCACGCTCGACGACGACCTGGTGCTCTACCTGTTCGGCACGCCGGGCCAGCAGCGGTTCTGGTTCATGTGGGACGACCTGGTGCGCGGCGCGATCGGCGCCGTCGTGCTGGCCGACACCCGCCGCCTCAGAGACAGCTTCCCGGCGCTGGACTACTTCGAGAGCTGCGGACTGCCGTACGTCGTCGCGGTCAACCACTTCGACGGCAGTGAGCTGTTCGAACCGGAGGACGTGCGGGAGGCGCTGACCATCCCCCCGCGCATACCTGTCATGATCATGGATGCGCGGCGCCGGATCTCGGTGATCGAGACCCTCCTGGCCCTCGTCGGCCACGCGCTCGACGAAACCCCCGAGTAGGAGAAGTACCCCGCATGCGGAAGATACTCGTCGTCGGAGCCGGCCAGTCCGGCCTCCAGCTCGCCCTCGGCCTCCAGTCGCACGGGTACGAGGTCACCCTGATGTCCAACCGGACCGCGGACGAGATCCGCGCCGGCCGGGTCATGTCCACCCAGTGCATGTTCGACACGGCACTCCAGCACGAGCGCGACCTCCAGCTGAACTTCTGGGAGTCCCAGGCTCCGAAGATCGAAGGACTCGGCGTCTCGGTGGCCGCCCCCGGCTCGCACGACCCCGGTCCGACGCAGCGCGCGATCGACTGGGTGGGCAAGCTCGACGGGTACGCCCAGTCGGTGGACCAGCGGGTGAAGATGGCCGGCTGGATGGAGACGTTCGCCCAGCGCGGCGGCCAGCTCGTCATCCACGGCGCGGCGGTCTCCGACCTCGACTACTTCTCCCGTACGTACGACCTCGTGCTGGTCTCGGCGGGCAAGGGCGAGCTGGTGTCCATGTTCGCCCGCGACCCCGAGCGGTCCCCGTACAGCGAGCCGCAGCGCGCGCTGGCGGTCGCGTACGTGCACGGACTCGGCCCGCGCCCGGAGCACCCGGAGTACGACGCCGTCCGCTGCAACCTGGTCCCCGGAGTCGGCGAGCTGTTCGTCATGCCGACGCTCACCACCTCCGGCCGCGCCGACATCCTGTTCTGGGAGGGCATACCCGGCGGCCCGCTGGACGTCTTCAACGGCGTCAAGGACCCGGCGGAACACCTCTCCCTGACCCTGGGACTCATGGAGAAGTTCACGCCCTGGGAGTACGCGCGGGCCACCAGGGTCGAACTGACCGACGCCGGCGGCACCCTCGCCGGCCGCTACGCCCCGACCGTCCGCAACCCCGTCGGCCGCCTCCCCGGCGGCGGCCTGGTGCTCGGTGTGGCCGACGTGGTCGTCGCCAACGACCCGATCACCGGCCAGGGCTCCAACTCGGCGTCCAAGTGCGCCGCCGCGTACCTCGCCTCCATCCTGGAGCAGGGCGACAAGCCCTTCGACGAGGAGTGGATGCAGGCGACCTTCGAGCGGTACTGGGACACGGCGCGGCACGTGACCAAGTGGACCAACGCGATGCTGGCTCCGCCGCCGGAGCACATCCTCAACC
This sequence comes from Streptomyces sp. NPDC020299, assembly GCF_044387825.1. Classification (NCBI taxonomy): domain Bacteria; kingdom Bacillati; phylum Actinomycetota; class Actinomycetes; order Kitasatosporales; family Streptomycetaceae; genus Streptomyces; species Streptomyces sp. NPDC020299. The sequence goes on from NZ_JBIRWL010000020.1 coordinate 169,621, forward strand.
TGATCGGTGCCGCGGGGCAGCTTCAGCCGGTGGCTGATCGGTTCGCGAACGGGTTCAATGACCCGGCCGATTTCGAGAACTTCTTCTATGAGCCGGAGAAGACGGGGGCGTACCTGGGGTCTGTTGCCGGGGCCTAGACGCCGTAGGGGGCGTGGGCGGCTGGCGGCTGCGGGTTGTTCGTGGCTTGTCGCGCCCACGCGGCGGAGCCGCACAATGTCTCAGCCCCGCGCCCCTGGGTAGGTCACCTCGGGCGGGGTGTAGTGGGTCAGGGGACTTCCCTTCGGATCCGGGCGTACCGCGCCCAGTACCGGATAGGTCGCGATCGGGGAGACCATGATCCGGTCGCCGGGTCTCAGGGCCTGGACGACCATTCCGTCGCCGAGGTAGAGGGCGACGTGGGTGGCCTCGGGGAAGTAGACGACGAGGTCTCCGGGGCGGAGTTCGCCCAGGGGGATGTGCTGGAGCTGGGTCCACTGCTGCCGGGTGGTGCGGGGGATCGGGGCTCCGGCCTGCTGCCAGGCGCTCGAGGTGAGGCCCGGGCTGTCGTACGACGCCGGGCCCCGCGCGCCCGGCTGGTACGGCTTTCCGAGCTGTCCCACGGCGTAGCGGACCGCGCGGTCGCCCTCGGGGGAGGGGGCACGCTCGCCGCCGAGCGCGCCCGACGCCACGAATCCGTGCTGTGCGCCGGCGATCCCGTCCTGCTCGAACTCGGCGAGCGCGGCGAGCTGTTGGGCGGTGAGGGAGGCGAGCAGCTTCTCGACCTCGGCGAGCTTGCCGCGTACGTCGTCGCGGGCCTTCTTCTTCTGCTCGGCGAGGGTGAGCTGTGCGTCGAGTGCTTTGCGGGACTGGTGGGCCAGCCGGTCGATCCGCTGCTCGCTGCCGGCCAGCCGCCCCACGGTCCGCACCCTCTCCCGCGCCAGCTGCCCGATGACATGGCCCTCGTCGAGCGCGTGCTGCGGATCGCGGGCGAGGAGCAGGCGCAGATACGGGGAGATGCCGGTGCTGCCCTGGTACTGCTGCCGGGCCAGCCGGCCGACATCGCCTTGGCTGTCGTGCAGGGAGCGGCGGGCCCGGGCGAGTTCGCCCTCCAGCCGGTCCACCTCGGCGCGCTGTGTCTTCAGCTTCTCCTCGGCGGTGTCGTAGGTCTCGGTGGCCTGCTCGGCCTGCCGGTACAGCCGTTGCAGGTCGGTGAGCAGCTCGGCCACGGTCCGTGGGGGCTGAGGAGCGGTGGACGCCACCGCCACGGGTGCGGGTGCGGGTGCGGGTGCGAGGACGGCCTGGGCCGCCACCGCGGCCGTACACACCAGTCGCAGAAGGCTTCCTGACACGTCATCACCTCCGGTGCGGCAGGCGGACCATCCGCCTTTCGTATTTCCGCACCGCGAGCATGAGGGGCGAGTGCGCGCGCCGGTGGTGAGGTCTGCGCCGTTCGGCGCAACGATGTCACCCGTCGGTGTCGTCCGGCTTGCCGGCCGGCGTGCTGTGTGGCTTGGACCAGGGCCAGGCGAGCCTGCCGCCCGTGCCGGGCTCCGGGTCGTACTGGTACTTCCATCCCCGCACCATCCCCGTGCGCTTGCTCTGCGCCCGGGGCACGCGGCGGTAGACGAGGACCGTGGGCGGGCCGCCGTGCGGGTCCGGGACCGGGATGCGGTAGGTCTTCGGGGGGTGGCCGGTCATGCCCAGCAGCACGGGGAGCACGCGCCCGTCCATGGGGCCGCCCTCGAAAGGGGTGTCCTGACTCTTCACAGGACCAGTGTCAGCCATCCTCGGTCAGGCCGGTGACCAGCGCCGCCGTCTGCGGATCGCGGCCCGCGGTCACCGTCAGCACGGCCACGAACTGCTCCACCAGCCAGTCGCGGAGCTCGTCGGCGGGGGGCTGCTTGTCCTCGTCGAGCCAGATGAGGGAGGCCGCCTCCACGGCCGTGATCCACATCCGGACCGTCATGCGCAGCCGCGGGCCCGGTTCCGTGACGCCGAGGTGGCTGAGGATGTGCTCGGCGGCGGCCCGGCGCACTCCGTCGACAATGGCGGTGGTCCGGGAGGTCTCGACGACGCTGCCGCCCTGGAGGAGGGCGCTGAAGCCGGCGTCGTGCTCGTCGACGAAGGCGAGGTAACGGTCGAGGGCGCGGGCCAGGCGGGGGAGCGGGGGGCCGTCGTGGGGCTCGTCGAAGCACTGTTCCAGCTCGTCGGCGGCGGAGCGCAGGGCGGCCTCGTACAGCTGCTGCTTGCCGCCCGGGAAGTACCGGTACACCAGCGGGCGCGAGACCCCCGCCGCCTCCGCCACGTCGTCCAGGGAGACGTCCTCGGGGACGCGGTGCGCGAAGAGGCCCAGCGCGGCCTCGAGCAGCTGACTGCGGCGCTCCTCGACGCTGAGCCGGCGGTAGGCGGGGGTGGGGGCCTGCGGGGTCATGCTCCGCAGCGTAATCGCCGTCGGCGTGCGGGAACGCCGACGGCCGCGGATTCGTCGCGGCTGGTCGCGCAGCCCCCCGCGCCCCCAGGCGGGCACGCTCACCTACGCCAACAGCCCCGACGACCTCCACAGCCGCCGGCCGACACCCCGCAGCACCCCGATGTCGTCCAAGAAGTCGGTCAGACGCTTCGCGCCCGTCTGCATGACCTCGCGGCGATGAGCGCTGGCCTTCACCTGGGCCATCGCCTCGCGCTTGTCCAGGCCGACGTTGGTGTACACGTCCGGGTTCACGAAGGCGACCGAGAAGACGCGGGCGAACTCGCCGGAGGTGACCCGGGTGAACTCCTGGGACCAGCGCGGCGCGGTCACCATCTGGCGGCGCAGCTCCTCGCGGGCGTAGCGGACGTGGCGGGCCTCCTCCACGACGTGGATGCGGGTCACGCCCCGGATCAGGGGCTGCACCCGCTCGTCGGGGAACGTCAGCCGCTGCATCCAGTCCAGGACCTCCTCACCGAGCAGCGTCGCCGTGAAGGAGCCGGGCGTGGTGGAGATCGTCTTGAACAGGCGGCCCAGGTTCTGGTGGGCCCGGCTCACCGGGTACCAGGGCGCGTCCCCCCGCGCTATGAGCCGGGCGAACATCTTCGAGTGCCGGCACTCGTCCTCGATCTCCGTCAGCGCGTACCGGACGTGCGCGCTCGTCGCCGCCTTGTCGTAGATGTGCCGGACCAGCAGCTGCATCAGGATGATCTCGAACCAGATGCCCAGCGAGGCCAGCGCCGCCGCCTCGTGCTGCGACAGCAGGATCCGCTGCTCCTCGCTCATCCGCCGCCACATCGGGGTGCCGTACAGCGACACCAGCTCCGGCGGCCAGAACCACTTGCCCTCCTCGAAGGGCGCGTCCCAGTCCAGCTCCTCGTCCGGGTCGAAGGAGTGCTTGGCGGAAGAGACGAGCAGCCGCTCGGCCACCTGCTCCCGGTCCTTGAGCAGGCCGAGCGCGTCGCGCAGTCCCGCGAGCGCGTCGGCTTCCGTCACGGTCGTCATCGCTGTCCCACCTCGTTGCCCGGAGTGAAAAACATCCTTGCCCTAGCGCTCTTATGAGACTGCTTGTCAGCAAGGGCGTCAATCCCCTGCACACCACTTGTTGACTCGGCGTCTACGTGTGAGCCTGCGAGGTATGCCGACCTACGACCTGTACGCCAAGGACCCCGGCGACCCCCACTGGCAGGTGCCGGCCAGCGGCGCGGCCCGCTTCGGCTGGGAGTACGACGACGGCCGCGACCGCCTGCTCGCCCTGTACCAGAAGGGCAAGGACAAGCAGTGGGACGGGCAGCGGCGCATCGACTGGGACCTGGAGGTCGATCCGTACGACCCGCTCGGCACCCCCGACGAGGCGATGACCCTCTACGGCACCCCGCACTGGGCGAAGATGACCGAGCGGGACAGGGGCGAGCTGCGGCAGCACTACGCCTCCTGGCAGTTCAGCCAGTTCCTGCACGGCGAGCAGGGCGCGATGATCTGCGCGGCACGGATCGTGGAGTCCGTCCCCGACCTGGATGCCAAGTTCTACTCCGCCACCCAGACCATGGACGAGGCCCGGCACGCCGAGATCTACGGCCGCTTCCTGCACGAGAAGATCGGGATGCTCTACCCGATCAACGACAACCTCCAGTCGCTGCTCGGCGACACCCTCCGCGACAGCCGCTGGGACATGCCCTACCTCGGCATGCAGGTACTCATCGAGGGCCTGGCCCTCGCCGCCTTCGGCATGATCCGCGACACCACCGACAAGCCGCTGCCCAAGCAGATCCTCGCCTACGTCATGCAGGACGAGGCCCGGCACGTCGCCTTCGGACGGATGGCCCTGCGCGACTACTACAAGCAGCTCACGGACGCCGAACTGCGCGAGCGCGAGGAGTTCGTCATCGAGGGCTGCTACCTGATGCGGGACCGCCTCCGCGGCGTGGAGGTGCTGGAGAACTTCGGCATCCCGAAGGCCGAGGCGGAGGAACTGAGCGAACGCTCCGAGTTCCTCCAGCTCTTCCGCAAGCTCCTCTTCAGCCGCATCGTCCCCTGCGTCAAGGACATCGGCCTGTGGGGCAAACGCCTCCAGGAGGCCTACGTCGACATGGGCGTGTTCGAGATGGGCGACTCCAACCTCGACCTGCTGATGGCCCAGGACGAGGAGATCGCCGAGAAACTGGACGCGGAGCGCTTCGCGGCGGAGGAGGGGGAGCGGGTGGCGGAGGTGACGGAGGCGATCGAGGCGGGTCAACGTCTGGGCGGTTGATCACTCGATCGACGGGCGAATCGGCATATTCCTCTGGGTAGGCTGGCCGTACCAGGCAGACTCCGCCCCATGGGAGTAATCATGAGCGCCGCGCGTGACTACGGGCTGGACGAGGATTACGAGTGGCCTCGTCCGCCGGAGGGCGGCTGGACGGCTGACGACCTGGATCGGCTCCCGAACCTTCCTCCGCACACGGAGCTGATCGACGGGAGCCTCGTCTTCGTGAGTCCGCAGACCCGCTTCCACCTGCGTACTATCCGACTTCTGGAGTACGCCCTGCTCAGCCAGGCGCCTGAAGCGTACGACGTCGACCGAGAGTTCAGCGTCAAGCTCGACAGGCGCAACCGGCCGGAGCCTGACGTGCTGGTGTATCGCGCGGAAGCCGACACAGGCCCGCACCAGACCTGGCACCACTCCGATTCCGTCGTCCTCGCCGTCGAAGTCGTCTCCGAAGACTCGGAGGAACGCGACCGAGAGGCCAAGCCGCGAAAGTACGCCGCGGCGGGGATTCCGTACTTCTGGCGTGTGGAGGAGGACGGCAACGGCCTTCCGGTCGTCTTCACCTACGAGCTGGATCCGTCCACGAACACGTACGTCAGCACCGGCATTCACCATGACCGACTGAAGCTGACCGTTCCGTTCCCCCTCACCATCGACCTCACCGCGATCAACCGCCGACCGTCGGTCGCGCCTCCGCCGGAGTGAACGACTCTCACAACCCCAGAACCGCCTCCATCACCGCCTTCGCGATCGGCGCCGCATCCCCGCCGCCGCTGATGTCGCCGCGGTCCGCCGACGCGTCCTCCACGACCACCGCGACCGCCACCTTCGGCTCCAGGTCGTCGTCGGCCTGCGCCCAGGAGACGAACCAGGCGTACGGCACACCGGCGTTGCCGACGCCGTGCTGGGCGGTGCCGGTCTTGCCGCCGACCGTGGCACCGCGGATCGCGGCGTTGCGGCCCGTACCCTCCCGCACCGCATCGGTCATCAGCTCCCGCATGCGCGCGGCCGTGGACGGCCGCATCACCTGCCGCGCCGGACGGGGACCGTACTCCGCCACGATCTCCCCACTCGCGCGGGTGGCCCGCTCCACCAGATACGGCGGCCGCGACTGCCCCCCGTTCGCGACCGCAGCCGCGACCATCGCCATCTGCAGCGGCGTGGCCCGGGTGTTGTACTGCCCGATCGAGGACAGCGCCAGCTGCGCCCGGTCCACGCCCGGGTCGAAGGTGCTCGGCGCGGCCGGGAAGGGAATCCGCAGGCCCCGGTCGTTGAAGCCGAAGGCCTGCGCCGTGGCCAGCATGTGCTCGGCGCCCGTGTCCACGCCCAGCTTGGCGAACACCGTGTTGCACGACCTCTCGAAGGCCATCCGCACCGAGGCGTCCGCGCAGCCGTCGGACTCGTTCGTCAGCCTGGTCCTGGTGCCGGGCAGCGTGTACGGATCGGGGGAACGCGTCCGCTTGTCCAGGTTCCGGACCACACGCGCGTCCAGAGCCGCCGCCGCGGTCACCACCTTGAAGGTGGACCCCGGCGGATACGTCTGCCGCACCGCCCGGTTGAGCATCGGCTTCTCCGGGTCGTCGTTGAGCCGCGCCCAGGCCGAGGTCACCGCCTCGCCGTTCCCGGACAGCTCGGACGGGTCGTACGACGGGGTGGACACCAGGGCCAGGATCCGGCCGGTGGCCGGCTCGATCGCGGCCACCGCGCCTTTCCGGGCGCCCAGCCCCTCGTACGCCGCCTCCTGCGCGTTCCGGTCCAGGGTCGTCACCACGTTCCCGCCGGGGTTCCGGGACCGAGTGGCGCCGTTCCACAGCGGCAGCGGCGACAGCATCGGGTCCGTGCCGGACAGCACGGAGTCCTGGCTGTGCTCCAGCAGCGTCGTCCCGTACTTCTGCGAGGAGAAGCCGGTGACCGGGGCGTACAACGGGCCGTTCGGATAGGCGCGTTCGTAGCGCAGCTGCTCCCCGCTGTCCCGGGAGCCGGTGACCGGCTCGTCGCCGACCAGGATGTTCCCGCGGGGCTGGTGGTAACGGGCGATCGTGGGGCGGCGGTTGGCCGGGTTGTGGTCGTAGGAGCCGGCCTGGACGACCTGGACGCGGGCCGCGTTCACCAGCAGGGACGCCAGCAGCAGCACGCAGAAGAAGGCGGCGTACCGGATGTACTTCGTCACAGGGCCTCCCGCCCGTCGTACTGCCCGTCGTCCTGCCGGCGGGCCGAGTCGCTCAGCCGGATCAGCAGGGCGACGATCGCCCAGTTGGTGACGACGGACGAACCGCCCTGCGCCAGGAACGGCATCGCCATGCCGGTCAGCGGGATCAGACCGGTCACCCCGCCCGCGATCACGAACACCTGGAGCGCGAGGATCGAGGCGAGCCCCACCGCGAGGAGGCTGCCGAAGGGGTCGCGCAGCGCCAGGCCCGCCCGGTAGCCGCGCTCCACGAGCAGGGCGTACAGCAGGAAGACCGCCGACAGCCCGGCCAGCCCCAGCTCCTCGCCGGCCGTCGCCAGGATGAAGTCCGACTTGACGGCGAAGCCGATCAGAATGGAATGGCCGAGCCCCAGCCCGGTGCCGAGGACACCGCCCGCCGCGAACGCGAACAGGGACTGCGCGAGCTGATTGGGACCCTCGCCCGCGTCGATCGTGGCGAACGGGTGCAGCCAGTCCTCGACCCGGCCGTGCACATGCGGCTCCAGCCAGCCCACCGCGACCGCGCCGAGCACCGCGAGCACCAGCCCGACCGCGATCCAGCCGGTGCGGCCGGTCGACACGTACAGCAGCACCACGAACAGGCCGAAGAACAGCAGCGAGGTACCGAGGTCGCGCTCCAGGACCAGGACACCGACGCTCAGCAGCCAGATCGCGACGATCGGCCCGAGGACCCGCCCGGTGGGCAGCATGATCCACCAGACCCGGCGCCCGCTGTAGGCGAGCGCGGTGCGGTTGGCCGCCAGATACGCGGCGAAGAACACCGCCAGCAGCACCTTCGCGAACTCGCCCGGCTGGATGGAGAATCCGGCGATCCGGATCCAGATCCGGGCGCCGTTGACGGCCGGGAAGAGGATCGGCAGCGCGAGCAGGACGAGGGCCGCGGCCACGCACACGTAGGAGTAGCGCTGGAGCACCCGGTGGTCGCGCAGCAGCAGGACGACCACGATGAAGAGGCCCACCCCCAGCGTGGACCACACGAGCTGGGCGGGCGCGGCCAGGTCGCCCGGCGTCTCCAGGTCGAGCCGGTAGATCAGGACCAGGCCGAGGCCGTTGAGCAGCACCCCGATCGGTAACGGCAGCGGATCGGCGCCGGGCGCGCGCACCCGGACGGCGACATGCGCGACCAGGGCGAGCACACCGAGCCCGGCGCCGTACCCGGCGGCACCGGGCGGGACGGTGCCGTATCTGGCCAGGCCGACGGCGCAGTAGCCGTACACGGAGAGCAGGACGGCCAGCAGGATCAGGGCGAGTTCGATGCCACGGCGCCGGTTGAGGTGTACGGCGGGTGCGGGGGTCTGCGCCGCTGCCACGGTGGATCCGGCCTTGGTCATGCCCGGAACTTACCCATATGGGATCACGTATGTCGTGTTTGTCCCTCGCTCGCTGTCGGGGTGTCAGCTTGCGGGGCCTGGATGTCGTGCTGAATGTCGTACTGGACGTCGTACGGGGTGTGGGCCTGGGGCAGGGCCAGGGTCGCCACCGCCCCGCCGTCCAGCGCGTTGGCGAAGGTCAGCCGGGCGCCCAGCACCTCCGCCTGGCCCACCGCGATGGTCAGCCCGAGCCCGTGCCCCTTCGCCCCGCCTTCGGTACGGAAGCGCTGCGGGCCGTGCCGTACCAGGTACTCCGGATAGCCGTCCCCATGGTCCCGTACGGTGACGACGGCCCCGTCCGCCGCCGGCTCCACCCTCATTTCCACCGGTGCCCGCCCGTGCTTGTGCGCGTTGGCGACGAGATTGCCCAGCACCCGCTCCAGCCGCCGCCGGTCGGTCTCCACCCGCACCTCCCGCACGGCCCGCACCTCGGTGTCCGTGCCCGACGCCCCCACCACCCGTTCGGCCAGCGCGCCCAGCTCCTCGGTGTCCAGCTCCAGCCGCTCCCGGCCGGCGTCCAGCCGGGAGATCTCCAGCAGGTCCTCGGTGAGGGTGAGCAGCGCCGCCACCCGGTCGCGCACCAGTTCGGTCGGCCGCCCCGGCGGCAGCAGCTCGGCCGCCGCGTGCAGCCCGGTCAGCGGGGTGCGCAGCTCGTGTGCCACGTCCGCGGTGAACCGCTGCTCGCTCAGCAGCTTGCTCTGCAGCGACGACGCCATGGAGTCCAGCGCCGCCGCGACCGCGGCCACCTCGTCCTGCGGTCGGCTCCGATCCCGCGTACGGGGGTCGCCCACGCGTGCGTCCAGATCGCCCGCGCTGATCCGCCGGGCCACCCGCGCCGTCCCGTGCAGCCGCCGCGTCACCCGGGTCACCGCGAACGCCCCGACCAGCAGCGTCGCCCCGATGGCCAGCACCGACGACCACAGGATCGCCCGGTCCAGCCCCGCTATGGTGCCCGCCTGCTGCGCGTAGTCGACCTCCACCGCGAGCGCCCGGCCACCGTCGGCGGGGCCCGCCGCCCACATCGTGGGGTGCCCGCGGTGCGTGGCGACCATCGTGCCGCGCTGCCCGGCCACCGCCAGCGCCCGCAGCGGCGCGGGAAGCCCCTCGGGATCCACCCCGGCGCCCGGCAACAGGCCGTCACCCGCCTGGAAGGCCCTGGTCGCGTCGGTCAGCCGCCCCAGCGCCTGGTCACGGGCCTGGCCCACGGTCTGATCGGTCACGGAGACATGCACCAGCACACCGAGCAGCGCGGCCAGCGAACAGCACATCACCGTGATGAAGACGGCGGCCTTCACCGCGAGCGCGCCGGCCCACTGGGGGAGCACGAGCCTCATCGGGTGCTCGCCGAGGGGGAGAAGGCGGGGGTGGGTCCGGCCGACGGCGTGCGGGTGGCGTGCTTGTGCATGCCACCGGTGTGCTTGCCGGTGCGCAGGAACTCGTCGCGGGAGAAGACCATCGCCCGCTGCTCCGGATCCCAGGCCCAGGTGGTGCGGTACTCGTACCCGCTGATCCCGGCGGGGGACCGGACGATCACGGCCCGCCCGGCCAGCTCCACCCCGACGATCGCGTCGTTGTCGTCCAGCACCTGCACCAGCTTGTGGTGCTGGACGGTGTACACCCGCACGGCCGTCTGATTGGTCGGATACAGCCGGAACCCGAGCGTCATGTCGTCGCGCCCGTCCCCGGTCAGATCGCGGTAGTAGGCCCTCAGCAGCGGACACCGCCGCGAGTCGCCCCCCGCCTCGCAGTCGTCCATCCGGGCCACCGTGGCGTGATACGCGCCCTGGCCGCCGTAGTCGTCCGGATGCGCCGCCATCTCCGCGCGCACGACGGCGACCGGGTCCACCTTGTGGATGTCGTCGCCCGGCACGGCTATGCCCTTCACGGTCTCCGTGCTCGCCTCGTCGTACGGCCAGGCCGGGCTGGACGCCGGGCGCAGATCGGGCCAGAGCTTGGCGGGACTGATAGCGGTCGGGGTCGCCCCGGCCCCGCGCAGCCCACCCGTGTCACCGCACCCGGCCACGGTCACCGCCACGAGGACGACGACCCCGGCGACGAGGGCGCTGCGGGTCGGGCGGGTGCGGGGCACGATGCTCCTGGGGCTGGTTTCGTTCAGTTATTGGGGACTACTTGGGGACTACGGGGACTACTTGGTGACTACGGGGACTACTTGGGGGCTGCGTTCGCCGGCAGGGAGTACGTACGGTGGCTGAATTCGTTCGGTGGTACGGCCGCGCGGCGGCGCAGTACACCCTATTCGCCCGGAGAAACGATCACTCCGCCACCCGGCCCCCGCCCCCGCACCTCCACCCTTCGGCCATTTCCGTCGCCCCCACCCCCGTCAAAGACCCCGGAGCGCTTGCCCCTGGACCACCCCGCCTGTTCCCATGGTCGAGGGGTGATGGCGCATGAGCGGACTACGCGTCGTGCCGACCTGGCGGCACGGTCAGGAACGGCTGTACGTCTGCGGAAGGGACGGCGGCAACGTCGCCTGGTACGACCGTGAGTCGGCCCGGGTCAACCTCCTGAGCGAGGACCGCAGGGACGACGTACTCCAAGCCCTCGGCCCCTTCCTCACCGGCCCCGTCACGGTGGGCCCACCCCCCGTCCCGACCCCCGCCGAACTGGCCCGCCTCGCCCTCCACCCCGACGACGACCTGGCCCCCAACCGCCCCGGTGAGGCCCTCCTCGTCGCCCTCGACCGCGACCCGTCCCCACCCCACCGACTCCGCCCCGACCCCCGCCGCCGAGCCCTCACGGCCGAGCAGGCGGTAGGCGAGGCCCTGGACCACCTGGACACCGCCGGCTGGCACACCCTGCACTCCGTACCGCTCCCCGGCGGCGACCGAATCCACCACCTGGCCATCGGCCCCGGCGGCCTCTTCGCCGTACACACCCTCTACGCCCGCCGCCACCGCGTCACCGTGACCGACCCGATGGTCGCCCTCGGCCGCCGCGAGCCGCTCCCACTGCTACGCCGCCTCCGCGCGGACGCCGACCGAGCGTCCCACGCCCTGACCGCGGAGGTCCGGCCCGTGCTGGCCCTGGTCGAGCCGACGGAGGTGTCGATACCGGTGCCGGTGCGCGAGATCCGGGTCCTGCGGGATAGCGAGATCGAGGGGCTGGCGCGGCTGGGGGGCGTGCTGAAGCCGGCGGATGTGGAGGCGTTGCATGCGATGGCGCGGGATCGGGGGGCGTGGGGGAAGGCCTAAAAATTACAGCCCGTCCGGCGTTTGAGGACGAGGCCCGTTCAGGGCCGAAGCGGGGGTCTGGGGGCGGCAGCCCCCAGGGACGGGAAGGGTAGGGGCGGCGGGGGCGAAAACCCTCAAGGCGGCAAGACGGCCGCCCGCCCGGCCTCCAGCAGCGGCGCCAGCAGATCCCCGTAATCCTGCAACCTCGGCGCGACGTCCCCGGCCCGGAAGACGAGCTGCTCGGCAGACCGGCACGCACCGACCTCCTCCCACGTGACCGGCACCGAAACGAACGGCTCCGCCCGCGCCCGCACGGTGTAAGCCGTGGCGGTAGTCTTCCGCGCCGCATTCTGACTCCAGTCCACGAACACCTTCCCGGCCCGCAGACTCCGCGTCATCCGATGCACCACCAGCCGAGGCATGGCCCGCTCAGCCTCCACAGCCAGCCCCTTGGCGTACTCGGACACCCGCTCGGAGGAAGCCCCCCGCACCGGGGCAAGCAGATGCAACCCCTTGGACCCGGAGGTCTTCACAAACACCTCGACCCCATCCACAGCCAGCCGCTCCCGCAACCACAAGGCGACCTCGCAACACTGCAACACCCCCGCCGGTGGCCCAGGATCAAGATCGAAAACGAGCCGATCCGCTTCACCCGGATCCTGGATCAGCCACTGATGTGTATGAAACTCCGCAACGAGATTCGCGGCCCACATCAACGAGGCCAGATCCTGCACCAGCACCATCCGAGCCGGCCCCTCCGAGCGCGGCACCTCGGCGGTGGTGACCCAGTCGGGCGTACCGGGCGGAACGTTCTTGGTGAAGAAGACCTGCCCGTCCGGCCCGTCCGGGTACCGCAGGAAGGAGACCGGACGATCACGGAGATGAGGGAGCAAGGCTTCGGCCGTGATCGCGTAGTAGTGCAACAGCTCGGCCTTGGTGAAGCCGGTCGCCGGATACAGCACCTTCTCCAGGTTGCTGAGCGCGACTCTCCGCCCCTCCACCTCTGTGACAGGCGTCATAAGATGACAATCCCACGCACAACGTCCTAATCCATGATGAAACGGCGAAAAGGTGCTGCCCGTGAGATCCATCTGGAACGGCGCCATCTCCTTCGGTCTCGTCAGCATCCCGATCAAGCTGGTGAACGCCACCGAGAGCCACGCCATCTCCTTCCGCCAGATCCACACCGAGGACGGCGGCCGCATCCGCTACCGCAAGGTGTGCGAGCTGGAGGAGCGTGAGGTCAGCCAGGCCGAGATCGGCAAGGGCTACGAGGACGCGGACGGCACGATCATCCCGATCAGCGACGAGGACCTCTCCCACCTGCCCATCCCCACCGCGAAGACGATCGAGATCGTCGCCTTCGTCCCGGCCGAGAGCATCGACCCGCTCCAGATGGACGCCGCGTACTACCTCGCCGCGAGCGGCGCCCCGGCGGCCAAGCCGTACACACTCCTGCGCGAGGCCCTGAAGCGCAGCCATAAGGTGGCCATCGCCAAGTACGCCCTACGTGGCCGCGAGCGCCTGGGCATGCTGCGCGTAGTGGGCGCAGCCATCGCCATGCACGGCCTGCTCTGGCCGGACGAGGTCCGTGCCCCGGAGGGCGTGGCCCCCGACGTCGACGTCACGGTCCGAGACAAGGAACTGGACCTGGCGGACGCTCTGATGGACACCCTGGGCGAGGTGGACCTACAGGACCTCCACGACGAGTACCGCGAAGCCCTGGAGGAGGTGATCGCGGCCAAGGCGGCCGGCGAGACCCCACCGGAGGCCCCCTCCGCCCCGACGGGCGGCAAGGTACTCGACCTGATGGCCGCCCTGGAGAACAGCGTCCGCGCCGCGAAGGAATCCCGAGGCGAGGCACCGGCCGCGGCAGGCTCCCCCAAGGCGGCCGGCGGCAAGAAGTCGACATCCACCGCCAGAAAGACCACGGCGAAGAAGACGGCGCGGCCCGCCCACAAGTCGACCGCGGAGAAGACGACGACGGCGAAGTCGGCCGACAAGAAAACCGCGGCCAAGAAGACCACAACCAAGAAAGCCACCTCCCGAAAGCGCTCCGCGTAACTCCGGTAGCCGCCCCATCGGGGTCAGTGGGCCAGTGACAGGCGCGGGCCGCGTCCAGCCGGACGACGGCCTCGTCGGCATGTGCCGCGCCGAGTGGAGCGGCGCCCTCTGGGTGATGTGTGGGGCTGGAGTCGGACATGCCCCCTCCTACTAGCGCCGATGGTAGACTGTGAGAAAGTCGGAATGTTGGAGAGTCGCAATTTAGCTAGATCGTGGGTAGCCTGAGTAGCGAAAGAGACATGGAAGATGAGAGTGGAGGTCATCCATGGCTGCGGCTACGTTCCAGGCCACCGTGCGCGACAAGGGGCAGCTGACGCTGCCCGCGGGCGTACGCGAGGCGCTGGGGGTCTCCCCAGGTGACGAGCTTGAGTTCGAGATCAACGACGCCGGAGTTGTCGAGGTTCACGGGCTGAGGAAGATCCGCACCGACCAGGCATGGTTCTGGACGGAGCGGTGGCAGGCCGGTGAGCGCGAAGCCAGCGAGGACATCGCGGCTGGGCGCACGACCCGCCACGAGGACGCGGACAGCATGTTCGCGCACCTCAGCAAGGAGAACTGACCCCCACTCGCCTGGAGGCCCTATTGCCGACTTTCGCGACGACTGCCCGCTTCGACCGCGACTTCAAGAAGCTCCTTCCCCAGGAGCGGGAGCGGTTCGAGGACGCCGTCCGGGACAAGTTCGTACCGGACGTGACCACTGGGCAGTTTCGGCCCGGCCTCCGGGTCAAGCCGGTCCAGGGAGTCAGACTCCCTGACGGCGAGCGTCCCCTCATGGAAATGACCTGGGCGCCCGACGGACGCGCCACCTGGCAGTACGGGGATGAACTCCGTCCAGGCGAGCCGCACGTCATCTGGCGCAGGGTAGGCGGACACGAGATCTTCGATCCTGGCCCCGCCTGAGGGACCGAGAGCGGCTCACCGTGTGTTCGGGAGGTGGGCCGCTCTCGTATGCCTGAGCTGATCGCGCAGGGCCTGCACCTCATCCTCGGTGATGCGGCCGTGTTCTGCCTCCGCGGCCTGGATGAGCTCGGTGAGATTGTCGCGCTCGATCTGCCGCGCGACGGGGGCGGCCACACAGGCAGACAGCCCGGAGGGGCCACTCCGAGCGCGGGCGGCTTCAGCGACCTCCTGAAGCTGAAGCATCGTGATCGAGTCCGTGCGGGCAGCCTCGCTCATGCCCCGCACGCTACCGCTGGTTCCGTCCGGCGGTAGCTCGCCCCCACAACAGCCACTCACTCACAGACTCCGAACCGGCCACAGCCACGCCACTCACACGTCAACGCCAAGATCCACCGGATGCTCCCTGTGGAGCGCTGCCCTGGCTCCGCGCCCCGAACTGACCACGGCTGCCGCAGAAATGGCGACGGCCACGGCGAGCATGGGCATCGTGACCAGATGGGCCGCGTCCCCGGTATTCATGATCACCCCTGTGACGACCGCGACGCAGGCGACGCCTGTCATCGTCACGGCGAGCGCCACCGCAACCCCGGACAGGGCAAGTAGCCGCAGGACCTTGGCAGATGGCTGGCACCGGGTGACGACGACGGCGGGCGTCACCGCCACGGTAACGAGGGATGCTGCCGGCCCGAGCACCGCCAGGGCCCCGACCCAATAGGAGAACGGGTCGATGGAGGCGAACATCAGCAGCAACGGCGCGATCACCCATGTGGGCAGCGTCGGAATGAGAACCACCAGCGGGCGCCACGCGTCCCAGCTGCCGGTCCTGGAGGTGTCCGCGAGGAGAGCGAGGGCGCCGACCAGCAGGACGAGCCCGGCGCCGTACATGGCGAACTGCGCGACGTCGACCAGTCCGCCCACCAGGCCCGGAGTCGGCCAGGGTTCCTCGGACAGGATGAAGTGCAGTATCGGCAGGGTGTACAGCGCGGCGCACCAGGTGACCCAGGTGGTGGCGACGCTCGCCTGCATACGGCGACGGCGCCCTTCGGCGGACCCGTCGGGCATCACCGGGCGAAGCCATGCCTTCAGCGCACCGACAAGCAGGTCCGCGACGACGCCAGGGCCACCGCCGGTGTCCTCGACGAGTGCTTCAAGCTCGCCACCGTAGCGCTCCCGGAACGAGGGAGGATACGCCCGCAAGGCCAACCGGCCCGCCATGTTGATCACGCGTTTGCCACCCCCAGCCGGGTCAACCCGGTGCGTGCGAAGCGGGCCATCGCCCGGAGTTTGTCGTCGAGCACGGTCTGACCTTCCGCCGTGAGGCAGTAGGGCCGCCGCCGCTCGTCCTCGTCCAGCGGCGCGACCAGCCCACGTTCCTCCAGCCGCGCGATGGCGGCATACAACGTGCCCGGCCCCAGCTTGATGGACGTCTGTTCCTCGACGTCCTTGGTGATCGCGTAGCCGTGCTTGGGCCCGTCGGCCAGGCTGGCCAGGATCAACAGCGCGGGTTCGGCCCATCCGACACGGTCCCGTTGACGGGGCATCAGGCACCTCCTTCATCGCTTGCGGCTACTACGTTATACGATACTTCGTAGTGCGAAGCAGAGCGGCAGTGGCAAGCGCGGCAGCGGCCCGTGCGCAAGCCACTGCGAGAACCGGCGGTACACGGCCTGCCGGGCGCCGCGCCCGGACGACGGAACAGGCCGCGGAACAACCGGCCTCCGTCCGCCTCTACGGGGAGACCGACCGGGTGGGTGAGACCATGACCGACCTCACCCGGGCCTACGGCCGGTAGGTCACCGACCACATCCGGTGGTGCCCCCTCCAGGGCGGGCGGCGATCATCGGTCGGCGGGCCACAGACGGAAGGCGGTGTGCCCGGTCAGTGGCCGTACGGCCCGGAAGTGGCGCCGGTCCAGAGTCAGAACGGCGTCCGTGCGGTACTCGGCCGCCATGACGACGTTCATGGTGTCCGTCAGACCGATCTGTGGGTAACGGCGCATCGTGACCAGCGCGGTCGACAGGTGCGGCTCGATCTCGGGCACCGCGTACCGTCGTATGGCGACGCGGTCACGGATGTGGGCCAGCGCCCCGTGCGCGGCGTCGGGGCCGATCCTCGTGGTCAGCAGATGGTCGAGCTCGGCCAGCACCAGGGGCGTCACCACCAGGTGGGCAGCGGAGGACACCGCCGCGCGGCACTCCTTGTGCTCTGGGTCTGTTCCGTCGTAGTACGCGAACAGACCCGACGTGCCGGCGATCAGTACCGTCACGCTCCGAACCCCTCCAGGTAGTGGCCGCGCCCCGCCGACCAGTCCACGGGTGCCCCGCTGCGGAACACCGGAGCCTCGTCGTCCTCACCCATGGGATCGGTCGGATACGCGGAAACGGGGACGTCCGCGTCGGCCACCGGAGAGAGTATGGCGACGGGCCGCCCGTTCTTGGTCACCGTGACGCGCTCGCCGCGTTCTGCGGCAGCGAGGATCTTCGAGGCGTTCTGGTTGAATTCGCGGGCGGTCGTCTCCATGTAGTACACGGTAGTACAAGGTGGTGCGGGGTGCGCGCCGCCGGAGCGGCCCACTGCCCTCGGGTTTCACCCGCCCCCGTCTCTACGAGTGATCACGCACAAAGGCACAGCAGCCCCAGCCCGCGCGGGCCCGTGCTTCGTCATCTCTCAGCCGCGTGCCGGCGGCTGTTGGTTGTTTGGTTGCACCTGCCGCGTCGCGTCCCGTTTCACCGGCGAACAGCCGCCTCAGGCGTCCCGTCCGGTTCGCGGTCTACGCATACGCGGCTGAGCTGTCGACTCTCACGGTATGGGGGTTTTCGAACAGGAGCCGCATCGATTGGACGTTGGGCAGTTGCGCTGCCCTTATTGCGGGCTGTTGCAGGATCGGGTGCTGACTCTCGAGCAGGACTGGGTGCTCTTGGAGCCGGACATGACTCCGCTGGCCCATACGGTGCCGGCGGAGTATCGGTGGATCGTGCTGTCCGACGGATGCGTAACCGTGTACGGGGTGTGTCCGCCGGATCCGCATCAGCGGTGCCGTGTCGAGCATCGACTGGCCTGCTCGGGGCAACCGCTGCCGGACCTCTGGCCGTGGCTGACGACACTGCGGGGCGAGAACGCCCGGCGAGCGGAGAGGCAAGCGGCTCCAGGCCCGCCGGAACTCCCGGAGGAATGGTCGGATGCGGGGTGACACCACCCTCTGTCACGCGGGTTCGTCCGTCGCGCACGTCAAGGCCGAGGCTTCGCAGGCGCATTCAGCCGAGACCGTCTTGCCGTCGGGCGGATACGGCTCGACGCGCTGGCGGTCGGCGAGGGTGGTGACGACGAGCAGCAGTGGTGTTCTTCGTCTTACCCTCCCCACCCCGGGGTGACGAGAGGACCAGGCGCCCGTACCGCGTCGTCAAAGCCGCTGCTGCGGCAACGGAGAGTCGAGTGCGACGAGCGGGTGTGATTCCAACGGCTGGTGACGACAGTGCCGCTTGAGGTGTTCGCGTGTGAGCCGGCTATGGCTCGGGTGAACGAAGTGGATCAGCCGCGGAACCTGGCGAAGTCGGTGAGGGCGGAGCGGTCCTTCAGGGTTCCGATGAAGGGAGTGAAGGACCCGGCCGGGAAGGTGAGGATGCCAGCGGCCGGGCCTTTGGAGTCGCGGATGGCTATGTGCGCACGGCGGTTGGCGATCTCCACGCATGAGTCGCCGTCGCCGGGTCCGGAGTGGGACGACTTCCGCCAGGTGTCGGGGTGTCCATGGAGTGCCTCACAGTTCCTTCGCCAGCCTGTGGATGAAGCCGCGCGACCGCTCGGGAGTGAGCGATAGGCAATGATCGGCAGATGTGTTCCACCCGGTGGCGGATCGAGCGTGCGGATGACCACCTGCGGGGGAGTTGCGAGGCGCGACGTCACAACTGAATCACTTTCTTCATCAATCCCTCACATCTGGCGCACTGGCGCAGGTAGTTTCACCCCTCACGTACTTAAGTAGGGGGGACCCATGAGCCACTACCAGCCTCAACCGCCGCCGTTCCAGCCTCCGCCTGGACCGCCGCCCGTCCGCCGCGCTCCCAAGTGGGCCCGTAAGCGATTCGTGCTGCCCGCTCTGGGCCTCGCGTTCATCATCGGTGTGGGCAGCGCCGGCGCCGACGGCCAGAACCCGAACGCGACAAAGTCGGTGGCTAACGACAAGGCGCAACCGAGGGCCACGGCTACGGTCACAGCCACAGCCACGGCGACGGAGACCGCGAAGCCCAAGCCGGCGCCGACGGTGACGAAGACGGTCAAGGTCAAGGTGAAGGTGACCGTCACCGCGCACGCCGCTGCCGCGGGTTCGGGAACGGGCGGCAGTTCGACGTCTGGTGGTTCGTCGTCCAGCGGCGGATCCAGCTCGTCGGGCGGCTCCAGCTCTGCGGGCGGCGGAGCGACGGCTCTGTGCAACGACGGTACGTACTCGTACGCCGCACACCATCAGGGGGCCTGCTCACATCACGGCGGCGTGGCTGTCTTCTACCGGTAGTCAAGTCGATACCGCCCCGGCCGGCGAGGTCAGCACCAGGGCGCCCGGTGAGTCACGTGACCTTGGGGCATGTCATGTCAGGCCGCGGACAGGTCCGTCGCCGTACAGCGCGCTGATGTCGACCAGGAGGACATCGCGACGGTGTCCGGCGGCGTCGATGACATCGGGGTGGAAGCCGTGCAGGGAGAACAGGGCGAGCGTCGCTTCATCGGACCGGTGCCCCTGGCCGGCGAGCAGGGTTCGGATGTGCTCGAGGCGCTCGAGGTCCTTGAGCCCTCGGGGCTGGACGGTGGCCTTGGCTTCACCGATCAGGGCGATGGCGGCTCGCGGGTTCTGGGGGCGTTCGCCGGGGGCCAGGGCGAGCAGGTCGACCTCGTGCTTGGTCCGTGCCGCCGGATCGGCGATCTCCGCCGTGCCCACCGCGCCGAGTGACAGCCCTGTCTCGTCGATGGCGAAGGAGCGGACCCATTCGCGGGCAGTCTCCTCGAAATGCGGGCCGAGGATCTTCGAGTGGTACGTCGGCCGGGAAGACTGCCACACCTGGGCGCCGCGCCGCCGTTCCACCATGTCCACCATGGGCAGTGTGATCAGCTGATTGAAGCGGATCACCGGGTCCGCCACGCTGATGACCGGGTGCCGCGCCTTGAGCAGGTCCTGTTCCTTGCGGACGTAGCCGGTGGACTCGAGCACCTCCAGCGGGGCGACCATGGCGGAGCGGGACCGTTCCAGCATCGAGCCGACCTTCGCCGGGGTCGAGGCGCCCCGGGCGACCGCGGACAATACGTCGTAGTACAGGGTGCGGTGGGTGATCCGCGGGTCCTCGCGCAGCAGGAACTCCGCCTCCACCCGGGAGTAGAGGGCCCGTCCCGGGTCCAGCAGGGTGCGTTCCACCCAGGGGGCGAACTCGGCCTCACTCTGCGGGGGTTGTCCGGCGGCCAGTGGCCGGTAGCCGGGGGCGCCGCCCAGCACGGAGTCGACCTGCAGTGCCACTGCCGGGTCTGCGATCCCCCAGTGGGTGCGGGCGGTGCGGTAGTCGAAGGCCGGCAGGCGCAGGTCCAGTACGGCCCGGCCCCGTAGCGGCTTGGTCCCGGACAGCAATTCGGACATCACGCTCATCGCCGAGCCGCACAGCACGATCCGGCCGCCGGGTGCCTTGCCGGACTGCGACTGGTCGTACAGCAGCTGCAGAAACCCGGGGATCTCCGGTGAGTGCTGCAGCAGGTACGGCAGCTCGTCGATGACGATCAGCGGCACCCCCGAGGTCCGGTTCACCACCTCCAGAGCGGCGGTGAGCACATCCCGCCAGTCCTCCAGCCGCATCGCCCCGGGCCGCACACCCGCGTGCGCGGCGATCGCCTCGGTGAACCGGCGCAGCGCCGGCACCCGGCCCTCCTCCTGCACGGCGGTCAGGTACAGCCCGCCCACCGCTTCCGCGAGTGCCTCCAGCAGGAACGACTTCCCGTTTCTCCGACGCCCCGACACGATGGCCAGCCGCAGCTCGGTGGCTGGATCGGCGAGAAACTCGTTAAGGAGGGCCCACTCGTGATCGCGGTCCAGCAGCCGCCCCGGCTTGTGAATCTGTCCAGCCACAGCTACCCCGATTCCGTTTAGGTGCACCTAAACAAATATGGTTCAGGTGGACCTTACTCTCCACTTCCCGCCATGCTGCGAACCTGTCGCTCGTTGTTCGGCGCCGTGGTGACAGTGCGACCGCCACCGCTGGCGACGACAGTGCCGCTGTTCGCGTGTGAGCTGGCTATGGCTCGGGTGACGAAGTGGATCAGCCGCGGAACCTGGCGAAGTCGGTGAGGGCGCGGTCCTTCAGGGTTTCGATGAAGGGGGCGAAGGACCCGGCCAGGAAGGTGAGGATGCCGGCGGCCGGGTCCTTGGAGTCGCGGATGGCTATGTGCGTCCGGCGGTTGGTGATCTCCACGCATGAGTCGCCGTCGCCGGGCCCTGAGTAGGACGACTTCCGCCACGTGTCGGGGGTGTCCATGGTGTGCCTCACAGCTCCTTCGTCAACCTGTGGATGAAGTCGCGCGACCGCTCGGGAGCGAGCGATACGGCCTCCACATTATGAAAGAGCGCTCGAAAGGCGCCGAGCTGGGCTTCGGAGTCGATGAAGGCCGCGCCATGAGGACCATCGCGTACAACTGTGTCCAACCGCGGTACGGCGCCTTCCGCGTACGTCATGGCACTCGCGGCGCCGGCGAACCCCTCCAGGTCGAAGGGGATGACACGCACGGTGACGTGCTCCGCTTCCGAGAGTTCCAGAAGGTGTGAGAGCTGCACCCGGGAGGCGGTGCGATCACTGACCATGATGCGTAGTGCCGCCTCATGGATGACTGCCTCGTACGGAGTGCTTCCGAGGGCTGTCTTGCGCTGCATCCGATGACGAACACGCAACTCAACCTCATCCTGGGGTAGTCCAGGGACCCGATAGGAGAAGACGGCGCGAGCGTAGTCCTCTGTCTGAAACGGGCCGGGGACGTAGAGGAACTGCACCTCTCTCAACAGCGCTGCGTGGTGCTCCAACTCAGCCAGGTCGAGAAACGGCTTCGGCAACGACCACCGGTACTCCTCCCACCAGCCGCGCGTCCGATCCGTCGCCATAGCCACAAGAGCTGAGATCAAGCCCTCGTCTGTGCACATGTAGTGAGCCGCAAGGCGGCGCAGCCGCTCTTCACTCACGCCCGAAAAGCCGGACTCGATCTGACTGATCTGGACGGAACTCACCCCGAGCAGCTCCGCCGCTTCGCGAGCCTTGAGGCCTGCGGCATCGCGAAGTCTGCGCAGTTCGGTCCCCAGGCGCGTCTGACGTGCCGTTGGTTCGCGCCTCAAGCCCATCAACTGCTCCTCGATCCAACGCGCCTGCGAACGCAAATCGTTCGGGGAGAGATTACTCGACCAGCTTGCTAGGTATGTAAATAAAGGTCTACCGTCAGTGACGTAACGAACGCGCAGCGGAAGCGCACCGCTCCGCCCTGCCCCGACGGCTGCGGCAATGCCACCGCCTGCCCTCAACCCCACTTGCCACAAACGGAGCTGACGCATGCCCGAAACCCTGGCCGACTCCTGGGAGTACTGCCTCTACATCCCCAACGATCCACGTGCCGTCACCATCAGCCGCCGCACCCTCCGCCTCATCCTCACCATGCACGGCCTGATCAGCCTGGTCGACACCGCCGAACTCCTCGCGACAGAGCTGGTCTCCAACGCCGTACGCCACACCAAAGGCCCGGCCGCACTACGCGTGCGCTGGACGGCAGGCGTACTCCGCATCGCGGCCTGGGACGCCGACCCCGAACCACCGGAGCCACCCGCACCGCTCGCACAGGTCGCCGACGCCGAGGAAGGGCGGGGGCTGGGTCTGGTCCGGGCCTGCGCCGACCTGTGGGGGTGGCAGCCGCTGACCAGAGACGGCAGCCGGGGCAAGGTCGTGTGGTGCGAGTTGGCCGCCGCATAAGCCGTTATGGCAATGATCGGCGGGCCATCTGCTCGGCTTCCAAGCGTGCCCTGCGGCGAGGGGCGCCCTTGTGATGGCGGGGGAGCATGGGGGGCACCCTCTTACTGCTCTGGCATGGTGTAGTGAACCGGGTACTTGCTGTTGTTCCGTGCGCCGTGGCTGTTCCAGGAGGTGTGGATGTACTCCACCACTGAGAGTTACTACGACGGCAAGGGGTACCGAAGGCAACCCGGGGACGGGTACTACGACTATGAGGGACTTCTTAGGCGGCCCGGAGAAGCCTTTCGTGACTCGGTAGGGATGCTCAGGCAGCCTGGGAAGGACCCCTTCTGCGACAGTACGGGCCTTCGTCGGCATCCTGGAGAGGATTTCTACGATGGCGAAGGCTTACGAAGGCGGCCATAGGAGCACAGCCCCGGGCCTCGCCGTCCGGGCCCCTCGATCCAGCGCTCCGCGCGCCTGACACATAAGCAAAGACCCCGTACTCAGCGTTTCCGCTGTTCACGGGGTCTCTAGGCACCTCATGCAAGGTGCCCCCGGCAGGATTCGAACCTGCGCACACGGCTCCGGAGGGCCCTGCCGTGTTTCTTATATTCGCAGGTCAAGGGTTCCCTAGGGCCTTCTGCAAGATTCCCCGTCCACAAATGGTCCACGGCAGGCCAGACGGTTGAGGGCGGGTGCTGTCCCAGGTTGTTGAGAGGCCGCACTGCCCCTTCGGGGGCAGATCTTCCAAACGGGCGAGCAGCCTGGCAGCCGCAGCGGATGCAGCATCCGCCCGCGGCTAGGTGACGTGTCCGAGCGTACGCGCATCTTCGTGCGAGGCGCTGAAGCGCGCCGGCCTGAGCCAACTTCGCGGTATCAGCACTGCGGGGGCCTCTCCCACGCCTCTCGGTAGGCGGTGCGCCTCTTGCGAGCATTGCCCGCCGCGTTCAGCGTGGGACGAGTCTTGCCGACGGCCACTTGATACTCGCCGACCCCGACCCGCTCGCAACCGGCCACAAGTCCCTCGCCAACGACCTCTCGAAGGACGCCGATGAGCATCAGAGACCACCTGGTGACGTCCAACCGTCCTGCCAGGAAGCGGAGTCGCAGCGATGCGAGCAGGCGGGTCACTCGGATCGACAGAACGGAGATCTTCGAGAGGACGTGATGATTCCTGTGTACCCAGCACGATCTTTGCGCCAGGATGAGATCACGACTCGATCCCCAAGGACTGTGCATGGCCTCATACTTGACGTCCCGTCATCGCGGACGACTCGAACTCACCTGGACGAACAAGGACAAGACTCTCCTGTCCACGGGTGACGGTAGGTACGACTACTCATTCGTCGACTCCTCGGACTACCGCGTCTCCGAGGTTCGGTTACTCCACGAGGTCGGTCGGTTCACGGCCGCCACGCCCCAGGAGCGGCCGGCGGAGCTGCCGGAACCGACTGAAGACAACCTCCTCGTCACCGGCGACGCTATGCACGTCCTCGATGCCCTGGCAAAGATCCCGGCTTACGCCGACCGGTATCTCGGCAAGGTGAAGCTGGTCTACATTGATCCGCCGTTCAACACCGGGCAGGCGTTCCCGCACTACGAAGACAGCATCGCGCATTCGATCTGGCTCACCCTGCTCCGAGACCGCATCCGTCAGATAAGGCCACTGCTCGCCGAGGACGGCTCTGTGTGGGTCCATCTGGATCACACGGAGTCCCACCGTTGCCGCGTGGTCCTGGACGAAGAGCTGGGCGAGCACAATTTCGTCGCGGAAGTCGCCTGGCAGAAGGCTGACTCGCCCAAGAACGACACCAAGCGGCTCTCGACGTCGCAGGACACCATCCTCGTGTACCGCAAGAGCGAGTCCTGGACCCCTAACCGCATGCCGAGGCTTGCCGTCTCAAACACGTCCCGCTACAAGTCCCGGGACGGGGACCCGATCCCGTGGCGCGACGACAACGCAACGGCAAGCGGCGCTGCTACGCACCAGTCGATGGTCTACGCGATTGAGCACCCGGTCACCGGGAAGAGGATTTATCCGCGGGAAGGCCGCCACTGGGCTAAGGCACAGTCATGGATGCTCGAACAGCTGTCGCAGTACGCACCGTATGAACTTCGCGACATCGGTGACGAGGTAGAGCGGGCCCGGAGATGCGGCATCACAGCGGACGAGGTAAGGCCCGGGGTCCCCGCGATCATGCTTTCTATACCGCTCGACGAGGCTGCCGCGCAGGCCCGGGCGCGGTACGACGCCGGTCACTGGCCGGACCTTGTCATGCTCGGCCTTGGGGAGCAGATCCAGCGCAAGAAGCACCTTGAGGATAGAGGTCGCGTACCGGAAACCCTGTGGCTGGGCAGCGAGGTCGGCGGCAATATGCGTGGGAAGAACGAGGTTAGGGCTCTCTTCCCGGACGAGCACCCGTTCGCCACCCCCAAGCCTGAGCAGCTAATCGCTCGCATTGTTCATATCGGGTCGCTCCCAGGCGACATCGTTCTCGACTGCTTCGGTGGATCCGGCACGACAGCGGCCGTTGCACACAAGATGGGACGCCGTTGGGTGACCTGTGAGCTGGTCTCCGCAAACGTGAGCCGATTCCTGCGCCCTCGCCTGACGAAGGTAGTCAAGGGAGAGGATCCCGGAGGCGTCACCAGCATCACCGAGCGAATAGCCGCGGTCGCCGGTGACGACGAAGACGATATGGAGTTGCCCGAGGGGGTCTCTCCGGAGAACGCGCAGGAGTTCAACCGGGTGCTCAGCAAAGTGGTCAAGGCGAACTCAGCCAACCTCGATGAGAAGACCATCAAGGCGTTGAAGGCCGCTACCAAGACCAGAAACGCCACGACCCTGAACTGGCACGGAGGCGGCGGCTTCACGCACCTGCGCGTCGGGGAGTCCATGTTCGAGGAGGTTGCCGGCATCGTGGTGCTCGCCGACTGGGCAACCCAGGGGGCGCTCGCCGAAGCGATGTGCGCTCAACTGTCCGTTTCTTACGAGCCCGACGACATCTTCGCTGGGCGCCAGGGCCGCACCCGCTATCTCGTGATCGATGGGATGGTCGGGAAAGGGACCATCGCGTCCGTTCTTGACCGACTGCCCGAGGGTGAGGTCGTCGAGATCTGGGCCACCCAGATCGACAGCGAGGCAGCCGAGACACTGAGGACTGGCCGACCCGGCTCCAAGCTTGAGCTGATCCCAGACAAGGTCCTGGACAACTACCGCCGTACGTCAGCTTCGAAAGCCTCGTTCGGGGCCGGCTATACCGTACCGCCACCTCGTACAACGACGGAGACAAGCGATTCCGTTCCCGCTGGGGTGAAGAGGGAGAGTGTCTGATGGGGGAATTGCGATTCCAGGCCGATCTCCTCGACGAGGTAGCACACCGTCTCGACCTGCGTGAACCCAATCGCAAGGCCGTCGAGTCGGTAATCCTCCGCGCCTCCGATCATTACGACATCCAAGAGAGATCCGACCCATTCGAATGCATCGTCGACTCGGCGACTGGTGTCGGAAAGACCTATGTGATGGCCGGGCTCATGGAATACTTGGCAGGCGCCGAGAGTCCGGCACGGAACTTCCTGTTGCTGGCGCCCGGCCGCACTATCCGCGACAAGTCGGTACAAAACTTCACCCCTGGAAACCGCAAGTCACTGCGGCCCGTGATGCGCTCGACCCCGTATGTCGTAACCGCCGACAATTTCAACGCGCCGGCCACCAGGGTGGCCATGGACGACGCGAGTGTCACAAAGCTGTACATCTTAACCGTTCAAGCGCTGACTACGTCCACAGGCGAGGGGCGCGCCACCCATGTTCACTCCGAGAACCTAGGCGCCTCGTTCTTCGAGCGTCTCGCTCGTCTTGAGGACCTGGTGATCCTTGCCGATGAGCATCACTGCTACCGCGGACCGGCATTCTCTCGAACCCTCACCGACCTTAAGCCGCAACTCGTTGTCGGTTTGACCGCCACACCCGTCAGGGCCGACGAAAACTTGGTCGCATTTAGGTACCCCCTTGCTGCAGCCATCGCGGACGAATTGGTGAAGACCCCGGTGATGGTCGCGCGTCGTGACGACCGCACAGACACGGAGACCAAACTCCTCGACGGCGTCAACCTTTTGCGGTACAAGGGCGCAGCAGCCGACGCGTACTGCACCGAGCACGGATTGCCGCGAGTCAACCCGGTCATGCTGGTCATTGCCGGGTCTATCGAGGAAGCGAAGGAGTACCAAGACGTTCTTGACTCCAGCTCCTTCGACGGTGGCGCCTGGGTCGGTACGACCTTGCTCGTGCATTCGAAGCTGAAAGGCGATGAAAAGGAGAAAGCCCTCGCAGACCTGCAGGCGGTGGAGGAACCCGACTCGGCCGTGCGGATCATCATCAGCATAGGGATGCTTAAGGAGGGCTGGGATGTCAAGAACGTTTACGTCATCGCATCTATGCGCGCCTCCGTCTCGACAGTACTCACTGAGCAGACCCTTGGCCGCGGCATGCGGCTCCCCTTCGGTCGCTATACGCATGTGGAGTTCCTCGACACCCTCGAGGTCCTAGCCCATGAGAAGTACGGCGATCTGCTGAAGAAGCGCAGTGTCCTCAACGAGGCGTTCATCGACTACGGCACCTACGCGCACCTGCGGCGAGCGGCCGACGGAAGCTTGGAGGTCCGCCAGACGGCCATCCCCGCGCCGAGTCCGATCATCCCGGCCACACGACCTTCCACGACGGCCCAGACCGCAGATGTTGCTACAAGCGAGGGGTTCTTGCTGTCGCCAGAGCCAGGCGATCTCAAACAAACCACAGCATCGACAGACGCAGTTCCCCTCGTCGAGATCGTTGACCAGGAGAACCGGGCACGCCAGGCGAGGAAGGAAGCGCAGTCGGACACGATCATCGAATATCCGCCGTTGCCGGACCGGGAGCCGATCGTGATCCCGCGACTCCTGTCCGTACCCCATCCGACAATTGTGAGCCTGAACGACATCGATCCGGAGGATTACGGGCCGTTCCAGCGCCTCGGACGAGCTCTGATCACCGAGCACTCCGAGGAGCTGCGGCGCACTAAACTGTCTGCGAGCCACAACTGGCAAAAGGCCCAGGTTCGCGCGGAGACTGCCCGAGACTCCATAAAGGCCGCTCTCCCTCTGGACATCCCGCTCTCGGAAACCCGCAAAGCGCTGATTCGCCGCGTCATGTCGGCCAAGGACGTGCCGAACCGTAAGAACGAACTTGGGGCCGCAGAGCGGATCGTTGACTGCGTCATCGAGGCCATGGGCGACGGGGCCCAGGAGTGCCTGTCAGCGTTTGTCGAGGTGTGCGGACAGCGACTCGCCCGGCAGATCAGCAAGACGCTCCGGGAATTCAACCCTACCCAGATCATGTATACAGACGATGTCGAATGGTTGGCAATCGACAAGATCCGCAAAGCGCAGCGGAAACAGGAAGCTGGACACGCAGACGGCACGTTCGACAAGGCCCTGGCGTTTAACGGATGGCAGAAGAATCTATACAGCCACGCCTGGTTCGACAGCACTCCGGAGTTCCAGGCGGCCGGTCTGATCGACAGCAGCAGCTCTGTCATCGTTTGGGCGCGCCTGCACAACAACGATGTGCCGATTCAGTGGACTACGGACGGCAGGAACTACAATCCGGACTTCGTCGTTATCGAGGAGATCGACGGCAAACGCTTCGGGTGGCTCGTGGAGACGAAGAGCGATAAGGACATGTCGACTGCGGAAGTCCAGGCCAAACGGCGCGCAGCGAAGAAATGGGCCAATACAGCCAACTCATCACCACAAGTCCAAGGGGTCACCTGGAAGTACCTTCTCGCCGGTGAGCAAGACGTCGAGGACGCGGCTGGACTGTGGGGGCGACTGAAAGAGTTTTGCGGCTAAGGCCAGACTGCCCGCCGCAGAGAGGCCGCCGTCCGTGCTCTGGTGAGCTGGCCGATCACGACCTGTTCCACGACGACCGCCAGGTCGTTGTACGGCTGCGCTCCCAGTTCCCATCAAGCCTGCCCGTCGACCCACATGCTGTGGAGTGGGCCCGGTCTCTGACACGTAGACAGAATGCCGCACCGTACGAACGATTCGGACGCCAGGAAGGTCGGCACTCACGAACGGCGCGCCCAGTCCCACTCGGAGCCTGGGCGCGCTCTCGTAGAAAGCCTATTGGGATCCTTTGATCGGCACAGCAGACCAACAGCGCCTCCAAGACGGCCCGGAGGGGTACTCGTGCGCGGGGCTGGCCGACCACGGGCCTCGATGCTGGCGCACCTGGAGGTGCCAGTCCCGCCATTCGCTGGCACTGCCCGTCCGCTTTGGGGTGGCGTAGCAGACTTCGCTTCGCCTCGCCGCTTGTCTCTCCTGTTCACGGCCCGTAAACCCCTGGAACATGAGGCCGCTAGCACCACGGACTAACTGGCCGTCAGCTGGGAGGGAGTGCACCGGTCACTCGGATGCACGCGGGCGCTTGCCGATGCTCGGTTGCGCCGCCCTCGTGGGAGTTCCCTACGCTGATGTGCGTTCGCGTCGCGTGACGGCCGAGCGGTGACCCTCTCGGCACAACGGCCATCATTTTTCTCGCGCAGAGCGAGACAGATGACGAGGTGCGCAGCTAGCCTCTGCGCATGAGTAGGCAGCGACTGCGGCTAGCACTGAAGACCCTTGATGCCGGCGACTGGCGTGTATTTGAGGAATTTGCAGCCGATTTTCTAGCAGTTGAATATCCCAGCCTAAGAACAATGGCTGCCACCCAAGGAGACAAGGGGCGGGACGGGCAACTCTTCATCCCGGACGAACAGCCCACTGATATGGTGCAGTACTCGGTCACTCAAGACTGGAAGTCAAAGATCAATCAAACGCTGAAACGACTGGCGGAGAACTTTCAGGATGTCAGAAGACTGATCTACGCGACAAATCAAGAGATCGGCCCAGCCGCGGACGACCTAGTGGGCACTACCATTAGAGAAAAGGGTGTGGTTGTCGACATTAGAGACGCTAACTGGTTTCTGGAACGAAGAGAAACGAGTCCACAGAGGGCGAGCGCCAGCGAAGACTTGTGCGTACGAATTGTGGATCCGTTGCTGCGAAAGGAAAAAATTTCTTCGCAAGTAGGTCTAGCGCTTAACGAACAGGAGGCGCGACTTGGGCTCCTGCACCTCTCACTGCAGAACCAAGACGAGGCCAGCGAAAAGGGGCTTACTCGCGAATCCTTTGAATCATTGACTCTCTCAGCATTGCATGACACCTCGCCCGAAAATTTGCTGTCACGCAAGCAAGTGCACGATCGGGTCTCTTCCTTTCTCCCGGCCGGCCATGCGCAACAGGTGGATGGCCAGGTTGACGGGGCACTCCTTCGGCTTTCCGGGAAAAAAGGAAGAGTGAAGCACCATAAAACCGAGGATTTGTTCTGCCTCGCGCACGATGAGCGCAAACGTCTTCGAGAGAGGACCGCAGAATTTGTGCAGGGTGAGCGGTGTTTGGAGGAGCAACTGATCGAGGCCGCTGAGTTCTACGGCGGAGAGATCGTCAGTAACAAAAAGGCCGGGGCAGCCTCTGAGCTTCGCGCCAGCCTGGAATGGCTTCTGCTGAAAAGAGGAGAAGCTTTTGCCGAGGCCGTGCGGACAGGCGAGATGAGCCACGCTGATCGGGAGGGAGTGGAGCAGATACTACGAGACGAACCGGTCAGGAAGCATCATAAACTCCGAACACAAGTTGTGGCTGATGTCCTTGCGCATGTCTTGGACGCTCCTACGGAAGAGGTCCGGACACATCTGCGTAGGTTGGCCGACGGCTACACCCTATTTTCATTCCTTCGGCAAACCCCCGACGTGCAGAAGGTAGTTATAAATCTCTTCTCAGAAGGTGATTTCTGGATCGACACGTCAGTGATTCTGCCGCTTATTGCAGAGACGCTGATCGAAGATCCGTCACAGCGGCACTATACGACTATCTTCAAGGCGGCGGCTGACGCTGGAATCCGACTATTCGTTACGGATGGCATTGTCGAAGAAGTGGAGCGTCATCTAAACAGATGCCTTCAATTTAGTCGCACAGAGGTGCGTTTGTGGAACGGTTCGGTACCGTTCCTCTACGCCGCATACGCCCTGAGTGGGCGTGCGCGCTCCGGATTTTTTGAGTGGATCGAGAACTTCCGTGGAACAGTGCGTCCGGTGGAGGATGTGCTTCTTTATCTAGAGGAAGAGCTCTCCATCAAGAACAGAAACCTCACTGAAGAGGCAGGGTCAGCGCCGATTGAGCTGAGGGCTGCAGTGCAAGAAGTCTGGAATGAGGCACACGAAAGGCGGCGTAAGCAGACACAGGCAAGTCCCGAATGGGACCCTGCCATAAAGCAGCGGCTTGTCGCCCACGACGTGGAAAACACGGTCGGCATCATTGAACTGCGCAATCGTGGCGCTTCTTCTCCTATGGGGGATAAGTATTGGTTGGTGACCCTGGATAAAGTCGCTTTCCGTCTGAAGTGGGAGCTTTCGAGTAGGCTCGAAAATGCACCAGCCTCTCCAGTGCTCAGTCCCGACTTTCTTTCTCAGTTTCTGAGGTTGGGGCCGTTGCGTACCAATATCGAGCGTGAAGAGCGTATCAATTTGCCATTGCTTGTTGACGTTTCGAAGTATGACTATCTCCCTAAGAGTCTTGTGGAACTTGCCGACAGTCTGAGGGAACAGTTGGCCGGCAGGAGTGAGCGACTCATCCGGCGTGGCATCAGGGATTCCCTAGATAAGATGCGCACAGAGGAGGGGGTTGAAGCAGCCGGCGGTTTGAAGGCGGCCGAGGAAAGAATCATGACGATTCTGCGACAAGAGTCCTGAACAGCGGTGAGCTTACTGAGTAGGTCGGCGGAGCGGCTTTGGGCTGGAGCTGCTTTGGCGCGAGTGATCATGGCCCCGTAAGCTTCCGGCGCGTCGGGCAGTCCGTGGTCCTGCCCGGTAAAGCACGACGTTGGGGCCATGATCTTCGAGGCTCGCGCCAAAGTGGCTGCCTAAGAGGTCATCTCATTTGGCCGAGTCGTTATGCTGTGGGCCGTGGTGGGGATTGTTGAGCGGCTGGTGCCAGACGAGTTGTGGGAGCTGTTCCAGC
>NZ_JBIRWL010000021.1:0-117051 GCF_044387825.1 Streptomyces sp. NPDC020299
CCGTGGGGGTGCTCTCGGGTGCCTTCGGAGCGGGGGAAGAACTCGTACCAGGAGCCGTACAGGGCCCGTTCGCGTTCCACCAGCAGCGGCAGGGACTCGGAGGTGGTGACCAGTTCCCGCAGCGGATACCGGGCCAGGACCTGGCCCACCTCCGGCGCCAACGCCGCCGCCAGCCGCCAGGCCGCCGGCCGGTCCTCGTCGCGCAGGGCCGCCGCCGCGGCGAGCACGACCTCGCGCCCCTCGCGTTTCGGCACCCCGGCGGCGGCCCGCTCGTACAGCCGGGCGCCCTCCTCGAGCACCATGCCGGTGTCGATCCCCGCCGGTATCTTGATCCGCGCGTGGTGCCACCAGGTGGCCACGGGGTGGCTCCAGGCCTCCACGGTGTACGACCAGAGCCCGGGCACGTCCGGGGTGACCTCGGCGCCCCACCGGTCGGTGCCCGGGGCGAGTTCACGCATCGGCGTCCAGGGCCCCGGGCGGCCCTCGGGGTCCCGCAGGACCACGTTCGCGGCCACGGCGTCGTGCCCCTCGCGGAACACGGTCGCGGAGATCTCGAACGTTTCTCCAGTCACCGCCTTGGCGGGCCTGTGGCCGCGCTGGACGACCGGGCGGACGTCGAGGACGGGGATGCGGCCGACGACGGTGCCGGCGTCAGCACCGGCCGGAGTCCTCGGCTCGGTGTTCTTCTCGCCGGAAGTTCTGCTGGTCGTCTTGCCGTTGGACTTGCCGTTGGTCTTGCCGTTTGTCGGGGGTGGTGACGAGTGGTGCGTGGCGGGCATGACCGCTCCTGTCCGCGTCAACGAGGGTGTGGGCGGATGACTGTGGGGAGGTGGGTCCTGCGGGGCTACCTGTGATGCGCCTGGGGAGCGTACCGGAGGAGCCTTCCCACCCTATTCAGGTACGCAATCCGGCACTTTGTTAACTACTCACGCGTATGTCTACACACAAGTCCGGCCTCGAAGAGACGGGTACCCCCGGTACCGTCGAAGTCGACGACGAGACGCACAACGAAGTGTGTCTCATACGCACTGCGTCCGAGGTGGAAGTGTGAAGGCGATCCGTCGGTTCACCGTCCGTCCCGTTCTCCCCGAACCCCTCCGGCCGCTGGCCGGCCTGGCGCGCAACCTGCGCTGGTCCTGGCATGCGGAGACGCGCGACCTGTTCCAGTTCATCGATCCCGAACGCTGGGCGGCCTCCGAGGGCGACCCGGTCCGGCTCCTCGGCGGTGTGCGCCCCGGGCGCCTGGCCGAACTCGCCGAGGACCGCCGCTTCCTGCGCCGGCTGGCCGCGACCGCGGACGACCTCACCGACTACCTGACCGGCGACCGCTGGTACCAGACGCAGCCCGCCGGCCTGCCCGCCGCCGTCGCCTACTTCTCCCCGGAGTTCGGCATCACGGCCGCGCTGCCCCAGTACTCCGGCGGCCTCGGCATCCTGGCCGGCGACCATCTGAAGGCGGCCAGTGACCTGGGCGTACCGCTGATCGGCGTAGGACTCCTCTACCGGCACGGGTACTTCCGCCAGACCCTCTCCCGGGACGGCTGGCAGCAGGAGCACTACCCCGTCCTCGACCCGCACGAGCTGCCGCTCACCCTGCTCGACGAGCCCGACGGCACCCCCGCCCAGGTCTCCCTCGCGCTGCCCGGCGGAAAGCGGCTGCGCGCCCGGATCTGGCTGGCCCGGGTCGGCCGGGTGCCGCTGCTGATGCTCGACTCCGACGTCGAGGAGAACGACCATGGCGAACGCGGCGTCACCGACCGGCTGTACGGCGGCGGCAGCGAGCACAGGCTGCTCCAGGAGATGCTGCTCGGCATAGGCGGGGTGCGGGCGGTACGGACGTACTGCAGGCTCACCGGCCACCCCGAGCCCGAGGTCTTCCACACCAACGAGGGGCACGCCGGCTTCCTGGGCCTGGAACGCATCGCCGAACTCCGCGACCAGGGCCTGGACTTCGACGCCGGGCTGGAAGCGGTCCGGTCGGGCACCGTCTTCACCACCCACACCCCCGTCCCGGCCGGCATCGACCGTTTCGACCGGGAGCTGGTCGCCCGCCACTTCGGCCCCGACGCCGAGCTGCCCCGCATGGACGTCGAGCGGATCCTGCGGCTGGGCATGGAGACCTACCCGGGCGGGGAGCCCAACCTGTTCAACATGGCCGTGATGGGTCTGCGCCTGGCCCAGCGCGCCAACGGCGTGTCGTTGCTGCACGGCCAGGTCAGCCGGGAGATGTTCGCCGGACTATGGCCGGGATTCGACCCCGAGGAGGTGCCGATCACCTCCGTGACCAACGGGGTGCACGCCCCGACCTGGGTCGCCCCCGAGGTCTTCCGGCTCGGGGCCCGCCAGGTCGGCGCCCAGCGCACCGAGGACGCGCTCACCGTCGACGGCACCGACCGCTGGGACGCGGTCGCGGGCATCGCGGACCAGGACATCTGGGAGCTGCGGCGCACCCTGCGCGAGCAGCTGGTGGCGGAGGTGCGGGAGCGGCTGCGGGCCTCGTGGCGGCAGCGCGGCGCGGGCACGGCGGAACTCGGCTGGATCGACGGCGTCCTCGACCCCGACGTCCTGACCATCGGCTTCGCCCGCCGGGTCCCGTCCTACAAACGCCTCACCCTCATGCTCCGCGACCGCGACCGCCTGATGGAACTGCTCCTCCACCCGCAGCGCCCGATCCAGATCGTGGTGGCGGGCAAAGCCCACCCCGCGGACGACGGCGGCAAGCGCCTGGTCCAGGAACTGGTCCGCTTCACCGACGACCCGCGCGTCCGCCACCGCATCGTCTTCCTCCCCGACTACGGCATGGGGATGGCGCAGAAGCTCTACCCGGGCTGCGACATCTGGCTGAACAACCCCCTGCGCCCCCTGGAGGCCTGCGGCACGTCCGGCATGAAGGCGGCCCTCAACGGCTGCCTCAACCTCTCCGTCCTCGACGGCTGGTGGGACGAGTGGTTCAAGCCCGACTTCGGCTGGGCCATCCCCACGGCGGACGGCACCGACCCCGACCCCGGCCGCCGGGACGACATCGAGGCCGCGGCCCTCTACGACCTCCTCGAACAACGCGTGACCCCCCGCTTCTACGAACGCGGCCAGTCCGGTCTCCCCGACCGCTGGATCGAGATGGTCCGCCAGACCCTGACCCTGCTCGGCCCCAAGGTGCTGGCCGGCCGCATGGTCCGCGAGTACGTGGAACGCCTCTACACCCCGGCCGCGCAGGCGGGCCGCGCCCTCACCCCGTCCGCGGCGGAGGAACTGGCCGCATGGAAGGCCCGGGTGCGCACCGCCTGGCACGGCGTGACCGTCGACCACGTCGAGACGACGACCACCACGGCCACCGCCGAACTGGGCACCACCCTCGGCCTCCGCGTCCGCGTAGGCCTCGGCGACCTCTCGCCCGACGACGTGGAGGTCCAGGTCGTCTCCGGCCGCGTCGACTCGGAGGACCGCATCACGGATGCCGACACGATCGCGCTGAAGGCGGCGGGCGGCCAGGACGCGGACGCCCGCTGGCTCTACGAGGGCCCCCTCTCCCTCGACCGCACCGGCCCCTACGGCTACACGGTCCGGGTCCTTCCCGCCCACCGACTCCTCGCCTCCGGTGCGGAGTTGGGGTTGGTGGCGGTGCCTTCGGAGGAGGGGGTGGAGGGGGCGGGGGTGCTGCTGCGCTGATCGAGGGTCCCGTGGGGCCTGGGGGCGGGCGATTGTTCGCCCGCCCTTTGGCGTTCCCTTTTCCCCTTGTGTCCTGAGTCGTTAGTTCGCTTGCGGTTGTGGGGTAGGGCGGTGCCTGGTCCGAAGCCGTTGCCGCTGGAGTTGTCCGATCACGAACGCCGGGTGCTGCGAGGCTGGTTGCGCAAGCAGACCGCCTCGCAGGCGCTGGTGCTGCGGTCGAGGATCGTGCTGGCGTGCGCGGAGGGCCTGCCGAACGCGCAGGTCGCGGATGACCTGGGGGTCTCGCGGGAGACGGTGCGCAAGTGGCGGGCCCGGTTCGCCGCGGACCGCCTGGAGGGCCTGGTGGACCGGCCGCGTTCGGGAGCCCCGCGGAAGATCACGGACGAGCAGGTCGAAGCCCTGGTCGCCAGGACGCTCGGCGAGGCGCCGCCAACGGGTGATTCGCACTGGTCGACATGTTCGATGGCCGGGGCGGCGGGCATGTCGCAGTCGGCTGTCTCGCGGATCTGGCGGGCGTTCGGCCTCAAACCGCACATCGTGGAGACCTGGAAGCTGTCGACCGACCCGCAGTTCGTGACCAAGGTCCGCGACGTCGTGGGCATCTACCTTTCCCCGCCGGAGAACGCCCTGGTGCTGGCGGTGGACGAGAAGTCGCAGATAAAGGCCCTGGACCGGACCCAGCCAGTGCTGCCGATGACGCCGGCCACACCGGCGAAGATGACCCACGACTACGTCCGGCACGGCACGACCAGCCTGTTCGCCGCCCTGGACATCGCCTCCGGATCCGTCATAGCCCAGCACTACCGCCGCCACCGCCACCAGGAGTTCCTCCGCTTCCTGAAGGTCATCGACGCCGCCGTCCCCAAGGACCTCGAACTCCACCTGGTCCTGGACAACTACGCCACCCACAAGACCGAGCCGGTCAAGAAGTGGCTGCTCCGGCACCCCCGCTTCCATCTCCACTTCACCCCTACCTCGGCGTCCTGGCTCAACCTCGTCGAGCGCTGGTTCGCCGAGCTGACCTCCCGCAAACTCCGCCGCTCGGCACACCGCAGCGTCGTCGAACTGGAACGGGACATCCGCGGCTGGATCAACGAGTGGAACAAGAACCCCAAGCCGTTCGCCTGGACGAAGACCGCCGACGACATCCTCGACACCCTCGCCGCGTACTGCACACGAATTAACGACTCAGGACACTAGTGCAAGCCTGGCCGGGCCCGTCGCTTCCCTCTGACGGGCCCGGCCCCTTGTCAGCGGGCGAGCGCGATCTGCTCGTCGGGGTGGAATGCTACTGGTCAGTCAGCCTTTATCAGAGTAGGCGAAGGATCCGATGTGTCCTTCAGGTGGCGTATGAGGGTCCTCAGGCGGTTCTGTGTCGTGGTGAGGATGATATCCGGCTCTTCGCTTTCGCGAAGGTGGATGGTCCCGGTAGGGGCGGCGGCGACGTAGATGCAGTTCGAGCTGTCGCCGCTGAACGAGGACTTTTGCCAATGCTCGGCTTGCACGGTGGTGCTTCCTCTCAAGTGTCCCGGATGAGGTTGTGAATCAAGTCTCGTGACTTGTCAGCGCTCAGCGCGCACTTCTCCATGTGATCCAGCACGGCTCGGTACTTGGTCAGCTGGGCCTCCGCGTCCAGGAACTCGCAGGCGCCGTGCGCGGAGTCCAGTTGGACCGTGTCGAGTTGGGGGACCGGGCCCTCGACGTAGTCGAAGGACTGGCCGGTGGTCGGGAAGTGGTCCGTGCCGAAGGGGATCACGCGTACCGTGACGTGGGGCAGTTCGCTCATGTCGATCAGGTGCTTGAGCTGGCCGCGGGCGACGGCCGGGCCGCCGAAGGCCATGCGGAGCGCTGTTTCATGGATGATCGCCGTGTATGGGGGTGGCTCGTCCCGGTGCAGGATGGCTTGCCGCTTCATGCGGTGTGTGAGCCGGTGCTCGATCTCGTACTGCCGCATCGGCGGCACCACTTCCTGGAACAGGGCGCGGGCGTGATCCGTGGTCTGGAGCAGCGCCGGGATGTGGATCACGAGGGCTACGCGTAGCGCGGTGGCGTGGTGCTCCAGTTCGGCCAAGTCCACCAACGTCACGGGCACGTGGTCGCGGTACTCCTCCCACCAGCCGCGAACCCTTCGGCCTGTCATGGCGGCGAGCGCGTCGATGAGGCGGTCGTCCGAGCAGTCATAAGCGCCAGCCATGCCGCGGAGTCGGTCGGCGCTGATCGGCGTGCGGCCTGTTTCGATCATGCTGATGCGCGCCTGGTTGACGCCGAGCAGGTCGGCGGCGCCGACGGTGGTGAGGCCTGCGCGTTCCCGGAGTTTGCGCAGCTCTGCGCCCAGCCTCCGCTGTCGGAGTGTGGGGCTGTTGGTGGGCGGCACGGCGTCTCCTTCCAGGCCGCAGTACAGGGCTCCTCTCCCTCACACGAGTGCCCGACACCTGGGTGTACGCCCTTCGCCTGCCGCATGACCCCCGCGCCGCACGGGTCGCACGTATGACCGTGCGGGCGGTTCTGGGCGGGCATGGCATGCGTGACGTCGTCGACGTGGTCGAGTTGTTGACCTCGGAGCTGGTCACCAACGCCTACCTGCACACCGCGGGGCCCGCCTCGCTGCGGCTCACCGGGCTGGGGGAGGGGCGGTTGCGGGTCGGGGTGTGGGACAGCCATCCGTACATCCCCGCTCCCTTCGGCCGGCAGCCTGAGGACCGGGTCCCGGCCGTCCCGGTCGGCGCCGACAGTGGGCGGGGGCTGCGGCTGGTGCAGGAGCTCGCTACGGCCTGGGGCGGCTGGCCGTTCGGCGATGATCTGCTCGGGCGGCGGGGTGCGGGGAAGTTGCTGTGGTTCGAGGTGGGCGGTGAGCGGTGTGTCTCCGGTGCGCCGGTCAGGTCCGGGTGGCCTCTGCGGGCTACCTCCTGACCGCCGCGTGTGCTGGGGCGTACTGGTTCAGGGCGCGGCGACTGGTAGAAATGTCTCAACGGCCGAGAGATGTGACCTGCGGTTTTCTTGAGTGCCGGTGATACATGTCTGCCAGTCGCACGCCCGCGTAGCGCCGGTCAGTTGTCCGACGGGTCCGCGCACAGCCTCCGCAAGGCCGCCCCGCAGCGGCGGGCGTACGCGTGCTGCAAGCCCCGCGTAGCCGCCCCGCCCGCCCGCGCGTACCACTTCGCCGCGCGGCTGAAGGCCGCCACCGTCAGCCACACCGTGCCGTCCCCCGTGCGGTCGACCACGAAGGCTTCCTCGCCGCACTCCGGGTGACCGGGCAGCGTGCCGTAGGCCCAGCCCGCGCGGCGGGGGTCCTCGACGGTCCAGACGATGCGGCAGGGGGCCCTTATCACCCCGGCCAGGGTGACCGTGACGTCCACGTCGGGGGCCGCGCGGTCGGCGGTGGCGTCTAGGCCTACGCCTATCGCGCGGTGCATCTCCCAGGTGAGGACCGCCTCGGCGGCGCGGCGGAAGACCGGCTCGCCCTCGCCTATGCGCGTGCGCACGTGGAGGGGGTGGAAGCCGGGCGGGCAGGCGGAGAGGTCCTCGCGGGTCGCGCCGACCGGCTCGTAGGTGAAGGACGCCGAAGACATGGGACCCAAGCGTAAGGCGGCCCCCGGGAGCGAGTTCGTCCCGGGGGCCGTCATCGTCAAATCAGCCAGTTTCAGCTGACGTTGACCGCCGACCAGGCCGCTGCCACCGTCTTGTACTCGGTGCTGGTGGAGCCGTACAGGGCGGACGCCGCGCTCAGGGTCGCCGTGCGGGCGGCCTTGTAGTTCGTCGTCGACGTCATGTACGTCGTCAGCGCCTTGTACCAGATCTGCAGCGCCTTGGCGCGGCCGATGCCGGTGACCGTGGAGCCGTTGTACGTCGGGGAGTTGTACGAGACCCCGTTGATCGTCTTCGCGCCGCTGCCCTCCGAGAGGAGGTAGAAGAAGTGGTTCGCGACGCCGGACGAGTAGTGCACGTCCTTGTTGCCGACGCTGGAGGACCAGTTGTCCGCCGAGCCGCCGTCCTTGCTGGGCTTGTCCATGTAGCGCAGCGGGGTGCCGTCGCCGTTGATGTCGATCTTCTCGCCGATGAGGTAGTCGCCGACGTCGGAGGAGTTGTTCGCGTAGAACTCCACGCCCGTGCCGAAGATGTCCGAGGTGGCCTCGTTCAGGCCGCCGGACTCGCCCGAGTAGTTCAGGCCCGCGGTGTTGGCGGTGACGCCGTGGCTCATCTCGTGGCCGGCCACGTCCAGCGAGGTCAGCGGGTCGAGGTTGCTCTCGCCGTCGCCGTAGGTCATGCAGAAGCAGTCGTCGTCCCAGAACGCGTTGACGTACGAGCTGCCGTAGTGGACGCGGGAGTAGGCGCCGACACCGTCGTTCTTGATGCCGCTGCGGCCGAAGGTGGACTTGTAGAAGTCCCAGGTCTCCTGCGCGCCGTAGGCGGCGTCGGCCGCCGCCGTCACGTCGGTGGAGGAGCTGGAGGCGGTGCCGGTGCCCCACGTGTTGGTGGTGTTGGTGAACAGCGTGCCGGTGCCCGAGCTGGTGCCGTGCTTCAGGTTGTACGTCTTGTGGCCGCCGCGCGAGGCGTCGGTCAGCGAGTACGTCGAGCCCGACAGCGAGGTGGTGAGGCTGACGGTGCCCGAGTACAGCGTCTTGCCGGTGCCGGTCGCGTTCTCGATGCCCTGGTACTCGAAGAGCTTCTTGCCCGTGGCCGCGTCGGTGATGACGTGCAGCTTGTTCGGGGTGCCGTCGTCCTGGAGGCCGCCGACGACCGTCTCGTAGGCGAGCACGGGCTTGCCGGAGCCGGCCCAGATCACCTTGCGCGCGCCGTCGGCCGAGGTCTTGGCGGAGCCGAGGGTCTTGGCGGCGGTCAGCGCCTGCTTCTCGGCCTTGGAGGCGGCGATCTGCGGCTTGAGCGAGGCCACCTTGATGGCCGACTTCGTCGCCTTGGTGACGCCCTCGGTCTTGCCCGCCTTGGAGGTGTGGACGACCAGGTCGCCGCCGAGGACGGGCAGGCCCGCGTAGGTGCGCTCGTAGCGGGTGTGCAGCGTGCCGTCGGCGTCCTTGACGACGTCCTTGACGACCAGCTTCTCCTTGGCGCCGAGGCCTATGTTCTGCGCCGTCTTGCCGGCGCCGGCCTGTGCCTTCTGGACCAGGCTGGTTCTGGCGGCGGCGGACAGCGAAGTCGGGGCTGCGGCCAGGGACTTGGCGGCGGACCCGGTCGGGGTCTGCGCGGAGGCGCTGGTGGTCAACCCGGTGGAGAGCAGGGCTCCGGCCGCGACGGCGGTGGCGATGGCCAGAGTGGTGCGCTTGTGACGCGCGTAGAGGGGGCTCACTAAAGCTCCTTCTCGTGGGGGAGTCCGGGCAGCGTGGGGATACTGCCGGAGTGTGGCGTTGTGAAGTAGCTGTGCTGTGCGGCGGGTGAAGGAAGAGTGACACCAGGGGCGCGTACATGTCATGACCCTGAAGTGATGTTGGCTGAAATGCGGCTGTCAGCCCACTGTTGCGGCCATGTAAACGGGCGCCGCCCGGGGGAGTCGAACCTCCCGGACGGCGCCCTGCGCGTGGTGCCCTGTGCTGGGCTTACGGGAAGGTCAGCTTCCAGCTGTTGATCGTTCCGACGTCCTGCGCGGCCTGGTCCTGGACCTTCAACTTCCAAGTCCCATTGGCCGATTCGGAAGCGGCGTTCACTGTGAACGTGGCGTTCACGTTGTCCGCCGAGTCGGAGGAGCTGAAGTTCTTCAGGCGGTACGAGGTGCCCGACGGGCCGACCAGATCGACCACCAGGTCACCCCGCCAGGTGTGGCTGATATCCACCGTCACCTGAAGGTTGCTTGGCGCGTTTCCGCTCCTGCCCGAGACGGTGATGTTCGAGGTGACCGCGGGCCCGTTGTCCGGAATCGACACCGGTGTGGAGTTCTCGTACGAGGTGCCCCCGCCCCCGCCGCCGCCACCCGAGCGCGAGCCGACCGCGATGGCCGCCCAGGCGTCCTGCACCGCCTTGTACTCGGTGCTCGTGGT
Organism: Streptomyces sp. NPDC020299; assembly: GCF_044387825.1. NCBI lineage: Bacteria > Bacillati > Actinomycetota > Actinomycetes > Kitasatosporales > Streptomycetaceae > Streptomyces > Streptomyces sp. NPDC020299. The sequence continues at coordinate 9,654 of NZ_JBIRWL010000021.1, forward strand.
GCCGTACAGCTCACCGGCCGCCGCGAGGGTGCCGGTGCGGGCGCTCGCGTAGTTGGTGGTGGAGGTGAACTTGGTGCTCAGCGCCCGGTACCAGATCTGCAGCGCCTTGTCCCGGCCGATGCCGGTGACCGGAAGTCCGTCCGCCGTGGGTGAGTTGTAGCTGACGCCGTTGATGACCTTGGCGCCGCTGCCCTCGCTCAGCAGGTAGAAGAAGTGGTTGGCGGGGCCGGAGGAGTAGTGGACGTCGTTGTTGCCGAGGCCCGAGTACCAGCTGTCCTTGGACGAGCCGTCCTTGCTGGGCTTGTCCATGTAGCGCAGCGGGGTGCCGTCGCCGTTGATGTCGATCTTCTCGCCGACGAGGTAGTCACCGGGGTCCGAGGAGTTGTTCGCGTAGAACTCCACACCGGCGGCGAAGATGTCGGAGGTCGCCTCGTTCAGGCCGCCGGACTCGCCGCTGTAGACCAGGTCGGCGGTGGCGGAGGTGACGCCGTGGCTCATCTCGTGGCCGGCCACGTCGATGGCCGTCAGCGGGTCGTTGTTGCCCGACCCGTCGCCGTAGGTCATGCAGAAGCAGCTGTCGTCCCAGAACGCGTTCACGTACGAGTTGCCGTAGTGGACGCGGGAGTAGGCGCCGACGCCGTTGTTCTTGATGCCGTTGCGGCCGAAGGTGTTCTTGTAGAAGTCCCAGGTGAGCGCGGCGCCGTAGTGCGCGTCCGCGCCCGCGGTGGCGGCGTTCGACGTGGTGCCGTTGCCCCAGGTGTCGCTGGTCTGGGAGAACAGCGTGCCGGTGCCGGAACTGCCGTGGTTGAGGTTGTACGTCTTGTGGCCGCCGCGCGCCCCGTCGGTGAGGGTGTAGTTCGAGCCCGACTGGGTGGTGGTCAGCGTGACCTGGCCGCTGTACTGGGTGTTGCCCACGCCGGTCTCGATGCCCTGGTACTCGTAGAGCTTCTTGCCGGTGCTCGCGTCGGTGATGACGTGCAGCTGGTTCGGGGTGCCGTCGTCCTGGAGGCCGCCGACGACCGTCTCGTAGGCGAGGACGGGCTTGCCGCTCGCCGCCCAGATCACCTTGCGCGGGGCGGTGCTGGCGGCGGGTTTGACGGCGCCGAGGGCCTTGGCGCGCTGGACGGCCTGCTTCTCGGCGCTCGTGGCGCTCACGGCCGGGGTGAGCCCGGCGACCTTGAGCGTGGCGTTCGTCGCCTTGACGACGGACCTGGTGGCGCCGGACTTCGCGGTCTCGACGACGAGGTCGCCGCCGAGGACGGGCAGGCCGGCGTAGGTGCGCTCGTAGCGGGTGTGGAGCGTGCCGTCGCCGTCCTTGACGACGTCCTTGACGATCAGCTTCTCCTTGGCGCCGAGGCCTATCGCCCGGGCCGTGCCGGCCTGGGCGGAACTGGCGTCACGGAGCAGCTCGGCACGCTGCGAGGGGCTGAGCCTGACCGCCGCGTGGGCCGAATTCGCCTTGCCCGAGGCGGACTTGGCCGGGACGGCACTGGCGGCGCCGGACTGCACGGCCGCAGCGATCAGCGCGGTGACGCCGGCGAGGGCGACGGCGGCGGTACGGCGCGCGGCGGTCCGGGAGTGGGAGGGGGTGAAGGGGGTGTGGGAGGTGCGTCTGCGCGAGGTATTGCTTCTCAACACGGACTCCTTCTGCGTGGCCGCGGGTCACGCGGCCAGGGGAGATCACAGCGGTGACACTGTGGGGTTGCTGTGAAGCGACTGTGGGAAGGGTGGCAGCGGTGCCGCGCATCTGTCAGGAGCGCGTCAGGAATTTGGCCGGAATCGGTTCGTTGTCCGGATATTCACGTTCGATATATGGACTCTTTACGCCTGTCCCCCGTGCCACGTGCGCCACAGCGCCGCGTACGCCCCGTCGGCCGTCACCAGTTCCTCGTGCGTACCGAGTTCGGTGAGGCGGCCGTCCTCCATCACCGCCACCCGGTCGGCGTCGTGCGCGGTGTGCAGGCGGTGCGCGATGGCGATGACCGTACGGTCCTGGAGTACGGCGGCCAGAGCGCGCTCGGCGTGCCGGGCGGTGGCCGGATCCAGCAGGGCGGTGGCCTCGTCCAGGATCAGCGTGTGCGGGTCGGCCAGCACCACCCGGGCCAGCGCGAGCTGCTGCGCCTGCGAACCGTCCGTGACGCGGTCGCCCGCACCCAGGCGGGTGTCCAGGCCGTCCGGCAGCTCACGCACCCAGCCGTCGGCGCCGACCGCGGCAAGCGCCGACCACAACTCGTCGTCGGTCGCGGCCGGTTCGGCGATGAGCAGGTTCTCCCGGACCGTGCCGAGGAAGACATGGTGCTCCTGGGTGACCAGGACTACCTGGCGGCGCAGCCGCTCCGGCTCCAGCCCGGCGACCGGCACCCCGCCCACCGTCACCGTGCCCGAACCCGGCGCGTCGACGCCCGCGAGCAGCCTGCTCAGCGTCGTCTTGCCCGCACCGGACGGACCGACCACCGCCAGCCGCTCCCCGGGCCGCACCGTCAGGTCCACCCCGCGCAGCACCTCGCCGCCGCGCTCGTACGCGTACCGCACCGCCCGCACGTCGATCCGGTCGTCCGCCGGCTCCCGGCTGGCGCCCTCCGCCGCCGTCCGGGGAGCCTGCGCCAGCCCCTCCACCCGGGCGAACGAGGCGCTGCTGCTCTGGAGTTGCTCCACCCGCATGAGGATCTGGTCCAGCGGTTCCGTGAACTGCCGCAGATACAGCGCGGCAGCCACCACCGCGCCCACCCCCACCATGCCGTGGGCGTGCAGCACACCGCCGACCAGCAGTACGCCCGCCACCGGCACGGTGTACGAGACCTCGACCGCCGGGAAGAACACGGACCGCAGGAACAGCGTGTACAGCCGGGTCCGCCGGGAGGCGTCCAGCGCGTCCCGGCTCGCCGCGATCCGCTGCTCCTGAAGCCGGAACGCCTCCACGGTCCGCGCCCCCGACGCGGTCGCCGCGAGGATCTCCGCGACCTCGGAGGTGGCCGCGCCCTCGGCGAGGTATCCGTCCCGGGCCCGGCGCAGATACCAGCGCAGCGCGAACCAGATCGGCGTCAGCCCGAGCACCCCGAACAGCCCGAGCAGCGGGTCCAGGACGAACACCGCGCCGAGCGTGAACAGCGCCTGCACCGTGCAGACCAGCAGCTCCGGTCCCACGTCCCGCAGCGTGGTCCCGACCACGCCCACGTCCGCGGTGCCCCGCGCGGTCAGGTCACCGGTGCCGGCCCGCTCCACCTCCGACGCGGGCAGTGCCAGCGCCCGGTCGACGAACTCCTCGCGGACCCGGGCCAGCGTGCGCTCGCCGAACCGGTGCCCGACGTACCGCGCCGAGCGCGCCAGCAGCATCTGGGCCAGCGAACCCACCAGGATCCACAGCGCCAGCCGGTCCACCGCCCCGGCCCCGCGACCGGCCCGCACCTCGTCCACGATCCGCCCGAGCAGCCACGGCCCGGCCAGGCCCGCCCCGGCCGCCAGCCCGTTCAGCGCCAGCACGGCGGCGAAGGCCCGCCCGTCGGCCCGCACCAGCCGCCCGGCCGCCCGGCGGACCTCCACACGTCCCGCGACAGGCAGTTGACCAGCCGTCACCGTACTGCCTCCTCGACGTCCGCGTCCCGGGCCACCAGCGCCCGGTAACCGGGTTCCTCCTCCAGCAGCCGGCGGTGGGTGCCGGTGGCCGACACCTTTCCGTCGACCAGGTAGTGCACGGTGTCCGCGCGGTCCAGCACCAGCGGGGAGGTCGTGGTCACCACCGTCGTACGGCCCTGCCGCGCCTCCCGCACACGGTGGGCGACCATGGCCTCCGTATGGGCGTCCAGCGCCGAGGTCGGCTCCACGGCGAGCAGCACCTCGGGATCGGCGAGCAGCGCCCGGACCAGCCGGACCCGCTGCCGCTGCCCGCCCGAGAGGCTGCGGCCCTGCGCCGCCACCGCCGAGTCCAGCCCGTCCGGCAGGCCCTGCACGATGTCCTCGGCCGCCGCCGCGCGCACCGCCCGGGCGACGGTCGCCTCGTCGTGCTCCAGGCGCCCGGAGACCACCGACCCGAGCGGCCCCGCGAACAGGTCGGCCTCGTTGTCCGCGACCAGGATCCGCGCCCGCACCTCCGCCAGCGGCACCTCGTCCAGCCGTATCCCGCCCCAGGTGACGTCCGACGGGACGTACCGGCCCAGGCGGTCCACCACGGCGGCCGTTTCGGCGGGCCGCGCGCCGACCAGCGCCGTCAGCCGCCCGGGCGGTATCCGCACCCCCGACTCCGGGTCGTGCAGCGGGGCGGGTTCCGCGGGCGGGGCCAGCGTGCCGTCGTCCGGCTCCGGCTCCAGCCGCAGCAGCCCCACCACCCGGCGCGCGGCCACCACGCCCCGGCTGAGCTGGTAGCCCATCTCCAGGAAGAACGCCACCGGCCCCACCAGGACGGCGGCGTAGCCGTACACCGACACCAGCTCGCCGATGGTGATCTCGCCCTGCGCGGCCAGCCGGGCCGCGAGCCAGGTCACCACGGCCAGGAACAGGGTCGGCAGCCCCACGCCCAGCGCCTGCACCCAGCTGGCCACCGCACCCACCCGGTAGCCCTGCTCCCGCAGCCGCTCGGAGTCCCGCCGGAACCCGTCCGCGAACAGCCCCTTTCCGCCCAGCCCGTTGAGGACCCGCAGCCCGCCCGCGAGATCGCCGATCCGCGCGGTCAGGACGCCCTGCCGTTCCCGGTACTCGGTCTCCCTGTGCTGCAACCGCACCGTCAGCGGACCCGCGACCAGCACGATCAGCGGAACGCCGAGCAGCACCACCGCGGCGAGCACCGCCGACACCGACAGCAGCAGCCCGGCGACCACCGCGTACACGACCACCGCACCCACACCGGGCCCGACGAAGGTCAGCGCCTGCGAGATCGTCTGCACGTCCCCCACGCCGATCGTGACGACCTCCCCGGCCCCGGCCCGGCGGGGCAGCGCGGCCCCGAGCCGGACCGCGTGCCCCACGACGACCTTGACCGTCCGGAAGTTGGCGTCCATCCGCACCCGCGTCATCGTCCGGTGCCGCATGATGCTCAGCCAGGCGTTGAACGCCCCGACCACGAACAGCACCACCGTCCACCGGGCGAGCGCGCCCAGATCGCCCGGCACCAGCCCGTCGTCGATCGCCCGGGACATCAGATACGGCGCCGCGGCCAGCAGCACCATCCAGACGCTGCCCAGCAGCGCCCCGGCGAGCGAACGGCCGGGCTGGCAGCGCACCAGCCACCACAGGTACCACCAGCCGCCACGACGGTCGGGCGCCCCGGGATCCTCGTAGGCGTCGATCATCCGTCCCCCGTCCTCTCGGCTCCGTACTCAGGGCTCCGCTACGCCAGGCTGTCCCGCCACGCCCGGTGCAGGTCCGCGAACCTGCCCGTGCCCGCGATCAGTTCGGCAGGCTCGCCGTCCTCGACGATCCGGCCGTGCTCCATGACCAGTACCCGGTCGGCGATCTCCACCGTGGACAGCCGGTGCGCGATCACCACCGCCGTACGGCCCCTGAGCACCGTCGACATGGCGCGCTGCACCGCCCGTTCACCCGGGACGTCCAGCGAGCTGGTCGCCTCGTCCAGGATCAGTACCGCCGGATCGGCGAGCAACGCACGTGCGAACGCAACCAGTTGGCGCTGCCCGGCCGAAATGCGCCCACCCCGCTTGCGGACGTCCGTGTCGTACCCGTCGGGCAGCGCGCTGATGAACTCGTGCGCGCCGATCGCCTTCGCCGCCCGCTCGATCTCCTCCCGGGTCGCGTCCGGCCGCCCGACGGCGATGTTCTCGGCGACCGTGCCGGAGAACAGGAACGCCTCCTGCGTCACCATGACCACCCCGCGCCGCAGTTCGGGCACGGCCAGCTCGCGCAGGTCCACGCCGTCCAGCAGGACCCGGCCGTCGCTGGGGTCGTAGAACCGGGCCAGCAGTTTGGCCAGCGTCGACTTGCCCGCGCCGGTGGAGCCGACGACCGCGACCGTCTGCCCGGCGGGGATCGTCAGACCGAAGCGGGGCAGTACCTCACCGCCGGTGCGGTACGCGAACCGGACGCCGTCGAAGACGACCTCGCGGCCGGGGTGTTCACCCTCGAGGACCGGAAGTTCCCGGGGCTGCGAGGGCTCCGGCACGGACGGCGTCTGCGCGAGCAGCCCCGCGATCTTCTCCAGGGAGGCCGCCGCGGACTGGTAGGAGTTCAGGAACATGCCGAGGCGGTCGATGGGGTCGTACAGCCGCCGCAGATACAGCACCGCCGCCGCCAGCACGCCCAGCGCCAGCGAGCCGGAGGCCACCCGGTAGGCGCCCCACAGTACGATCCCCGCGACGGCCGTGTTGGCCACCAGCCGGGAGCCGACCACATAGCGGGCCATCTCCAGCAGGGCGTCGCCGTTGGTCCGCTCGTGCCGCCGGTTCAGTACGCGGAAGCCGGCGTCGTTGACGGCCTCGCGGCGGAACGCGCGCACCGGCCGGATGCCGTTCATCGTCTCCACGAACTTCACGATCACCGCCGCGATCGCCGTGGACCGGGCCCGGTACACCCGCCCGGCGCGCCGCTGGTACAGCCGGATCAGCAGGTACAGCGGCACGAAGGAGGCCACCGCGACCGCGCCCAGGCCCAGGTCCAGCCAGAGCAGCAGCGCCGCGATGTACACGAAGGACAGGACGACCGTGACGAGTTCCTGGAGGCCCTCGCTGAGCAGCTCCCGCAGCGACTCGACGTCCGTGGTGGAACGGGAGATGAGCCGCCCGGAGGTGTACCGCTCGTGGAAGTCGACGCTCAGCGCCTGCGCGTGCCGGAAGATACGGCCGCGCAGATCCAGCAGCGCGTCCTGGTTGACCCGGGCGGAGGCCTCGATGAACGCGAACTGGAGCATCCCGGAGACCAGCGCGCACAGCAGATAGCCGGCGCCCACCGCGATCAGCGGTCCGTGGTCGCCGTGCTCACGCAGCGCCGGTACGGCCCTGTCCAGGGCGTACGCCACCAGCAGCGGGCCGGCCTGCACCGCCGCCTGCTGGAGCAGCAGCAACAGCGTGGTGACCGCCACCCGGGCCCGCATCGGGGCGAGCAGCGACCGCAGCAGGGCGGCCGTGGCACCGGGCGGGGTGGGCAGGACGTCGCGGTCGAAGAGGTCGTCGGCGGAGGCCGGTCCGGGGAGCTCCTCCTCCTTGTCGGGGGCGGGGGCCGACTTGGTGGGGGCGGCGGTCATCGTTCGTCCTCCTCTTCCCCGGACTCTTCCCCGGACATTTCCCCGGACATTTCCCCGGACTCTTCCCCGGACGTTTCCACGGGTCTTTCCCTGGACTTTTCCCCGGGCTCCGCTCCGGACATCAGGTGGGCGTACTCGGCGTTGGAACGCAGGAGTTCCTGGTGGGTGCCGACGGCGGTGATACGGCCGCCCGAGAGCAGGGCGACCCGGTCGGCGAGCAGCACCGTGGAGGGGCGGTGGGCCACGATCAGCGCGGTGGTGTCGGCGAGGACCCGGCGCAGCGCGGCCTCCACGGCGGCCTCGGTGTGCACGTCGAGCGCGGACAGCGGGTCGTCGAGGACCAGGAACCGGGGCTCGCCGACCACGGCCCGGGCCAGCGCCAGCCGCTGGCGCTGCCCGCCGGACAGGCTCAGGCCCTGCTCGCCGACCTGGGTGCCGGTGCCCTGCGGCAGCGCGTGCGCGAACTCGGCCTGGGCGACGGCGAGCGCCCGCTCCAGCCCCGGGGCCCCGGCCTCGTCGCCCGCGCCCATGAGAACGTTGTCGCCGACACTCGCCGAGAACAGCGTGGGTTCCTCGAAGGCGACGGCGACCTGGGAGCGCAGCCGGTCGCGGGACATCGCGGTGATGTCCGCGCCGTCCAGCGTGATCCGGCCGGAGGTGACCTCGTGCAGCCGGGGGATCAGCGCGGTGAGGGTGGTCTTCCCGCTGCCGGTCGCTCCGACCAGGGCCATGGACTCGCCGGGGCGGATGTGCAGGTCGATGCGGTCCAGGACCGGCGGGGAGCCGGGCGGGGCGTCGGGGTAGCGGAAGCGGACGTCGTGGAAGCGGATGCCGTCGGCCGCGTCGGCCGCGTCGGCTGCCGGCACGGCGACGTCGGCGTCCTCGGACTCCGGCTCCGCGTCCAGCACCTCGAAGTACCGTTCCGTGGCGGTCGCCGCCTCCTGGCTCATCGCCAGCAGGAAGCCGATCGAGTCCACGGGCCAGCGCAGTGCGAGAGCCGTCGACAGGAACGCCACCAGCGTCCCCGCCGACAGCTGACCGTCCGCCACCCGTACGGCCCCCCACACCAGCGTCACCCCGATCGCCAGCTCCGGAAGGGTGACGATCACACTCAGGATCGTCGCCAGCAGCCGGGCCTTGCGCAGCTCCGTCCCGCGCAGCGTGCCCGACAGCTCCCGGAACACCCGCGCCTGGCTGCGGTGCCGCCCGAAGCCCTTGATGATCCGGATCCCGAGGACGCTCTCCTCCACGACCGTCGTCAGATCGCCGACCTGGTCCTGGGCGCGCCGCGCCACGTGGGCGTACCGCCGTTCGAAGACGAAGCAGCCCACCATCACGGGCAGGGCCGGGCCCAGGATCACCAGTCCCAGCATCCAGTCCTGCATCAGCATGATGATCACGCCGACGAGGATCGTCACCGAGTTGACCAGCAGGAAGGTCAGCGGGAAGGCCAGGAACTGGCGCACCAGCATCAGATCGGTGGTGGCCCGCGAGAGCAGCTGGCCGGAGGCCCAGCGGTCGTGGAAGGCCACCGGCAGCCGCTGCAGATGCCGGTACAGCCCCGCCCGCAACTCCGCCTCCACGTGCGACAACGGCCGCGCCACCAGCCATCGCCGCAGCCCGAACAGCAACGCCTCCGCGAAGCCGAGCAGCAGCAGGTACAGCGCGCCCAGCCACACCCCCTGCGGGTCCCGGTCGGCCACCGGCCCGTCCACCAGCCACTTCAGGACGAGCGGGATCACCAGCCCCGTACAGGAGGCCACGATCGCGACGAACGCGGCGGCGGACCACCGTGCCCGCGCGGGCCGCACGTACGGCCACAGGCGCAGGAGAACACGGACGGCGGAGCGGTCTTGGGCGGTGGTTGTACGTGTCGAGGGCATCACCGCGAGCCTACGGACCGCCACTGACAACGCCCACCGAGTTTTGGCCGGGCCGGCGTCGTCCGATGGTCCTACTACCTGCGTGTTCGGTGGGTCGTACCGTCACGCCGTCACGATCACGCCGTCACGATGGGGGTCGTACCGTCGCATCAACCGATCGGCTGATGCGGGGTCGAGCGCGACGGCCGATGCGGTCGGGTGCCCTCTCCCGGGACGCTCGACGCATGCCATCCGTCATCGAAGTCAGCGACCTGCGCAAGTCCTACGGCGGCCGGCCCGTCGTCGACGGAGTGTCCTTCACCGTCGAGGAGGGCGAGATCTTCGGGATCCTCGGCCCGAACGGCGCCGGCAAGACCACCACCGTCGAGTGCGTCGAGGGCCTGCGCGTCCCGGACGGGGGCCGGGTCCGGGTCACCGGCCTCGACCCCGTCGCCGACCACGCGCGCGTGTCCCGCCTGCTCGGCGCCCAGCTCCAGCAGAGCGAGCTCCAGCCCAAGCTCACCGTCCGCGAGGCGCTGGAGCTGTACGCCTCCTTCTACCCGGGCCCGCTGGACTGGGCGCCGCTCGCCGAGCGGCTCGGGCTGGCCTCGAAGCTCGGTACACGGTTCGCCAAGCTGTCCGGCGGTCAGAAGCAGCGCCTGTTCATCGCGTTGGCGTTGATCGGCGATCCCCGGATCGTCGTCCTCGACGAGCTGACGACCGGCCTGGACCCGCGCGCCCGCCGGGACACCTGGCAGCTCATCGAGGACGTGCGGGCCGGCGGCGTCACCGTCCTTCTGGTCACCCACTTCATGGAGGAGGCCCAGCGCCTCTGCGACCGCATCGCCGTGATCGACAAGGGACGGGTGTCCGCCCTGGACACCCCGGCCGGCCTCATCCGGCGCTCGGCGGGCGCCACCGTCATCAGCTTCACCCCGTCCGCCCCCCTGGACGACGGCGAGCTGAACGCCCTGCCCGCGCTCGCCTCCGTCGCCCGCAAGGACGGCCGGATCACGCTGTCCGGCACGGACGAGACCGTCAACGCCGTCATCACCCTCCTTGCCCGCCACCGCATCACCGCCCATCAGCTCCGTGTCGTCGACGCCACGCTCGACGACGCGTTCCTCGACCTGACGAAGGAGGCCGCGGCATGAACACCGCCGTCCTGCGCACCGAGTTCCGGCTGTTCCGCCGCGAGCCCGGCGCCGTTTTCTGGATCGCCCTGTTCCCGACGCTGCTGCTGGTGATCCTCGGCTCGATCCCGTCGTTCCGGGAGGCCGACAAGTCCCTGGGCGGGCTCCGGCCGGTCGACGCCTACGTGCCCATCGCCGTACTGATCGCCCTGATCATGTCCGGGGTGCAGTCGCTGCCCCAGGCCCTGACCGGCCACCGGGAACGGGGCGTGCTGCGCCGGATGCGGCTCACTCCCGTACGGCCCTCCGCGCTGCTGACCGCGCAGATGGCCGTGCAGGGCACGGTGGCGCTGGGCTCGGCGCTGCTCGCGCTCGCCGTCGGCCGGCTCGCCTTCGACGTCGAGCTGCCCGGACAGCCGGCCGGATACCTGCTGGCGCTGTTCCTCGCGACCGGGGCGGCCCTCGCCCTCGGCTCCGTCGTCTCCGCGGTGTCCCGCACCACGAAGATCGCCGGTGCGATCGGCTCGGCGGTGTTCTTCCCGATGATGTTCTGCGCGGGCCTGTGGCTGCCGGTGCAGGAGATGCCGCACACGATGGCGCGCGTGGTTCAGCTGACGCCGTTCGGGGCCGCTGCCCGCGCCCTGAACGAGGCGGCCGCCGGAGACTGGCCCGGCTGGGGGCACCTGGGCGTACTCGCTCTGTGGACAGGGCTGTCGACGGCCGCGGCGGCTCGCTGGTTCCGCTGGGAATGAGCGGAGCGTGCCGGACACTGGGACCATGACGAAGCCCGCGCCACCGGAGCCCAGGGCCTCCTTCGACCGTCGGGGGCCGTACGCGCTGCTGGCCGCCGGTGTCGTCGCGGCGGCCCTCTCCGCCCGCCTGGTCGGCATGGGCCGCTCGGCGATCATCGCCTCGGCGGTACTCGTCGCCGCGGGTGCCGCGCTCCAGGTGTGGTGGGGCAGGGTGAAGCGGAGGCGGCCGGGCCCGAGCCGGACCGGTACGTGCCTCTACTTCCTGCGCTGGGCCCTCGGGTTCGTACTCACCTGGCTCAACCCGTTCTTCGCCCTCTACGCGGTGACGGGCTACTACACCGCCGGCCGGGAACTGCCCCGTCGCCTGGTGATGCCCGGTCTCTTCCTGACCGCGATCACCATGGCCGGCAGCGAGGTGGGCGGCATGCCGCCGCACGGGCCGACCCGCTGGGCCGGCTTCTTCCTCATCCTCGGCTTCAACATGGTCCTGGTCAGCGTGTTCACCCGGTTCAACCAGCAGGAGCAGGACCAGGCCCGCATCCAGGCCGACACCATCGCCGAACTGGGCCGCACCAACACGGCGTTGCAGCAGGCCCTCGACGAGAACGCCGCCCTGCACGCCCAACTCCTCGTCCAGGCACGGGAAGCCGGGGTCGCCGACGAACGCCGGCGCCTGGCCGCCGAGATCCACGACACGCTCGCCCAGGGCCTGACCGGCATCATCGCCCAGCTCCAGGTCGTCGCGAACGCGCCGGACCTCCACATCGCCCGCACCCACCTCCAGCGCGCCTCCGACCTGGCCCGGCACAGCCTCGGCGAGGCCCGCCGCTCCGTGCACAACCTGGCGCCGGTGGCGCTGGAGCACGACGGGCTGCCCGAGGCCCTGAAGAAGACGGTCGCCGAATGGGGCGAACGCGCGTGCGTCTCCGCCGAGTTCACCGTCACCGGCACCGCGGAACAGCTCCACGAGGAGGTCGCGGCGACCCTCCTGCGGATCGTCCAGGAAGCACTGTCGAACGCCGCCCGCCACGCCCGCGCCTCCCGCGTCGGCGTCACCCTCTCCTACCTGGGCGACGAGGTGATCCTCGACATCCGCGACGACGGCACCGGCTTCGACCCCCTCGCCCTCCCGGAACGCACCCGGGCCGGCGGGTTCGGCCTCGACGGCATGCGAGCCCGAGCCGAACGCATCGCGGGCACGCTGACCGTGGAGTCCGATCCGGGACACGGCACGGCGCTGTCGGCTCGCGTACCGTTGGTCCGCCATGACAAGTGACACGCCGTACGAGAAGACGATCTCCCTGCTGATCGTCGACGACCACCCCGTCGTACGCGACGGTCTGCGCGGCATGTTCGAGTCAGCGCCCGGTTTCACCGTCCTGGGCGAGGCCGCGAGCGGCGGCGAGGCGCTGGAGCGGGCCGCCGCCCTCGACCCGGACGTGATCCTGATGGACCTGCGCATGCCGGGCGGCGGCGGCGTGGACGCCATCCGCGAACTGGCCCGGCGCGGCGCCCGTGCCAAGGTCCTCGTGCTGACCACGTACGACACCGACTCCGACACCCTGCCCGCGATCGAGGCCGGCGCCACCGGCTATCTGCTCAAGGACGCCCCGCGCGACGAGCTGTTCACCGCCGTACGGGCCGCCGCCGAGGGCCGTACGGTGCTGTCCCCGGCCGTCGCCACCCGCCTGGTCTCCGCGGTCCGTTCCCCCGGGACTCCCGGCAACGAGCCGCTCTCCGCGCGCGAACGCGAAGTGCTGGCCCTGGTCGCCAAGGGCACGTCGAACCGTGAGATCGCCCGCGAGCTGTTCATCAGCGAGGCGACGGTCAAGACCCACCTCACCCACCTGTACGCCAAACTCGGCGTCAACGACCGGGCGGCGGCGGTGGCGACGGCCTACGACCGGGGAATCCTCGGCCGGCCTCCCCCCGACAGGCGCTGACGCCCCCTCAGCCCGCCACCCTCAGCAACAGCACCGCCCGTCCCGGCACCGTGATCTCCGCACCCGCCTCGTGCACCACCGTCGGGGCCTCGCCCTGGTCGTCCAGTGAGGTGTCGACGACCACCTCGTACCGCGCCGCCCACGGCGGGCCGGGCAGGACGAAGGGGGCGGGGGCGTCGCCCGCGTGGAGGACGGCGAGGAAGCTGTCGTCGAGGACCGGGAGGCCCCGCTCGTCCCGGCCGGGTATGTCCCGTCCGGAGAGGTACATGGCGAGGGTGGCTGCGGGCGCGTACCAGTCGCCCTCCGTCATCTCCGTGCCCCGGGAGGTGAACCAGGCCAGGTCCCGCAGGCCGTCCGCCGACTGGGAACTGCCGGAGAAGAAGGCGCGGCGGCGCAGCACCGGATGGCGGTGGCGCAGGGCGATCAGCCGGGAGGCCAGATCGAACAGAGGGCGCCAGGCGGGGTCGTCCAGGAGGGACCAGTCGAGCCAGCTGATCTCGTTGTCCTGGCAGTAGGCGTTGTTGCTGCCGCCCTGGGTGCGGCCCAGTTCGTCGCCCGCCACCAGCATGGGGACCCCGGTGGAGAGCAGGAGGGTGGTCAGCAGGTTCCGCAGCTGGCGGCGGCGCAGGGCCCGTATGCCCTCGTCGTCCGTGTCCCCCTCCGCCCCGCAGTTCCAGGCGCGGTTGTCGTTCGAGCCGTCCCGGTTGCCCTCGCCGTTCGCCTCGTTGTGCTTGCGCTCGTAGGACACGAGGTCGCGGAGGGTGAAACCGTCGTGCGCGGTGATGAAGTTGACGGAGGCGTAGGGGCGCCGGCCGCCCCAGGCGTACAGGTCGCTGGAGCCCGACAGGCGGTAGCCGAGGTCGCGTACGTCGGGCAGGGCGCCGCGCCAGTAGTCGCGGACGGCGTCGCGGTAGCGGTCGTTCCACTCCGTCCACAGCGGGGGGAAGGCGCCCACCTGGTAGCCGCCGGAGCCGATGTCCCACGGCTCGGCGATCAGCTTCACCCGGCGCAGCACCGGGTCCTGGGAGATCACGGCGAGGAACGGGGAGAGCATGTCGACGTCGTGCATGGAGCGGGCCAGCGCGGCGGCGAGGTCGAAGCGGAAGCCGTCCACGCCCATCTCCGTCACCCAGTAGCGCAGGGAGTCGGTGATCAGACGGAGGACCTGGGGCTGGACGACGTGCAGGGTGTTGCCGCAGCCCGTGTAGTCGGCGTAGCGGCGGGCGTCGTCCTGGAGGCGGTAGTAGCCGCGGTTGTCGATGCCCTTGAGGGAGAGCGTGGGACCCAGCTCGCCCGCCTCGGCCGTGTGGTTGTAGACCACGTCGAGGATGACCTCGATGCCGGCCGCGTGCAGCGCCCGGACCATGCGCTTGAACTCGCCGACCTGCTGGCCCGTCGTACCGGAGGCCGCGTAGGCCGCGTGCGGGGCGAAGTAGCCGATGGAGTTGTAGCCCCAGTAGTTCTTGAGGCCGCGGCGCAGCAGGTGGTCCTCGTGCGCGAACTGGTGGACGGGCAGCAGCTCGACGGCGGTGACGCCCAGCTTCACCAGGTGCTCGATCGCGGCGGGGTGCGCCAGACCGGCGTACGTGCCGCGCAGCTCCTCCGGTATGCCGGGGTGCAGCTTGGTGAAGCCGCGTACGTGCAGCTCGTAGATGACCGAGTCCGCCCACGGGGTCTTGGGGCGGCGGTCGTCGGCCCAGTCCTCGTCGTCGTACACCACGACGCCCTTCGGGACGTGCGGCGCCGAGTCCCGGTCGTCGCGCACGGTGTCCGCGACATGCTGCTCCGGCCAGTCCCGTACGTGCCCGTACACCTCCGCCGGCAGAGTGAACTCGCCGTCCACCGCACGCGCGTACGGGTCGAGGAGCAGCTTCGCCGGGTTCCAGCGGGCGCCGATCCACGGGTCCCAGCGGCCGTCCACCCGGTAGCCGTACCGCTGCCCGGGCATCACGCCGGGCACGAAACCGTGCCAGATCTCGTGCGTCAGTTCGGTCAGGCGGACGCGCGTCTCCCGTCCGCCCTCGTCGAACAGGCACAGCTGGACCGCCTCCGCACCGGCCGCCCACAGCGCGAAGTTGGTGCCGGCCACGCCGTCCGGACCGACCCGGAAGCGCGCGCCCAGCGGAGTCGGCGCGCCCGGCCAGACCGGCACGGTGGGCGGCGCGGCGCGCCGGGTGCCGTTCACCACTGCGGTGCGCTGTTCCGCCACTACCTGCTGCTCGGCCGAGCTGGTCACGGGTCAGCCTCCTGCGGCTCGTGGAACGACGTGGAAACGGGCACGCGGGGTCCCGCCGTGTGCCCCGTCGCGTCGTCCTCCCCACTGTTCTGCCCAGCCCTAGCGTCGCACTCACGTTTCCCAAGGGCGGTCACGATCGTTGAGCCCCCCGTGAGGCATGCACAAGGACGCACACGGCGCGCGGGCGTCGCGTTGGCCGCGGTAATGACATGGGCCGGACTGCTGGCCGGAGCCACCGGCTGCGGCCCGGACATCCCGGACGACATCGGGATCGACCGGGTTCTCGGCAAACCCCCGGCCCCCAAGGACACCATCGGCGTCTTCCCGGACGACGGCAGCAAGGACGTCCGCCCGGACCAGCGGCTGCGGGTACGGGTACCCGACGGGCGCCTGGAGTCGGTGACCGTACGCCGCTCCCAGGACGCCCAGGAGACCCCGGTGCCCGGCCATCTGACGGCCGACGGCACGACCTGGGAGCCGGACGAGCCGAAGCTGGCGCTCGCCGCCAGGTACACCGTCGACGCGGTGGCACTGGACGGCGACGGGCACCGCTCGGCCCGGCACACCACCTTCACGACGTACGTCCCCGACGAGCGGTTCATCGGATACGTCACCCCCGAGAACCGCGCCACGGTCGGCACCGGGATGATCGTCTCCCTGGCCTTCAACCGGGAGATCGAGAACCGGGCCGCCGTCGAGCGGGCCGTCCACGTCACCGCCCAGCCCCCCGTGGAGATCCGCCCGCACTGGTTCGGCAAGGACCGCCTGGACTTCCGCCCCGAGCACTACTGGAAGCCCGGCACCCGGGTCACCGTCGGGCTGCGGCTGCGCGATGTGGAGGGGGCGCGGGGGGTGTACGGGCTGCAGTACAAGACGGTCGACTTCACCGTCGGCCGCAGCCAGGTCTCCGTGGTGGACGCGGCCGAGCACACCATGGAGGTACGCAGGGACGGCGCACTGCTCGCCACCGTGCCCATCACGGCCGGCGCCCCCGAGCACACCACCTACAACGGGAAGATGGTGGTGATGGAGATGCTCGACGTCACCCGTATGAACAGCCGCACGGTCGGCTTCGGCGGCGAGTACGACATCCCCGACGTCCCGCACGCCATGCGGCTCACCGACTCCGGCACCTTCCTGCACGGCAACTACTGGGCCCCGGACTCCTTCGGGAACGTCAACGTCAGCCACGGCTGCGTGGGTCTGCGGGACGTCAAGGGCGGCGGTTCGGACACGCCCGCGGGCTGGTTCTTCGACCGCAGCCTGGTCGGGGACGTCGTCGAAGTCGTGCACAGCAATGACAAAAAGGTCGCTCCCGACAATGGTCTCGGAGGGTGGAACATGGGGTGGAAGGAGTGGAAGGCGGGCGGCGCGGTCGACTGACGTCCCGTTCGGTTGTCGTCCCGTTCGGTTGACGTTCCGTTCGGTTGGTGTCCCGCTCAGTTGATGTTGCTACGAAACGGTGACCTTCGGCTGACACGATCCCCAAAACCTGGCGGTTAATATGCGCCGATGCGTGCGTGGGGCGCGCGACGCGGGCCGCAGGGGCGCGCCGGGGGAGAGGTGCCGAGCGCGCGGAGGCCCGAAGGGCTGAGCACGGTCGGCACCTCGCCGCCGGCTTGGGCGCCCCAAGGCCCGCAATTGGTGCGGCGTGCGGGTCTGGCCAGGCCCGGGGAGGGGAGAACGACTTGAACGTGCGGCCGATATCGGGGGCGTCGGTGGGGGGCCGGCGGGGCCGGAGGAAGTGGCCGGTGCTCATAGCCGGCGTCCTGCTGATGTCCGTCACCGCGTGCGGTGGGGGCGACTCGGACTCGGGGTCGGGGTCCGGCTCCGGTGGCGGGAAGGGCAAGGACTCCTCCGGGCAGAGCAAGCAGTCCGAAGCCGTGGTGACCATCCTGCCCAAGTCCGGTGCCACCGAGGTGGACACCAGCGGCGCCCTCAAGGTCAGCGCCGGGAAGGGCAAGCTGACCGAGGTCGAGGTCAAGGACGACAAGGGCACCACCATCACGGGCGCCATCACCGGTGACGGCACCGGCTGGAAGCCCTCCACCCACCTGGCCGCCGCGACCAGGTACAAGGTGCACGCGGTGGCCAAGGACTCCGAGGGCAGGGAGGCGGCCGAGGACTCCAGCTTCACCACGCTGACCCCGAAGAACACCTTCGTCGGCTACTTCACCCCCGAGGACGGGTCCACGGTCGGCGTCGGCATGCCGTTCTCCATACGCTTCACCCGGGGCATCACCAACCCCGGAGACGTGAAGAAGGCCGTCCAGATAAAGACCGAGCCGGCCGTCGACGTCGAGGGCCACTGGTTCGGCAACGACCGTCTGGACTTCCGGCCCGAGAACTACTGGAAGGCCGGCACCAAGGTCACCGTCAAGCTGAACCTCGACGGTGTCGAGGGCCGCGACGGCGTCTACGGCAAGCAGTCCAAGACGGTGAAGTTCACGATAGGCCGCAACCAGGTCTCCGTCGTGGACGCCAAGAAGCACACGATGAAGGTCACCCAGGACGGCAAGGTCGTCAAGACCATCCCGGTCACCACCGGCAAGCCCGGCTACGACACCTGGAACGGCCAGATGGTCATGAGCGAGAAGCTCACCGTGACCCGCATGAACGGCGAAACGGTCGGCTACGGCGGCGAGTACGACATCAAGGACGTCCCGCACGCCATCCGCCTGACCAACTCCGGCACCTTCATCCACGGTAACTACTGGGGCGGCGGCGCCTTCGGCAACTACAACGCCAGCCACGGCTGCGTGGGCCTGCGCGACGTCAAGGGCGGCTACGACAGCGGCGTTCCGGCGGCCTGGTTCTTCAACCACTCGATGCTCGGCGACGTGGTGGTCGTCAAGCACTCCAACGACCGCACCGTGGACCCGGACAACGGGCTCAACGGCTGGAACATGTCGTGGGACAAGTGGAAGGCATGAGCCCCCACTGACCGACGCACGGGCCCGGCGCTGTGACGAACAGCACCGGGCCCGCTCGCGTGGTCTGAGCGACCGCACCGACCCGGACGCCGTTAGCCCCCGTGCTGTGTCTGCCTGGGGGGCGACCCCCAGACCCCCGGCAGAGTGTGAGCGACCGCACCGGCCCGGGCGTCGTTGGCCCCCGTGCTGTGTCTGCCTGGGGGGCGACCCCCAGACCCCCGGCAGAGTGTGAGCGACCGCACCGGCCCGGACGCCGTTAGCCCCCGTGCTGTGTCTGCCTGGGGGGCGACCCCCAGACCCCCGGCAGAGTGTGAGCGACCGCACCGGCCCGGACGCCGTTAGCCCCCGTTAACCTGCTGCCCATGACCGTGAATCTCGAAGTCGCCGAAGGCGTGGGGACCCTGCGTCTCGACCGCCCGCCCATGAACGCCCTGGACGTCGCCACGCAGGACCGGCTCAAGGAGCTCGCCGAGGAGGCCACGCGCCGCGACGACGTGCGCGCCGTGGTGATCTACGGAGGCGAGAAGGTGTTCGCGGCGGGCGCGGACATCAAGGAGATACAGGCCATGGACCACACCGCGATGGTCCTGCGCGCCCGCGCCCTCCAGGACTCCTTCACCGCCGTGGCCCGCATTCCCAAGCCGGTGGTCGCGGCCGTCACCGGATACGCGCTGGGCGGTGGCTGCGAACTGGCCCTGTGCGCCGACTACCGCATCGCCGCCGACAACGCCAAGCTCGGCCAGCCGGAGATCCTGCTCGGTCTGATCCCGGGCGCGGGCGGCACCCAGCGGCTGCCCCGGCTGGTCGGCCCCTCCAAGGCCAAGGACCTGATCTTCACCGGCCGCATGGTGAAGGCCGACGAGGCGCTGACGATCGGTCTGGTGGACCGGGTGGTCCCGGCCGCCGAGGTGTACGCCGAGGCGCACGCCTGGGCCGCGAAGCTGGCGCAGGGCCCGGCCATCGCGCTGCGCGCGGCGAAGGAGTCGATCGACACCGGCGTCGAGACCGACCTTGAGACCGGGCTCGCCGTCGAGCGGAACTGGTTCGCGGGGCTGTTCGCCACGGAGGACCGCGAGCGGGGCATGCGCAGCTTCGTGGAGGAGGGGCCGGGCAAGGCGAAGTTCCTCTGAGCCTCTGAGTCTCTGGGCCGCGCGCCACTTCCCGTTACTCCGGGTCCCCCGATGGGGCGGTTTGCAGGAACCTTAAAGCAGCCTTAAGCCTGTCTCGTCGGGGGTTCCCGGCCCTTGCCCGGGAGCGGGTCGTCGCCGCAGGTCGGCCCGGACGGCGGCGGCTCCGTAATGCCCCCGGCATATGCCGACCGCCTCCTGTGTGACGGGAGCGCACGGGGGGCGTATTCCTCCGGAACGGCCCCGGAGGGTGCCCCGGACGGCCATGATGGGGGCATGGCGGGGCTGGAGGGCATCGAACAGCCGCGGGGACAGGGCCGTGCGACCGCGGCGCGCTGGTCGCCTGCGGTCGAGGACGAACGGGCGCTCAAAGCAATCGAGTTGTTCGGCAATCCGACGGAGGCCGAGGTTCCGCTCCCGTCCCGCCCCGAGTCGGCGGCCACCGCCCGCCGGCTCGCCCAGGTCGTCGTCCTGCGCCAGTGGGCGCTCGGCCCGAAGACGGCGGAGGACGTCGTCCTGCTCGTCTCCGAACTCGTGGGCAACGCCGTACGGCACACCGGCGCCCGCGTCTTCGGCCTCCGCATGCGCCGCCGCCGCGGCTGGCTCCGCGTCGAGGTCCGCGACCCCTCCCGGGGGCTGCCCTGTCTGATGCCGGTTCAGGAGATGGACATCAGCGGGCGGGGCCTGTTCCTGGTCGAGAAACTGTCCGACCGCTGGGGCGTTGACCTGCTGCCGCGCGGCAAGACGACCTGGTTCGAGATGCGGGTCGCCGACCGCTAGGTCCGGCCGGTTCCGGGTGCCCCGCAAGCGCCGGACGGGCTGCGTAGCGTCACCGCGACCCGAAAACGTCCCTCGATCGGGCCAATGTGCCCATTTCTTACCATGCGCCCCTTAAATGGTGCGGGTGACCACCACCAACCGACGCGGGGTGCTCCGGGCGGGCGCCGGGCTCGTCGCCGGGGGCGGGCTCGCCGTCGGCTGCGGGGAGTCCGGCGGCCCCGCACACCCCGCCGCGTCCGCCACGCGGCCGCGTGCTTCCGGTCGTTCGGCGGCCACGCCCCGGCCGGCCCCGTCCCCGCGCGCGTTCCCCCGGCACCCCGTCCAGATCACCCACGGCCCGCGCACGGACGCCGCCGTCGCCCTCACCTTCCACGGCCAGGGCGAGCCCGGCCTCGCCCGCCGCCTGCTCACCGAGGCCGAACGGCAGGGCGCCCGGATCACCGTCCTCGCCGTCGGCAACTGGCTCGACGAGCACCCCGACCTGGCCCGCCGGATCCTGGACGGCGGCCATGACCTGGGCAACCACACCCAGCGCCACCTCGCGGTCAACGCCATGTCAGAGGCCGGTGCCCGCGCCGAGATCACCGCGTGCGCGGACCGCCTGAGGCGGCTCACCGGATCGATCGGCACCTGGTTCCGGCCCTCGCGCGCGCCCACCGCCTCCGCGCTGGTCACCCGGCTGGCCCAGGAGGCCGGCTACCCGCACGTGCTGTCGTACGACGTCGACTCGCTGGACTACACCCGGCCCGGCGCCCCCGCCATCACCCGCACGGTCCTGGACCAGGTCCGCGCGGGCTCCGTGGTGAGCCTGCACTTCGGTTATCCCGACACGGTCGTCGCCCTCCCCGCCGTACTCCAAGAACTCGTCCACCGCGGGCTGCGCGCGGTCACCACCACGGAGCTGCTGAGCTGATGCATCCCACCCATGCCGCCCGCGCCCTGGCCGCCGGTTGCGCCCTCGCCGCCCTGACGCTGCTGTCCGCGTGCGGCGGCGGAACCGGGCAACACAAGGAAGAGATCCCCGGCAGCACGGCGCCCGTCCGGCCGTCCGTGCAGAAGGCGCAGGCCGACGCGCTGCCCGGGATGCCTCCCGTGCTCGACCCGGCCGACGTGTACGCCGCCGACCGTCCGGGCCGGCTCTCGCCGGTGGTGCGGGACTTCCCGTCCCGGGTCTACGTGCCCAACACCAACTCCGACACCGTCTCCGTGATCGACCCGAAGACCTACCGGGTCGTCGACACCATCCCGGTGGGCCGGCAGCCCCAGCACGTGGTGCCCTCCTGGGACCTGAAGACGCTCTGGGTCAACGACGACAAGGGCAACACCCTCACCCCCATCGACCCCCGGACGGGGCAGGCGGGCAAACGGGTCGACGTCCACGACCCCTACAACCTGTACTTCACGCCGAACGGCAGATACGCCATCGTGATGGCCTCCCTCGACCGCGAACTGGTCTTCCGCGACGCGCACACCATGAAGAAGGTGAAGACCGTCCCGGTCGCCTGCGCCGGCGTCAACCACGCCGACTTCTCCCCCGACGGCCGGTACTTCATCGTCTCCTGCGAGTTCAGCGGCGACCTGCTCAAGGTCGACACCGAGCGGATGGCGGTGATCGGCAAGCAGAAACTGCCGCTCGCCGGCGCCATGCCGCAGGACGTCAAGATCTCGCCCGACGGCAAGCGGTTCTACGTGGCCGACATGATGGCGGACGGCGTGTGGATCCTGGACGGCGACACCTTCGCCAAGCCCGGCTTCCTCGCCACCGGCAAGGGCGCCCACGGGCTGTACGTCAGCCGCGACTCCCGCGAGATGTACATCTCCAACCGGGGCGAGGGCACCATCTCCGTCTTCGACTTCACCCAGGACCGGCTGACGAAGAAGTGGCACCTGCCCGGCGGTGGCAGCCCCGACATGGGCGGGGTCTCCGCGGACGGCAAGGTCCTGTGGCTGTCCGGCCGTTACGACTCCGAGGTGTACGCCATCGACACCGGCACCGGCAGCCTGCTGGCCCGCATCCCGGTCGGCAGCGGGCCGCACGGCCTGGCCGTCTACCCGCAGCCGGGCCGCTACTCGCTCGGCCACACCGGCATCTTCCGCTAGCGCACGCCGGGACCGCTTGAGTCTCCACCCGCTGGAAGGTCCACACTCGCCGGTGTGAGCGCAGACGGCACCCCCGCGGACCGCACCCCCCTCTTCACCATCGGCGAACTGGCCCGGGCCACCGGCCTCACCGTGCGGACCATCCGCTACTGGTCCGACGAGGGCGCCCTGCCCCCGGTGGCCCGCTCCTCGGGCGGATACCGGCTGTACGACGCCGGGTCCGTCGCCCGCCTGGAACTGATCCGCACGTTGCGCGAGCTCGGCCTCGGCCTCGGCCATGTGCGCCAGGTACTGGCCGGCGAGACGACGGTCGCGGAGGTGGCGGCGGCGCACGTGGCAGCCCTGGACGCGCAGATCCGGTCTTTGAAGGTGACCCGGGCGGTGCTGTCCACGGTGGCGCGACGCGGATCGAGCGCGGAGGAGACGACCCTGATGAACAGACTGGCGCGGCTGTCGGCGGCCGAGCGGCAGCGGATCGTGGACGAGTTCGTGGACGAGATCTTCCATGGGCTCGACACGGCGGACCCGTGGATCCGGGAGCGGACGCGGAGCCTCGGCGTGAGCCTGCCGGACGATCCCGGCCCCGCGCAGGTCGACGCCTGGGTGGAGCTGGCGGAACTGCTGCAGAATCCGGACTTCCGGGCCGCGATGCGCAGGATGATCGAGTACAACGCCGCCGACCGCGGACCCGACGCTCCGGCCGGCTCCTCGGTGCGGTTCTTCGAGCGGCTGATCGAGCTGGTCGGCGACGCGCGTGCGCGGGGCGTGGCGCCCGGCGCCCCGGGGGCGGACGCCGTGCTGGCCGAGCTGCTGGGCGCGGACACCGACCGGGCGGCCGTCCTGCGCCGCATCGATCTGGGCAACGAGGTCGCCCGTTACCGGGAGTTGGCGGCTGTCATCAAGGGGCAGACGGAGCCCCCGAAGTACCGGGAGGAGTTCGCCTGGGTGGTCGCCGCGCTGAAGGCCTGGCCGGGCCGTTAGTCTGACCTGCGTCAGTACGACAGCAAGACCGAAGCAACGCGACAAAAGGGGCGGATCGGTGGCGGACATCGAGGAAGCACGCAAGCAGTTCCAGCGGATCGATGCGGACGGTGACGGTTTCATCACCGCAGCCGAGTTCAAGTCCGCCCTCGCCCAGGGAGGCGACTGGAACGTCACCGACACGGTGGCCGAGGCCGTCATCAGGACCCGTGACCTCAACGGCGACAAGGTCCTGTCCTTCGACGAGTTCTGGGCCTACCTGAGCAAGTGACACGAGCCAGAGGGGGGCGCCCGGCCGGGCGCCCCCCTTTCGGCTACCGGACCGCCCTCTCCGTGGACGCGGTACTGATCCCACGGTTGCCGTAACCCGTGGAATAGCCCGCGCGCCCCCGGGGTTGTCGCCGCACGACAAGCGCATGCGCATGCATCAACCCGGAAGGGCCTGTCATGAAGATCGGCATCATCGGCGCGGGCAACATCGGCGGCAACCTCACCCGGCGGCTCACCGCCCTCGGCCACGACGTCTCCGTCGCCAACTCGCGCGGTCCGCACACGCTCACCGAACTGGCCGAGGAGACGGGCGCGACCCCCGTACCGGCCGAGGAGGCGGCACACGGCGCGGAGGTCGTGGTCGTCACGGTTCCCCTGAAGGCGGTCCCGGCCCTGCCGAAGGGCCTGCTCGACGGGGCGGCCGAGGGCGTGGCCGTGATCGACACCGGCAACTACTACCCGCAGCAGCGGGACGGCCGTATCGCGGCGATCGAGGACGAGGGCCTCACCGAGAGCCGCTGGACCGAACGCCAGATCGAGCACCCCGTGATCAAGGCCTTCAACGGCACCTACGCCCAGGACATCCTCGACCGCCCGCGCCCGGCCGGTGCCCCCGACCGCATGGCCCTGCCGGTGGCCGGCGACGACGCGGCGGCCAAGGCGAAGGTCCGCGCGCTGATCGACGAACTCGGCTTCGACACCGTCGACACGGGCGGCCTCGACGAGTCCTGGCGCCAGCAGCCCGGCACCCCGGTGTACGGCCTGCGGGAAGGTGCGGACGGCGTGCGGAAGGCCCTCGCGGAGGCGTCCGAGGAGCGCCCGGCGGACTTCCGGGGGTAGGACTGCGCCGACCCGGCCCGGACCTACCGACCCACCACCCGGGCCACGAACGCGTCCAGCACCCCGGCTCCCACCTCCACCGGACGGGCCCGGCCCTGCCAGTCCACGACCGGGTGGGAGCGGGCCGCCGTCCGCAGGGACAGCACCCGGTCCCGGGAGCCCTTGCCGTCGCGGACGTCCAGCGCTGCGAGGGCGGCCCGGGCCCAGTCCCGGGCGGAGGCCAGCCAGGGGGCGGCCGGGGCGCGCAGCGCGGCCGGGACCGTGTCCGGGGCCGAGGCGAGGACGGTGAGCCGCTCACGCAGGGCCCGCTCGGCCTTGCCGCCGCCCCGCCAGTACGCCGCCGTCAGCGCCGCCAGTCGCGGTGCCTGCCCGGGGTCCAGCCGTGAGGCCCGGTTGACGTCGGCGAAGGCGCGCAGCGCCGTGAGGGCCCGCCCGTCTCCGCCGGCCAGCACGGCCAGGCCCGCGTCGAGCGCGTCGGCGGGGCGGTACGCCGTGGGGTTCCAGGCGTACGCGGCCATCGAGAACAGCGCCGGGTCGGAGGCGGCGGCCTGGGGCATCGGGTTGGCCAAGAGGCCCGCGACCGCTCCGGGCAGCCCCGCGTCACGACCGGTGTACGGGCCCAGCAGCAGGTGCTGCGCGGTGTAGTCGTTGACCGGGTAGTTGTCCCACACCAGCACCGCGTGCCCGTACCGCTGCCCGGCCTCGCGGGCCTGGTCGGCGCGGATGCGCGGGGAGACGATCCGCGGCCCGGTCCACATCACCGAGACGCCCCGGTCCAGCCGGTCCGCCAGCGCGGACTTGTACGGACCGGCGGCCGACCCGTCGTACTCGGTGGGCACCGTGAGCAGCGGGGCGGCACCCGGACGGGCCTCGAGGAACTCGCGCCGCACCCGGTTCAGCAGGTCCGCCTGCGCCCGGCCGACCGCGCCCCGCCCGCTGCCGTACACGGTCGCGTCGCGTGCGCAGTTCCAGCGGTCGATGTCGATGTCGTCCAGCGGCACGGCGAAGGCCCGCACCCCCGCGTCCCACAGCTGCCGGAACTTGCCGGTCAGCGCGGCGGTGTCCGTGGCGGAGGAGTAGCAGACCGACTGGCCGGGGGAGAGGGCGTACACGAAGGAGACGTGGTCGGCCTCCGCCCGCCGGGCCAGGGTGCGCAGCTCGGCCAGCCGCGCCTCGGGGTAGCGCTCGCGCCAGCGGGCGCGCAGGTAGGGATCGTCCTTGGGGGTGTAGACGTAGGTGTCCAGCTTGAAGCGGGCGGCGAAGTCCAGCTGCTCCAGGCGCTCCCGCTGGGTCCAGGGCTTGCCGTAGAAGCCCTCGACGATCCCGCGGGCCGGGGTGGCGGGCCAGTCGCGGACGCGGAGGGCGGGCAGCTCGGTGCGGGCCGCCGCCGAGCCGACCGGGCGGACCAGTTGGGCGAGGGTCTGGGCGGCGTGGAAGGCGCCGGCCGCGTCCGCCCCGGCGAGGACGGCGCGGGGCCGGCCGTGGTCGGTGCCGACGGCGAGGACGTATCCGCCGGAGGTCAGCTCGCCGGGCCCGTCGGCGCCCAGCGCCGACAGCTCCTTCGGCGTACCGCCCGTCGACACCGTGACCAGCAGCTCCCCGGACCTGGGCGCGTCCCCGAGGCGGACCTGACGGGCGCCGCCCGCGCGCAGCACCCGGGTGACGGCGTCCAGCGTGGCGGTGTCGGTACCGGCGTCGGAGCGCACCGCCACGCCGCGGCCGATCCGCACGGAACCGGCGTCGCGGCGCACACTCCGCGGCGCGGGCCACAGGGCGGGCAGGCCCGCCGGGGCGGCGCCCGCGCGCGTCACGGCCGAGCCACCGCCCGCCGAAGCGGCCGGAGCCGCCGCCGAGGCGCCTGCCGGGCCGTCCGGGCCGCCGCAGGCGCGGGCGGACACCACGACGACCAGGCCGAGCACGAAGCCCAGCAACAGTTGCGGCGGGACTCGGAACCGGCGCACCCGTGCCCCCTCCACCGTCTGTCCGCGCATTGCCATTGCCATTGACCGTGCCAGTGCCAGTGCCACTGACAGTGAACTACCACTTGGGGCACAAATTATGACGGAACGACAGTTTTCGCTTGGCGGTTTCCGCTCTGTCGGCGCGAGATCGTACGCGTCCGTGTGACGTTGTGCCGGAAACATCGGCGAACACATCGGCTATGGCCAGCCGTGCCGGCACCCCCGCCCGCCGGCGACACCCTCCAGTCAGGCGCCGCCCAACAGGGTGAAGACCGGCAGCCCGCGTGCGGTGATGTCATGGGGCCAGTACACCCTGGCCGAGTTCACCGGGGCCGCGCAGCGCGAGCAGGGCGCGGTAGCCGGCGTGCGACTGGGCGACCACCTTCACCCAGCCGTGCAGCAGGACCACCAGGTGGTGTGGCCCCGCCGCTTCCGGGTGAAACCTTCCCGGCCGACGAGCTCGGCCACGCCGGTCGCACGGCACCGGCGTGCCTCCTGTTCCTCCAGGGGCTACCGAACAGTAACCGCTTGCCCTTACGCTGCCGCCAACTCCGTGACGACGAAGGAGATTTCACGTGCGTACGGTCAGACGGCTGGCGGCGCTGCTCGGTGCGGCCGCGATGGTGCTGATGGGACCCGGCGACGCCCATGCGGCCTCGGGGAAGTTGTCCGAGACGACCGCGATCGGTACGCACAACGCGTACGACAAGTCCAAGTACACCTATTTCGCCCAGGCGCTGGACTCGGGAGCCTCGCTGCTCGAACTCGACGTCTACGCCGACAGCGTGAACCACCGCTGGCGGGTCAGCCACAGCAACCCGCTGGGCAACGACAACAACTGCGAATACGCCAGCACCCCGAGCGACCTGTACAGCAAGCAGCGCAACCAGGACCTCGGCAGCTGCCTGGACAACATCGCCGCCTGGAACCAGCTCCACCCCGACCACGCGCCGATCGTCTTCAAGGTCGAGATGAAGGCCGGCTTCAACAACGACGCGGGTCTCGGCCCCGACGAGTTCGACTCGCTGGTCGCCGCGAAGCTGGGCAGCAGCGTGTACAAGCCCTCCGACCTGCTGGGCTCCACGTACTCCACCCTGGACGCGGCGGCCAAGGCGAACGCCTGGCCCAACCGGGACGCCCTCAAGGGCAAGTTCCTCTTCGAGCTCATCCCCGGCACGGTCGAGGAGTCCAACCCCTTCGACCACTACTGGACGGACCAGGAGTACGGCGACCATCTGCGGGACCTGTACGCGGCCGGGAACATCTCCGCCGCCCAGGCCTTCCCCGCGGTC
This sequence comes from Streptomyces sp. NPDC020299, assembly GCF_044387825.1. Taxonomy (NCBI): domain Bacteria; kingdom Bacillati; phylum Actinomycetota; class Actinomycetes; order Kitasatosporales; family Streptomycetaceae; genus Streptomyces; species Streptomyces sp. NPDC020299. The sequence goes on from NZ_JBIRWL010000021.1 coordinate 37,050, forward strand.
CTCGGCGCGGCGGGCGGCGATCCGCGCACCAGCCGCTACGACGCCTCGATCCAGCCGTGGTTCGTGTTCTTCGACGGTGACGCGGCGTCCTACGTCAACAACGGCTACGCCACGTCCTTCTACTCCGCGAACCACTACATCCTGATCATGACGGACGCCTACAACGTGTCCCCGGCCATCTCCTCGACCGCCCCGACGGACGCCGAGGTCGCGGCCCGGCTGTCCCTGCTGGCGGCGGACCACGCCAGCATCATCACCTCGGACTGGTCGGCGAAGTCGGCATCGGTGCTCGGGTCGGTGACGGCCCGCAGCTGACCGGGCACATCCGGCAATTCGGGGGGTGGCGCCGGATCGAGCGTGCCAGGGTGGGGCATAACCCAGTCAACTCGTGTCACCCCACTGGCACTTCAGGAGTCCCCCCATGTTGCACGGCATCGACGTGAGCGCGTACCAGTCCTCCTCGTACGACACCAGCGGCCTCTCCTTCGTCTTCGTCAAGGCGACGGAGGGCCGTTCGTACGTCAACCCGAGGCTCTCCGCCCAGACGAAGCACGCCCGGGACGCCGGTCTGGTCGTCGGCTTCTACCACTTCCTGTGGCCCGGCGACCTCACCGCCCAGGCCGAGTACTTCCTCAGGCACACCCCCGAGAAGGCGGGCGACATCCTCGCCGTCGACTGGGAGACGACCAGCGAGGGAACGCACGCGAGCAACACGGAGAAGGACCGCTTCATCCGGAAGCTGAAGGAGCTGCGGCCACGCAACCGGGTCCTGCTCTACGCCAACCGGAACTACTGGCTGAACGTGGACATGACCTCGTACGCCGGTGACGGTCTGTGGATCGCCGACTACGTCACCGCGGGCAAGCCCCGGATCAAGGCCAAGTGGCGGTTCCACCAGTACACCAGCGCACCCCACGACAAGGACGTGGCCGCCTTCGCGAGCAAGGCCGCGCTCGTGGAGTGGGCCAAGAAGGACTGAGGGGGTACCCGGAAGGGCATGAAGCTGCGTCTTCCGGGGCGGAATGATCCCCACGGCAGCGACGAGGTCCCCTCGCCCGAGGAGGCGGGGCCCGGCCCCGAGGTCGAGCGGCGCGCGCCGGACGCGCCGACGAAACTGCCGCGGCACGCGTGGAAGGCGGTGCTCAAAGGAAGCCTGCGGGAATTCCAGGACGACGAGCTGACCGACCGGGCCGCGGCGCTCACCTACTACGGCGTCCTCTCGCTCTTCCCCGCCCTGCTGGTGCTCGTGTCCCTGCTGGGGATCACCGGCAGGTCGGTCACCGACAAGGTGCTGGCCAACCTCAGGCAGCTCACTCCCGGCTCGGCCCGGGACATCATCACCCGCGCCGTCGAGCAGCTGCAGAACAACTCCGGCACCGGCTCGATCGTGGCCGTCGTCGGCATCCTGCTGGCGGTGTGGTCGGCGTCCGGGTACGTCGGGGCGTTCATCCGCACGGCCAACCGGGTCTACGACATGCCCGAGGGCCGGCCGATCTGGAAGATCCTTCCGGTGCGCGTCGGACTGACGGTCGTGCTGATGGTGCTCGCGGTGGCCAGTGCGCTGATCGTGGTCTTCAGCGGAGGGCTGGCCCGCCACGCCGGCAAGGCCCTCGGGATCGGCGACACCGCGCTGACGGTGTGGTCGATCGCCAAGTGGCCCGTCCTGGTGCTCCTGGTCACCATCATGATCGCGATCCTGTACTGGGCGGCCCCGAACGCCAAGGTGAAGGGCTTCCGCTGGATCACCCCGGGCAGCTTCCTCGCCCTGCTGATCTGGATGGCCGCCTCCGCCGGGTTCGCGTTCTACGTCGCGAACTTCGGCTCGTACAACAAGACCTACGGCACCATGGCCGGCGTCATCATCTTCCTGGTCTGGCTGTGGATCAGCAATCTCGCCATCCTGCTCGGCCTGGAGTTCGACGCCGAGACGGTCCGGCAGCGGGCGATCACCGGCGGCCTGCCTCCGGACAAGGAGCCCTACACCGAGCCCCGCGACACCCGGAAGTGGGACGAGGAGGACCTGCGCCGACTCGACGACGGGCCCTGAGGAGGGCAGGTCCCGCCGTGATCCGGTCCGAGAGCGGCAAGAATCACCTATCAGGCGCCATTAGTCGCAATACCAGGATGTTGCGGTCACCTTCTCTGGCACGTTACGCCTCTGCCCTTTCTCTCCTTCTCGTCATGGAGGCGACGCGTGCCGTATCCCAAGTGGTCCGATCGGCTGATAGGCCAGATCGATGCCTTCGTGGCCCGCAGGTCCAAGGCGAGCCGGGTACCGGCCCTGGTGCTGGCCAGGCAGGGCGGCGACGCGGCGGCGGCGACCCATCTGGTCCAGGAGTACCGGCACCGGCTCACGCACGGGGACGGGAACCAGCACAGCCGGGTGCCGCACGCCGTCGTCACCAACGGCAGGCGCGGGGGCGGGTTCGTCGAGGCGATGGACGGCGTGGCGCAGCAGCTCCAGCTGACCATGCCGTCGGGGCACCTCGGCCTGCCGCACTTCCACACCTGCCGGGCCGTGCTGGACCAGCAGAGCGGCGTCGGAGACGTCCGGGCCCAGCAGCAGCCGATCCTCGACACACTGCACACCGAGCTGCTGGGCCGGCGGGCGGTGCTCGCGGCCGGCGACAGGTTCGCGCGCTCCTTCGGGCAGCACTTCCTGACCGGCTGGCTCCAGAGCTTCGTAGCGGCGTTGACCGTCGGCTTCCCCCGGTTCTGCTACCGGTTCCATCTGCGGCACTGGGGCCTGCGCTGGGTCGCCGAAGAACTCGGCACGGCCTGCTTCCTGGACGCCGCGCTCTCGTTCTGCCAAGACGGCCAACTGGACCGGGACGACCCGCGAGTGCGCCGGATCCTGCTGCGCGCGCTGCTCACCGACCTGCGCAGGGCCACCCGGTGGAGGTCGCGCCTGAGCCACCTGTGGGCCCGGCGCCGGTGGGCCGTCGTCGTCATGATCCCCGAGATCCACGACGTGAACGGGCCCGGCCGCACCCTGCTCGGCACGTTCGAGGAACTCGCCCGTGACCAGCCGACCCAGCCCCTGCTCATCCTCGCCGCCTGCACGGGACAGCCGCCGGAGTACGCCGTCCCGCTCGACGCCGACATGAACCGTCCGAACGGCATCGCCGACCAGGTCTTCACCGTCCTCACCGAGGGCAGCGAGGAACCCGTGCGCCTGATCACGCTGCACGCCGAGGACGACGAGGAACGCATGGCGGAGACCTGGCTGACCAACCACCCGTGCGTCACCGTCCGCAGGGACAAGTCCGTCGACTGGCTCCGCCCGACCGCGCTGCCGTTCCTGGCCACCGCCACCGCCGGTGCCCTCGTGGCCCAGCACTTCCTCTGGACGGCTCCACCGCGCCCGCACGCGCCGCCGCCCTCCTGCGTGACGGTCTCGACCGGTGAGCGCGTCGGCGTGACCGACGGAAAGCAGTGCGACCTGGCGGTCCCGGGAGAGCGCGGGAAGGAGCTCAAGGAGCTGGAACAGCAGGTCGCGAAGGAGAACGCGAAGATCACCGGCGGCAGGTTCAGGACACTCGTCTTCCTCGCGCCCCTGAGCCTCCAGACCGGCGTGTACGACGACCCGCCGATCGGTCTGCAGATCCTGCGCGGCGTCATCGCCCAACAGCACAAGCTGAACAGCGAGAACCGCCAGAACAAGATGCCGATCCGCCTGCTGATCGCCAACACCGGCCAGTACTTCGCGTACGGCTCGAGCATCGGCAAGGGCCCGGACGTCACCCAGATGATCATCCGCCGCAAGGCGGAGGAGCACATCGTCGCGGTCCTCGGGATCACCCAGAGCCGCCCCGAGTCCCTGCGGGCGGCCCGGGAGCTCGACGAGAAGGGGATCCCGGTGATCGCCAACGGGGTGACCGGCAGCAACATGGTCGGCCCCGGCTCCCCGCCGCGCTACTTCCAGGTCACCACGCCCAACGCGCGGGTCGCCTCGGTCCTGGCCGACTTCATCCACAACGCACCGACGGTCCGGGACCTCGCCAGCGACAGACCGCACCCCGTGGTGGTGTACGACTCGACCGACACCTACTTCAGCACGGACCTGCGGAACCTGTTCGCCGACGCCTACCACAAGTACGGAAAGACCGACGAAGTCGAATTCAGCGAGAAGCCGGGGACGAGGACACCGGAGGACATCGCGACAGCGGTGTGCGACAAGGTCACGGACGCCCACGGCGTCATCGTCTACCTGGGCCGCTCAGGAGTCCTGCCGAGCTTCCTCAACGCCATGCAGCGGGCCGGCGGCCAGTGCCAGCCGTCGCACGGCACCATCCCGCTGATCGCCGAGAGCGCCCCCATCGGCTTCCAGGTCGATCCGGTGGGGACGGCGCAGGCGTACCCGTACATGACGATCTTCTACGAAACGGCGAACGCGCCCACACAGGACCCCCGGGACCCCTACGCCCAGTTCACCCGCGACTTCGCCACGGTCTTCGGCCACCGCGGCGCCGACGCCGACGCCGCCGGCGGCTTCGACACCGTCGGCATCGTCACCAAGGTCGTCGAGAACCTGATCCCCACCTCCCGCAACGGCAACGTCACCTCCGACGACATCTACCTCTGGCTGACCGCCCACGGCGTGTCCCAGTACCCCGGAGCGTCCGGCGTGCTCCGGCTGGACGGCCAGAACAAGTTCCCGCCCGACAAAGCGATGTTCATCCGCGAGATCACGCAACCGACCGGCACGGCCGTCACCTTGCTCAGCTGCGGCATCCTCCCCAACCGCCAGAACCCGGCAACCTGGGGAACCCCACCGCACACCTTCCCCTGCCCGCGGCACTGAGACCTCGGCGATGAGCCTTCAGCACTCGATGATGTTCACCGCCAGCCCGCCCCGGGCCGTCTCCTTGTACTTGACGGACATGTCGGCGCCGGTGTCCTTCATGGTCTTGATGACCTTGTCCAGGGACACCTTGTGGGAGCCGTCGCCGCGCATCGCCATGCGGGCGGCCGTGACCGCCTTGACCGCGGCCATGCCGTTGCGCTCGATGCACGGGATCTGCACCAGGCCGCCTACGGGGTCGCAGGTCAGGCCGAGGTTGTGCTCCATGCCGATCTCGGCGGCGTTCTCCACCTGCTCGGGGCTGCCGCCGAGGACCTCGGCGAGGGCGCCGGCCGCCATGGAGCAGGCGGAGCCGACCTCGCCCTGGCAGCCGACCTCGGCGCCGGAGATCGAGGCGTTCTCCTTGAAGAGCATGCCGATGGCGCCCGCGGCGAGCAGGAAGCGGACCACGCCCTCCTCGTCGGCACCGGGGACGAAGTTGACGTAGTAGTGCAGGACGGCCGGGATGATGCCGGCCGCTCCGTTCGTCGGGGCGGTGACCACCCGGCCCCCGGCCGCGTTCTCCTCGTTCACGGCCATCGCGTAGAGCGTGATCCACTCCATCGCGCGGGCCAGCGGTTCGCCCTCGGCGCGCAGTTGCCGGGCGGAGACGGCGGCCCGGCGCCGTACCCTCAGGCCGCCCGGCAGGATGCCCTCGCGGGACATGCCGCGCGCCACACAGGCCTGCATCACCCGCCAGATGTCGAGCAGGCCCTCGCGGATCTCCTCCTCGGTGCGCCAGGCGCGCTCGTTCTCCAGCATCAGGGCGGAGATCGACAGGCCGGTCTCGCTCGTCAGGCGGAGCAGCTCGTCGCCGGTGCGGAAGGGGTACTTCAGCACCGTGTCGTCGAGCTTGATGCGGTCCGCGCCGACCGCGTCCTCGTCGACCACGAAACCGCCGCCGACCGAGTAGTACGTCTTGGCCAGCACTTCGGCGCCCTGCGCGTCGTACGCCCACAGGGTCATGCCGTTGGCGTGGTAGGGGAGGGCCTTGCGGCGGTGCAGGACGAGGTCGTCGTCGAAGGAGAACGCGATGTCGTGCTCGCCGAGGAGGTTCAGCCGGCCCGACCGCTTGATGTCCTCCACCCGCTCATCGGCCGTCTCGACATCCACCGTGCGCGGCGAGGCGCCCTCCAGGCCGAGCAGCACCGCCTTCGGGGTGCCGTGGCCGTGGCCGGTCGCGCCGAGGGAGCCGTACAGCTCGGAGCGTATGGACGCGACGGACTCCAGCAGCCCCTCGTTGCGCAGGCGCAGGGCGAACAGACGGGCCGCGCGCATCGGGCCGACGGTGTGGGAGCTCGACGGGCCGATGCCGATCGAGAACAGGTCGAAGACCGAGATGGCCACGGGAACTCCTTGGAAAAGGGCGGGGGCACACGCCGTCGGGTGCCCCCACCAGGGAACTACTTGTTCAGACCGGGGTAAAGCGGGTGCTTGTCGGCAAGCGCCTCGACCCGGGCCTTCAGCGCCTTGGCGTCGGCCGCCCCAAAGGGAGAAGGCGCCTTCAGCGTCTGGGCGATCACGTCCGCGACCTCGGCGAAGTCCTCGGCCGTGAAGCCGCGGGTCGCCAGGGCCGGCGTACCGATCCGCAGACCCGAGGTGACCATCGGCGGGCGCGGGTCGTTCGGGACGGCGTTGCGGTTGACCGTGATGCCGACCTCGTGGAGGCGGTCCTCGGCCTGCTGCCCGTCCAGCTCGGACTCGCGCAGGTCGACGAGGACCAGGTGGACGTCCGTACCGCCGGAGAGGACGTTCACCCCGGCCTCACGGGCGTCCGCCGCCGTCAGCCGCTCGGCGAGGATGCGCGCACCCTCCACCGTACGACGCTGGCGCTCCTTGAAGTCCTCGCTCGCCGCGACCTTGAAGGAGACCGCCTTGGCCGCGATCACGTGCTCCAGCGGGCCGCCCTGGAAGCCCGGGAAGACGGAGGAGTTCAGCTTCTTCGCGAACTCCTTCTTCGCCAGGATGATGCCGCCGCGCGGGCCGCCGAGGGTCTTGTGGGTGGTGGAGGTGACCACGTCCGCGTACGGGACCGGGTTCGGGTGGAGACCGGCGGCGACCAGGCCCGCGAAGTGCGCCATGTCGACCCACAGGTACGACCCGGCCTCGTCGGCGATCCGGCGGAACTCGGCGAAGTCCAGCTGCCGCGGGTACGCCGACCAGCCCGCGATGATCACCTTCGGCCGGTGCTCCTTGGCCAGCCGCTCGACCTCGGCCATGTCGACCAGGCCGGAGTCGTCGACGTGGTAGGCGACCACGTCGAACTGCTTGCCGGAGAAGTTCAGCCGCATGCCGTGGGTCAGGTGGCCGCCGTGGGCCAGGTCCAGGCCGAGGATGGTGTCGCCGGGCTGGGCCAGCGCGAACAGGGCGGCCTGGTTGGCGGAGGCACCGGAGTGGGGCTGCACGTTGGCGTACTCCGCGCCGAACAGCTCCTTGATCCGGTCGATGGCGATCTGCTCGGCGACGTCGACGTGCTCGCAGCCGCCGTAGTAGCGGCGGCCCGGGTAGCCCTCGGCGTACTTGTTGGTGAGGACCGAGCCCTGCGCCTCCATCACCGCGAGCGGCGCGAAGTTCTCCGAGGCGATCATCTCGAGGGTGGACTGCTGGCGCTCGAGCTCGGCGTCGACCGCGGCGGCGATCTCCGGGTCGAGCTCGTGCAGGGACGTGTTCAGGACGGACATTCGGCTACGACTCCTCAGCCGGCGGTGTGGGCGACGTACTCGTCGGCGGAGAGCAGGTCGGCCGGCTCCTCCGTGATACGGACCTTGAACAGCCAGCCACCCTCGAAGGGGGCGGAGTTCACCAGCGACGGGTCGTTGACGACGTCCTCGTTGGTCTCGGTGACCTCGCCGGTGACCGGCGAGTACAGGTCGGACACCGACTTGGTCGACTCCAGCTCGCCGCAGGTCTCACCCGCGGTCACGGTGGAGCCGACGTCGGGGAGCTGGGCGTAGACGACATCGCCGAGCGCGTTGGCCGCGAACTCGGTGATGCCGACCGTCGAGACGCCGTCCTCGGCGGCCGACAGCCACTCGTGCTCCTTGCTGTAGCGCAGCTGCTGGGGGTTGCTCATGGCCTGAATTCTCCTGTACGCGCGGGAGCGCTGATGAAGGGGGGACTGCGAGGGACCGCAATGAACGCGTGTGCTCAGCGGGAAGGTGTGCGGGGTCACATCCGGACGCCGGGACCCGCGCCCAGTGTCTGCTTCGGCTACTTCTGCCGCTTGTAGAACGGCAGCGCGACGACTTCGTACGGTTCGTGGCTGCCCCGGATGTCCACGCCGACACCCGGCGTGCCCGGCGCCGCGTGTGCCGCGTCGACGTACGCCATGGCGATCGGCTTGCCCAGCGTCGGCGAGGGCGCGCCGGAGGTGACCTCGCCGATCACCGTGCCGCCGACGACGACCGCGTACCCGGCGCGCGGGACCCGGCGGCCCTCGGCGACCAGGCCGACCAGGACGCGCGGCGGGTTCTGCTCGGCGCGCGCGGCCGCCTCGGCCAGAGCCTCGCGGCCCACGAAGTCGCCCTCCTTCTCGAACTTCACCACCCGGCCGAGCCCGGCGTCGAAGGGGGTGAGCGAGGTGGTGAGCTCGTGCCCGTACAGCGGCATGCCCGCCTCCAGGCGGAGCGTGTCCCGGCAGGACAGGCCGCAGGGCACAAGCCCGGCGCCCTCGCCGGCCTTGCTCAGTGCCTGCCACAGCTCGACGGCGTGCTCGGGCTTCACGAAGAGCTCGAAGCCGTCCTCGCCGGTGTAGCCGGTGCGCGCGATGAGCGCCGGGACGCCGGCGACGGTACCGGGCAGGCCCGCGTAGTACTTCAGGCCGTCGAGGTCGGCGTCGGTGAGGGACTTCAGGATGCCGGGGGACTCCGGGCCCTGGACGGCGATCAGGGCGTAGGCGTCCCGGTCGTCCCGGACCTCGGCGTCGAAGCCGGCGGACCGCTCGACGAGCGCGTCGAGGACCACCTGGGCGTTGGAGGCGTTGGCCACGACCATGTAGGTGGCCTCGGCCAGCCGGTAGACGATCAGGTCGTCCAGGATGCCGCCGTCGGCCCGGCAGATCATGGTGTAGCGGGCGCGCCCGACACCGACCGAGGCGATGTTCCCGACCAGGGCGTGGTTCAGCAGCTCGGCGGCCTGCGGGCCGGTCACGGTGATCTCGCCCATGTGGGAGAGGTCGAACAGCCCGGCCCTGGTGCGCACGGCGAGGTGCTCGTCGCGCTCGGAGCCGTAGCGCAGGGGCATGTCCCAGCCGGCGAAGTCGGTCATGGTCGCGCCGAGCGAGCGATGCAGGGCATCCAGCGCGGTACGGCGGAGTTCGGTACTGCTCATCGGTCGGTCGTCTCCCAAAGGCATGACAGGCGAGGTCGTTCCTCCCCATCTGTCATCGGAACCTGAGAGGTTCGCCCTGACCACAGGGCGTGATCATGGCTTGCACCTTGGGTGGGGCCGCTGACACAGCGACCCGCTTTTCAGATGTGCCTCGCCCGCGCGGTAACGGGGCCTGAGAGATTCAAGGGAGGGACTTGCTCCTTCGGCGCCCCGCACCATCGGTGCCGGGGACTCTCCCGCGCGGATTCAAACGGCCGGTATGCAGTTGGCGCGCACATCATCGCATGCCGCCCCCTCTCCTTGACCCACTCGTCTTTTGTGACTGGCCTGTGGCACGGAGCGGACGGAACCGCTGGACATCGTGCATTACCTTCTCTTTACATTCGGAGGGGAGAACCTTTCCTGAACCCCCAGGGAGGACGATCACGGTGACAAGGACCACGGCATACGCGACGACGACGGCCGTCGCCCTGCCCCAGCAGCCGACGGCCCCGGCCCGCGAGCGGTGCGACGAGTTCCCCCACGCTCGGCTGCGCTCGCGCGGGGGGACCCCCATGGCACCGGTCGTCCGCGATCTGCGGGACCGCGCGGGGCGCAGTCCGCGCGGCCTGCTCTTCGGCCCCCGTGACCTGGTGGTGGTCACCGGCCTGCCCGGCAGCGGCAAGTCGACGCTGATGCACCGCGCGGTCCAGGGCCCGCGCATCGACTCCCAGGACGCCCGCGACCGCTGGGCGCGCCGCCTGCCCGGCTTCCTGCCGTACGCGGTGTACCGCCCCCTGGTCCGCCTCGCCCACTACGCCGGACTGCGCCGCGCCCTGCGCTCCGGCGAGGGGGTCGTCGTGCACGACTGCGGTACGCAGGCCTGGGTGCGCGACTGGCTGGCCCGCGCGGCCCGCCGCCGGGGCGGCACGCTGCACCTGCTGCTCCTCGACGTCCCGCCCGCCACGGCCCGGGAGGGCCAGCGCGAGCGCGGCCGGGGCGTCTCCCGGTACGCCTTCCTGCGCCACCGCAGGGCGGCCGCCCGGCTGCTGCGCGAGGTGGAGCGGGGCGAACTGCCCCAGGGCTGCGGCTCGGCGGTCCTGCTCGACCGGGACGCGGCGGACGTACTGCACCGGATCGGCTTCGCGAGCTGAGAAGAGCCGCGGAGAGCCGCGGAGCGCTGAGAAGAGCTGAGGAGACCCGCCTGTACGCGCACAGGTACCCGCTAGCCTTTCAGCCTCAACAGTTGGTCCCAGCAGGCGGTAGGCAGATGGACTTCCCGGCGGACTTTCCCGCGGACTTCCCGGCACAGGCGCACACCCACCCGCACAGCGGTTGGCCCGGCAACGAGCTGGAGGAGGTGCTGTCGGCGTCGTTCGGCATCCCCTCGGCCGGCGGCCGGATCATCGAGGTGCTGGGCCGGAGCTACGTGTGGGTCCCGCTGCCCAACGGCGGCGGCCCTGGCAGCGGGCCGCTCGACCTGCCCACCATGGAGATCGGCGGCCAGGCGTACGTGCCGGTGTTCAGCTCCGAGGAGCAGTTCCGCCAGGTCGTCGGTTCCCACATCGGGTACACCGTCGCCCCGGCCGTGGAGTTCGCCCGCGGCCTGCCCCCGCAGGTCGGCATCGTCGTCAACCCGGACGGCATGGTCGGCGTCCCGCTCCCGCCGCAGGCCGTGGCCGAGCTGTGCCGGGCGGGCCGTACCCCGCTCGACGGGCCCGCGAGCGGTGGCCGTGTCCGCCTCTTCGAACCCGACTGGCAGGAGGACCCGGTGGACTTCCTCGCCGCCGCCTCCGCCGAGTTCGAGCTGACCGGCGTCGTCCGCACCGCCCGCCGCTGCCTGGCCGCCATCGAGACGGACGACCCGGTCATGTTCATAGGCGTCGAACTCTCCCAGTGGGAGGGCGACCTGCGGGCCCTGCCCCTGGACGCCCTGGGCAGGGCTCTGGGCGCGGTCCCGGTGCGGTGGCCGGTCAACCTGGTCCTGCTGGACGTGACCGACGACCCGGTGGCCGACTGGCTGAGGACGACCGTCCGGCCCTTCTACCAGCACGGCAACTGAAGCGCCCTCCCCGAGGGGCGCGGGGCCGTGACGGCACACGGCCCGGAGCGACAAGCCACACACAACCCGCACTCGCCGACGGACACCGAGCCGCGCGCTCGCAGGCGCTTAAGCTGTTTCCAGACGCGGGGCGACTTCTCGAAGGGGCGGTAACAGGTGAGCGCGAGCGGCACCGCTGCGACCGGACAGGTCGAGCACATGCTGCGCCAGGTGACGCCCGGGCGTTACGACGCCTACGAGGCACTCCTCAGGGCGCTCGCGACCCCCGCCTCCGGCCAGATCTGGATGCTCCTGTGGCACGGCCAGGCCGGTTCCCCCGACGCCCAGTACGGGAACATGGAGGTGGACGACTTCGGCTACGCGCCCTGCGTCACCTCCGCCCAGGAGCTGTCGGCCAGCGGCTGGAACCGCTCGTACGAGGTGGTCGACGCGGTCGACGTGGCCCGCACCCTCTACCCGGACAAGTTCGGCCTCTGGCTCAACCCGCACGCCCAGGGCGGCGGCGTCGGCATCCCCTGGCTCGACCTGCGCCGGATCGCCACCGGCCTGGACCGCCAGCCCGCCGGCCCGCTGAGCCTGTCCGAACCCGGCGTCGAGGTCCCGCAGTTCTACGCCCTGCTCGCGCAGAACGCCCACCGCACCCAGGCCGTCCGCGCGCTGCGCCGCGCCTGGGTGCAGCCCGCGCTCGGGGCGCCGTACCTCGCCATCGGTCTGGACGTGTACGACGCCTCGCCGGCCGCCGTGGACTCGGTGCGCGCGATGATGCAGCAGTCCGTCGGGGCGGTCCCGGACGGGCTGCCGGTGTCGACGGTCGTGATGTCCGACGAGTACGACCCCGTCGTCATGTGGATGCGGGCCAACGCCCGCCCCTTCTACGACCGTGAGGCGCACGCCCCCGCCCCGCCCACGGCACCCGCCGCCGGGTACGGTTACCCGCCGGCGCAGGGTGGTTACTGAGCAAATCGGGCTTCACGGCCCGCACATGGCTTACGCACACCAGGCGCACTTCTTCGCGCGTAGATCACCGCCGAAACCGCCGAAGTGCCGGGAATACCCCTTTTGCACCAACTGGCATGCGTCCGGGGGTTGTTACCCGCTGTTCGGATAACGGAATCCTCCGCACAGCATCACGGTTGCGCATACTTTCCCCGTCAGCTCTGGCGGGTGATCGCGACGAAGCTGAAGACTCGCGACGCGGACACGCGGTCGAAGGCCGCATGTCCGAGTGCAAGTCGACAAAGCCGCAATCCGCGGCAGGCGCAGGCCGGTCACCACCGGCGAGAGGGGTCAGGTCACTGTGACCGCACCGATCGAGACCACCGGGGCGGCAGCCGAGGCACAGCCGGAAGCTGTGCTCGCGGGTGCCGGTAAGGGGCAGATCGAGGGCCGTTCCCTGGGGCAGATCGCCTGGACCCGGTTCAAGAAGGACAGAGTCGCCGTGGTCGGCGGCGTCATCGTGATCCTGCTGATCCTCGTCGCGATCCTCTCGCGCCCGATCCAGGCGATGTTCGGTCTCGACCCCAACGCCTTCCACCAGGACCTGATCGACGCCAACACCTCGCTGCCCAAGGGCGGCATGGGCGGCATGAGCGCCGATCACCCGCTGGGCGTCGACCCGAAGTTCGGCCGTGACATCGCCACCCGCATCCTGGAGGGCTCCTGGGTGTCGCTGGTGGTCGCCTTCGGCGCCACGATCCTGTCGAACGTGATCGGCGCCATCATGGGTGTCGTCGCCGGCTTCTACGGCGGACGGGTCGACTCGGTCATCAGCCGGCTGATGGACACCTTCCTCGCCTTCCCCCTCCTGCTCTTCGCCATCGCCATCTCCGCCACCCTCCAGGGCGGCGCGTTCGGCCTCAACGGACTGCCGCTCCACCTGAGCGTGCTCATCTTCGTCATCGGCTTCTTCAACTGGCCCTACCTGGGCCGGATCGTGCGAGGCCAGACCCTCGCCCTGCGTGAGCGGGAGTTCGTGGACGCCGCCCGCGGCATGGGCGCCAAGGGCCCGTACATCCTCTTCCGCGAGCTGATGCCGAACCTGGTCGGCCCGATCATCGTCTACTCGACGCTGCTCATCCCGACCAACATCCTCTTCGAGGCGTCCCTGAGCTTCCTCGGCGTCGGCATCCAGCCCCCGCAGGCGTCCTGGGGCGGCATGCTCCGGGAAGCCGTCACGTACTACCAGGTCGATCCCCAGTACATGATCGTCCCCGGACTCGCCATCTTCATCACCGTCCTCGCGTTCAATCTGCTCGGCGACGGTCTCCGCGACGCTCTCGACCCCCGCAGCCGCTAGGCAGCTCCCGAGAGCCCATCAAGTTTCCGATCATGGAGGGGAAGCAGACCATCATGCGAAGGTCAGCACTGGCCGCGATTGCGGCCATCGGCTCCGCCAGCCTGCTCGTTGCAGGTTGCAGCAAGGCCGATGACAACAAGGACGGCGGCACACCGAAGGCGGCCGGTGCCAACAAGGCGACCACGGGTGTCGTCAACGCGTCCACCAAGAAGGGTGGCACGGTCACCTACGAGATGTCGGACGTGCCGGACTCGTTCGACCCGGGCAACACGTACTACGCGTACATGTACAACCTCAGCCGGCTCTGGGCGCGCCCGCTGATGACGTTCGCTCCCGGCCCCGGCGAGAAGGGCAACACCCTCGTCCCGGACCTCGCCGCGAGCAAGGGTGTCTCGAGCGACGGCGGCAAGACCTGGACGTACAAGCTGCGTTCGGGCCTGAAGTACCAGGACGGCACGCCGATCACCTCGAAGGACGTCAAGTACGCCGTCGAGCGGTCCAACTTCGCGCGTGACGTGCTCTCGCTCGGCCCGAACTACTTCCAGCAGTTCATGAAGGACGGCGACAAGTACAAGGGTCCGTACAAGGACAAGAGCGCCAAGGGCCTGTCCTCGATCGAGACGCCGGACGACACCACGATCGTCTTCCACCTGAACCGTTCCTTCCAGGAGTTCGACTACCTGGTCGCGGCCCCGCAGACGGCTCCGGTGCCGCAGGCCAAGGACGACGGCGTCGACTACGTCAAGCACATCGTGTCCTCCGGCTCCTACCAGTTCCAGAGCTACCAGGAGGGCAAGCAGGTCGTCCTGGTCCGCAACAAGAACTGGGACGCGAAGACCGACCCGCTGCGCAAGCAGTACCCGGACAAGATCGTCGTCAACCTGAAGGTCAACGCCGAGACGATCGACAAGGACGTCCAGTCCGGCGACGCCACGGCGGAGCTCACCGGTATCGGTGTCGGCGCCTCCACCCAGGCCAGCCTGCTCAACTCCGCGGACGGCAAGGCCAGCACCGACAACGCCTACGGTGGCCGCCTCGTCTACGCGGCGCTCAACACCAAGGTCAAGCCGTTCGACAACGTCGAGTGCCGCAAGGCCGTCCAGTACGCCATCGACAAGGTCTCCGTGCAGACCGCCGAGGGCGGCCCGATCCGCGGTGACGTCGCCACCACCGTGCTCCCGCCGGACATCACCGGCTACGAGAAGGCCGACGTCTACGCGACGCCCGGCAACAAGGGCGACGTCGCCAAGGCCAAGGAGCACCTGAAGGCCTGCGGCAAGACGTCGATCTCGACCAACATCACGGCCCGCTCCGACCGTCAGCAGGAAGTCGACGCGGCCACGGCGATCATCAGCTCGCTGAAGAAGGTCGGCATCAACGCCACCCTGAAGCAGTTCCCGCAGGGCAAGTACTTCACCGACTACGCGGGCGTGCCGAAGTTCACCGAGAAGAACAACGTCGGCATCATGATGATGCAGTGGGGTGCCGACTGGCCGTCCGGCTACGGCTTCCTCCAGCAGATCCTGAACAGCAAGGCCATCAGCCAGTCCGGCAACACGAACCTGTCGCAGTTCGAGAACAAGGGCGTCGACGCCAAGCTGGCCCAGGCGATCGCCAACCCGGACGTGGCGGCCCGCAACAAGCTGTACGCCGAGATCGACAAGACCACCATGGACCAGGCGGTCATCGTCCCGCTGACCTACTTCAAGGTCCTGCTGTACCGCTCGCCGTACGCGACCAACGTGACCTCCACGTCGGCCTTCAGCGGTCAGTACGACTACCTCAACCTCGGCACCACGAAGAAGTAGCAGCCCCGGAAGGCAGGTGAAGGCATTGGTGCCCGCGGGCTCAGCGGCCCGCGGGCACCAGCGCCGGTCCCCGTGATCTCGTACATCCTCCGTCGGACGGTAGCGGCAGTGATCCTGCTGCTGGTCGTCTCCGCGGTCACCTTCGCCATCTTCTTCCTGCTGCCGAGACTGGCCGGTCAGACAGCGGACCAGCTGGCACAGCAGTACATCGGCAAGAGCCCGTCGAAGGCGGACATCGCCGCGGTCAAGCACAACCTCGGTCTGGACCAGCCCGTCTACGTCCAGTACTGGCACTTCATCAAGGGGATCGCGGCCGGCGCCGACTACAGCGTCGGTCCCAGCACGGTGCACTGCAACGCGCCCTGCTTCGGCTACTCCTTCAAGACCCACGAGGCCGTCTGGCCGAAGCTCGTGGACCGCCTTCCGGTGACCCTGTCGCTGGCCGCGGGCGCCGCCGTGATGTGGCTGCTGTCCGGTGTGGTGATCGGCGTCATCTCCGCGCTGAAGCCGCGCTCGGTCTTCGACCGCACCTTCATGGGCGTCGCGCTCGCCGGTGTCTCGCTGCCCATGTTCTTCACGGGCAACCTGGCGATCCTGCTCTTCACCTACCAGTGGCCGATCTTCGGCCGCACCTACGTCCCGCTCACCGAGAACCCCGCACAGTGGGCCAACACCCTCTTCCCGGCGTGGTGTTCGCTCGCCCTGCTGTACTCCGCCATCTACGCGCGGCTGACCCGCTCGGGCATGCTGGAGACGATGAACGAGGACTTCATCCGCACGGCCCGCGCCAAGGGCCTGCGCGAGCGCAACGTCGTCGTCCGGCACGGACTGCGCGCCGCGCTCACCCCCATCATCACCGTCTTCGGCATGGACCTCGGTCTGCTGCTCGGCGGCGCGGTGATCACCGAGACCGTGTTCTCGCTGCACGGCATCGGTGAGTACGCGGTGGAGGGCATCACCGACAACGACCTGCCCCCCATCCTCGGCGTGACCCTGCTCGCCGCCTTCTTCGTCGTGATCGCAAATCTCCTGGTGGACCTGCTCTACGCGGCCGCCGACCCGCGGGTGAGGCTCTCGTGACCGAACTCTCCAAGACCGGCGCCGCAGTGGGGGAGCCCACCTCCGGCAAGGCGCCCGAAGTCTTCCTCGAGGTCCGCGACCTCAAGGTGCACTTCCCGACCGACGACGGTGTGGTCAAGTCCGTCGACGGGCTCAGCTTCAAGCTGGAGAAGGGCCGGACCCTCGCCGTCGTCGGCGAGTCCGGCTCCGGCAAGTCGGTCACCTCACAGGCCATCATGGGCCTGCACCGGCTCGGCGCGCGCGGCAAGAACGTGCGGATGTCCGGCGAGATCTGGCTGGACGGCAAGGAACTGGTCTCCGCCTCCCCGGACGAGGTGCGCAAGCTCCGCGGCCGTGAGATGGCGATGATCTTCCAGGACCCGCTGTCCGCGATGCACCCGTACTACAAGGTCGGCGACCAGATCGTCGAGGCGTACCGGGTCCACCACGACGTCAGCAAGAAGGTCGCCCGCACGCGCGCCATCGAGATGCTCGACCGGGTCGGCATCCCCGAGCCCGCCAAGCGTGTCGACGGCTACCCGCACGAGTTCTCCGGCGGTATGCGCCAGCGCGCCATGATCGCCATGGCGCTGGTCAACAACCCCGAACTGCTCATCGCGGACGAACCGACCACCGCCCTCGACGTGACCGTGCAGGCGCAGATCCTCGACCTGATCCGCGACCTCCAGAAGGAGTTCGGCTCCGCGGTCATCATGATCACCCACGACCTCGGCGTGGTCGCCGAGATCGCCGACGACGTCCTGGTGATGTACGGCGGCCGGTGCGTGGAGCGCGGCCCGGCCGACGAGGTCTTCGAGCAGCCGCAGCACCCGTACACCTGGGGTCTGCTCGGCTCGATGCCCCGTATCGACCGCGAGACCTCCGACCGGCTCATCCCGGTCAAGGGCCAGCCGCCGAGCCTCATCAACGTCCCCTCGGGCTGCGCCTTCCACCCGCGCTGCCCGTACGCGGACATCCCCAAGGGGAACGTCACCCGCACGGTGCGCCCCGAGCTGGAGCAGGTGAGCACCGGGCACTTCACCGCCTGCCACCTCTCGGCGGAGGACCGTACGCGGATCTGGACCGAAGAGATTGCGCCGAAGCTGTGAGTGAGACGACGAAGACCGGGGCGACGAGCGGCGCCGCCGACGGCGAGGTGCTGCTCAAGGTCGAGGGCCTGACCAAGCACTTCCCGATCAAGAAGGGCATTCTCCAGCGCCAGGTCGGCGCGGTGAAGGCCGTCGACGGCATCGACTTCGAGGTGCGCAAGGGCGAGACCCTGGGCGTGGTGGGCGAGTCGGGCTGCGGCAAGTCGACCATGGGCCGGGTCATCACCCGCCTCCAGGACCCGACCGGCGGCACGATCACCTTCGGCGGGCAGGACATCACGCGGCTGAACACCGGGCAGATGCGCCCGCTGCGCCGCGACATCCAGATGATCTTCCAGGACCCGTACGGCTCCCTGAACCCCCGTCACACCATCGGCTCCATCGTCTCGGCGCCCTTCCGGCTCCAGGGCGTGGAGCCCGAGGGCGGTGTGAAGAAGGAGGTCCAGCGGCTGCTGGAGCTCGTGGGCCTGAGCCCCGAGCACTACAACCGCTACCCGCACGAGTTCTCCGGCGGTCAGCGCCAGCGCATCGGCATCGCCCGCGCGCTCGCCCTGAAGCCGAAGCTGGTGGTGGCGGACGAGCCGGTGTCCGCGCTGGACGTGTCGATCCAGGCGCAGGTCGTGAACCTGATGGACGACCTCCAGCAGGAGCTCGGCCTCACCTACGTGATCATCGCGCACGACCTCTCGGTCGTCCGGCACGTCTCGGACCGGATCGCGGTGATGTACCTCGGCAAGATCGTGGAACTCGCCGACCGCGCCTCGCTGTACCAGGCGCCGATGCACCCGTACACCAAGGCGCTGATGTCGGCGGTGCCGGTGCCGGACCCGAAGCGCCGGGGCGCGAAGAGCGAGCGCATCCTGCTCCGGGGTGACGTGCCGTCCCCGATCGCCCCGCCGAGCGGCTGCCGCTTCCACACCCGCTGCTGGAAGGCCACGCAGGTCTGCAAGACGACCGAGCCGCAGCTCGTGGAGCTGAGGCCCGGTCAGCGGGTCGCCTGCCACCACCCGGAGAACTTCGCCGACCAGGCCCCGCAGGACACGGTGCTGCTCTCGGTGGCGAAGCAGGCGTCGGAGCTGGTTCCGGACGCGGTGCTGGAGGAGTCCGCGGAGACCTCGGCCGCCGTCGCGGCGGAGACCTCCGGCGGTCTCGCGAAGGAGGCCTCGGCGGAGCCCGCCGAGAAGCCGGCCGCCGAGGCCAAGGTTCCGGCCCCCCGGTCCGCCGAGGCCGACCAGGAGGCCTCGACCGCCGAGGCGGCTGCCGACGCCGTGGCTCCGGCCGAGAAGACCGGCCCCGGTGCGAAGACCTCGACCGAGAAGGCCGCTGTCGAGGCCGACTCCGACGAGCCGGCGGAAGACGAGCCGGCCGAGGACGAGTCGGCCGAGGACGAGTCGGCCGAGGACGAGTCTCAGGAGTCAACCGACAAGTAGCACATGACAACTCGGTAAAGTCATGTACATGCATGAACGGGAGAGCGCAGAGTCGTCCGTGTCCGTCTACTGACCGGCACATGCACGAAGGGACGACCATGACACTCTCCCGTTCGGCACGTTTAGGGGCTGTCGCCACCGCGGCGGCCTCGTTTCTCGCCATCGGCGCCGCCTCCGCCCCCACCCCGGGTGCCGACGGCATCGGCGACAGCTACTTCCCGCAGCTCGGCAACGGCGGCTTCGACGCCCGCCACTACGACCTGTCCGTGGCCTACGACCCCGGCACCGATCGCCTCGACGGCCGTACGACGCTCACGGCCCGGGCCACCCAGAGCCTCTCCTCCTTCGACCTCGACCTGCAGAAGCTGGAGGTCACCCGGGTCGAAGTGAACGGCAGACGGGCCCAGTTCACCCGGGACGGCGACGAACTGCGGATCACCCCGCGCAGCCCCCTGCGCAAGGGCCGGACCTTCACCGCCACCGTCACCTACGGCGGCGTACCCGAACCCCTCGGCGGCCCCATCGTCTTCGGCTCGAACTACGGCTGGATGAAGACCGACGACGGCGTCTTCGTCGCCTGCGAGCCCAACGCCGCCTCCACCTGGTTCCCGTCCAGCGACCACCCCTCCGACAAGGCCACGTACGACATCCGTATCAAGGCACCCAAGGGCCTGACCGGCGTCTCCAACGGCCGGCTGGTCTCGACGTACGACAAGGGCGCCTCGACGTACACCCACTGGCGCGAGAACCGGCCCATGGCGACCTACCTCGCGACCGCCACCATCGGGAAGTTCGACGTGAAGACGGGGAAGACGCCCTCCGGCATCCCGATCTACGTCGCCATCGACCCGGTGCTGAAGAACAGCAACAGCGTCGACGTGTACGCCGTCACCGCCGCCGCCACGGACTACTGGTCCCAGGTCTTCGGGCCGTACCCCTTCGAGGAGACGGGTGCGATCGTCGACGACATGCCCCAGGCCGGGTTCTCCCTGGAGGTGCAGAGCAAGCCCGCCTACTCGGCCGTGCGCAACGAGTCGACGATCGTGCACGAGCTGGCCCACCAGTGGTTCGGCGACTCGGTCAGCGTGGCGCAGTGGAAGGACATCTGGCTGAACGAGGGCTTCGCCACCTACGCCCAGTGGCTGTGGGCGGAGCACCAGGGCACCCGCTCCGCGCACGACTCCTTCCTGGCCGGCTACGACTCGCGCCCCGCCGACTCCGCCTTCTGGCAGATCAAGGTCGCCGACCCGCAGCGCGACACCATGTTCGCCTCGGCCGTCTACCAGCGCGGCGCGATGACCCTCCAGGCCCTGCGGGAACGGATCGGCGACAAGGCGTTCTTCAAGCTGCTGCCCGCCTGGACGAAGCTGCACCGGTACGGCAACGCCGACACTGACGACTTCATCCGCCTCGCCGAGAAGGTGAGCGGACAGCAACTCGACGATCTCTTCCAGACCTGGCTGTTCACCACAGGGAAACCGGCATTGTGAGCCTCGCTTTGTAAGGCTCACACCCTCTGACAGGTGAGAATGTCAGGGTGGTCGAGCAACTCTTCAGTCCCTCCGTCCAGCACACCCTGGATGTCGTCGGCATCTTCGTCTTCGCGATCTCCGGTGCGCTGCTGGCCGTGCGCAAGAACTTCGACGTCTTCGGCATAGCCGTCCTCGCCGAGGTCACGGCGCTGGGCGGAGGGCTGTTCCGGGACATCGTGATCGGGGCCGTACCGCCGGCCGCGTTCACGGACCAGGGGTACTTCATCACCCCGCTGCTCGCCGCGGTCCTGGTGTTCTTCCTGCACCCGCACGTGGAGCGCATCCAGGTCGCGGTCAACGTCTTCGACGCGGCCGGCCTCGGCCTGTTCTGCGTGGCCGGCACGACCAAGGCGTACGACTACGGCCTCAACCTCACCGCCTCGGCGGCCCTCGGCCTGGCCACCGCCGTCGGCGGCGGTGTGCTCAGGGACGTGCTCGCCAACGAGGTGCCGTCGCTGCTGCGCTGGGACCGTGACCTGTACGCGGTCCCGGCGATCGTCGGCGCCTCGATGGTGGTGCTGTGCATCCACTACGACCTGCTGACCCCGTACACCACCGCTCTCGCCGTCGTCACCGCTTTCGTGCTGCGCCTGCTCGCGATGCGGTACCACTGGCGAGCGCCGCGCGCGTGGAACCGCCGGTCGACGGTGTCAGAGGAGTAGAGCCGGTAGAGCCGTCCATGGCCGCCTTCCGCGGCCGGTTCTTGCCCATCTGGAGGGTCAGCCAGCGGAAGGAGGGCACCACCTGCGGACGCCACAGCGCCATGGTGTGGCCGCCGGCGCTGCGCGGCAGGAACACCACGTGCACGGTCGTCGGCGCCTTGGCGATCGATTCCAGGGCCACGCCCGCCTGGTAGCCGTCGCCTGACTCGCCGGAGGAGTACAGCGCGATGCGGGGCGGCACGGCCGACTTCTTGAGGAGCAGGTAAGGATTGTTCGCCGCGCGCAGGGCCGGGGACTGCGCGGCGAGCGAGTTGCGTTCGCCGATCGGGTCGTTGTACCCGGACAGGCTCACGGCGGCGCGGTAGCGGTCGGGGTGGGCGACGGCCAGCTTGACCGCGCAGTGCGCGCCCGCAGAGTACCCGGCGACCGCCCAGCCGGACGGCGCGGGCTCGGCGCGGAAGTTGTCCATGACCATCTTGGGCACGTCGATGCTCAGCCAGCTGTCGGCGTTCACCGTGCCCGGGATGTTGGCGCAGCCCGTGTCCACCCCGGCCAGCAGATTGGTGCGCGGCGCCACCAGGATGAACGGCGCGACCTGGCCGTTCTTCATCAGCGGCAGCAGCTGCTCGTGGGCCTTCATGGAGCCGAACCAGGCCTTCGCCGAGCCGGGGTAGCCCGGGAGCAGCTCCACGACCGGGAACCTGTGGTGGCGGTAGGCGGGTTCGTCGTACTGCGGCGGCAGCCAGACGTAGACCTCGGCGTTCACGCCCGACACCCGTCCCTTGAGCTGGGTGACGCGGACCCCGCCGGCCGCGCGCATACCGGGGCCGTCGGCGGCCTGGAAGGCCGCTTTGACCTTGGGCAGCCGCTTGAACGCTATGCCGCCGGTGCCGTCCCGGCCGAGGTCGGCGGCCTGCTGGACGTGGTTGCCGGTGCCGAGCAGGTCGGCCCAGTTGTCGTAGAGGTTGTTGGAGTTGTTGACGAGGAGGAACACCAGCGTCACCGCCGTGCCCTGGGCGAACAGCAGCATCAGCACCCGGGCCGCGACGCGCAGCGCCTTGGGCCCCCGAATCCTCGACCACAGGGCGAGCGGCAGAACGAGGGCGACGACGGACAGCACGATCGTCGTGTAGAGGAACGCAGTCCCGGTGAGGCTCATGCCTTCATAGAGGGGGATCAAGGTCTCCGGGTTACGGACGTGTCCGGACACTTACCGAACAATTGCCGGGATCTCACCCGACAGGCGCCGTCCTGCCGTCCGCGTCTCGTCATGCGCACGCAACATCCAAAGCTACCGCTTAGTAATTTCCTGTTGTACGGTTCACCCATGCCAGAAGCAGCCTCCGCCCCGACGCGGGCCGTGATCGGCGCCAGCGAGTTCGACCGCGACACCGCGGTCACGCGGCGCGAGCCCGGGGTCTACGACATCGACCTCTCCGCCGGCTGGACCATCATCAACGCGGTCAACGGCGGCTATCTGCTGGCCGTGCTCGGCCGGGCCCTCGCGGACACCCTCCCGCACCCCGACCCCTTCACGATCTCGGCGCACTACCTCACCGCCTCCCAGCCGGGCCCGGCGGTCGTCCGCACCGAGACCGTCCGCACCGGCCGCACCCTCTCCACCGGCCAGGCGTCCCTCTTCCAGTACGACGAGGCGGGAGGCGAGGTCGAGCGGATCCGCGTCCTCGCCTCCTACGGCGACCTCGACTCCCTCCCCGACGACGTCCGCACGACGGCCACGCCGCCCGCGATCCCGCCCATGGACCAGTGCTTCGGCCCCGAGGACGGTCCGGCCCCGGTCGAGGGAAGCTCCGCCATCACCGACCGCCTGATGCTCAAGCTGGACCCGGCCACCCTCGGCTGGGCACTCGGCGCCCCCTCCGGCAAGGGGGAGATGCGCTCCTGGTTCGGCCTCGCCGACGGCCGGGACGCGGACCCCTTCGCGCTGCTGCTCGCGGTGGACGCGCTGCCCCCGACGGCCTTCGAGATCGGCCTGTCCGGCTGGGTCCCCACGGTCGAACTGACCGTGCACGTACGCCACCGCCCCGCGCCGGGCCCGCTGCGAGTCGCGATCACCACCCGCAACCTGGCCGGCGGCTTCCTGGAGGAGGACGCCGAGGTCTGGGACAGCACGGACCGCCTGGTCGCCCAGTCCCGCCAACTGGCCCGCGCCAGGCTCAGCTGAGCGGGACGCGGCCGAGCCAGGCGGCCAGGCGGGTGTAGGCGTCGGCGTCTTCGGGGGACTCGACCACGTCGGCGAAGGGGGTGTCCGCGTCGCGCCGGGGGTCCGGCAGAACGCGGCGGGCTATGGCGAGGGCGAACTCGGCGAGTTCCGGGTCGAGTTCGTGCGGGTGGCCGATGGACTCGGCGAGGTCCCAGGTGTGCGTCACGAGTTCCATGACGTACCCCGACAGCGCGGCGTGGCCGGGGACCTCGCCCCACGGTACGCGGACCGGGGCCGTCAGCCGCTCGTCGCTCTCCCACGCCTTGAGGACCCGGGTGCGCGCCTCGTCGTACACCGCCGCCCAGTCGGCGTCCTCGACACCCTCGGCGAACGGGTGGACCGCGAGGCCGTCACCGCCCTCGCCGACCACCGCGATCCGCCGGGTGCCGCCGACGACGTGGCTGAGCAGGGTGCGTACGTCGAACTCGGCGCAGGGCGTGGGGCCGGACAGCTGCTCGGGCCGCACGGTCTTGACGAGGGCCGCCATCTGCTCCGTCGCGCGGGCGTACAGGGGGCGGGGGTCGATGATGTCCATGGGGTGCCTCTCCTTGAGTCGGCGAGTGGTCGAGTCGTCGGATCGTCGAGTCGTCGAGTCGTCGGAGCGAGCATCGCCGGATAACCTGACATCCGCCGTCAACATTTGGCACGAGGTGTCCGACGGCGTGATCCTGGCCGGGTGAAGTCCGACCGCCTGCTGTCCATCCTGCTCCTCCTGCAGACCCGGGGCCGGGTCCCGGCACACGAACTCGCCCAGCGGCTCGAGGTGTCGGTGCGCACCATCTACCGCGATGTCGAGGCACTGTCCGCCTCCGGCGTCCCGGTGTACGCCGAACGCGGGCGGCACGGCGGCATCGAACTCCTCGCCGGGTTCCGTACGGACGTCACCGGTCTCACCGCCGACGAGTCCCGCGCCCTGTTCATCCTGGCCGCCCAGGGCGCGCACGCCGCCCTCGGCCTGGACGCCGCCCTCGGCTCGGCGCTGCGCAAGGTGATGGCGGCCCTGCCCGCGCCGCACCGGCCGGCCGCCGAGGTGACCAGCCGCCGGATCCTGGTCGACGCCACCCGCTGGAAGAGCGGGCCGCAACGGGCCGTCGACCTGGAGACACTGCAGGACGCGGTGTTCGCCGACCGGCGGCTGCGCCTGCGCTACCGGCACAGCGGGGAGCAGGAGCCGAACACGTACACCGTGGACCCCTACGGCCTGGTCGCCAAGGCGGGCATCTGGTACCTGGTCGCCGACCGGCGGGGCAGGCCGCGGCTGTTCCGCGCCGACCGGGTGCACTCCGCCCGGGTCCTGGACGACCCCGTGCGCCGCCGGCCCGGCGTCGAACTCGCCGACGCCTGGGAGGTGCTGCGGCAACAGGTCGAGGAGTCGCCGGGGGGCGTGGAGGTCACCGTACGGGTGCGCCGGGAGCGCCTCGACATGTTCGTCCGGATCACGGCATCCTTCCTGGCCGGACTCCCCGACGACGACGGCGAGGGGGAGTGGGTGACCGCAAGGCTCAGCTATCCGTCCGTCCGCGCGGTCCGCCAACTGCTCGCGTTCGCCGACGGGGTGGAGGTCCTCGCGCCGCCCGAGGCACGCGCCGAACTGCCGGCCGCGGCGCGTTCTGTCACGGACCTGTACCAGTGAGTAGGCCCGGCTCGCAGTCGAAAGACCAGGTGAGAGCGGGTACTTGGGGTGCGCTTTACCCGGTGGACAGGGCGGTCACAGGAAGTACCCAAGAACGCCCTAAGCGCCGTTGATTGAGTGCCCGCCTCAGGACTTCCTCACCCTCTCTGGAGCTGGCTCTCATGAAGCGTGCACGCCTCGTCCCGGCCGTCGCCCTGCTCGCGCTCTCCCCGCTGCTGCTGACCGCGTGCGGCTCGGGCGACTCCTCGTCCTCCGGTAGCGGCTCCGCCCAGCAGAGCTGCCAACCACCGTCCGGGATGCCGACCGGCGGCGCGTCCGGGCGCCCGAGCGGCGCGCCGAGCGGTGCACCGTCCGGCGCCCCTTCGGGCGCGGCCTCGGGCAAGCCGACCGGAGCCCCCTCGGGTGCCCCCTCCGGCATGCCGAGCGGTGCGCCCGGCGGCGGCCAGGGCGGCCCCGGTGGCGGTCAGGGCGGAGGCTGCGGCGGGCCCGGCGGCGGGCAGCCGGGGCAGGGGCAGCAGGCTCAGCAGGGCTGACGGGGGTTTCGTACCGCAGGGGCGGCGGGTCCGGTGAACGGGCCCGCCGCCCCTGCGCGTCGGCGCTGGTCAGTCGTGCCAGTGGTGTCGGCCGACGCTGATCAGCCGCAGCTGCCGCGTCGCGAGCCGGGTGACGCGCTCCCGCTCCTCCTCGGAGGTGGCCGGTGCGTCCTGGGACCCCTGGGACCCCTGGGTCTCCTGTGCCTCCAGGAAGAGGGAGGCCGTGATCAGCATCTGGTCGACGTAGAGGTGCGCGAGCATCAGCAGATCGTCGTCGCTCCACCCCTCCGCCTCGGGATCCTTGGCCAGCTCGGCCCTCACCTCCTCGGCGAACCGGGCCAGTTGGGCCCGGATGGCCTCCCGTACCGGCTGGACCCCGCCGTGGCGCTCGCGGGCGATGAAACGGACGTGCGCGGGGAACGCGTCGACGTGGTGCGCGATCAACTCGACGGCCTTCGCGATGCGTTCCTCGCTGTCGCCCGCCGAGGACACCGTCGTCCGCACCATCGGGTGCAGGCTGCCCAGCGCCTCGTCGACCAGGGCCACGCCGAGGTCCGCCGTGGAGCGGAAGTGCCGGTAGAACGCGGTGGGCGCGACTCCGACGGCGCGGGTGACCTCGCGCAGGCCCAGGCTGCTCAGGCTCTGCCCCTCCAGCAGCCCCAACGCCGCGTCCAGGAGCGCCTGCCGGGTCTTCTGCTTCTGGGCCTGCCGGATCCCGAGGGTGTGACTCATGTCATCCAGTTAACAACTGTTCTCTGGAATTGAAAAGCCTTGGGGAGCGCTAGACTCAGAAGTCAGTGAACAAGTGTAACCACAACTGTTCACCGAAGCTTCACGCGAGCACCTCGGAGTACCTCGGAGCTGCTCGGAACTCCTCGGAAAGGGGGATCCATCCCATGCTGTTCATCGTCGCGGCTCTCCTGCTGTTCGGCCTCGTCCTGGGCACCGTGGCCCACGTGCCGCTGACCTTCAGCGCCATCGCCGCCGTCGTCATCGCCACCTGGCTCGGCGTCTTCGCGCTCCGCGAACGCCACGGCCGCCGGCGCGGCACGTCCGCCAACTGACCCGCACCCGCCCGCCATCCGTCCACCACTCATCCGTCCCTCTGTTCCGTCGGGAGCCGACCACCATGCAACTCACCGCACCGGCGACACGCCGTACCGCCGTCCGCGACGCCGACGGCATGGCCGTCGCGTCCTTCATCCTCGGCCTCCTCGGCCTCCTCGTCCTGAACCTGTTCCTCGGCCCGATCGCCATCGTCCTGGCCGGTGTGGCCCTGTGGCGGGGCACCGCCCGCCGTGGCCGCGCCCTGCTCGGCATGGGCCTCGGCGTCGCCGACCTGCTGGTCCTGGTGGCCTTCATGCAGGTGGACAACACCGTGTCCTGGAGCTTCTAGGGAACTCCCGCAGAGCTCCAGGGAGCTTGGCGAGCCGTACGAGCGCGTGGGAAGCGGCCTGGACGAGCCGCGACCACCGCCGAGGTGCCCCGTAGAATCGGGCTCACCATGGCTTACCTCGACCACGCCGCGACCACCCCGATGCTCCCGGAGGCGGCAGAGGCACTGACCGCCCAGCTGAGCATCACCGGCAACGCGTCCTCCCTGCACGCATCCGGCCGCACGGCCCGCCGTACGGTCGAGGAATCCCGCGAGACCCTCGCGGACGCGCTGGGCGCCCGCCCGAGCGAGGTGGTCTTCACCTCCGGCGGCACCGAGGCCGACAACCTCGCCGTCAAGGGCCTGTACTGGGCCCGCCGCGACGCCGACCCGGCCCGCACCCGCGTACTGGCCAGCCCCGTCGAACACCACGCCGTCCTGGACGCAGTCCACTGGCTCGGCGAACACGAGGGCGCCACCGTCGAGTACCTCCCGGTCGACTCCTACGGCCGTGTCCACCCCGAGGTCCTGCGCGAGGCCATCGCCCGCAATCCCGAGGACGTCGCCCTGGCCACCGTCATGTGGGCCAACAACGAGATCGGCACGGTCCTGCCGGTCCGTGAGCTGGCCGACGTCGCGGGTGAGTTCGGCATCCCCCTGCACGCCGACGCCGTCCAGGCCTTCGGCCAGGTCCCCGTCGGCTTCGCCGCGTCCGGCCTCGCCGCGATGACCGTCTCCGGCCACAAGATCGGCGGCCCGTACGGCATCGGCGCCCTCGTCCTCGGCCGCGAGTGGGCCCCCGTACCCGTCCTGCACGGCGGCGGCCAGGAGCGCCACGTCCGCTCCGGCACCCTGGACGTCCCTGCCATCGCCTCCTTCGCCGTGGCCGGCCGCCTCGCCGCCGAGCAGCGCGAGTGGTTCGCCCGCGAGATCGGCGCCCTGCGCGACGCCCTGATCGAGGCGGTCCGCACGGCGGTCCCCGACGCGATCCTGGGCGGCGACCCGGTGGACCGGCTCCCGGCCAACGCCCACTTCACCTTCCCCGGCTGTGAGGGCGACTCCCTGCTGCTCCTGCTCGACGCGCAGGGCATCGAGTGCTCCACCGGCTCGGCCTGCACGGCCGGTGTCGCCCAGCCCAGCCATGTCCTGCTGGCCACCGGCACCGACCCGGACCTGGCCCGCGGCACCCTGCGCTTCTCCCTCGGCCACACCTCGACCGAGGCGGACATCGAAGCGGTCGCGAAGGCGATCGGCCCCGCGGTGGAGCGTGCACGCGCCGCGGGGCTGACCTGACGGCCGGGCTGAGGGCCGGCGTGGCCTAACTGTCCGTCGCGCCGGCACTCGCGGTGGCGCTGGCACTCGCCGTCGCGGTCGCACTCGCGGTCGCCGAAGCCGTTGCCGATGCGCTCGGACTGGCTGAGGCTGTCGAGTCGCTGCTGCTCGTACTGGTGGTGGATGAACCGTCATCCGTCACCATCAGGGACGCCATCATGCCCTCGTCCTCGTGCTGGAGCAGATGGCAGTGGAGCATGTACATGTAGGTGTCGTCGGCGAAGTCGGTGAACTCCATGGCGATCTTGATCGTTCCGCCGCCCACCACCTCGTAGGTGTCGTACCAGCCGAGCTGGACGCCGCTGGCATCCGTGCCGTCGACGGAGATCAGCTGGTACGGCACGTCATGCAGGTGGAAGGAGTGCTCCAGCTGCGTGTTGTTCTTGATGGTCCAGATCTCCTTGGACCCGAGCGTCGTGCTGATCATGGCCATGGAGGACATGGTGGTCCCGGCCGAGCCGTTGATCAGCATGGTGGCGCCGCTCTGGCCGAGCGTGATCGTCCGGGCGGTGAAGTCGCTGGTGTCGTACCGGTCGATGGTGTTGAGCGTGCTGGGCAGGTCGTCCGGGGTGTCGCTGCCGCTCGCGGTGACGGTGAGGAAGTCGTAGGTGCCGCTGCCGCCGCGCACCCAGCCGGTGGTGATCACCGCCTGGAGCGTGACGTCCTCGGTGAGGTCCATGACGACCTCGGCGCGGGCGCCGGCCACCAGACGGACGGAGGTCACCTCGGCGGCCTCGGCCAGATACCCCTGGTCCGTGGCGATCTGCGTCATCGTGCCGCCGTCGCTGCGCTGGACGGTGATGATGTCGGACGGCGAGGCGTTCAGGATCCGGAAGCGGGTGCGGGTCTTGGTCGCCTCGAAGGTGAGCGTGGTGTCGTCGACGTTCGTGCCGTTGCACAGCACCGGGTAGACGAGGCCGCTGCTGAGATAGCCGGTCAGGTTGTACTTGACGTCCCCGGACGTGTCGGCGGCCAGGCACTGGAGGATGATCGGGATGTCGTCGACGCCGTAGTCGCTGGGCAGGGCGGCGGAGGTGTCCGAGTCGTCCTCGACGATGATCATCCCGGCCAGTCCGGCCACCACCTGCTCGGCCGTCGTGCCCAGGGCGTGGGGGTGGTACCAGAGGGTCTTGGCCTCGTCCTTCACCTCGAAGGTGGGGGCCCAGGTCTCCCCGTCGGCGAAGGCCACCTGCGGGCCGCCGTCCATCTTGGCCGGGACGTGGGCGCCGTGGAAGTGGACGGTGGTGTCCGCGCCCAGGCTGTTGGTGATGTTCAGCAGTACCGTGTCGCCCTTGGTCCACTTCATGGTCGGGCCGAGGTACGACTGGTTGTAGCCCATGGTGTCGCTGGTGACGCCGGAGACCACCTCGCTGGTCCCCGTCTTCGCCTCCAGAGTGAAGGTGGTGGTGCCGTCCGAGGTGGTGCCCTCCAGGAGGTCCGGGACGGTGAGCGTGCCGGACGCCGCGGACGCCTTGTCGCTGCCGTTGCGCAGCATCGCGAAGGTCGTGCCGGCCGCCCCGGCCGCCGCCAGCCCGAACCCGGCCATCCCGCCGAGGAACTTCCGCCGGTGCAGGCCCTTGCCGCCCTTAACCCTGCTGCCCTTGGTGTGCTCCTGCTTGGCGCGCCCGCGCTTGACGTGGGTGCCGTTGTCGCTTCCGCCCGCAGTGGTGTCGGGCTCGGTGATGTCAGCCATGGCCCCGGATGTTTGACGTATGGACTATGTAAGGACTGAGCCCAAGCTGGGGGGAAGCCGCGCGGGCTGTGAGACCGCCGTGAGCGGCCATCTCGCTCAACTGCGTTGAATCAAAGCCAAGTTGCCGTGCGCCAGGTCACACCCACACCGAGGGGCATATCGGGCACGTGCGCCACGGAGTCGCCTCACAGCTGACCCGTCACGTGATGTACGTCACACCTGTCGGCGTACGAGGCCCAGGTACCGGTCCCAGTCCCAGTACCGGCCGGGATCCGTGTGGTCCGTCCCCGGCACCTCGACGTGCCCGATGATGTGCTCCCGGTCCACGGGTATGCCGTACCGCCCGCAGATCGCGGCCGTCAGCCGCGCCGAGGTCGCGTACATCGCGTCCGTGAAGGAGGACGCGTGCTCCACGAACCCCTCGTGCTCGATGCCGACGCTCCGCTCGTTGTACTCCCGGTTGCCCGCGTGGAAGGCCACGTCCAGCTCGCGGATCAGCTGGGTCAGCCGCCCGTCCTTCCGCACGATGTAGTGCGCCGCCGCCTGGTGCGCCGGGTCCTGGAAGGCCTTCACCGCGCTCGCGTAGTCGCCCTGCGTGACATGGACGACCACCCGGTCCACCGGATAGTCGTCCGGCCGGTCCGCCCGCCGGTAGTTCGCCGCGGACGCCGCCACCCAGCGCGCACCCCGGAAGTCCACCGCGCCCGCCACCCGCGGCTTCTCCACCCCCGGCAGCCGCCACCACAGGTGCGAGAGCTCCTCGCGGGCGAGCGCGGCCGTGCCCGCGGCGGCCGCGAGCCCGCCGACGAGCAGGGCCCGCCGCCCCAGCCGCCGATCGGAGTCGCCCCTCGCCGCACCCACCTCTGTCACCCCCATGTGATCGTCAACGGATATGCGGGGCTTCCGGTTCCCACGCCCCCGTACCCTGGAGGGGCTATGACTGACACCCCGGACACCCCGCAGCGCACCCGCCCCCTCCGCGTCCTCGCCGCCATGTCGGGCGGCGTGGACTCCGCCGTCGCCGCCGCCCGCGCGGCCGAGGCGGGCCACGACGTGACCGGCGTCCACCTCGCGCTCTCCGCGAACCCCCAGTCGTTCCGCACCGGAGCGCGGGGCTGCTGCACCATCGAGGACTCCCGCGACGCCCGCCGGGCCGCCGACGTCATCGGCATCCCGTTCTACGTCTGGGACCTCGCCGACCGCTTCCGCGAGGACGTGGTCGAGGACTTCATCGCCGAGTACGAGGCCGGCCGCACCCCGAACCCGTGCCTGCGCTGCAACGAGAAGATCAAGTTCGCCGCGCTCCTGGACAAGGCCCTCGCCCTCGGCTTCGACGCGGTCTGTACCGGCCACTACGCCAAGGTGATCGTGGGCGAGGACGGCACGCGCGAGCTGCACCGCGCCTCCGACATGGCCAAGGACCAGTCCTACGTCCTCGGCGTCCTGGACGACCGCCAGCTCGCCCACGCGCTCTTCCCCCTCGGCGACACGGTCACCACCAAGGACGAGATCCGCGCCGAGGCCGAGCGCCGAGGCCTGGCGGTGGCCAAGAAGCCCGACTCGCACGACATCTGCTTCATCGCCGACGGCGACACCCAGGGCTTCCTGGCCGGACGTCTGGGCAAGGCCGAGGGCGACATCGTCGACGAGTCCGGTGCCAAGCTCGGCACGCACGAGGGCGCGTACGGCTTCACCATCGGCCAGCGCAAGGGCCTCAGGATCGGCACCCCGGCCCCCGACGGCAAGCCTCGCTACGTGCTGGACATCTCCCCGGTGGACAACACCGTGACGGTCGGTCCGGCCGCCGCCCTGGACGTCACCGGCCTGACGGCGATCAAGCCGCGCTGGTGCGGCGCCGCCCCCACCGGCCCGGGCACCTACACCGCCCAGCTCCGCGCCCACGGCGGCGAGACCGAGGCCACCGCCGAACTGGTCGACGGCTCCCTGGAGGTCCGGTTCGCGGAGCCGGTCCGGGGCGTGGCCCCCGGTCAGGCGATCGTCCTGTACGACGGCACGCGCGTGGTGGGCTCGGCGACGATCTCGGAGACGGTGCGGGCTACGGCTCTCGCCTGAATGATCTTCGGGACTGGCCCAGGACCAGCCACCGTCATAGGCTTCCCCTGCGGATCGTCCGCAAGAGTACGAGAGTGACGGGGGCGCCTCCCCGTCCGCCAGGAGGTCGAGGGTGCTCCTCCGTTTTCGGGTGGCCAATCACCGCTCGATTCGTGACGAGTGCGAGCTGTCGTTGATCGGCACCGTGCTCAAGGAGGGCATCGCGCGCGACACCGGTCTGGTTTACGACGACCGACCGGTCCCAGGACTCTCTGTCCTGGGCGTTTTCGGTGCCAACGCGTCGGGGAAGACCAATCTGCTCAGCGCCATGACGGCCATGCGGGAAGCGGTGCGCACGTCGTTCGCCGACTGGCCCAAGCAGCCCGGCGTCCCTCGCCAGCCTTTCAAACTCGACCAGGAGAGCGTTGACGAGACAACCCTCTTCGAGGTCGATCTCGCTCTGGGGCACCACCGTAAGGTCCGCTACACCTACGGATTCGAACTGTCCGACGAGCGTGTCGAAGCGGAGTGGCTGCACGCCTACCCCGACGGTGAGCGCCAGGTCTGGTTCGACCGGGAGGCCAACCGGCCGGAATCCGAGGGTCCCGAGTTCCTCTTCGAAGGAGCCGCCTTCACCGGGCCTCGCCGGGACGACCTGGTGGCGTACACGCGGACCGACGCGCTGTTCCTGTCCGCTGGAGCCACCCTCAACCATCCCGTGCTCTCGGCGCTGCACAGCTGGTTCCTCGACAACCTGTGGCTGGTCACGCCCGGTGAGGACATCACGGGCCGTACGACGTTCACTCAGCGGATGCTGACCGACAAGAGCCCGAAGAACAAGAGGCTCGCCTACCGCGAGCGGATCCTCCAGCTCCTCGCCATCGCCGATCTGGGCATCACCGGCATCGACGTCGATCCCGAGTCCGGCGGCATCCGGCTCAGGCACCGCACCCCGGACGGCGGGGACGTCCCGCTGGAGTTTTTGCGCGAGGAATCGTTTGGCACCCACGCCTGGTTCGCGTTCCTCGGCCCCATGCTCACCGTGCTGGACAACGGCACGACCCTGCTGGTCGACGAACTCGACTCCAGCCTTCATCCCACCCTGGCCGCGGAAGTCGTACGGATCTTTCAGGACCCGAAGGCCAACCCGAACAACGCCCAGCTCGTCTTCACCACGCATGACGCCACCCTGCTCGGCAGCGCGGTACTGGATCGCCCGCTGGACCGGGAACAGGTGTGGATCGCGGCGAAGGAACGCTCGGGGGCTACCAGCATCTATCCCGTGACGGCCGCCCACCCGGCGGAGGACGAGGACCTGGAGAGCGGATACCTGCGTGGCCGCTACGGCGGTGTACCGCGTGTCGGCGCGGGAGCGATCGCTCGTGAACTGTCCTGGCGGGAGGCGAAGGAAACAGCGTGAGCAGGCGGGGCGGACAACAGCAGGACAGCGGTGTCGGCGGGGCTGGCGGAGCGGGGATGCCACGGAAGCGCAGGGGAAGCCGGAACGACCAGTTCGCACCCGTTCCGTACCGGCCGCCGGTCTCCAAGGAACAGCGGGTTCTCTTCATCGCCTGCGAGGGCGAGGTCACCGAGCCGCAGTACCTCGACCACCTCAACGCCCGTTACGGGGACGGTGGCGACGATGAGCGACAGCCGTTCCTGATCCACCCGATCAGTGCCAAGAACGGTCTCATCCCTTCCAGGGCCGTCGCCGCTGTGCGCGACCACAAGCAGGCCGCGGGCGAGGAGGCGTGGGTGCTGTTCGACCGGGACGAGCACCACGACATTCCGAAGGCGGTCAAGGAGGCGGCCGCGGCCAACATCCAGGTCTGCTTCTCGCACCCGTCCTTCGATCTGTGGCTGCTTCTGCATTTCCAGGCGATGAGCGGGCGGCAGAGCGGCAGCAACAAGGAGGTCGTGAAGAAGCTGCGGGCGGCGCACCCCGCGTTCAAGTCCTTCGACGTGAAGAACGACAAGAGCGTCAAGGGCGACCGTCGTGAGGCGCTGGACGACGACGCGGCGAAGAAGGCGGTCGCGCACGCGAGAAGCCTGGTCAGCCAGTGCGAGCACGGTGACTGCAAGGCCGACAACCGCAAGCCCAAGCAGGTGCCGCGCGGCAGTGTGCCGGAGTCCGAGAGGAAGTGGGCCGCACGCTCCGGTCACGCCGAGGACTGCCCCGTCCTCAACCGGGACCCGTCCTCCGACGTATGGCGGCTGCTCGTCAGCCTCGGCATCGTGGACGACCGGTCGAGGTAGCCGACCACATGGCCGAAAGGCGCTGCTGCGGTGGTTTCCGCCCGCGCTGGTGGGCCGTCTAGGCTGCCCTGGCACGATTGCTCGACGACCCTCCACCACTCCCCACCGAAGGACCGGCGCGTGGCCCGCATCACCCTTCCTCAGCTGGAACGGCACCTGTTCGCCGCCGCCGACATCCTCCGCGGCCGGATGGAGCCCTCCGACTACCGGGACTACATCTTCGGGATGCTGTTCCTGAAGCGGGCCTCGGACGAGTTCCAGCCCGCCTGGGAGCGTACGTACCGGGAGCGGCTGAAGGAGACGGGCAGTAAGACGAAGGCCCTGCAGCGGGCCGACAACCCCGACTTCTACACCAAGGTCTTCTACGTCCCGCCGCGCGCCCGCTGGTGGACCGGCCCGCACGTACTCGACCCCGAGCACCCCGAGCAGACCGTTCCCGGGATCGAGGCGCTCACCGCCGAGACCAAGGGACCCGACGGCAAGGTCGTCCAGGCCGGCGAGTACCTCGACAAGGCGCTCGCTGCTCTCCAGGAGGGCAACTCGCGGCTGACCGGTGTCGCCTCCCACATCGAGTTCAACGCGGTCGTCGGCAACAAGCCCCGCTTCACCACCAACGAACTGCTGTCCCTGATCCGGCACTTCAGCATCTACCGGCTGCGCAACGAGGACTTCGAGTTCCCCGACATGCTGGGCGCTGCCTACGAGTACCTGCTCGGCCGGTTCGCGGACAGCGCCGGCCAGAGCGGCGGCGAGTTCTACACCCCGCGCTCGGTCGTGCGGATGCTGGTGCGGCTGCTCGACCCGAAGCCCACCGAGAGCGTCTACGACCCCTGCATGGGCTCCGGCGGCATGCTCATCGCGGCCCGCGAGTACGTGGAGGAGCACGGCGGTAATCCGGACGAGCTCGGCATCAACGGTCAGGACCGCAACCCGGCCTCCTGGTCCATGGCGAGTATGAACATGGTGCTGCACGGCATCCGCAAGTTCGACCTCCAGCACGGCGACACCCTCACCGAGCCCCTCCACCTCGACGCCGGCAAGCGCCTGCTCACCTTCACCAAAGTCCTCTCCAACCCCCCCTTCTCCCAGCCGTACGACCAGCAGGCGGTGGCCGCCGCGGACGGGGTGCACGGCACCCGTATGAAGTGGGGCTGGGCGCCAGAGAAGGGCAAGAAGGCCGACCTGATGTTCGTCCAGCACATGATCTCGGTGCTGGAGGAGGACGGCATGGTCGCGGTCGTCATGCCCCACGGAGTGCTCTTCCGCGGCAGCAAGGAGAGGGACATCCGCGAGGAACTGCTCCGTGACGACTGC
Organism: Streptomyces sp. NPDC020299; assembly: GCF_044387825.1. Lineage (NCBI taxonomy): Bacteria > Bacillati > Actinomycetota > Actinomycetes > Kitasatosporales > Streptomycetaceae > Streptomyces > Streptomyces sp. NPDC020299. Next base: position 72,571 of record NZ_JBIRWL010000021.1, read on the forward strand.
GTGGAAGCGGTGATCGGCCTCGGTCCGAACCTCTTCTACGGCGTCGGCATCCCGGCCTGTGTGCTCGTGCTCCGGCGGCCTCGCAGGAAGCCGGACGCGGACCGGCGCAAGAAGGTCCTCTTCATCAACGCCGACCGCGATTTCACGGTGGGCCGCAACCAGAACGAGCTGGGCCCCGAGCACGTAGAGAAGATCGTCACCGTGTTCAAGGACGGGCGCGAGCTGCCCGGCTACTCACGCTGGGTCACTGTCGCCGACCTTCTCGCCGAAGGCGCGAACCTCAACATCCGCCGCTGGGTCGACAACTCGCCCCCGCCCGAGCCGCAGGACGTACGGGCCCACCTGTACGGGGGCGTGCCGGTCGCGGAGGTGACGGCCCGGTCGGGGCTCTTCGAGGCGTACGGGGTGGACGCGTCGACCCTTTTCGCGGAGCGCGATGACGACCCGGCGTACTACGACTTCCTGCCGGAAGGTCCCGAGGCCACGGTGGAGCGCATCGCCGACCTGACGGCGGCGAAGGAGGCGGAACTTCGGACCGCCTATGCCGCCTGGTGGGCGGAGGGTTCGAAGCTCTTCGCCCAGCTGGCCGAGGACCGCCTGCTGATGAACCTGCGCTCCGGCCTGCTGGACGGCTTCATCGAGGCGATCGGCGGGGTCGGCGTGATCGACGACTACCGCACGGCGGGCATCGTCGCGGACTGGTGGACCCACGCGCGCTACGACATGAAGGCTCTGGCGGCCGGCGGTTTCGCCCGCGTCCTCGAAGGCTGGGTCGACTCGACGGAGGCGATCGTCAAGCCGGCGGAGGGCGCGGTGAGCACGGGCACCACCGCGCGCAAACAGACCGTGACGGCCACGGACCGCCGCCGCGCGATGGACCAGCCCGTCGTACGCCACCTCATCCCCGAGTTCCTCGACCGGTACGCGGTGGTGGAGACGGAGGCCGCGGCGGCGGACGCGGCCTACAAGGAGGCGCTGGACGCGCTGGCGGCGGCGAAGCCCGCCGAGGACGGCGAGGAGGAGGCCGACGCGGCGGACACCGCCGAGTCGGCTGAGCCGGTTTCGGAAGAGGAACTCGCCCGGCTTGAGCGGGAGGTGGTGGTCTGCCGCAAGGTACGCACGGCTGTGACGAAGAAGCGCAAGGCGCTGGACGACCTCTTCCTGAAGGACCTCAAGGCGGCGGCCGAGGCCGTCCTGGCGGACGAGCAGCGGACGAAGGAGATCGTCCTGGACGTCTTGAACGAGGACGTGTCCGGGAGGGTGGACGCGGCGTTCGCGGTGGGGCGCCGGGAGTTGGTCGCGGTGTTCCGCCGGTGGGTGGAGAAGTACGCGGTGTCGCTGAGCGAGCTGGAGGGGGCGAGCGAGGCGGCGCAGGGGGAGCTGGGGGAGTGGCTGGAGGAGTTGGGTTATGGGCGGTAGCAGCGACTATGCGCGTACGGTCCGGCTGGGGTCTGTACTTGTACAGAAGCCGAGGAACGGGTATTCGCCGAAGGATGTTCCCGAGTGGACCGGTCTCCAGGCCCTTGGACTGGGATGCTTGACGTCGAACGGCTTTGCGCCAGTGCAATTGAAGAACATTCCCGATACGCCCACGGCCCGCCGCTGCCTTTTGGCCGACGGGGACCTCTTGATCAGCCGCGCGAACACCCGGGAATTGGTCGGGCTTGTCGGTCGCTACGTTCACACCGGTCATCCGTGCATTCACCCGGACCTCATGATGCGGCTACGGCCGGATGAGACGCGGTGTCTGCCTGCTTACCTTGAGCTTGTGCTTCGGTCGAACGCGATTCGTAGGGTTGTGCGGGCTGGAGCAAGGGGAACGAGCGACAGCATGGTCAAGATCAGCGGACCGCTTGTCGAAGGGCTTGAGGTTCCACTGCCACCGCTGGACGAACAGCGCCGGATTGTTGCCGCGCATGCCACCTTCGAGCGGCGGATTGGGGCGTTGGAGCGGACGCTTGGCAAGCTGAGGTTGGCCGAGCAGGCCTTGTCTTCTGAGGCTTTGTCGTGCGGGGAACTGTGGGACGAGGTCCCGCTCAAGAAAATCGCAACCGTCGCCGCCGGGGTGACCCTCGGTGCTGAGCCCGTCGGTGACGGAACCGTCGAGTTGCCGTACCTGCGCGTCGCCAACGTCCTGGACGGGAGCATCGACACAGCGGAGGTCAAGCGGGTCCGGATTCTCCGTGCTCAGTACGAGCGGTACGCCCTGAAGAAGGGGGATCTGCTGCTCACCGAGGGCGGGGACCTGGACAAACTCGGCCGAGGTGCGGTCTGGGACGGACGCATCGAGTCCTGCCTCCACCAGAACCACGTGTTCCGGGTTCGCTGCGGTGAGCGGCTGTCGTCGGACTTCCTCGCGCTGTACACGGCGTCGCCCGCGGGACGGGCCTACTTCCAGCGTGTGGGCAAGCAGACCACGAACCTCGCGTCGATCAACTCGACCCAGGTGAAGGCGATGCCCATTCCGGTGCCCCCGGTGGAGGAACAGGAGCGGTTGCTCGGGCCGATTCGTGCGGTCAGGAGGCGTTCTGGGGCATTGGAGAAGCAGATCACCAAGCTGAGGGCTGTTCAACGGGCGGTGGTCGAGGACCTGCTGCTCGGGCATGTCGAGCCTTCCGCAGCCTGAGCGGAGCCGCCTGCTCAACTGCCGAGCCCCGCCTTGACGCTCGTCACGAGCGCCCCCAGCGCAGCCCGGTCCGTGGTGAGAACGCGGGCCGGGCTCGCGCTCTCGCGCAGGACGATGCCCTCGGGGCTCGGTGCGGCTATCTCGACGCAGGCGTTGCCCGAAGCCTCCGAGAACGAGGACTTGATCCACTTCAACCTGTGCAATGGGGGGCACCTCTTACAGCTCTTTGGCGATCTCAAGGATCCGATTCCTGGACTCCTCCGGATTCAACGCCACCTGTTCGACCAAGTCCAGCCGCCGACGGAAGTTGGACAGTTGGGTGGGCGAGTCAAAGAAGACCGCGCCGATGGGCGAGTCCACCTGGACGGTGTCCAGATGAGGACTCGCGTCGGCTGCGTACATGATGGTGTCCCCGGCCATGGGAAATCCTTCGGCTGTCAGCGGGATCACCAGCAGCCTGACGTTGGGGCGCTCGCTTTCTTCCAGTAGACGACTCAGTTGGGCCTTGGCCACCTGGCGACCGCCGACCCGAAGGTGGAGGGCTGCCTCGTAGACCAAGCCTGTGTAGGGCACGCCGGGGGCGCCCGCCACCACCTCGTGCCGAGCCAGGCGATGGGCGACGCGCAACTCGACCTCCAGCCTTGGCAGTGACGGGACGAAGAGGTCGAACAGGGCGCGGGCGTGCTCTTCTGTTTGGAACAGCCCAGGGACGTGGGCCGTCTGGAGAGTGCGCAGGCACGTGGCGTGGTGCTCAAGCTCCGCTACGTCCAGAAAGTCGGGCGGGATCTTGCCTCGGTATTCGTCCCACCATCCCCGCGCACGTCCTCCGGTCATGACGGCAAGAGCGTCGATCAACTCGCTGTTGTCGCACTCGTAGATGCTCGCCAAGCGGCGTAGACGGTCTTCGCTGATGCCGAAGCGGCCGGACTCAATGTTGGAGATCATCGTGCGATCCACTCCCAGCCTCTCGGCGGCGACAGGGGCGGACATGCCGACGGAGTCACGGAGCCGTCGAAGTTCAGCGCCGAAGCGCCGCTGACGAATCGTTGGTGCGTGGCGTGGTGCCATAGGTCAACTCCTTGCTCGCGCGCAAAGTTTGCCGATCTCGGTGTGGGGCCGTCCACAGCAATCCTGATTAACACTCGTTTTGGTGACTGAGGTAGCACGCGTTTTAGCGCTGAGGCTAGCCTGTGACTCAGGCCACCACCCCTGCCCCACCCAGCGGAAGCGCACCGGTACGACCACCCGCCCATCCGGAGGGCGGCGCCCGCGCCGACAGAGACACCGCACCCACCCGGAGCCGAAGGCCACGGCCCACCCGCGCGGTTCACAACCGCGCACACCACAGCCACCCGCACCAACGGAGGTGCCGCGTGACCCAACCCCCCACTACCCCCACCGCCCTCACGGTCCACGACGATCCCGAACCCCCACCGCACCCCGCCCCGCTCCCCTTCACCGCCCCCTGGAGCTACGAACTCCACTTCCCTTGCGACCCCCGCGCGCCCGGCATCGCCCGCCTCACCCTCCGCGCCGTCCTGACCGCCCACGGTCTTGCCGAACTCGTCGAGCGGGCGGAACTGCTGACGTCCGAACTCGCGACCAACTCGGTGCGGCACACCAAGGGGCCCGCGTTCGTCCGCCTGCACTGGCTGGAACCCGTACTCCGCGTCAGCGTCTGGGACATGAGCCCCGACCTGCCGACACTCGTGCCACCCCTGGCCGTTCCCGCGCACGCGCCCAACGGGCGAGGCCTCCTCATCCTCGACCTGCTCGCCGACCGCTGGGGCGGCTGCGGGACGGGCCAGGGGCCGTACGGACCGGCCGGCAAGACGATCTGGTTCGAGCTGGCCCTTCCACCGGGCCCGCCGTACAGGAGTGGTTCCGCGGCCGGGCTCGCCGCCTGACGGGCTGAACGGTCCGGAGCGCTGTCCTTGCGCTCGGAGCGGAGACACGCCCCTGTCCGGCCGCGCGGACCCCTCAAATTCGGATCATTTGCACTCGACCCCTGGCATATAGAGTCGGAACAGCCGGAGCCAAAGGAGTATCCAATGATCTCGGCAGCAGACAACCAGGCCCTGCCGCCCCAGGACCCTGAGCCGATCCAGGCTCACGTCACGGTCTCGGGCGCGATGGCAGGTGTCCTCCGCGACCTCGCCGCCCTCGACGGACGAACCCCCGAGGCGCTCGCCATCGAATGGGCTGCGGGAAAGCTCGTCATCCCCGAGGGGACCGTCGGTGACGCGGTCGAGGAGTGGGGGCTTTTCGACGGGCCGCCCGACCTGGCAAGCCGCGTGCACGAATACCTGCGGGGCGGGAGCTCTACGTGACCGAGCCCGTCAACCTCGCCGTTGCCGACACCAGCATGCTGCTCGCAGCCTTCAACCGTCGCGACGAGCGGCACCAGGACGGAATCAATGCCTTCGGGGCGGCCAGGATTCTCGTCCTGTCCCCTCTCGTTCTCGCCGAGCTGGACTACCTCCTGCATCAGCAGGCCTCGGAGAAGGAGGCCGTAGAGGCCGTATCTCGCTTGCGGGCCCTCGTTGGTACGGGTTACGCGCGCGTCCCCGTCGTTGACGCAAAGCTCCTTGGTGAGGCGGAGAAAATCCAGCGCGACTACATGGGGCAGGCGATCGGCCTGACCGATGCCGTCAACGCAAGCCTGGCCTGGCGGCTTCAGCGACCCACGATCCTGTCCTTCGACAACCACTACCGGATCATCGCTCCACGGCGATCGGGCGAGCGGCCACTGGACGTACGGCCCTGACCGCGGTCTGGCCGTGGCTTTGCTGACCAGCCCACTGGTGCGGCGCCCCTGTCCGGCTTCGGCTGGCGTCACGCTTACTGACGAGAAACCCGGCAAGCGGACCACGCGCGGTTTGTGGCAGTGGTCCTCTGCCCCCTGGACCCCTCGTGGCTTGATCACGAGGCCAAAACGCCCCTGGTCGCATCCCCGCCCGTGAGTAGAGTCTCCCGTACGTCCCATGACGACGCTGGGGCGCACGGTGACGGCAGGGAGTCCAGCGGTGGGTCGGCGGGAGCAACCGGAGTACGACAAGACCGAGAAGCCGCTGATACGGCAGCTGGTCGAACTCGGATGGGAGCACCTGGAGGGCGCGCCGTCCGGCCAACCCGCCACCGCGCCCGGCCCGTCCGGACGCGAGACGTTCACGGACGTCGTCTACGCCAACCGGTTCCGGGACGCCGTGTCCCGGATCAACACGCTCCCGAACGGCGGCGGCACCTGGCTCACTGCCGCCCAACTCGACTACCTCCTGGCCCTCGTGCTCGGCTCTGCCCCCGGGCAGGGGCCGGTGGATCGCGGTGTGGGCGGCAACCTCGCCGTGACCCGGCTGCTGCGCAAGGGCGTCAACGCCCGCGTGCTGCCCGGCTGGCGGAAGGGCGACCCCGAGCACGTACAACTCGTCGACTGGGACGGGGAGAACGGGGGCCGCAACGACCTCCTCGCGGTGAGCCAGTTCCGCGTGGAGCGGAAGGGCGGGGGGCCCGTGACTCCCGACCTGGTGCTGTTCGTCAACGGGCTGCCCTGGGTCGTCATCGAGTGCAAGGCCCCGCTCACCTCCGGCGGCAGGGAGGGGAGCAGAGCCGCGCTCGACGAGGCGGTAGGGCAGGTCTGCGGCTACGCGAGCCTTGAATCCCCAGCCCCCGTCGCGGAGTTCACCCGGTTCGCGCAGGTGCTGGTCGGCACCGACCGGACGTACGCCGAGCTGGGCACCGTCACCTCGACGCCCGAGTACTTCACCCCGTGGCGGACCACCGAGCCCGCGCCCGCCGACGGCTGCGACACCGACATGGCCGTGCTCGCCGCAGGAGTGCTTCGGCCCGGTCATCTCCTCACGCTCGTGCGGGACTTCACCACCGAGCGCGGTCAGGGGCACCGTACGCTCAAGGTGATCGGCCGCTACCAGCAGTTCAAGGCCGTGCACAGACTCGCCCATCGGCTCCGGGAGCGCAGGCGGGCGGTGGCGGCGAGGCGGGACGTCGACCAGCGCGGCGGTGTCGTCTGGCACACCCAGGGGTCCGGCAAGAGCCTCACCATGGCCTTCCTGGTGCGTCACCTCAGGAACGACAACGAGCTCAAGCGGCACAAGATCGTGATCGTCACCGACCGGATCGACCTGGAGAAGCAGATCCGGTCGTCGCTGGCGGCCACCGAGGAAACCGTTCACCGGGCCGACGGCGTCGCCGACGCGCGCGCCCAGCTCGCCGTACGCGTACCGGACGTCGTCCTGGTCATGCTCCAGAAGGCCCAGCGGGACGACACCGCCTACGACAGCCGCGCGGACGATCTCCTGCCGCAGGGGGCCGACAAGGACGCCCCCGCCGACGAGCGGCCCGCGAACCCCGGCCACGACATCGTCGTGCTCGTCGACGAGGCCCACCGGGGTCACGCCGGCTGGCTGCACGTCCGGCTGCGCGCCCTACTGCCGAACGCCGTCCTCGTCGGATTCACCGGCACGCCCATCATCCGGGGCACCCGCAAGGAGACCGAGGACATCTTCGGGAAGCTGGTCGACGCCTACACACTGCGCGAGGCCGAGCTGGACCGTTCCGTCGTTCCCGTGCGCTACGAGGCGTACGACGCGCCGCTGGAAGTGATCGAGAAGGCCGCGCTCGACGTGAAGTTCGACGAGCAGGTGCCCGACGACCCGGAGCGGCGCGAGCAGGTGCTGCGGAAGTTCGCTCGCAGGAAGGAAGTCCTCGAGGCGTCCTCGGTGATCGCGTACAAGGCCGACTTCATGCTGCGGCACTGGGCGGTGAACGCCCTGCCCGACCGCTTCGGAGCCCAGCTGGCGGCGGTGTCCCGGCTGGCCGCCGTCCGTTACCGCGACGCGCTGCTCGACGCCCGGGACCGGCTGCTCGCGCAGCTCGACGCGCTCGACCCCGCCATCGCCCACGACCCGATGGTAGCCCTCGGCGCCGACGACGAGATGCGGAAGCTGCTCACCGTCCTGCCGCACCGGGATGTCCTCGCCTCCATCGACGCGGCGGTCGTGATCCACGGCGACCCGAGGAAGGATCCTCCCGACTGGCGGCAGTGGACGCTGAAGTCGCGGCAGGACGCGTACGTCGAGCGCTTCAAGACGGGTCTCGGGGACCCCTTGGCCGCGGCCGCCGACCCCTCCTGGCCCGTCGAGCCCCACGGTGCGTCGGGGCAGGCGCACGGTGCCGCCGGAGGCCCCGTTACAGACGTGTTCTGGCTTGAGCACCCGGGAGCGGAAGACACCGCGGACGACGACCGTGACGACCACGATGACCGGGAGACAGCGGAGCCCCTCGCCTTTCTCGTCGTCCAGTCGATGCTGCTCACCGGCTTCGACGCCCCCGTCGAACAGATCCTCTACCTGGACTGCGCCCTTTCCGGCGCCGGTCTGCTCCAGGCCGTAGCCCGCACCAACCGGCCGTATCCGCGCAAGCGGTGGGGAACGCTCGTCGACTTCGTCGGCATCGGCGTCGAGCTGGCCCGCTCCCTGCGCGCCTACGAGGAGCACCACCTGCGGGAGGTCTACGGCTATGACAACGTCTCCGTCGACCACCTCCGCCCCGACTTCGAGGGGACACCGCCCACCGACGAGGGGCTGCTGCTCAAGGCGGACGCCGCCGCGGACCGGCTTCTCGGCGATCTCCACAGCCGTGTCGCCCGCTTCCTCGACGGCCACGGACTGGCGTCGTACGACGAGCGCGGCGTCCTCTCCCTGTCCGACGAACAGCGCCGCGAGGCACTGCTCGACGTGCTGGAGGACCCGCTCGCGCGCGGGCAGTTCGACGAACACGCGCGAGACTTCCTGACGGCTCTGAGCGCCGTCCTGCCCCGGCCGTACGCACTGAGGTACGAGCGGTTCGCAGGCCTGCTGGGCGAGGTGCAGTACCTGGCGCGCCAGCGCTACCTCGACGGACGCGACGAGTTCAGCCCGCGCCGGTACGGGGCGAAGGTGCGCAGGCTCATCGCCGACCACCTGCGGGTGACCGGCGTCGAACTGCGCGTACCCCCTGTCGAGCTGAGCGCACCCGAGTTCATGGAGCGGGTCGACGCCAACCCCGACGCCCGCGCCAGGACCAGGTACATGGTCAGCCGCCTGCGGACCTACATCACGGCGAAGATCGGCACGGACCGCGCCCGCTACGAGCCGTTCAGCGCACGCCTGGAAGAGATCGTCCAACGGATGCGCCAGGACTTCGAGCAGGCCGCGGCCGACCTGGCACGGCTCGTCGGCGAGATCACTGTGGACGTCGAGGAGACGGGCCCGAGCCTCGACCCGCTGACGGAACGGCCGGTGTATCGGGCGCTGGTGAGGGAACTGGAGCAGGCGGGCTCGACACCTCTGCCCGCCGACGTGGACCTGTACGTGGCGGCCTGTCTCCTCACGGCGGACATCGCGGTTCTGGTGCGGGCACCGCACTTCGTGACCCAGGCCGACGCCCGTATCGAGGCCCGCAAGGAACTGCGCTTCAAAGTGGCCGCTCACCTGCACATGGACTGGGACGACACCGCAGACATGGCCGCCGCTCTGCAGGAACTCGCCGTGGAGCGGCGTGGCGACTTCTTGCGGTACGAGGGGCGGCCGCACGCGTGATCAGGGGCACCGGTCCCAGCCGTTGTCGGTGCCGAGTGGTACCAATGCCGAGTGAGTGTGTCCGTGCAGTCTGCCCTCACGTCGCTCCCCCTGCCGGGCGAGTGGACGTGGGAAGTCGTCGTACGGCCGCGCCGCCGGACGCTCGGGATCGAGATCCGCGAGGACGGCGGTGTGCTCTTCGCGGTGCCTCCTGGTGCCGACCCGCAGGAGGTCGCGGCTGCCGTCCGGTCCCGGCTGCCGCGCATTGCGAGCGAGGTCGACCGGCGCAGGCGAAGTGGAGGTGAGCCCCGCAAGGAACTGGTCAGCGGAGCGAGCTTCGCCTATCTCGGCCGCCGCCACCGGTTGAGAGTCCTGCCTGCCGGGTCGGGCGCACGGGTACGAATGCACCATGGGTGGCTGGAACTCCCGCGGCGCGACTCCGCTCGGGAAGGCGCACGGCTCATCGCCGACTGGTACACCGTACGGGGCACGGAATGGATGACCACTCGTGTGCGGCCTCTGGCCGTGCGGGCAGGTGTGGCTCCCAGAGAAGTGGTCGTAGGCGATCTCAAGGAGCGTTGGGGCACCTGTGACCCGGACGGGACCATCACCGCGCACTGGGCGCTGATGCAACTGCCTCCCCCCCTTGTGGACCTCGTTCTCGTTCATGAGCTGACGCATCTGACGGTGTCGGCTCACGGGCCTTCGTTCCGGCGCAGGATGCGGCTGGTACTCGAAGGTCTTGAGGATCTGGAGCGCCGTTTCGCGCTGGCAGAGCGGGAGCTTTGGCGCGGAGGTGTGTGAAGAGCCGTCTGTTCCAATCGGTCCTACGACGTTCACGTGAGCGTGCCGGGGCCCCGCTCACTCAAACACCGAAGAACTCCGTCAGCACAGGCGCCAACACATCCGGGTCCACCATGTGTGTCTGGTCCGCCAGCTCGCGGTACGTCCCCCGGGGCGCCGCCTCCGCGACCGCGCGGGTCGCCTCGCGGAGCCAGTCGGGGCTCGCGCCGCCCGCCGCTGCCAGCACCGGGACGGTGATCGCGGCCAGCCGGCCCCGGGGGGCCAGGCCACCGCCCATCACCGCGTCGTCGTAGGCCAGGGTCGGCGCGATCGCCTCCATGTCGGCCCACATGGGGGACTGGCGGGCCCGCTCGATCATGCCCTCGGCCAGTCCGGTGAGCTGGAGGAACAGCGCGACGGCATCACCGGGCATGCCCTGCTCCAGCGCCTCGGTGAGGTTCCGCGTGTACTCGGCGCGTCCCTTCGCGTCCTGCTCATCGAGGGCGTACGGCGTCTCGTAGACGGCCACCTGACGGACTGGCAGCCCGCTCGCCGCCGCCTCCAGCACGAGTGCCCCGCCCGAGGAGATGCCGTACAGCACCGCCTCACCGCCCACCGCGTCGATCAGCGCCGCCAGGTCCTCCACCTCGCGCTCCACCGCGTACGGCGCCGTGTCGCCGCTCTCGCCCCGGCCCCGGCGGTCGTACACGACGGCCTGGAAGCGGTTCGCGAGCCGCTGTGCCAGGGGCAGCATGGTGTGGCCCGTGGACATCGCGCCGCTCACGAGGATCAGCGCGGGGCCCCGGCCGGTGGTCTCGTAGGTGATGCGGGTGCCGTCGGCGGAAAGCGTCTCCCTGTCCATACCTGTGCAGACTGCCCCACGACACGGATCTCATCGGTCAGGACACGTCGACTTCGCCGACTTCGCCGACTTCCACCTCGTAGAAGCAGAGGTGGTCCTTGATCGGTGCGACGTCCGGCTTGGGATCGGGGTACGCCCACACCAGGTCGGGCGCGTCCGGGAGCGACCAGTAGGAGGCCGTCCCCTTGAAGGGGCAGTACGTGTGGGTGTCGGAGGGGGTGAGGAGGTCCAGCCGGACGTCCTCGGGCGGGATGTAGTACCGCACCGGACAGCCGGTCTCCCGCAGCACCAGGGGACGGTCGCTTTCGGCCAGCACCTGCTCGCCGTGCAGCACGCGCACGTGCCGCTCGACCTGCTCGATCGTGATCGTGTGTCCTGCAGCCATGACAGGAGAGCGCTCGAGGCCCCCGGGTTGTTCCCTCGTACGCTGGCCGCATGCGAATCTGCGTCTTCCTCTCCGCCGCCGAGCTCGACGACCGCTACACGCGCCCCGCGCGCGAGTTCGCCGAACTGATCGGCAAGGCGGGGCACACCCTGGTCTGGGGAGGTTCGAACGTCGGCCTGATGAAGGTGGTCGCGGACGGGGTGCAGGAGGCGGGTGGCCGGCTCGTCGGCGTCTCCGTCGGGTTCCTGGCGAACCGGGCGCGGCCCGGTGCCGACGAGATGGTGATCGCCCGCGACCTCGCCGAGCGCAAGAAGCTGCTGCTGGAGAAGGCCGACGCGGTCGTGATCATGGTGGGCGGCACCGGGACGCTCGACGAGGCCACCGAGATCCTGGAGCTGAAGAAGCACGGCCGCACCGACAAGCCGGTGGTGCTGCTGAACACGGCGGGCTTCTACGACGGGCTGAAGGAACAGTTCCGCCGTATGGAGGACGAGGGCTTCCTGCCCCGCCCGCTGGCCGACCTGATGTTCTTCGCCGAGGAGCCGGTGGCCGCGCTGGCCTACCTGGAGGAGCACCAGGACGTCGCGTGAGCGGCGGGCGGTGCGAGCATGGCCGCATGGCTACTCATGTGATCACCGGGGCGGGTTCCGGCATCGGCGCGGCCGTGGCCCGCCTTCTGCACGCGCGCGGGGACGAACTCGTCCTGCACGCGCGCGACGCCGGCCGTGCGAAGGAGCTGGCGGCCGAGTTCTCCGGGGCGAGGACGCTCGTGGGCGACCTCGCCGACCCGGACCGGCTGTCCTGGGCCTTCTCCCACCAGACGCTTCCCGAGCGGGTCGACTCCCTCCTCCACATCGCCGGAGTCGTCGACCTCGGCGAGGTGGGCGACCTGACCCCCAAGTCCTGGCGCCACCAGCTCAACGTCAATCTGATCGCCCCGGCCGAGCTGACCCGCCACTTCCTGCCCCAGCTCCGTGCCGCCCGGGGCCACGTCGTCTTCGTCAACTCCGGCGCCGGCCTCGCCGCCCACGCCGGCTGGTCCGCCTACGCCGCCTCCAAGCACGGACTCAAGGCCCTCGCCGACTCCCTCCGCCACGAGGAACACGGCAACGGTGTGCGCGTCACCTCGGTCTACCCCGGCCGCACGACCAGCCCCATGCAGGCCAAGGTCCACCAGCAGGAGGGCAAGGAGTACGACCCCACCCAGTGGATCGCCCCCGAGTCCGTGGCCACCACGATCCTCACCGCCCTGGACCTCCCCAGGGACGCGGAACTCAACGACGTGACGGTACGACCGGGTCTGTGACACTCCGCGAGCGCGGCTTGCCCGTCCGGGGTTCGACGCCGAGGCGGTCCACTCCCGTCTGGGGGCTCCGCCCCCAGACCCCCGGCCCATGCCCACCCACCACCCGTGCGAGTGGGCTGGAGGGCGCGGCTCTCCTCTCCCGTCGCGGCCGGCTCCCATCAGCCTGTCCGGCGTTTGAGGACGAGGCCGTTCAGGCCGATGGGGGGCCAGGGGGCGCGGCCCCCTGGCGGGGTCGAAGGGGCGGAGCCCCTGGGGACGGGAAGGGTAAGGGCGGCGGGGGCGAGACAACCAAGGCCCGCCCTCCCTACGTAGGCTTCACCCGTGACCGACAACCACCTCTTCGGCCCCGCCACCGGCATCGGCTCCCTCCCCGGCACCGACGCCCGGGAAGCCGCCAAAACAGCCACCGGCAGCTTCGAGGACTTCCCCTTCCTCCCCGAGCTCCCCGCCCGCGGCCCCGGCGCCGACATGATCGGCCGCACCGCCGGAATGCTCGTCGAGCTGTACGCGCGCGTGGAGCCCAGCGGCTGGCGGATCGGCGACCGGCCGGGCCGGGACACCAAGCGGGCCCGCTCCTGGCTGGGAGAGGACCTCGACGCGCTGGAGGAGTTCACGCAGGACTACGAGGGCCCGCTGAAGGTGCAGGCCGTCGGCCCGTGGACGCTCGCGGCGAACCTGGAGCTGAGGAACGGCGAGGCCGCCCTCTCCGACCCCGGCGCCTGCCGCGACCTCGCCGCCTCCCTCGCCGAAGGCCTGCGCCAGCACCTCGCCGAGGTCCGCCGCCGCATCCCCGGTGCCCGCCTCGTGCTCCAGCTCGACGAGCCCTCCCTCACCGCCGTCCTGCGCGGCCAGGTGAAGAGCGCCAGCGGCTACCGCACCCACCGTGCGGTGGACCGGCAGGTCGTCGAGGCCACCCTCCGCGACCTGGTCGGCGTGCACGCGCCGGACCCCGTCGTGGTCCACTCCTGCGCCCCGGACGTGCCCTTCGCCCTGCTGCGCCGGGCAGGCGCGGCCGGGGTCTCCTTCGACTTCTCGCTTCTCACCGAGCGTGACGACGACGCGATCGGCGAGGCGGTGGAGGGCGGCACCTGGCTCCTGACCGGAGTCGTGCCGGGCACGGACGGCCCATTGTCAGACCCTGCCGGTAGCGTCATGGGTGTCAGGACGTTGTGGCGCAGGCTGGGGCTGCATCCGGGGCTGCTCGCCCGGGCGGTGACCCTCACCCCGGCGTGCGGACTCGCGGGTGCTTCCCCGGAGTACGCGCGCCGGGCGCTCGCCCACTGCGTCCGGGCGGCGAGATCCCTCGCGGACAACCCAGAGTAACGGGAGGACAACACGGTGGCCGGCGACAAGCAGCAGGCGGAGACGGCAGTGCCCGCCGAGGCACGGGAGAAGCACGCGCAGCTCGCTGAGCAGATCGAGGAGCACCGCTTCCGGTACTACGTGAAGGACGCTCCCGTCATCAGCGACGCCGAGTTCGACGGGCTCCTGAAGACTCTGGAGGCGCTGGAGGAGGAGTATCCGGAGCTGCGCACGCCGGACTCGCCGACCCAGAAGGTCGCCGGGTCGTACCAGACGGAGTTCACGTCGGTCGAACACCGCCAGCGGATGCTCTCCCTGGACAACACCTTCAACGACGACGACCTCGCCACCTGGGCCGACCGCATCGCCCGCGAACTCGGCGAGCAGGAGTACCACTTCCTGTGCGAGCTGAAGGTCGACGGCCTCGCCGTCAACCTCACCTACGAGCGCGGCCGCCTCACCCGCGCCGCCACCCGGGGGGACGGCCGCACGGGCGAGGACATCACGCCCAACGTCCGCACGATCGCGGAGATCCCGGACCGTCTGAAGGGCGACCGCGTCCCCGACCTGGTGGAGATCCGCGGCGAGGTCTACTTCCCGATGGAGAAGTTCGCGGAGCTCAACGAACGGCTGGTGGCGGCCGGTGACAAGCCCTTCGCCAACCCCCGTAACGCGGCCGCCGGTTCGCTGCGCCAGAAGGACCCGCGGGTCACCGCCACCCGCCCCCTGCACATGGTGGTCCACGGCATCGGCGCCCTGGAGGGCTACGAGGGCCTCACCCGTCTCTCCCAGGGCTACGACCTGCTGGGGACCTGGGGCCTGCCCACCTCCCGGCACAACCGGGTGGTCGACGACCTCGACGGCGTACGGGAGTTCATCGCGTACTACGGCGAGAACCGCCATTCCGTGGAGCACGAGATCGACGGTGTGGTGGTCAAGCTCGACGAGATCCGCCTCCAGGGCCGGCTCGGTTCCACGGCCCGCGCCCCGCGCTGGGCGATCGCGTACAAGTACGCGCCGGAAGAGGTCAACACCAAGCTGATCGACATCAAGGTGGGCGTCGGCCGCACCGGCCGGGTCACGCCGTACGCCCAGGTCGAGCCGGTCACGGTCGCGGGCAGCGAGGTCGAGTTCGCCACCCTGCACAACCAGGACGTCGTCAAGGCCAAGGGCGTCCTCATCGGCGACAACGTGGTGATCCGCAAGGCCGGTGACGTCATCCCGGAGATCCTCGGGCCCGTCGTCGACCTGCGCGACGGTACTGAGCGCGAGTTCGTGATGCCGGGCGAGTGCCCCGAGTGCGGTACGCCGCTGCGGGCCATGAAGGAGGGCGACATCGACCTCCGCTGCCCCAACGCCCGCACCTGCCCGGCGCAGTTGAGGGAACGCGTCTCCTATCTCGCCGGCCGCGAGTGCCTGGACATCGAGCACTTCGGCCAGGTGGTGGCGGCGGCGCTGACCCGCCCGCTGGAGCCGGCCGACCCGCCGCTGGTGGACGAGGGCGACCTGTTCGACCTGACGGTGGAGGCGCTGCTCCCCATCAAGGCGTACGTGCTCGACCCGAACAGCGGTCTGCCCAAGCGGGACCCCAGGACGGGCGAGGAGAAGGTCGTCACGGTCTTCGCCAACCAGAAGGGCGAGCCCAAGAAGAACACCCTCGCGCTGCTCCAGTACATCGAGGAGGCCAAGACCCGTCCGCTGGCCCGCTTCCTGAACGGGCTTTCCATCCGCCATGTGGGGCCCGTGGCGGCGCAGGCCCTCGCGCGCGAGTTCCGCTCCCTCGACCGCATCGAACAGGCCACCGAGGAGGAGCTGGCGACCACCGACGGCGTCGGCCCCATCATCGCCGCGGCCCTGAAGGAGTGGTTCGCCGAGGACTGGCACCGCGAGATCGTCCGCAAGTGGAAGGCGGCCGGAGTCCCGCTGGAGGAGGCGAGCTCCGGCGAGGACGAGGGGCCGCGTCCGCTGGAAGGGCTCACCGTGGTCGTCACCGGCACGCTGGAGAACTTCACGCGCGACGGCGCCAAGGAGGCGCTGCAGAGCCGAGGTGCGAAGGTGACCGGTTCTGTATCGAAGAAGACGTCATTCGTCGTCGTGGGTGACAACCCGGGATCGAAGTACGACAAGGCCATGCAACTCAAGGTGCCGGTTCTGAACGAGGACGGTTTCGGCGTCCTTTTGGAACAGGGCCCCGAGGCGGCGGCCGAAGTCGCGCTTCCGACCGAAGAGTAGCGGTTGAAGGCCTCCCGAACGGCGCATATCAGATGCATACGGGTGGCCGGGGTGCATTCGGGCAACCGTCGACGACCGCTGCCCGTGGAAGCGTTCCGCGGCCTACTGTTGACGTGTGCGCCTGCCGTGCCCAGCTGCGGTCGGGGCATCCCCCTGCCCGTGCGGGGCAAGGGGAAGGGCTTTCCAACGCGGAGCCGCTGAGGGTTGTCGGGCGTCGGGCCGCGTGGCGTGGGCACCGCCGGTTGTGAGAGGGACGGGAATGGAACCGACCGAGAGCGCCGCTCCGGACTCCCGGCTGCGCCTGCGCCGCATGGCGGACGCATGGCGGACGAGCCGGTGGCCGGGGCGGACCGCGGAGCGCCCGGGCGCGCAGGGACGTGCCGCCGGGCCGCCCACCGCGACGGACGCGCGCACCGCCCCCGTACCCCTGGCCGTCGAGCCCGCCGCCCTGCCGGGCGCCGAACCCGAACGGCCCCTGCCCTGGCCCGCGCTGCACGCGGCCGTCGTGGCGGCCGCCGCCATCGCCCTGGGCGCCGGTTTCCTCCGCGCGTTCACCGGCCACCACGCGCTCTTCCCGTCCGGCACCGTCGGCTGGTCCCTGGCCGTGCTGACCGGTGTCATCGTCGGCCATCTGGTCATGCTCGGCCGCTCCCGCTGGTGGGGTGGCACCGGTTCCGGCGCCGCCCTCACCAGCGCCGTCCTGCTGCTGTACGGCTGGGTGCCCGCCGGCATGGTCAGCCTCACCGTCGTCGTCCTGGTCGGCATAGCCCGCCGCCACCGCTGGCGCCAAGGGGTACTGCAGGGCGCGGTGGACATCCTCGGGATCGGCGCGGGCGCCCTGGTGCTGGGCGCCTTCGGCCGCGTACCCACCGTCGAGCGGCCCTGGAATCCCGAGAGCTGGACCGTCACCACCGCCCCCGAGGTCGTCCTCGTCGCGTGCGCCTATCTCGGCGTCACCCGCATCCTGTTGTGGTACCTGCACGCCCCGCGCGTCGGTCTGCCCACCGTCGCCCGCACCGCCCTGGTCCGGCACGGCCTGGTCGCCGTGGCGCTGCTCGGCATCGCACCGCTGGTCTGCGTGGTCGCCGTCGCCCAGCCGCTGCTGCTCCCGCTGTTCGCCATCCCGCTCATCGCGCTCGACTCCACCCTGTGGATAGCCCGGGCCCGGGCGGAGGAGCAGTTGCGCGATCCGCTGACCGGGCTGCCCAACCGGCAGTGGCTCCTGGAGCGGATCTGGACGGCCCTCGACGACGCCGAGCGCATCGGTGCCCGCGCCGCCCTCATGCTGATCGACCTGGACCGCTTCCGGTCGGTGAACGACACCCTCGGCCATCTCGCCGGTGACCGGCTGCTGTTGCAGATAGCGGACCGGCTGCGCCTGGCGCTGCCGCGTGGTGCGGAGGCCGCCCGGCTCGGTGGCGACGAGTTCGCCGTGTTACTGCCCGTCGCCGACTCCACCACGTCGGCGACCCGGGTCGCCCGCGGCCTCGTCACCGCCCTCAGCTCCCCGCTCGACCTCGACGGACTCACCCTCGTCCTGGAGGCCAGTGCGGGCGTCGCCGTCTTCCCCGACCACGCCCTGGACGCCGAGGGGTTGCTGCGCCGCGCGGACGTGGCGATGTACCAGGCGAAGCGGGACCGTACGGGCGTGGAGGTCTACGAGTCCAAGCGGGACTCCAACACGCCCGACCGGCTGGGTCTGCTGGGCGATCTGCGCCGGGCCCTGGACGCGCACGAGGTCCAGCTGCACTACCAGCCCAAGGTCCGCTTCGACGGCCAGGTGGCCGGTCTGGAGGCGCTGGTCCGCTGGGTGCATCCGGAGCGCGGGAAGGTGCCGCCGGACGAGTTCATAGCGATCGCCGAGTCCTCGGGGCTGATGCCCCATCTGACGGAGTACGTACTGGAGACCGCCCTCGGGCAGGTCGCCGTGTGGCGCGCGCAGGGCCTGTTCGTGCCGGTGGCCGTCAACGTCTCCCCGCGCGATGTGCACACCCCCGGCTTCGCCGGCTCGGTGGCCGCGCGGCTGGCCCGGCACGGAGTGCCCGCGGGAGCGCTCCAACTGGAGATAACGGAACACGTGCTGCTGGAGGACCCGCAGCGGGCCGCCGACACCCTCGCCGGACTGACCGGGCACGGCGTGAAGATGTCCCTCGACGACTTCGGTACCGGGTACTCCTCGCTGGTTCATCTGCGCCGGCTGCCGGTCAGCGAGCTGAAGATCGACCGCTCGTTCGTGGCCCGGCTGGCCGTCGACACACAGGACGCGGCGATCGTCCGCTGCACGGTCGACCTCGCCCACTCCCTCGGCCTGCTCGTCGTCGCCGAGGGCGTCGAGGACGACGAGACCTGGGAACGCCTGCGGGATCTCGGCTGCGACGCCGTCCAGGGCTGGCTGGTGGCCGCGGCGATGCCCCCCGAGGAGACCACCGCCTGGCTGCTGGCCCGCGGACCGCGGGGATGGCAGCGGCCACGGGCGGCTCTGCCGGCCGCCGAGTGATCTTCCCGCGGAGTCCCGTCAGTCCGCCCGCGCCGTGAAGTGACCGATCAGCAGCGCCAGCCGGGTCTCGTGGGCGTGCTCGGGCAGACGGCCGCTGCGCATCAGCGTGACCAGCCCGTGCAGGCAGGCCCAGTACGTCTCCGTGAGGGCGCCGAGGTCGTCCCCGTCCGCCGCGATCGGCTGCACGGTCTGCAGCAGTTCACCGAACGCCTCCTGCAACGCTGCCGGGGCCTCGGGCGTCGCGAACGGCAGGTCCACGGTGAGCGTGAAGATGGCGTCGTAGAGGGCCGGCCGGCGCCGGGCGAACGCGGTGTACGCCTCGCCCACCGCCGTCAGCGTGGCCCGGGCGCCCTCGGCCGCCGTACGCGCCGCCCGTAGTTCGACGGCCAGGTCCGCGCAGCCCTGCACCGCGACCGCGGCCATGATCGCGTCCTTGCCCTTGAAGTGGCTGTAGAGGACGGGCTGGCTGTACTCGATCTCGGCGGCCAGCCGTCGGGTCGTCACCGCGTCCCAGCCCTCGGCTTCCGCCAGTTCGCGCGCGGCCGTGACGATCAACCGCTCGCGCTCCGCTCGTTCGCGCTCCCGGCGCGTCTGGATCGACATGCTCTTGATTCTAGCACCGCTAGCCAATCTGTCGATGCTCTGCTAGCTTCGCTCTTGTCCCTAGCGCTGCTAGCAAGGAGAAGCGACATGACCGTCACCGCGTACACCCTGGCCATCGTGCTCGACGTGTTCTGCCTGTTCCTCGGCTACCGGTTCCTGTTCCAGCCCGGCCCCGCGGCCGCCGGTTACGGCGTCCCGGCGGACCCCGGCGGCGACGCCGGCGCCTACCTGACCAACAAGGGCCTCAAAGACGGCACGTTCGGTGTGGTGGGCCTGGTACTGCTGGCCTTCGCCGGGGCGCGCCCCGAGGCCTGGTTCATGCTCTGCGTGGCACTCCTGCCGCTCGGCGACACGCTGATAGTCCTGCGGCACGGCGGTACGAAAGCCGTCGCGTTCGGGATCCACTTCGCCACCGCGGTCGTTGTACTGATCAGCGCCGCCCTGCTCTTCCTCGTCTGACCACAGCACTCTTCCGAGCACGTCAACCGCATCGACCGGGGGTTTGGACATGTCGCTGTTCGTTCCGAAGTTCGACGAGTCCGTGATCGTCCGCGAGGCCGAGGCCGAAGTCGTCGGCCGCGCGCCCACCACCATCCGCCTGCTGGCCGACAGCAGCGCGACCGGCGGCGCCCTGTCCACCCAGCGCGTCACCCTCACGGGCGGCGCCGACGGCGCCAAACCGCACTGGCACGACAACTCCGCCGAGATGTTCTTCCTGCTCGACGGCGCCGCCGAGATCCTCTCCGGCGAGGACGTCGTCACCGCCGGCCCCGGCGACCTCGTCATCGTCCCGCCCGGCAGGCCGCACGCCTTCGCCGCCGTGCCGGGCGCCGACGCCGATCTGCTGATCGTCCTCACCCCGGGCGTCGAGCGCTTCGAGTACTTCCGCCACCTGCAGCGCATAGCCCTCGGCGAGGCCACCCCGGAGAGCCTTCTCGAGGTGCAGGACCTGTACGACAACCACTTCCTGCGCAGCCCCGCCTGGGACTCCCGCCGGTGACAGGGCAAACCGTTTCACGGGCACGCCGCCCCGCCCCATAGGATTGGGGACTGGCGTCACATTCCCGCCTGCCCCGCGACGCCTGGCACGCACGCTCGCGGCGTTGCCGAATCGCCCACGTGGCTCCGCCACGAGGGCGCTCCGGCGCCTTGCGATCGCACGCGCCAGACGCCGCGTGGCCCGCTCTCCGGGCGGAGGGCGGGAATGCGACGCCAGCCCCCCGCCCCAAACCACACACACTCACCCCAGAGGAACGCTGCATGCCTGGCATCACGCGCGAGGAGGTCGCCCACCTCGCCCGGCTGGCGCGTCTGGAGCTGAAGCCCGAAGAGCTCGACCACTTCGCGGGACAGCTGGACGACATCATCGGCGCGGTCGCCCGCGTCAGCGAGGTCGCCGACCAAGACGTACCGCCGACCTCGCACCCGCTCCCGCTGACGAACGTCATGCGCCCGGACGAGGTCCGTCCCTCGCTCACCCCCGAGCAGGCGCTCTCCGGCGCCCCGGCCCAGGAGCAGCAGCGTTTCAAGGTGCCGCAGATCCTGGGGGAGGACTAAGAAGTCATGACGGACATCATCAAGCTCACCGCGGCCCAGACCGCCGAGAAGATCGCCTCCGGCGAGCTCACGGCCGTCCAGGTCACCGAGGCCCACCTCGCGCGCATCGAGGCCGTCGACGAGAAGGTGCACGCCTTCCTGCACGTGGACCGCGAGGGCGCCCTCGCCCAGGCCCGCGCCGTGGACGAGAAGCGGGCCCGCGGCGAGAAGCTCGGCCCGCTGGCCGGCGTCCCGCTCGCGCTCAAGGACATCTTCACCACCGAGGGCATTCCGACCACGGTCGGCTCGAAGATCCTCGAGGGCTGGATCCCGCCGTACGACGCGACGCTCACCAAGCGGCTGAAGGCCGCCGACGTCGTCATCCTCGGCAAGACCAACATGGACGAGTTCGCCATGGGGTCCTCCACCGAGAACAGCGCATACGGCCCGACCGGGAACCCCTGGGACCTCACCAAGATCCCCGGCGGCTCCGGCGGCGGCTCCTCCGCCGCCCTCGCCTCCTTCCAGGCCCCGCTCGCCATCGGTACCGACACCGGCGGTTCCATCCGCCAGCCGGCCGCCGTCACCGGCACGGTCGGTGTGAAGCCGACCTACGGCGCGGTCTCCCGCTTCGGCATGGTGGCGTTCTCGTCCTCCCTGGACCAGGGCGGCCCCTGTGCCCGTACGGTCCTGGACGCGGCCCTCCTGCACGAGGTGATCGCCGGCCACGACCCGCTCGACTCCACCTCCATCGACGCCCCGGTCCCGCCGGTCGTCGAGGCCGCCCTGAGCGGCAGCGTGGCGGGCATGCGTGTCGGCGTGGTCAAGCAGTTCCGCGGCGAGGGCTACCAGGCCGGCGTCATCCAGCGCTTCGACGAGTCCGTGGAGCTGCTGAAGGAACTGGGCGCCGAGATCGTCGAGCTGGACTGCCCGTCCTTCGACCTCGCCCTGTCGGCGTACTACCTCATCGCGCCGTCCGAGTGCTCCTCCAACCTCGCCCGCTTCGACGGCCTGCGCTACGGCCTGCGCACCGGCGACGACGGCGGCCACTCGGCCGAGGAGGTCACCTCCCTCACCCGTGAGGCGGGCTTCGGCCCCGAGGTCAAGCGCCGCGTCATGCTCGGTACGTACGCCCTGTCGAGCGGCTACTACGACGCCTACTACGGCAGCGCGCAGAAGGTCCGCACGCTCATCACGCGCGACTTCGAGAAGGCCTTCGAGCAGGTCGACGTGATCGTCTCCCCGACGACCCCGACCACCGCCTTCGCGATCGGCGAGCGCGCCGACGACCCGATGGCGATGTACCTGGCCGACCTGTGCACCATCCCGACCAACCTGGCGGGCAACGCGGCCATGTCGCTGCCCTGCGGTCTCGCCCCGGAGGACAACCTCCCGGTCGGTCTGCAGATCATCGCCCCGGCACTGAAGGACGACCGGCTCTACAAGGTCGGTGCCGCGGTGGAGGCCGCCTTCGTGGAAAGGTGGGGGCACCCGCTCCTGGAGGAGGCTCCGTCGCTGTGAGCAAGGCAATGTCGAAGGCCAAGGGCTTCAAGAAGTCCAAGTCCGGCCTCTACCTGTCCATGGCCACCACCGCGTTCGGCGCGGTCGGCGTCGCCAAGCAGGCCAAGCTGGCCCGCGCCGAGAGCGACACGCTCCGTCTGGTCGACGCCGCCGTGTCCGCCGCCGCCATCGTCACCGGCCTCGCCATCCTCTACCGCGAGCTGAAGCGGTTGGGCGACGACGACGTCCTGCTGGGCTGAGAGGGAAGTTTCACCGTGACCACCACGACCGACCTGGTGTCGTACGAGGACGCGCTGGCGTCGTACGACCCCGTCATGGGCCTCGAGGTCCATGTCGAACTCGGCACCAAGACCAAAATGTTCTGCGGGTGTTCGACCGAGCTGGGCGCCGAGCCCAACTCGCAGACCTGCCCGGTCTGCCTCGGCCTGCCCGGCGCGCTCCCGGTCGTCAACGCGACCGGCGTCGAGTCCGCGATCAAGATCGGCCTCGCGCTGAACTGCGAGATCGCCGAATGGTGCCGCTTCGCCCGGAAGAACTACTTCTATCCGGACATGCCGAAGAACTTCCAGACCTCCCAGTACGACGAGCCGATCGCCTTCAACGGCTACCTCGACGTGCAGCTGGAGGACGGCGAGAGTTTCCGCGTGGAGATCGAGCGCGCCCACATGGAGGAGGACACCGGCAAGTCGACGCACGTCGGCGGCGCCACCGGCCGGATCCACGGCGCGTCCCACTCCCTGCTGGACTACAACCGCGCCGGCATCCCGCTGATCGAGATCGTCACCAAGCCGATCGAGGGCGCCGGCGAGCGTGCTCCCGAGGTCGCCCGGGCGTACGTGCGTGAGCTGCGCGAGCTCATCCGGGCGCTCGGCGTGTCGGAGGCCCGCATGGAGATGGGCCAGATGCGCTGCGACGTGAACCTGTCGCTGCGCCCGAACGGCACCGAGAAGTTCGGCACCCGTTCCGAGACGAAGAACGTCAACTCGCTGCGGTCCGTGGAGCGCGCGGCCCGCTTCGAGGTCCAGCGGCACGCGGCCGTGCTGTCGTCCGGCGGCACGATCATCCAGGAGACCCGGCACTTCCACGAGGACACCGGGTCGACGACCTCGGGCCGCGTGAAGGAGGAGGCCGAGGACTACCGGTACTTCCCGGAGCCTGACCTCGTCCCGGTGGCCCCGTCCCGCGAGTGGGTCGAGGAGATCCGGGCGGCGCTGCCCGAGATGCCGCTGGCCCGCCGTACCCGGCTGCTCGCCGAGTGGGGCATCTCCGCCACCGACATGCAGGCGATCCTCAACGCGGGCGCGCTGGACCCGATCGTCGCCACGATCGACGCCGGTGCCGACGCGGCCTCCGCCCGCAAGTGGTGGATGGGCGAACTGGCGCGCAGCGCCAACGAGTCCGGCACGTCCCTGGACGAGCTGGCGATCACGCCGGCGCAGGTCGCCCGGGTCACCGAGCTGGTCTCGAAGGGTGATCTGAACGACAAGCTGGCCCGGCAGGTCATCGAGGGCGTCCTCGCGGGGGAGGGCACCCCGGACGAGGTCGTCGACAAGCGCGGTCTGAAGGTCGTCTCCGACGAGGGCGCGCTCACCACCGCCGTCGAGGAGGCCATCGCCGGCAACCCGGCCATCGCGGACAAGATCCGCGGCGGCAAGGTGGCCGCGGCCGGCGCCCTGGTCGGCGCGGTCATGAAGGCCACCCGGGGCCAGGCCGACGCGGCCCGCGTCAAGGAGCTCATCCTGGAGAAGCTGGGCGTCAGCGAGGGCTGAGTCCGCACGGTGTACGGCCCCGGAGGCAGGACCTCCGGGGCCGTTCGCCTGCCTGCCGCTTTGAACGGGCGCCTCGCGTGCCGCGTACCGAGAAGGTATGCGCAAGAGTTCGATAGCAGTCGACGCCGCTCCCCGCACCTGGACCACTCAGCGACAGGTACTACGCTCGCCCGCCATGAGTGGACGTATTGCTTCCGGCACGCGATCTGAGATAGCCGAGGTGAACGACGTAGAGGTCCCTGCCGAGGAGCCCGCTGAGGACGAGGCGGAGGATCAGGCGGAGGACCGGACGGAGGACCGGACGGAGGACCGGACAGAGGGCCAGGCGGAGGGCCAGGCCGAGGACCTCGCCGAGGAGCAGGACGAGGACCCGGCCGAGGACGCGCGCCGGGCCCGCTGGATGGCCGGCGGCACCGGAGCCGTGCTGACGCTGGCCGGTGTCACCGCGTCGCTGATGCGCCTGAGCGACGTACCGGCCCTCGTGCCGGCCGCGTACGGCGTCGGTGCGGGCGTGTGCGCGCTCGCCGGGGTGCTGGGGGCCAAGGGCCGTACCCGGCGGGCGCTGTGGCTGCTGATCGTGGGCACGATGATCATGGCGCTCGGAGACCAGTTCGACTGAACTTCCCCGCGGGGTGACAGAGTCAGCGTGACTGTCCTGTGATGTGCCTCCCAGTCGCGTGCACAAGCCCGGGACCGCGGTAATCGGTCACTTCCGCCTGCAAGAGTTGTACTCCCCTTGCTCACACGTTCTTTGCGGGCTGTTCCATTTCTGGACGATCGTTCCCGGCCAAAGACCCACATTCCGCCCCTGGGAGCACGTCCGTGGCATTCCTTGCCCGTTGGTGTGTCCGGCACCGCCTGGTAGCCGTCCTGCTGTGGCTCCTCGCCCTCGGCGGGGCGACCGCGGCCGCGGCCTTCACCGGCTCCGCCTACTCGAACGACTACGAGGTACCCGGCACCGAATCCGGCCGCGCCGCCCAGCTGTTGCGGCAGGGCTTCCCAGACCTGGCCGGCGACGGAGACACCGTCGTCTGGCACACCACCTCCGGCACGGTCCGCGCCGCCGACGTCGAACAGACCATGACCCAGGCCCTCGACCGGATCGCCGGCCTGCCGGGCGTGGCCGCGGTGACAAGTCCGTACGACGGACCGGGCACCGGCAGGATCAGCCGCGACGGACACACCGCGTACGCCACCGTCACCTTCGACCGGCAGGCCGAGGACGTCAGCAAGTCCGAGGCCCGGGCCGTCGTACGCGCCGCCAAGTCCGCCGAGGCCGACGGACTTCAGGTCGAGCTGGGCGGCAGCGCCATCGCGCTGACGAAGCCCTCCGGCGGTCACCTGGCCGAGGCGGCCGGCGTGGTCGTGGCCGCGGTCGTGCTGTTCCTCGCCTTCGGCTCGCTCGCCGCCTCGCTGCTGCCCATCGCCACCGCGCTGGTGAGCGTCGGCACCGCGTACGCCGCGACCGTGCTGCTCGGCCACGCCATGACCGTCGCCGACTTCGCCCCCATGCTCGGCATGCTGATCGGGCTCGGCGTCGGCATCGACTACGCGCTGTTCATCGTGACCCGGCACCGGCGTGGACTGAAGCGCGGTCTGGAGGTCACCGAGGCCGCGGTGGGCGCCGTCGCCACCACCGGACGTGCCGTCGTCTTCGCGGGCGCCACTGTGTGCATCGCCCTGCTCGGGATGGTCATGCTGCGGCTGGGCTTCCTCAACGGTGTCGCCGTCGCCGCCTCGCTGACCGTGGTGCTCACCGTCGCGGCGGCCGTGACCCTGCTGCCCGCGCTGCTGTCCTTCATCGGCCCGCGCGCCCTGAGCCGGCGCGAGCGCCGCCGGCTGGCCGAGCACGGACCGCAGCCGGAGCTGCCCACGGGCCTCGCCGCCCGCTGGTCCGCCTTCGTCGAACGCCACCCCAAGCTGCTCGGCTCCGCGGCCGTGGCCGTCATCGCCCTCCTCGCACTGCCCACGCTCGCCCTCCGCCTCGGCACCTCCGACCAGGGCAACGACCCGAAGCCGTCCACCACACGCCAGGCGTACGACCTCCTCGCCGAGGGCTTCGGACCCGGCGTCAACGGGCCGCTCACCCTGGTGACACGGGTGGACGGCGGCGCCGGCCGACTGGCCCTCGACAACCTCGACGCCACCCTGCGCGCCACCGAGGGCGTCGCGTCCGTGACGCCCGTGCGCTACGACAGCGGCGGCGACACCGCCTACCTCACCGTCGTCCCCGACTCCGCGCCCCAGTCGCAGCGGACCAGCGAGCTCGTCGACCGGCTGCGCACCGAGGTCCTCCCGCGCGCGGAGGCCGGCACCTCGCTCGATGTGCGCGTCGGCGGTGTGACCGCGAGCTACGACGACTTCGCCGGCGTGATCATCGGCAAGCTGCCCCTGTTCGTCGCGGTCGTCATCGGGCTCGGCTGCCTGCTGCTCCTGGTCGCCTTCCGCTCGCTCGGCATCCCGCTGAAGGCCGCCGTGATGAACATCGCCGCCGTCGCCGCCGCCTTCGGCATCGTCGTCGCCGTCTTCCAGTGGGGCTGCGGCAGTGAGCTGCTCGGCCTCGGCAGGGCGGGTCCGATCGAGCCCTTCCTCCCCGTGATCATGGTGTCGGTGCTCTTCGGCCTCTCCATGGACTACCAGGTCTTCCTGGTCAGCCGGATGTACGAGGAGTGGCTCGAGACCGGCGACAACCGGCGGGCCGTCCGCGTCGGCCTCGCCGAGACCAGCCGGGTGATCAACTCCGCCGCGGTCATCATGATCTCGGTCTTCCTCGCCTTCGTGCTCAGCGGCGACCGGGTGATCGCGATGTTCGGCATCGCGCTGGCCTCCGCCGTCGCCCTGGACGCCTTCGTGCTGCGCACCCTCCTCGTCCCCGCCCTGATGCACCTGCTCGGCAGCGCCAACTGGTGGCTGCCGCACTGGCTGGAGAGCCGTCTCCCGCGCATCAGCATCGAGCCGCCCGAGTGCCGTGTCCCGCGTGAGAGGCTCACGGAGGCCGTGGTGGTACTGCAGGAGGAGCAGCAGCGCGATGTACGCGATATCGCTGGGTGACGACGGTGCCGAGCTTCGCCCCCTGGAGACCTGGCACGCCGAGGAACTCATCGCCAACATCGACCGGGGGCGGGAGTTCATCGGCCGCCACGTCGGTCTGCCGGACGTGGTCAGGGACCTGGAGTCGGCCCGCTCCTGGCTGCGCACCTACGCCGACAAGCGCGCCGCGGACGCCGGCAGCCTGCACGGGGTGTGGCTGGACGGCAGGCTCGTCGGCGGGCTGATGTTCCGCGTCTGGGACACGGCCGGCGGGGTCTGCGAGGCCGGCTGCTGGGTGGAGCCCTCCGCCGCCGGACGCGGGCTGGTCACGCGCGGTATGCGGGTCCTGCTGGAATGGGCGTTTGACGAGCGTGGCATGCACCGTGTGGAGTGGTACGTGTCGTCGGCCAACGAACCCAGCATCAACGTGGCGCGACGGCTGGGCATGACCCGCGAGGGCGTGCTCAGGGAAAACGATCTCTACCGGGGCGTGCGCACCAGCACCGAGATCTGGGCGGTGCTCGCCCCCGAGTGGCGTACGGCACGCGCGCGTGCCGCCCACGACGATCATTAAGAGACCTCTCAGACAGCGTCCGTACGGTGCGAGGCATGGGAACGAAGACAGTGGACGAAGCCGAGACCGGAGCCGAGGCCAAGAAGGGCGAGGCGACGGCAGACGTCACCAAGACCGAGGAGGAGCGTGCCGCCGGCCAGGTGACGGCCGAGAACGAGGAGAGCGACATCGAGGAGCCGGCCGGCGTGACCGAGGAGGCGGGTCCCTCCGGTGTCGGACAGGGTGCCGGTGCCGTGGCCTCCGCCGCCCTGGGCGTGGTCTCGCTCACCGGCGGCTGGATCGGCACCGTGGCCGCCTCGCGGGAGACCCTCATCGGCCAGATGAAGATGTCCCAGAGTTCGGGCGTCGCCGAGCAGCTCAAGGTCTACGGCGACTCCTGGCACACCACCGCGCTGTGGGCCGGCCTGTTCGCCCTGGTCGCGCTGATCACCGGCGTCGTGGTCCTGGCCCGGCCCGCCTTCGGCGCCCCGGGGAAGCCGCAGGCCGCGTGGATCAAGTCGGTCGCCTGGGCGGGCGTCTCGCTCGGAGTCATCGGCCTGCTCCTGGCCGTCCTGAAGTACTCCGACGCCCTGCTCGCCGTGCCCTCCGCGAGCTGAGCCGACCACCCGATCTGAGGGGCCTTAGGCGGTCCGTGAACACCTCACGGACGGTCTGAGGCCCCTTACATGTGTCCCGGCCCCGTCGGCCCGCCCAAGATGCGGAACTTTCCCGATGTGGCACACCCCCCTGGGAGACGACAGTGGAGTCATCACCGGAACCGATCCGGAAACCACCTCTCACCAGGGAAGTCACCATGTTCGAGCTTGAACTGCACCATGCCCGTTCCACCGAGCTGCACCGCCGTGCCGAGGCCGAGCGCCTGGCCCGCGAGGCCGTCCGCGGCCGGCGTGCGGCCCGCCGCGAGGAGGCGGCCCGCCGAGCCGCCGAGACCGAGGCCCATACCCACCGCCCACGCCGGGACCGGCTCGCCCGCGCCGCATGAGGGCGGAGGCGGAGGAGGGCGGCCGGACGGGGGTCGGCCGCCCTCTCCCATATGGTCGTACGACAAGCGTGCCGGTGCTGTGGAAAACCCGTCCCACGCCATCCGGCCCGCATGCGATGCTCTGGCCCGTGGAGACCAGATCCGTCAGTCCCGTATTCGTCGGCCGCACCGACGAACTGGGCGTCCTGAACGACGCGCTCGCCCGTGCCGCCGCGGGGGAGCCGCAGGCATTGGTGGTCGGCGGCGAGGCAGGCGTCGGCAAGACACGGCTCGTCGAGGAGTTCGCCACCGCCGCCTGCCGCCACGGCGCCGTGGTCGCGCTGGGCGGCTGCGTGGAGATCGGCGCCGACGGGCTGCCCTTCGCCCCCTTCTCCACCGCCCTGCGCACCCTGCGCCAGGCCCTTCCCGGCGAACTGGCCGCCGCGGCCGCCGGACAGGAGGAGGAACTCGCCCGGCTGCTGCCCGAACTCGGCGAGGCCACCTCCAGCAGGCACGACGAGCAGGGCATGGCCCGCCTCTTCGAACTCACCGCCCGCCTCCTCGAACGCGTCGCCGCCGAACGCACCGTCGTCCTCGCCCTCGAGGACCTGCACTGGGCCGACGCCTCCACCCGCCACCTCCTCGCCTACCTCTTCCGCACCCTGCGCACCGGCCGGCTCGTCGTCCTCGCCACCTACCGCTCCGACGACATCCACCGCCGCCACCCGCTGCGCCCCCTGCTCGCCGAACTCGACCGGCTGCGCACCGTCCACCGCCTCGAACTCGCCCGCTTCACCCGCGAGGAGGTCGGCCGCCAGATCGCCGGCATCCTCGCCACCCAACCCGACCCCGCCCAGGTCGACGAGATCTTCGAACGCTCCGACGGCAACGCCTTCTTCGTGGAGGAACTCGCCGTCGCCTCCTGCGAAGGCTGCTGCACGGGCCTCACCGACACCCTGCGCGACCTGCTCCTGGTCCGCGTCGAGGCACTCCCCGAAGCCGCCCAGCGGATCGCCCGGATCGTCGCCGAAGGCGGCTCCACCGTCGAATACCGGCTGCTCGCCGCCGTCGCCCGGCTGCCCGAGGACGACCTCATCGAGGCGCTGCGCGCCGCCGTCAACGCCAACCTGCTCAGCGCCACACCCGCCGGCGACGGCTACCGCTTCCGCCACTCCCTGGTCCGCGAGGCCGTCGCCGACGACCTGCTCCCCGGCGAGCGCTCCCGCCTCAACCGCCGCTACGCCGAGGCCCTGGAGGCCGACCCGGCGCTCGTCCCCGCCGACGCACGCGTGATGCGCCTGGCCAGCTACTGGTACCACGCCCATGACGCCGCCAAGGCCCTGCCGGCCGTCCTGGACGCCTCGGTCGTCGCCCGTCGCCGGCACGCCTACAGCGAACAACTGCGCCTGCTGGAGCGGGCGATGGAGCTGTGGGACACCGTCCCCGAGGACGTACGCAAAGCCCTGCGCCCCGTCGACTACACCGAGGTCTATCCCCCCTGCGGCTGCGACCCCGCCACCACACCCCTGCGCTACCTCGACCTCATGGCGGAGGCGGCCGTCGCGGGCCGCTTCTGCGGGGAACGGGAACGCGCCATGAAGATCGCCAAACGGGCGCTGCGGCTGCTGGAGGACGAGGACGACCCGCTGCGCGCCGCCTGGTTCTGGGTACAGCGCTCCCGCCTGGTCCAGGACCAGGCCCGCGGCGACGGCTGGAAGGAGCTGGCCACCGCGCAGGAACTGGTCCGCGGACTGCCGCCGTCGGAGGTGCACGCCGAGGTCCTCGCCTATGTCGCCAACTGGTCCATGCTGCACGAGCCCGGACCCGACGCCCTCGCCGCCGCCGAACGGGCCCTGCAGTACGCGCGCATGGTGGGCGCCCGGGAGACCGAGCTGCACGCCCGGCTCACCCTCGGCGGCCTCATGGTCGACGCGGGCGACGCCGAAGCCGGGCTCGCACAGATGCGCGAGGTCAAGGAGCAGGCACTCCAGGAAGGCGTCACACGCGTCGCGGGCCGCGCCTATGTGAACCTGTCCAGCGAACTGGGGGCGGTCGGCCGCGCCCGGGAGTCCCTCCCGATCCTGCGGGAGGGGATCACCTTCACCCGCAAGTTGGGCCTGCTGGACACCGAGGCGTGGGTGTGGGGCAACCTCTCCGCGGCGCAGTACGGGCTCGGCCAGTGGGACGAGGCCAACGAGGCCGCGGCCAACGCGCTCGCCGTAGGACACAGCGCGAAACCCCGGGGCATGGGCGCCCTCCGCCTCGCCGACCTGGCGCTCGGCCGGGGCGACATCGCCGAGGCCGGCCGCCATCTGGCCACCGCCCGCGCCCACTACGGCCCCCACGACCCCATGCCCCAGCACTGGCTGCCGCTGGCCCGCATCGCCATCGGCATCGCCGCGGCGGAGGGCAGACTGCTCGACGCCCGCGCCGAACTGCTGCGCGTCGTGGAACCCGGCTTCCCGCCCGGCACCCACCGCTACGCCTGGCCCCTGCTGGTGGCCGCCGCCACCGCCGAGGCCGACGCCCGTACCCTTCCCGCCACGACGGAGGGCCGGGCCGACTTCCTGGACCGACTCTCGGAGGCCGTCAGGAAACTCACCACCGGCCTGCCCGTCTGGCACGCGTACGAGAGATGGACCCGCGCCGAACTGCTGCGCGCCACCGGCGAGGACACCGCGGACATCTGGTCGGAGGCGGTGACCGCCTTCGAGTGCCTGGAACGCCCCTACGACCTCGCCCGCGTCCGGCACCGGCTCGCCCAGGCCCTGCTGTCCGACGGCGGCGACGACCAGCGCGACCGCGCAGCGGAGCTGCTCCGCCTCGCCGGGGCCGTCGCCGACCACCTGGGCGCCCGCACGCTCGCCGACGCCGTCACCCTGCTCGCCCAGCGCGCCCGCCTCACCCCGGCCCGTGCCCCGCGGCCGGTAGTCGCCACCGACCCCGCCGAGGCGCTCGGCCTCACCAGCCGGGAGCGGGACGTCCTGCGTCTGGTGTCCGCCGGCCGCACCAACCGCCAGATAGCCGAGGAACTGTTCATCTCCCCGAAGACGGCAAGCGTCCACGTGTCGAACATCCTGGCCAAGCTCGGTGTCTCCGGACGGGGGGAGGCGGCGGCGGTGGCGCATCGGCAGCGGCTGTTTCCGGCCGAAACACCCACGTCCCGGTCGGCGGGGTGAGGCCTACGCTGGATGGGATGTCGGCCCGGGGAGGCAGCGCGTGTTCAACGTCTTCGAGGAGCTGTTCGCGCCCGGCCGCAAACACACCCGCGACGAGCAGAACCGGCTGGAGCTGACCCGGGAGGACGTCGGCGACGGCGATCCCGGACGCGGGCCGATAGATCTCGCCTCCGGACAGGTCCTCGTACGGCTGCCGCAGCAACCCGAGGAGGACACCGCCGAAGACTGAGCGTGCCGGGGAGTGAGCGTCGCCGCCTTACTTCACCCGTACTTCCAGGATCCGGTCGTCCCCGCTCTTCGGCTTGCCCCGGCCGTCCGTGTTGCTGGTGACCAGCCACAGCTTGTCGCCGCCCGCCGCCGCCACGGTGCGCAGGCGGCCGTACGTACCGGTGAGGAAGGCCTGCGGGTCCGCCGAGGCCTTCGTGCCGTTCAGCGGGATGCGCCACAGGCGCTGCCCCTTCAGGCCGGCCATCCAGATGACGCCGTCCACGTAGGCGATGCCGCTGGGGGAGGCGTCGTCGGTGTGCCACTGGGCGACGGGGTTCTGGTACCGGGGGTCGTCCGACCTGCCCTCGGCGTCCGGCCAGCCGTAGTTGCCGCCGGGCTTGATCGCGTTCAGCTCGTCCCAGGTGTCCTGGCCGAACTCCGAGGCGAACAGGCGTTGTTCGCCGTCCCAGGCGAGACCCTGCACATTGCGGTGCCCGTAGCTGTACACCGGCGAGCCGGGGAAGGGGTTGCCCGTCGCCGGTTCGCCCTCCGGGGTCATCCGGAGGATCTTGCCGCCCAGCGACTTCTTGTCCTGGGCCAGGCCCCGCTGTCCGCTCTCGCCCGTGCCCGCGTAGAGCATGCCGTCCGGGCCGAAGGCGATCCGGCCGCCGTTGTGGATGTAGCCCTTGGGGATGCCCTTGAAGACCGTGTCGGGGGCGCCGAGCTGTTCGCCGGCGGGCTTGTGCTCGTCGTAGAGCATGCGGACGATGCGATTGTCGGAGGCCGAGGTGAAGTAGGAGTAGATCATGTGGTCCGAGGCGTAGTCGGGGGAGAGGGCGATGCCCAGGAGGCCGCCCTCGCCGGCCGGGGAGACCCCGGAGACCTTGCCCAGCTCCGTCTTCCTGCCCGTCTTCTCGTCGACCCGGACGACCGTCCCGTCGTCCCGGGACGAGACGAGCAGGCCGCCGTCCGGCAGGGGAGCGAGGCCCCACGGGGACTTCAGTCCCTCGGCGACCGTGCGCACCACCCGCACCGTGCCCTTGGCGGGCGGTGTCCGCTCGGCCGCCCGCCCCGAGGGGGACGCACCGGACGACGCTCCCCCCGCCGTCGTACTCCCGCCGCCACCCGGCGACGAACCCCCGTCCGAGGAGCAGCCGGCCGCCAGCAGGAGCGCGGCAGCGGCCAACGCGGCCGTCACAGCTCGACGTTGCACGATCATGGTCCCTTCACAGCGGCGGTTCCAGCGGAACCTCCACTGTCTCTCACACACCGCCCATGAGGGCCGGGTTCCCACTCCGCGCCCCCGCATCCGGCACGCGGCGCGTTCAGTCCCACGACCCCTGTGCCGCGGGCAGCCCCGCCACCTCCGCCAGGTCCTCCGCAGTCAGCCGGAGCCCGGCCGCCGAGGCGTTCGCGGCCACCCAGCGCTCCTGCTTGGCGCCGGGAACCGGGACGACATGGCGGCCCTGGGCCAGCACCCACGCCAGGGCCACCTGGGCGGGGGTCACCTCCTCGCCGTGCCGGCGCGCGACACGGCGCAGGCCGACCACGATCGGCTGGTTGGCGGCCATCATCTCGGCCGTGAACCGGGGGTGGCGGGCCCGGACGTCGTCCCGCTCGAAACCCTCGCCCGGGGTCATCGTCCCGGTCAGGAAGCCGTTGCCCAGCGGCATCGCGGCCAGGAAACCGACACCCCGCGCCTCGCACCAGGGCAGCAGCCCCGCCAGCGCCTCCGGCGACCACACCGACAGCTCGGCCTGCACCGCGCTCACCGGGAAGACCTGCTGCACCCGCTCGAGCTGCCGCAGCGTGGCGTCGTGCAGCCCGCGGCCCGAACGGCGGCCGGCCCGCGCACCCACCGCGCACAGCCCCAACGCCCGTACCTTTCCGGCCCGCACGAGCTCCGCCATCGCACCCCACGTCTCCTCGACCGGCACCTCGGGGTCCGCGCGGTGCAACTGGTAGAGGTCGATCACATCCGTCTGGAGCCGGCGCAACGACGCGTCGCACGCCCGCTTCACATACCCCGGCCGCCCGTTGGCCACGATGTGCTGCTCGCCGACCAGCAGGCCGACCTTGGTCGACACGAAGGCGTCCGCGCGCCGCTCCTTGAGCACCCGGCCCAGCAGCAGCTCGTTGGTGAAGGGCCCGTACATGTCGGCCGTGTCCAGGAGCGTCGAGCCCAGGTCCAGCGCCCGGTGCACCGCCCTGACCGACTCCTCGCCCCGCTGCCGCGACCCGCTGTACGCCCAGCTCATCGGCATGCACCCGAGGCCGACGGACCCCACCGCGAGCGCCCCCGCGCCGATCGTCCTGCGCTCCACCTGCCGTGAACCTCCCTCTGACCGGCCCCCAACCTAACCTCTGCGCCCGCAGGTCCCTGACATAGCCTCCAGAGCATGACTGCTGACGTGTGGCTCCCCCTCCCGGCCGAGG
The DNA here is from genome assembly GCF_044387825.1 of Streptomyces sp. NPDC020299. Lineage (NCBI taxonomy): Bacteria > Bacillati > Actinomycetota > Actinomycetes > Kitasatosporales > Streptomycetaceae > Streptomyces > Streptomyces sp. NPDC020299. Next base: position 106,955 of record NZ_JBIRWL010000021.1, read on the forward strand.
AGATCGAGGGGCTCCCCGAGGAACTCCGCTACCGGTTCTGGAACGGGGAGGAGGAGTTCCCCGCGGACCCGGCCGACTGCGCCTTCTACGTCGTGCCCTATATGAAGCCCAGCGCCCTGTGCGTACGCCCGCTGCCGTACATGCGCTCGCTCCAGGTCGTGCAGACGCTCTCCGCCGGTGTCGACAACGTGCAACGGGGCCTGAGCCAGGTCCACCCGGGCGTGCGGCTGTGCAACGCGCGCGGGGTGCACGAGGCCAGCACCGCCGAGCTCACGCTCGCGCTGATCCTCGCCTCGCTGCGCGGCATCCCCGACTTCGTACGGGCGCAGGACAAGGGGGAATGGCGCGCCGGTTTCCGTCCGGCCCTCGCCGACCGGACCGTCCTCATCGTCGGCTACGGAGCCATCGGCGCAGCCATCGAGGACCGGCTCGCGCCGTTCGAACTCGCGCGGGTGGCGCGCGTCGCGCGCTCAAGGCGCACCACGGCGCGCGGTCCGGTGCACCCGCTCACCGAACTGTCCTCCCTGCTCCCGGAAGCCGATGTCGTCGTCCTGGCCACCCCCTTGACAGCGGAAACCCGAGGCCTGGTCGACGCCGACTTCCTGGCCCGGATGAAGGACGGGGCGCTCCTGGTCAATGTGTCCCGGGGGCCCGTCGTCGACACCAAGGCGCTCCTCGCCGAGCTGGACACCGGGCGCATCACCGCCGCCCTGGACGTCACCGACCCGGAGCCGCTGCCCCCGGCGCACCCCCTGTGGCGGGCACCGGGCGTGCTGATCAGCCCCCATGTGGGCGGCCCCACCTCGGCGTTCCTGCCGCGCGCCGAACGGCTGCTGGCAGACCAGTTGCGCCGTTTCGTGAACCAGGAGCCCCTGCGCAACGTGATCCTTACAACAGGCTCCCCGGCAGGGTCGTAATCCGTTTCGCGTACCCTCCGCGACCTTGTGGACGCAGCGCGTACGCACCTCGCCGTTGATCGTCACGGAGCGTAGAGAAGCTATGTCCCTGAGTGACGAGACTGGTGTATCGTCCCGACAGGGGCTGCGCCGCGGACCGTTCGGCGCCGGGGATGGACATTTCAGAATTTGTGAGGGGGGCGACGGGCGATGCACGGCCTATGGACGAACGATCCGACGCGGCGGAGCCGCCGACGGCGACCCTGGCGCAAGGCCACGCGCAAGCGCGGCCACCACACCAGCCACCACCACACCAGCCACCACCCACGGACCGGGAGGGCCCGGTGAGCCCCCCGCCCGTGACGACCCTCGACACGGCACTGCGCCCGCAGCGCCCGTCGGGGACGCTGCTGCCCCGTCCGCCGGCATCCGGCGACGGCTCACGCCTGGTCCACCAGCTGGTCCTGGCCCTGATCTGCGCGGGATACGCCGTCGGTTCCGCGTTCGGCTGGGGCTCGAACGAAGTCGCGCTGTTCATGGGCGACTTCGGGCTCACCGGCGCGGCCGGCACCGCCGCGGTCTCCTGCTTCCTCTACGCCCGCAGCCCCAGGGTCCGCTTTCGACCCGCCTGGCTGCTGTTCGCCCTCTCGTCGGCGATGGCGGCCCTGGGCAACGCGGTCTGGGGCTGGTACGAGGTCGTGCTGGACCAGGCCGTGCCCAGTCCCAGCTACGCCGACCTGTTCTTCCTGTGCTTCGCGCCGCCCGCCATCGTGGGGCTGCTGGTCCTCGCCAAGCGCCCCGCGAACAAGGCGGGCTGGATCTGTCTGGCGCTGGACGCCTGGCTGATCGGCGGCTCGCTGCTCACCCTGTCGTGGAGCCTCGCGCTCGCCCAGGCCGCCCGGTTCGAGGGGCCGAGCGTGGCGCACGCCGCCCTGTCGCTGGCGTACCCGCTGCTCGACATCGCGCTCGTCAGCATGGTGCTCGCCCTGCACTTCCGGCGCGCACCGGGCAACCGCACGGCGGTGAACACCGCCATCGGCGCGCTCGCCCTGACCGTGCTGTGCGACGCCCTGTTCACCTCTCCGCTGCTGCACAGCAGCTACCACTCGGGCCAACTGCTCGACGCGGGCTGGTTCGCCGGCTCCCTGCTCCTGGCGTACGCCCCCTGGGCCGCTCCCCGGCACCAGGGTCAGCAGAACGCCGACCGGGACCGGAGTGCCGCCGACGGCCACACGCGCGTGGTCCACGAGCACGTGCCCGGACAGCGCGGCGGCGGCCACCACAAGACGGCGGCCACCGCCCCCGAGCCCGCGCCGGGAGGTGATCACAGCCGGTACCCGGCGGCCCCGCCCCTGACCGGCTCCCTGGCCGCGCTCACCCCGTACCTGGCCGCGGCGGTGTGCACGCTGGGCATCCTGTACAACGTCCTCGACGGCCGCAGCCCCGACCACGTGGTGCTGATCACCGCCGGCTGCGTGGTGCTCGCGCTCGTCGTACGCCAGGGCATCATGCTGCTCGACAACATCACCCTCACCCAGGAACTGGCCCAGACGGAGAACCACTTCCGCTCCCTGGTGCAGGGCTCCAGCGACGTCATCATGATCGCCGCGCCCAACGGCATCCTCCGGTACGTCTCCCCGGCCGCCGCCGGGGTCTACGGACGGCCCGCCGAGGAACTGGTGGGCACCGAACTGGCCGCTCTCATCCACCCGGAGGACCTGGGCTGCGTGGTGCACGAGGTGCGCCGCTTCCTCGCCGCCAGCCCGCTCGAGGAACCCACCACCCGCATCGAGTGCCGCTTCCGGTCCGGCGAGGGCCGCTGGCTCAACGTCGAGTCCACCGTCAACCGCCACCACGGCGGCCTCATCTTCAACAGCCGGGACGTGACCGAGAGAGTGCGGCTGCAGGCGCAGCTCCAGCACAACGCCGAGCACGACCCGCTCACCGACCTGCCCAACCGCTCCCTGTTCACCAAGCGCGTGCAGCAGGCCCTGTCCGGCCGCCGCGCCTCCGACCGGGGTGCCCATCTGCGCGGCACGGCCGTCCTCTTCATCGACCTGGACGGATTCAAGGCCGTCAACGACACGATCGGGCACCAGGCCGGGGACGAACTGCTCGTCCAGGCCGCCCGCAGACTCCAGGACGCGGTCCGGCACGGGGACACCGCGTCCCGGCTGGGCGGCGACGAGTTCGCGGCCCTGATCGTCGGGGACGGCACCCGTGACCGTGCCGCCCGGGAGCGGAACATCCTGGAGCTCGCCGACCGCCTCAGGCTGACCCTCTCCCAGCCGTACCTCATCGACGGCAACGACGTCCGCGTCAACGCCTCCATCGGCGTCGCCTTCGCCGAACCCGACCTCGGCGCGGGTGAGCTGCTGCGCAACGCCGACCTGGCGATGTACCGGGCCAAGTCGGCCGGGAAGGGCCGCGTCGAGCTGTACAAGCCCCAGATGCAGCAGGACGTGGTGCGCAAGGCGGAGCTGGCCACGCGGCTGCGTGCCGCGCTGCACGACGGCGAGTTCGCACTGCTGCACCAACCGGTGGTGTGCCTGGAGAACGGCCGGATCACATCGGTCTCCGCGCAAGCCCGCTGGCGCTCCTCTCAAGGGGTGCTGTTCACCCCGGCGGAGTTCCTGCGGGTGGCCGAGGACAGCGACAAGACCTCGGAACTCGGCCGCTGGATCCTCGAGGAGGCCGTGGAACAGGCCGCCGAGCGGGCCGCGACCGGGCTCACCGTGCCCGTGTCCGTCCGGATGAGCGCCCGGCGGCTGCTGGACCGCTCCATGCCGCTCGGCTCGGTGGAAGCCCTCCTCACCCGGCACGGGCTGGCCTCCGGCTCGCTGGTCCTCGAACTGTCCGACACCGACCCCCGGGTCAGCCTGGACGAGCTGGAGCGGCGCCTGACCGCCCTCAGCCGGCTCGGCGTCCGCATCGCGCTGGACGGCTTCGGCAGCGGCTACGCGGCGATCACGGCACTGCGCAGACTCCCCGTCGACGTACTGAAACTCGACCGCGGCCTGGTCGAGGGCGTCGTGGAGTCGGCGCGGCTGCACAAGATCACAAGCGGGCTGCTCCGCATCGCCACCGACCTCGGGCTGCAGTCCGTGGCCGAGGGCGTGGACCTGCCCGAGCAGGTCGCGGCGCTGCGCGCGATGGGCTGCACCCACGGGATGGGCATGGCCTTCTCCGGGCCGCTGGACGAGTACCGGCTGCGCAGAGCGCTCGGATCCGGCCACTATCCGGTTCCGCACGCACCGGCCGAGCCGGCGCCGGCCTTCGCGGGCGGTGCGGCGGGGGTGTACACCAGTGGTGTCACCGGCGGTGTCTCCGCGGTCTTCGGAGGCGGCAGTGCCCTACGCTCACATAATGAGACTCCCGTCCCACCCACTTGACACGTGGTGCGCGTCGGGGGGAGGGTCAGTGCCATGCGCACCCGAATCCTCGTACTTGGACAGCGCGTCGGCTGAGCTGGGACCCACCGGAGGACGATCCGGAAACCCCAGCGACCCTCACCGGCGCGCTCCCCTCGCTTGCCTTACGGCACGAGGGGTTTTTTGTTGCACAGGCACCTGTCGTACAGCAGTCGTACACCGCACAAACCTCGCGAAACACTTCGCGAAACCCTCGCAAAAACCTCAGCATCGAGAAGAGAATGCCGATGACCGAGCAGGCCACCGGGGCCAACCATCCGCAGCCGCGGCCCCGATCCGGAGGACAGCACTCCGCCCCCGTCGAGCACGTCACGGGCGCGCAGTCCCTCATCCGCTCCCTCGAGGAGGTCGGCGCTGACACGGTATTCGGCATCCCCGGCGGCACCATCCTCCCGGCGTACGACCCGCTGATGGACTCCACCAAGGTCCGCCACGTCCTGGTCCGGCACGAGCAGGGCGCCGGCCACGCGGCCACCGGCTACGCGCAGGCCACCGGCAAGGTGGGCGTCTGCATGGCGACCTCGGGACCCGGCGCCACCAACCTGGTCACCCCGATCGCCGACGCCAACATGGACTCGGTGCCCTTGGTCGCGATCACCGGGCAGGTGGTGTCCTCCGCGATCGGTACGGACGCCTTCCAGGAGGCGGACATCGTCGGCATCACCATGCCGATCACCAAGCACAGTTTCCTGGTCACCAAGGGCGAGGACATCCCGCGGGTGATCGCGCAGGCGTTCCACATCGCCTCCACCGGCCGCCCCGGACCGGTCCTGGTCGACATCCCCAAGGACATCCTCCAGAAGAAGACCGTCTTCTCCTGGCCGCCCGTCATGGACCTGCCCGGCTACCGCCCGGTGACCAAGCCGCACGCCAAGCAGATCCGCGAGGCCGCCAAGCTGATCACCACCGCCAGGCGGCCCGTCCTCTACGTCGGCGGCGGTGTCCTCAAGGCCCACGCCACCGCCGAGCTCAAGGTCCTCGCCGAGCTCACCGGAGCGCCCGTCACCACCACCCTGATGGCGCTCGGCGCGTTCCCCGACAGCCACCCGCTGCACGTGGGAATGCCGGGCATGCACGGTTCGGTCACCGCCGTCACCGCGCTGCAGAAGGCCGACCTGATCGTCGCCCTCGGAGCCCGCTTCGACGACCGCGTCACCGGCAAGCTGGACAGCTTCGCCCCGTACGCGAAGATCGTCCACGCCGACATCGACCCCGCGGAGATCGGCAAGAACCGCGCCGCCGACGTGCCGATCGTCGGGGACGCCCGCGAGGTCATCGCCGACCTGATCCAGGCGGTGCAGAAGGAGCAGAGCGAGGGGTCCAAGGGCGACTACACCGCCTGGTGGAAGGACCTCAACCGCTGGCGCGAGACCTACCCGCTCGGCTACGACCAGCCCGAGGACGGCTCCCTTTCCCCGCAGCAGGTCATCGAGCGCATCGGGCAGCTCGCGCCCGAGGGCACGATCTTCGCGGCGGGCGTCGGCCAGCACCAGATGTGGGCGGCGCACTTCGTCCAGTACGAAAAGCCCGCCACCTGGCTGAACTCCGGCGGCGCCGGAACCATGGGCTACGCGGTCCCGGCCGCGATGGGCGCCAAGGCGGGCGTGCCCGACCGGGCGGTCTGGGCGATCGACGGCGACGGCTGCTTCCAGATGACCAATCAGGAGCTCACCACCTGCGCCCTGAACAACATCCCGATCAAGGTCGCCATCATCAACAACGGCGCCCTCGGGATGGTCCGCCAGTGGCAGACCCTCTTCTACAACCAGCGGTACTCCAACACCGTGCTGCACTCCGGCCCGGGCGACGAGCCCAAGGGCCCGAGCGCCGGCACCCGTGTCCCCGACTTCGTGAAGCTGTCGGAGGCCATGGGCTGCCACGCGATCCGCTGCGAGTCCCCCGAGGACCTCGACAAGGTCATCGAAGAGGCGAACTCCGTCAACGACCGCCCGGTCGTCGTCGACTTCATCGTCCACGAGGACGCGATGGTGTGGCCGATGGTCGCCGCCGGCACCTCCAACGACGAGATCATGGCCGCCCGGGACGTCCGCCCCGACTTCGGCGACAACGAAGACGACTGAGCCAGGAAGAGCGAAGAGGAAGACCAGACATGTCCAAGCACACGCTCTCCGTCCTGGTGGAGAACACCCCGGGCATCCTCGCCCGGATCGCCGCGCTGTTCTCCCGCCGCGGCTTCAACATCGACTCGCTCGCCGTCGGCGTCACCGAGCACCCCGACATCTCCCGCATCACCATCGTGGTGCAGGTCGAGGACCTGCCGCTGGAGCAGGTGACCAAGCAGCTCAACAAGCTGGTCAACGTGCTGAAGATCGTGGAGCTGGAGCCCACGCAGGCCGTTCAGCGCGAACTCGTCCTCGTGAAGGTGCGCGCCGACAACGAGACGCGCTCCCAGATCGTCGAGATCGTCCAGCTCTTCCGCGCCAAGACCGTCGACGTCTCCCCGGAGGCCGTGACGATCGAGGCCACCGGCAGCGGCGACAAGCTGTCGGCCATGCTCAAGATGCTGGAGCCGTACGGCATCAAGGAACTGGTCCAGTCCGGCACGATCGCCATCGGCCGCGGCGCCCGCTCGATCACGGACCGGTCGCTGCGCGCGCTCGACCGGTCGGCGTAACCCTCGTTGCGGCGGCCGGGCGACACCGGCCGCCCGTATCGCGAGATCCCGAAACCTCCCTCCCGCCCGCCGTCATACGGTGGGAGCAACACCTGCACACCAAGGAGAGAACCCAAAGTGGCCGAGCTGTTCTACGACGCTGACGCCGACCTGTCCATCATCCAGGGCCGCAAGGTCGCGGTCATCGGCTACGGCAGCCAGGGCCACGCCCACGCGCTGTCGCTGCGCGACTCGGGTGTCGACGTGCGGGTCGGTCTGCACGAGGGCTCCAAGTCCAAGGCCAAGGCCGAGGAGCAGGGGCTGCGCGTGGTGACGCCGTCCGAGGCCGCCGCCGAGGCCGACGTCATCATGATCCTGGTCCCGGACCCCATCCAGGCCCAGGTCTACGAGGAGCACATCGCCCCGAACCTGAACGACGGCGACGCCCTGTTCTTCGGCCACGGCCTGAACATCCGCTTCGGCTTCATCAAGCCCCCGGCCGGCGTGGACGTCTGCATGGTCGCCCCGAAGGGCCCGGGCCACCTGGTCCGCCGCCAGTACGAGGAGGGCCGCGGCGTTCCCTGCATCGCCGCCGTCGAGCAGGACGCCTCCGGCAACGCCTTCGCGCTCGCCCTGTCGTACGCCAAGGGCATCGGCGGCACCCGCGCCGGCGTCATCAAGACCACCTTCACCGAGGAGACCGAGACCGACCTGTTCGGTGAGCAGGCCGTCCTCTGCGGTGGCACCGCGGCGCTGGTCAAGGCGGGCTTCGAGACGCTGACCGAGGCCGGCTACCAGCCGGAGATCGCCTACTTCGAGTGCCTGCACGAGCTGAAGCTGATCGTGGACCTCATGTACGAGGGCGGCCTGGAGAAGATGCGCTGGTCCATCTCCGAGACCGCCGAGTGGGGCGACTACGTCACCGGCCCGCGCATCATCACCGACGCCACCAAGGCGGAGATGAAGAAGGTCCTCGCCGAGATCCAGGACGGCACGTTCGCCCAGCAGTGGATGGACGAGTACCACGGCGGCCTGAAGAAGTACAACGAGTACAAGCAGCAGGACTCCGAGCACCTGCTGGAGACCACCGGCAAGCAGCTCCGCAAGCTGATGAGCTGGGTGAACGAGGAGGCGTAGGCTTCCAGAAGGCCCAGTCTCCAGGGGCCGGAGCAAACTGCTCCGGCCCCGTTGGCCTTGGCTTGGCCCCGGCTTGGCCAAACCGTCCTGCCACGGACGGGTGATCTCTCCGCAGAGGCGTAAGACACCCCCTGTCACGCCACTACACTGCTGCACAACACGCGTCAGGCCCACAGCGTCGTGCGTCTTCCGCGGCAAGCCACCCTCCACCGCATGCGGCCGTCGGGACGGCCGTCCGCACGCATTGGACTTGTGAGGACCTCACGTGAGCTCGAAACCCGTCGTACTCATCGCTGAAGAGCTTTCGCCCGCGACCGTCGACGCGCTCGGCCCGGACTTCGAGATCCGGCACTGCAACGGCGCCGACCGTGCCGAGCTGCTGCCCGCCATCGCCGACGTGGACGCGATCCTGATCCGCTCGGCCACGAAGGTCGATGCCGAGGCGATCGCCGCGGCGAAGAAGCTGAAGGTCGTCGCGCGCGCCGGCGTCGGCCTGGACAACGTGGACGTCTCCGCCGCCACCAAGGCCGGCGTGATGGTCGTCAACGCCCCCACCTCGAACATCGTGACCGCCGCCGAGCTGGCCTGCGGTCTCCTCGTCGCCACCGCCCGCCACATCCCGCAGGCCAACGCCGCGCTGAAGAACGGCGAGTGGAAGCGCAGCAAGTACACGGGCGTGGAGCTCGCCGAGAAGACCCTCGGTGTCGTGGGCCTCGGCCGCATCGGCGCGCTCGTCGCGCAGCGCATGTCCGCGTTCGGGATGAAGGTCGTCGCCTACGACCCCTACATCCAGCCCGCTCGCGCCGCGCAGATGGGCGTCAAGGTGCTGTCGCTGGACGAGCTGCTCGAGGTCTCCGACTTCATCACCGTGCACCTGCCCAAGACGCCCGAGACCCTCGGACTGATCGGCGAGGAGGCGCTGCGCAAGGTCAAGCCGTCGGTGCGGATCGTCAACGCCGCGCGCGGTGGCATCGTCGACGAGGAGGCGCTGTACTCCGCCCTCAAGGAGGGCCGTGTCGCCGGCGCCGGCCTGGACGTGTACGCCAAGGAGCCGTGCACCGACTCCCCGCTGTTCCAGTTCGACCAGGTGGTGTGCACCCCGCACCTCGGCGCGTCGACGGACGAGGCCCAGGAGAAGGCCGGCATCGCCGTCGCCAGGTCCGTCCGTCTCGCCCTCGCCGGTGAGCTCGTGCCGGACGCGGTCAACGTCCAGGGCGGTGTCATCGCCGAGGACGTCAAGCCGGGCCTGCCGCTCGCCGAGCGCCTCGGCCGGATCTTCACCGCGCTCGCGGGCGAGGTCGCGGTCCGCCTCGACGTCGAGGTGTACGGCGAGATCACCCAGCACGATGTGAAGGTGCTGGAGCTGTCCGCGCTCAAGGGTGTCTTCGAGGACGTCGTCGACGAGACCGTGTCCTACGTCAACGCCCCGCTGTTCGCCCAGGAGCGCGGTGTCGAGGTGCGCCTGACCACCAGCTCCGAGTCGGCCGACCACCGCAACGTGGTCACCGTGCGCGGCACGCTCGCCGACGGCGAGGAGGTGTCGGTCTCCGGCACCCTGGCCGGCCCGAAGCACCTCCAGAAGATCGTCGCCGTCGGTGACTACGACGTCGACCTCGCGCTCGCCGAGCACATGGTCGTCCTGCGGTACGAGGACCGTCCGGGCGTCGTCGGCACCGTCGGCCGCATCCTCGGCGAGGCGGGCATCAACATCGCCGGTATGCAGGTCGCCCGTGCGGCGGTCGGCGGCGAGGCGCTGGCCGTGCTGACCGTCGACGACACGGTGGGCTCCGGCGTGCTGGCCGAGGTCGCGGAGGAGATCGGCGCCACGTCGGCCCGCTCCGTGAACCTCGTCTGACCCGGTAGTGACCCCGTAGTGCCCCGGTAGGCCGCAGCAGTACGAAAGCGCCGGGGGGGGGGGGGGGGGGCGCCCCCCCCCCCGCGGGGGGGGGGGCGGCCGGGGGGGGGGGGGGCCGCGTCGCAAGAAGCCGCCCCCCCACCCCCGCCCCCCCGGGCCGCCCC
>NZ_JBIRWL010000021.1:117061-148852 GCF_044387825.1 Streptomyces sp. NPDC020299
GTGGAGGGGGGCCCCCGGCCGCCCCCCCGCGACCCCGTCGCCGCCCGCTGGCGCCCCCCGGGCGCCCGGGGGCGGCCCCCCCCCCCCCCCCCGGGGGGGGGGGGGGGGCCCCCCCCCCCCCCCGCCGCTTCGGTGTTCCGCCGCCTTCTCAGGCGGCCACCTTCTCCTTCTCCGGCTCCTCGACCTCCACGGCCGGCTGAGCCTCCGGCACCTGGATCCGCCGCAGGGTCACCGCCGCCGCCACGGCCGTCGCCACCAGCAGCACCGCCCCGGCCAGCGCGGCCGCGTGCATCCCGCTGGTGAACGCCTCCCGTGCGGCCGCGGTCAGGGCCTCGCCCGCCCGGCCGGGGAGCCGGTCGGCGACCGCGAGGGCGCCGCCCAGGGTCTCGTGGGCCGCGGCCGGGGCCGAGGCCGGGATCTCGTGGCGGTAGACGGCCGCACCGATGGAGCCGAGGACCGCCATGCCGAGGGCGCCGCCGAACTCGGTGCCGGTCTCCATGACGGAGGAGGCCGCGCCCGCCTGCTCGACCGGGGCGGTGCTCATGGCCAGGTCGGACAGCTGGGACATCACCATGACGACCCCGGAGGCGAGGACGCCGGCGGCGGCGAGGGTGAGCCAGAGGGAGTCGGTGCCGGTCAGGGCCAGCATGCCGTAGCCGGCCGCGGTGACGGCGAAGCCGGCGGCGATGACGTACCCCCGGTTGACGCCCTTCTGGACGAGAAGGGCCGTGACCGGTCCCGCGACGCCGATGAGGACCGAGGGGAGCAGGCTCCACAGCGCGGCCGCGAGGGGGCTCTTGCCGAGGACCGACTGCAGGTACTGGGTGGTGAAGAGGGCCGAGCCCATCATCCCGAAGGCGGAGACCAGGGTGAGCACGATCGACGGGGTGAAGCCGCGGGCACGGAACAGGGCCGGCGAGATCAGCGGGGCCTTCGCGGTGCGCTGGCGCTGGACGAACAGTGCGGCGAAGAGCAGGCCGACGGCGACCGAGGCGACGTACCGCAGGTGCCAGCCCTCGGAGGGGATCTGCTTCAGGCCGTAGATCACGGGGAGCACGGCGGCCATCGACAGCGGGACGCTCACCCAGTCGAAGCGGCCGGGGTCCGCGCTGCGGGACTCGGGGAGCAGGACCGGGCCGAGGACCAGCAGGAGCAGCATCGCGGGCAGGTTGACCAGGAAGACCGAGCCCCACCAGAAGTGCTCGACGAGGATGCCGCTCATCACCGAGCCGAGCGCGATCCCGCCCGTCATCACGCCGGACCACAGGCCGATCGCCTTCGCGCGCTGGCCGGGGTCGGTGAACATCGTGCGCAGCAGGGCCATGGTCGACGGCATCAGGGTGGCGCCGCCGATGCCGAGCACCGCGCGGGCGGCGATCAGCGTCTCGGCGCTGTTCGCGTAGGCCGCGAGCACCGAGGCGGTGCCGAAGGCGGCGGCGCCGATCAGGAGCAGCCGGCGGCGGCCGATGCGGTCGCCGAGCGAGCCCATCGTCATCAGCAGGCCGGCCAGGACGAAGCCGTAGATGTCGAAGATCCACAGCTGCTGGGTGCCGGTCGGGTGCAGGTCCGCGCTGATCGCGGGGGTCGCGAAGTAGAGGACGGACACGTCCATCGAGACCAGCAGCAGCGGCAGCATCAGTACGCCGAGAGCGGTCCATTCGCGGCGTCCCGCAAGGGCGGTCGGGGTGGTGCTCGTCGAGTTCGTCATGCCAAGGAATGTACACGCGTATTAAACGCTCGTCTAGAACGAACGTATAAGTCATCTGTATGGGACGGCTGTATGGATCGCGGAGTAGGATGTCCGCATGGGACACCGTGAGGATCTGCTCGAAGGCGCCAAGCGCTGCCTGCTGGAAAAGGGCTTCGCGCGCACCACGGCGCGCGACATCGTCAAGGAGTCGGGCACCAACCTGGCTTCGATCGGCTACCACTACGGCTCGAAGGACGCGCTGCTCGCGCAGGCCTACATCTCGCTGGTGGAGGGGATGTCCGACGGCTTCGGCGCGGCCGGGGACGACGGGATCGACGGAGCTCCCGGCTCGCTGGAGCGGTTCCGCGTGGTGTGGAAGGGCATCGTCGACAGCATGCGGGAGCCCGGCTCGGTATGGCGGCTCAGCATGGAGGTCATGACCATTGAACTGCCCGAGGTCCGCGACACCTTGGGCCGCGCCCAGCGCGAGGGCGGCCGGGGCCTCGTCGCGCTGCTGATGGGCGTACCGGAGGAGGAGGTGTCCGACGAGACCGCGGACACCCTCGGCCGGTTCTACCTCACGCTGATGACCGGCCTCATCGCGCAGTGGACCTTCGATGCGAAGACCGCACCCGACGCGGACGCCCTCACCGAGGGCCTCCGCCAGGTGATCGAGGGCGCGACTCGTTCATAGTCGTACGCGGGTACGCGCGTCCCGCACCGGCCATCGAGAGCCGGCCGCCGGCGGCAAGCCTCACAGCCGCGCCCCCTTCAGCGCCATGTGCAGCAGCAGCCGGTCCTCGCCGTCGTCGAGGTCCAGCCCCGTCAGCTGCTCGACCCGGGACAGCCGGTAGTACAGGGTCTGGCGGTGGATGCCCAGTTCGGCGGCGGTGCGGCCGGCCTGGCCCGCGCAGTCGAGGTAGACCTCGGCGGTGCGGGCCAGCTCCTGGTGGGCGGGGGTGAGGAGCGGGACGAGGACGGGATCGTGGGCGGCCTCGGGCGGCAGCGAGGTCAGCAGACGGTACGGGCCGATCTGCGCCCACTCGGCGACCGGCCCGAACCGGGGTTCCGCCAGCGCCGCACGGGCCGCCGCGGACGCCTCCTGCCAGGCGCTCCCCAGCTCGGCCAGCCCCAGCCGGGCGGCGGCGACCCCCGCGGCGACGGCCCCGCCGGCCGCCCGCTCCAGCAACCGCCCCGCCGCCGACACCGCCGGGGTCACGGTCTGCGTCGACCGCAGCCGCACCAGCAGCGCCAACGAGTGCGCGGCCAGCCCCCACGGCACCGCGCACAGCGCGGTCGCGCCCGGCAGCGTACGGACCGACGGCGCGTCGTCCGGGTCGGCGGACGGCCAGGGCGCCACGCACACCACCGTGTGCGGACCGTCCGCGCGGGCACCGAGGGCCGTGCGCAACTCGGCCACCGCCATGTCCCGCGGCCAGCCCCGTTCGGCGGTGAGCACCGCCCGCAGTTCCCGGGTGAGGTCGGCGCCGTGCTGCGCCTCGTCCGCCAGCAGCGCCCCGATCCGGGCCGCGACCCCCATCGCCGCGGTCAGCTGCCGCTCGCTCGGCCCCGGGTCGTCGTCCAGCAGCCAGACGTACCCGAGGACGACACCCCGATGGCGTACGGGCAGACAGATGCGCCCCCGGTACACCCCCGCCTCCGGGGTCGGCGGGATGCGGACCGGGCCGGTCGCCCGCGTGATGCCGAAGCCCTCGAACCACGTCCGGACCGCGGCCGTGGAGCGCCGGGTCAGGATCGAGCGGGTGCGCACCGGGTCCAGCGCCGAGGCGTCCAGGTCGCCCTCGCTGTCGTACGCACCGAAGGCGATCAGCTCGAAATCGCGGTTCTCCAGGGTCGCCGGAACGCCCAGCAGCTCCGAGAGCTCATCCACCAGCTCCTGATAGTCACCCGCGTTCTTGAAGGGCCCGGCATCGGACATCACCCGGGCATTCTGCCCCATATCCGCGCCGCTTCATACATCTGTCTGAGATCCGGTGAACGGATGCGTGACAGCTGTCGATGGCCGACGATCGGAGGGATCCTTAAATTTCACGGTGGTTCTCCGTGCCGTACCCGAATGGTCGGGTAACGGCCCTCTTCGGCCTTGTTGTGTGGAGGTGCCCCGTGCTGGGTCCCGTGATTCTCGCCGCGTCGCGCAGCGACCGGATGCGACGCCTGATCTCGGCGGCCCCGGTGACGAAGCAGGTCGTCGACCGTTTCATCCCCGGCGAGACGGCGTCCGACATCGTCCCGATCATCGAGGAACTCACCGCCAAGGGCCTTGAGCTGACCATGGACGTGGTCGGCGAGGACATCACCACGCCCGAGCAGGCCGCCGCCGCCCGCGACGCCTACCTGCGCCTCGTCGAGCGGCTGGCGGAGCTGGGGCTCGGCGAGAAGGTCGAGATGTCCGTCAAGCTGTCGATGTTCGGCCAGGCCCTCCCCGGCGGTCACGAGCTGGCCCTGGCCAACGTCCGCCCGGTCGTCGAGGCCGCCGCCGCCATCGGTACGACCGTCACCCTGGACGCCGAGGACCACACCACCCTCGACTCGATGTTCGCCATCCACGAGGAGCTGCGGAAGGACTTCCCGCAGACCGGCTGCGTCATCCAGGCCTACCTCTTCCGCACCGAGGCCGACGCCCGCCGCCTCGCCGCGAGCGGCAGCCGCGTCCGCCTGGTCAAGGGCGCCTACAAGGAGCCCGCCGAGGTCGCCTACCAGCAGAAGCACGAGATCGACAAGGCGTACGTCCGGATCCTGCGGATCCTGATGGACGGCGAGGGATACCCGATGGTCGGCTCCCACGACCCGCGCCTGATCACCATCGCCCAGGAACTCGCCCACCGCGCCGGGCGCAAACTGGACGAGTACGAGTTCCAGATGCTCTACGGCATCCGCGGCGACGAGCACCTGCGGCTGGCCGCCGAGGGCCACCGCATGCGCGTCTACACGGCCTACGGCACCGACTGGTACGGCTACTTCATGCGCCGCCTGGCGGAGAAGCCGGCCAACCTGCGGTTCTTCCTGCGGAGCATGATCACGCGTGACTGATTCAACGTGGCTACGCCTCGGCACCTGCCGGGGGTCCGGGGGTCGTCCCCCGGGAAAGCACAGCCTGCGGTCGATGGTCAGCAAGGGCTGAGTCCACCCCCGCCCGCCCCTCCCAAGCTCGCAACACCGCTCAGTAAGGAGTTACGGAACCCATGGACGCTGTGACCCAGGTCCCCACCCCCGTCAACGAGCCGGTGCACGGCTACGCCCCCGGCTCGCCCGAGCGTGCCCGGCTGGAGGCCAAGCTGAAGGAGCTGGCCGAGAACCCGGTCGAGCTGCCCTGCACCATCGGCGGTGAGAAGCGGATGGGCGGCGGCGAGGCCTTCCAGGTCGTCCAGCCGCACAACCACAAGGCCGTGCTCGGCACCTACCGCAACGCCACCCAGCAGGACGCGAAGGACGCCATCGACGCGGCCCTGGCCGCCGCGCCCGCCTGGCGCGCGATGTCCTTCGACGACCGCGCGGCGATCATCCTGCGCGCCGCCGAGCTGCTGGCCGGCCCCTGGCGCGAGACCATCGCGGCCTCCACCATGCTGGGCCAGTCGAAGACCGCCCAGCAGGCCGAGATCGACAGCCCCTGCGAGCTGGTCGACTTCTGGCGCTTCAACGTCCACTACGCCCGCCAGATCCTGGCCGAGCAGCCCCCGGCCAACTCCCCGGGCGTCTGGAACCGCCTCGACCACCGCCCGCTCGAGGGCTTCGTCTACGCGATCACCCCGTTCAACTTCTCCGCCATCGCGGGCAACCTGCCCACCGCGCCCGCGCTGATGGGCAACGTCGTGGTCTGGAAGCCGTCCCCGACCCAGACCCACGCCGCCGTGCTGCTCATGCGGCTGCTGGAGGAGGCGGGCCTGCCCAAGGGCGTCATCAACCTCGTCACCGGCGACGGCATCGCGGTCTCCGAGGTCGCCCTGGAGCACCGGGACCTCGCCGGCATCCACTTCACCGGCTCGACGAAGACCTTCCAGTACCTGTGGAAGACGGTCGGCGCCAACATCGAGAAGTACCGCTCCTACCCGCGCCTGGTCGGCGAGACCGGCGGCAAGGACTTCGTCGTCGCCCACCCGAGCGCCGACCGTGCCGTCCTCAAGACCGCTCTGACCCGCGGTGCCTTCGAGTACCAGGGCCAGAAGTGCTCGGCGACCTCCCGGGCGTACATCCCGGCGTCCCTCTGGAACTCCGGCTTCAAGGAGGAGTTCGCCGCCGAGATCGACGGCATCGCCATGGGCGACGTCACCGACTTCTCGAACTTCATCGGCGCGGTCATCGACGAGCGCTCCTTCGCCAAGAACAAGGCGGCGATCGACCGCGCGAAGGCCGACCCGAGCTGCACGATCGTCGCGGGCGGCAGCTACGACGACTCGGTCGGCTACTTCGTCCGCCCGACGGTCGTCGAGTGCACCGACCCGGAGAACGAGGTCTTCACCACCGAGTACTTCGGCCCGTTCCTCGCCGTCCATGTCTACGACGATGACAAGTACGACGAGATGCTGGCCCAGATGGAGTCGGTGTCCGACTACGCCCTGACCGGCTCGGTCATCGCCAACGACCGCGCGGCGGCGGCGTACACGATGGAGAAGCTGCGCTACGCGGCCGGCAACTTCTACATCAACGACAAGTCGACCGGCGCCGTCGTCGGCCAGCAGCCCTTCGGCGGCGGCCGGTCCTCCGGCACCAACGACAAGGCCGGCGCCCCGCAGAACCTGACGCGCTGGACCCTGACCCGCGCCATCAAGGAGACGCTGGTCGCGCCGACCGACTACATCTACCCGCACATGGGCTGACCGCCCTCGCGAGCACGGGCCGGGAAGCCTGCCACAAGCGTGGCTTCCCGGCCCGTTTCCATGCCCGTGCCGCACGCGCCCGGGCAGACTTCTCCCATGACCCTGGTGGAGAGCGAGTCGGTCGAGACCGACGACGGTGTACGTCTGTGGGCGGCCCGCTCGGGCGGGGGCGGCGCGCCGCTGGTGCTGTGCCACGGCGGGCCGGGCCTGTGGGACATGTTCGAGGACGTGGCCGGACTCCTGGCGGACCTGACCCCGGTCGTCCGCTGGGACCAGCGCGGCTGCGGGCGCTCCCAGCGGTGCGCGGGGCCCTGGACGACCGAGCGGTTCGTGGCCGATCTGGACGCCGTACGACGGCACTTCGGGCTGGACCGGATGGCGCTGCTCGGCCACTCCTGGGGCGCGCAACTGGCGCTGAGCTATGCGCTGGCCCACCCGGAGCGGGTCAGTGCGCTGGTCTACGTGAGCGGTACGGGCATCGGCCCTGACGCCGACTGGCATCCCGCCTACGCGGCGAACTTCCGCGCCCGGCTCGGCGAGCGTCCCGAACGGCTCGCCCGCTGGCAGGAGTTGACCGACCGTGCCGGGCGCACGGAGGTCGAGGATCGGGAGCTCGCGGTGCTCCGGTGGTCCATCGAGTTCGAGGACCGGGAACACGCCCCGCAACACGCCGGCCGCATGGCCGACCCCTGGTTCGCGGTCAACACCGACTGCAACAACGCCCTCAACGAGGAGCGGAAGCGGAACTGGGGCACCCGTGAGCTGTTCACCGCCTGCCAGGCTCTGGACCTGCCCGTGACGATCATCGACGGCGCCCGGGACATGCGCCCCCGGACGGCCGTCGACTCCCTGGAGCGTGCGCTGCCCCGGGTACGCCGGGTGGTCCTGCCGGAGGCCGGGCACCTGCCGTGGGTCGAGGACCCCAAGGGCTTCCGGGACGCCTTGGGTGCGGAGGCGGGCGATGAATACTGACCCCGTGACCACCCGCCTCCGCACCGCCCACACCGCCGACCTCGACCCCGCCGAACTCCGGGCCGCCCGCGCCCTCCTCGCCGACGCCTTCGACGGCGACTTCTCCGACGAGGACTGGGAACACGGGCTCGGCGGCATGCACGCCCTCGTGCTCGACGACACGGGGCTCGCCGCGCACGGTTCGGTGGTCATGCGCCGCGCACGTCACCGGGGCCGCTGGCTGCGCGTCGGCCATGTCGAGGCCGTGGCGGTACGCCCGGACGTGCGCCGCACCGGACTGGGCGGGCAGGTGATGGGCGCCCTGGAGCGGATCGTCGACCGGGCGTACGACCTCGGCGCGCTCTCCGCGAGCGAGGACGGCGCCCCCCTCTACACGGCACGCGGCTGGCAGCTGTGGACCGGCCGGATCCACGCCCTCTCCCCGGACGGGATCGTCCGCCTCCCCGACGAGGAGGACAGCACCTATCTGCGCCGCGCGCTCGCCGGCCCGCCCGACCCCGCGCACGAACTCCTCTTCGACTGGCGGGACGGGGACGTCATGTGAGGGTCGTACTCCCTCTGCGGGAGAGGAAACCGCAGGTCACAGCGGTGTGACGCAATTCGCCGTCTCAGATAGTAGGAAGTCCGACTAATTGTAGAGACAGGAGCGTGGCACTCCCTTACTTTTGTAGGAGCCGAACGTCTCGCTCGACCAAGCGAATGGCGGTCGTGAGCCGGGCCCCGTGCAGGCAACCCCTGCGGCACCGCTCCCCGCCCCATCCGGCGTCTCGTAACCCCTCTGTCTCTCCGCACCCCCGTGTGCCGAAGGAGTCGATTTCCATGGCCGAGACGACCGTCCGCCGCCGAGTCCGCCACGTGTCCCGCACGAGCGAGTCCGACCGCAAGAACGCCGCCGCCGCCCTCCAGCGCGCCCTCGACCGCCGCGACAACGGCGGCGAGACCGGCCACTGAGCCGGCCGCCGCACCCCACGAACCGGGAGCCGCACCCGTTCGAGGCGCGGCGCGGCCTCACCCGCCGCGCCGCACCTCGAAGTGGTCCACCCGCTTGCCGTCCTGCGCCAGCGCCGACACCTTCAGCCGCGGTGACGCGCCCGCCCGTGCCTCGACCGAGAGCAGCGAGAAGCCGGTGTACCGCACCCGGGACCACTCCACCGCCTCCGCCTGCGGACTCTTCCCCTTGGTCCAGTAGAAGGTCTTCACCGCGTCGTGCCGGGTGACGTGGCCCTCGTAGCTGTCCTTCACGCCCGACGGGAAGGAGTAGAGGGCCCGGCCGCCGCCGCCCGCGGTGACGTACACGATCCCGTCCCGCGCGGGGTCCGTGGACCCGCCGATCGGCACCGTCCTGGCCACCCGCCCGTTCTTGATGGCGTCCGTCCGCTCGTACACGTGGTTGTGCCCGTTGATCACCAGGTCGACCCTGTGCTTGGCGAACAGCGGCAGCCACTCCTTGCGGATACCGCCGTCGGAGGCGTGCTGCGAGGTCGAGTAGGCGCAGTGGTGGAAGAACACCACCACGAAGTCGACGCCCTTCGCCGCCCGCAGCTCACCCAGCCTGCGGTCCAGCCAGCTGGTCTGCCTGCCGCCGGTGTAGCCGAAGTTGGCGGGGATCTCGTACGACACGTCGTTGGCGTCCAGGGCCACGAAGCCGACGTTGCCGTATGTGAACGCGTACACGCCCGGCGCGGTGTGCGGGTCGAAGCCGCTGTCCGGGAGGGAGAAGCGGGCCAGCTGGCCGCCGTAGCCGTCCGGTGAGTACCAGGCCTCCATGTCGTGGTTGCCGGTGGTCACCATCCACGGCACCGACTTCGCCACCGGCTCGGTCTGCTTCAGGAACAGGTCCCAGAACGTGGGGTCGTAGCCGTCCGACTTCGAACCGGCCCCGTTGACGTCCGCGTAGCAGATGTCGCCCGCGTGCAGATGGAAGGCGGGCTTCAGGCGCAGCAGCAGATGGTCGTTGCCGTTCGCGCCGGTGCCGACGCCCTGGTCGCCGAAGGCGGTGAACACGAAGCTCTCCGGAGTCGCGGGCGCGGTCCGGAAAGGGGCGATGGTCGAGCGGTGGGCGGGGGAGGCGGGGTCCCAGCCGTCGTGGCCGACGCCGTAGTAGTACGTCGTGCCGGGCTTCAGGCCGTCCAGGGCCGCGTGCACGTAGTACTGCTCGACCGTCGGCCGCACTCCCCGCACCCCGGGCGTGTGCAGATGGCGCACCTCGGCCTCGATCCGGCGGCCCAGCTCGTCCGGCCGCAGGCCGACACGCACGTACGGCTTCCTCACCGGGAACGGCACCTGCCAGGAGATCCGCATCCGGGTCCTCGGGTCGGCACCGAAGGCCAGATGACGGCCGAACGGGGTGACGACCGAACCGGACACCTGGGAGGCGGCCGGGGCGGGCGCGCCGGACGTACGGGACGGCGTCCGCGTCCCCCCGCAGCCGGTCAGCAGCCCGCCCGCCACCGCGCCCGCCGTCACCAGCGTGCGGCGCCGGGTGAACCGGGTGCGCAGGTACTCGTACTGCTCGGCCATGCTCATCCGCTCCGCGAGCCGCCGCGGAATGCCGAAGTCAGGGGTCTCCATGTCGTGAGAACTTCCCAGCGCAACCCAACACCGGGCCCACATACGGGTGAACAGCGGCCAACAGGATGACGCCGACCCCCCCCGCCCGGGTGCCTCCACCCCTGCCCGATGCCGTCCGTATGGCGGAC
The DNA here is from genome assembly GCF_044387825.1 of Streptomyces sp. NPDC020299. Taxonomy (NCBI): domain Bacteria; kingdom Bacillati; phylum Actinomycetota; class Actinomycetes; order Kitasatosporales; family Streptomycetaceae; genus Streptomyces; species Streptomyces sp. NPDC020299. Next base: position 127,258 of record NZ_JBIRWL010000021.1, read on the forward strand.
AGTCCATGTCATCCCATGGGACGAGGAGTAGGGTTCCCGGCATGTCTCGCAGCATCGATCTCGCAGTGATCCCCGGTGACGGCATCGGTCAGGAAGTCGTGGCCGAAGGCCTCAAGGTCCTCTCGGCCGTCCTTCCCGAGGACGTGAAGCTGGAGACCAAGGAGTACGACTTCGGCGCCAAGCGCTACCACGCCACCGGTGAGACCCTCACCGACGCCGACCTCGACGCCCTCAAGCAGCACGAAGCCATCCTGCTCGGCGCGATCGGCGACCCGTCCGTGCCGTCCGGCGTCCTGGAGCGGGGCTTCCTGCTCAAGCTCCGCTTCGCCTTCGACCACCACGTCAACCTGCGCCCCTCCAAGCTCCTGCCGGGTGTCGCCACCCCGCTCGCCGGCGAGCCGCAGATCGACTTCGTCGTGGTCCGCGAGGGCACCGAGGGCCCGTACACCGGCAACGGCGGCACCATCCGCAAGGGCACCGAGCACGAGGTCGCCACCGAGGTCTCCGTCAACACGGCCTTCGGTGTCGAGCGGGTCGTCCGCGACGCCTTCGCCCGCGCCCAGGCCCGCCCGCGCAAGAAGCTCGCGCTGATCCACAAGAACAACGTGCTGACCTTCGCCGGTCACCTGTGGACCAACATCTTCAACAAGGTGGCCGCGGAGTTCCCCGAGGTCACCACCGAGTACATGCACGTCGACGCGGCGACCATCTACCTGGTCACCCAGCCCGAGCGCTTCGACGTCATCGTCACCGACAACCTGTTCGGCGACATCATCACCGACCTCGCCGCGGCCGTCTCCGGCGGCATCGGCGTGGCCGCCTCCGGCAACATCAACCCCGGCCGCGAGTTCCCGTCCATGTTCGAGCCCGTCCACGGCTCGGCCCCGGACATCGCCGGCCAGGGCAAGGCCGACCCCACCGCCACGGTCCTGTCCGTCGCCCTGCTGCTGCGCCACCTCGGCTACGAGGGCGAGGCGACCCGGATCGAGGAGGCGGTCTCCGCCGACCTCGGCGAGCGCGCCCAGCTGCCCGCCCGTTCCACCTCCGAGATCGGCGACGCGCTCGCCGTACGAGTAGCCGGCTGACCCGCCGAGTTACTTCGAACCTCTCGAAGCCGCCGGGTCGCATCAGCGCCCGGCGGCTTCCCCCATGTCCCCGCCGGGTGCCACCATCAACCCGGGGCCGCATTCACCCCGATTCCTTCCACCACAGCTCCCCACGCGATAATCGAACGCGGAGCCGCGGTACGAAGGAATGCTCGGACGTCCTAGCACTGGCCGGAAGGCCGTACGGGCGTGAGCGCGGCCCGTCACTACAACCGGTGAAGGACAAGCACTCATGACGACGCCCACGATCGAGCTCAAGCCGTCCGCCCATCCGCTCCCCGCCGCCGAGCGCGAGGCGATCCTGGCGAACCCCGGATTCGGCCGCCACTTCACCGACCACATGGTGACGATCAAGTGGACCGAGGGCCGGGGCTGGCACGACGGCCAGCTCGTTCCGTACGCGCCGATTCCGCTGGACCCGGCCACCAACGTTCTCCACTACGCCCAGGAGATCTTCGAGGGCCTCAAGGCCTACCGCCGCCCCGACGGCTCCGTCGCCACCTTCCGCCCGGACCAGAACGCCAAGCGCTTCCAGCGCTCCGCCAAGCGCCTGGCCATGCCCGAGCTGCCCGTCGAGACCTTCATCGAGGCCTGTGACGCGCTGGTCCAGCAGGACAAGGACTGGGTGCCGGCCCACGGTGGCGAGGAGTCCCTCTACCTGCGCCCCTTCATGATCGCGACCGAGGTCGGCCTGGGCGTGAAGCCCGCCAACGAATACCTGTTCCTCGTGATCGCCTCCCCGGCAGGCGCCTACTTCCCGGGCGGCGTCAGGCCCGTCTCCATCTGGGTCTCCGAGGACCGCGTCCGCGCCGTCCCCGGCGGCATGGGCGACGCCAAGACCGGCGGCAACTACGCCGCCTCCCTGCTCGCCCAGGCCGAGGCGGCCGTCCACGGCTGCGACCAGGTCTGCTACCTCGACGCCGTGCAGCACCAGTGGGTGGAGGAGCTCGGCGGCATGAACCTCTACTTCGTGTACGGCGACAAAATCGTCACCCCGACCCTGACCGGCTCCATCCTCGAAGGCGTCACCCGCGACTCCCTCCTCACCGTCGCCCGCGACCTCGGTTACCAGGCCGAGGAGGGCCGTGTCTCCGTCGAGCAGTGGCAGCGCGACTCCGAGAACGGCACCCTCACCGAGGTCTTCGCCTGCGGCACCGCCGCCGTCATCACCCCCGTCGGCACGGTCAAGCGCAGCACCGGCGCCGAGTGGAAGCAGTCGGACGGCGAGCCCGGCGAGGTCACCCTGAAGCTCCGCCAGGCCCTGCTGGACGTCCAGCGCGGCATCACGGAGGACAAGCACGGCTGGATGCGCAAGCTCGGCTAGCCGTCACCCGCCTTCCTCGGGGCCGCCCCGGACTCCGTGTCCACGGCGGCCCCTGTCCGTGGCGGCCCCCAGGGGGAGTTCTCCGGGCGGAAAACATCCTCCGGCAGAAGGCGCCCTCCGGTAGAACATACGGGTGAACGTCCTGGTCTGCGCGGCCTGCGGCCGCCGTCTCAGCGAGCCGCTGCGGCTGCTCCCCGTACTGCCCGAACGCCCGGAGCACGACGGACGCAAGAACCCCGACGGCTCGCGGCACGCCCCGTCCACCGTGCCCCGCGGCACGTACGCCGTCGACCCCCAGCCGAGCGGGGCGCCGTACGTGCCGCACCCGGACCCGGAGTGGATGGGGGCGGCGGTCCCCGGCGTGGCCGTCTCCGACCCGGACGGACCGGGGTGCCTGATGTCCGCCGGGCCGCGCGACACGCTGGTCGTCCACCCCGAGGACACCCGTGGACTCCTGGAGCCCAACCCCGCCTGCACGGAGTTCGGGTGCTGCGGGCCCCCTGGGCGGAATGGGCCGAACTGGGTGTGCCCGGGGTGCGGGGCCGAGGTGGCGACGCTGTTCGCCGACTGCTACGGGCCGTACGAGACCCACTTCCTGCCCGACGCCGTACGAGCGCTCCCTGACGCCGTGTGAAGCGACGACCGCATCCTGAGACGGTCCGTGAGCCGGGCGCGGAGCTGTGCCAGACTGCCCCCGTGCTCTCGTTCGCCATGATTATTGGCAGCAGGCGCGCCGGTCCGCAGTGACCACCACGTACGACCAGGTACGGGTGGCCATCGTCGTCCTCGACCCGCGCGCAGACCTCTCGCACCCGCGAGGGGTTTTTTCGTTTTCCGGCCCACCTTCAGCCGGAGGCGGAGCGCGAGGGACTATGAGGGGACGGTGGAGCCGGTCATTCCGGTACGACCGAGATTCAAAACAGGAGCCCTGAGACCATGACCGAAACCAGCCGGCTGGACGATACGTTCCACGTCTTCGACACCACCCTGCGCGACGGCGCCCAGCGCGAGGGCATCAACCTCACCGTCGCCGACAAGCTGGCCATCGCTCGGCACCTGGACGACTTCGGCGTGGGCTTCATCGAGGGCGGCTGGCCCGGCGCCAACCCGCGGGACACCGAGTTCTTCGCCCGCGCCCAGCAGGAGATCGACTTCAAGCACGCCCAGCTGGTCGCCTTCGGCGCCACCCGCCGGGCCGGCGCCAAGGCCGCGGACGACCCCCAGGTCAAGGCCCTGCTCGACTCCGGCGCCCCGGTCATCACCCTGGTCGCCAAGTCGCACGACCGGCACGTGGAACTGGCGCTGCGCACCACCCTGGACGAGAACCTGGAGATGGTCCGCGACACCGTCTCCTTCCTGCGCGAGCAGGGCCGCCGGGTCTTCGTCGACTGCGAGCACTTCTTCGACGGCTACCGGGCCAACCCCGAGTACGCCAAGTCGGTCGTCCGCGCGGCCTCGGAAGCCGGCGCCGACGTGGTCATCCTCTGCGACACCAACGGCGGCATGCTCCCCGCCCAGGTCCACGCGGTCGTCTCCACGGTCCTCGCCGACACCGGCGCCCGGCTCGGCATCCACGCCCAGGACGACACCGGCTGCGCCGTCGCCAACACCCTCGCCGCCGTCGACGCGGGCGCCACCCACGTCCAGTGCACGGCGAACGGCTACGGCGAGCGCGTCGGCAACGCCAACCTCTTCCCGGTCGTCGCCGCCCTGGAACTGAAGTACGGCAAGAAGGTCCTGCCCGACGGCCGGCTCCGCGAGATGACCCGCATCTCGCACGCCATCGCCGAGGTCGTCAACCTCACCCCCTCCACCCACCAGCCCTACGTCGGCGTCTCCGCCTTCGCCCACAAGGCGGGCCTGCACGCCTCCGCCATCAAGGTCGACCCCGACCTCTACCAGCACATCGACCCCGAACTCGTCGGCAACACCATGCGCATGCTGGTCTCCGACATGGCGGGCCGCGCCTCGATCGAGCTCAAGGGCAAGGAACTCGGCATCGACCTCGGCGGCGACCGCGAACTGGTCGGCCGGGTGGTCGAGCGGGTCAAGGAGCGGGAGCTCAAGGGCTACACGTACGAGGCCGCCGACGCCAGCTTCGAGCTGCTGCTGCGCGCCGAGGTCGAGGGCAGGCCGCTGAAGTACTTCGACGTGGAGTCCTGGCGCGCCATCGTCGAGGACCGCCCCGACGGCACCCACGCCAACGAGGCCACCGTCAAACTGTGGGCCAAGAGCGAGCGCATCGTCGCCACCGCCGAGGGCAACGGCCCCGTCAACGCCCTCGACCGGGCGCTGCGGGTCGCCCTGGAGAAGATCTACCCCCAGCTGGCCGAGTTCGAGCTGGTCGACTACAAGGTCCGCATCCTCGAGGGCAAGCACGGCACCTCGTCCACGACCCGCGTCCTGATCTCCACCTCCGACGGCGCCGGCGAGTGGTCCACGGTCGGGGTGGCGGACAACGTGATCGCGGCGTCCTGGCAGGCCCTGGAGGACGCCTACACGTATGGCCTGCTCCGGGCGGGCGTGGAGCCCGCGCAGTGAGCACAGTGGAGGTATGACCGAAGACGACGGCAACCCTCTGGCCAGGGCCCGGGTGGCGACCAGGCTGCCGGCCCGGGACCTGGACCGGGCCCGGCGCTTCTACTCGGAGCGGCTCGGCCTGGAGCCCGTGGACGAACGGCCCGGCGGGCTGCTGTACCGGTGCGCGGGCGTGGACTTCGTGGTGTTCCGCTCCACGGGTGCCTCGCCCGGCACGTTCACCCAGATGGCGTTCGAGGTCGACGACATCGAGGCGTCCGTGGCGGAGCTCAGGCGGCGCGGCGTGGTGTTCGAGGAGGTCGACGCGCCCGGATTGCGCACCCGGGACGGGATCGCCGAGATCGAGGGGAACTACCCGAGCAAGGGCGCGCGAGGCGAACGCGGCGCCTGGTTCCGGGACAGCGAGGGCAACCTGCTGGGCATCGGCGAGCCCGTCGGATACGGATAGTCGGGGCGCGCCGCCGCGGACGGTCGGCAGGCGCCGTCAGGGGTGGTCAGGGTGCCCGCCAGATGTTGTCGAAGGCCGCGTTCTCGATGCGCCGCCGCTCGCGCACGGCCCCCAGTTCCGTGACCGCGTCGCCGACGGCCAGCAGGACGGTGGCGAGCGCCTCGTCGCCGGGCTCCTCCTCCGGCGGCCGCTCGCCCTCGATGCCCAGGGTGGCGGCGAGCCCGGTGAGCACGGGCTCGCGGGACCACCAGCGGTCGGCGGCATGCCGCCGGGCCGGGGTCTCGGCCTTCGCCGCCTTGTCGGCCCGGTGCGGCCATCGGTGCCGCTTCCCGGACAGCTGCCCCTCGGCGTCCAGGACGTCGCGATAGGCCGTGACCAGCCCCTGCCCCCGGCGCCACAGCCAGTCCTCGACCGACTCGTACGGCTCCTCGCGCACGAGCGCCGCCCCGGCCTCGTCCAGCATCCGGTCACCCGTGGTCAGCGCGGGACCGGGCACGATGCGCTCACCGTCCAGGGTGAGCGCGCGTGCCCCGAGGAGGTCGGCCAGCTCGGCTCCCGCGAGCGCGAGCGACAGATCGCCCGCCTCGACGGGATGCTCGCCGGGCACGTCGAGGCTGACGAGGAACAGATCCTGCGGAGTGCTCATACCCCCACCATGTGCCGGGCCGGCCCGCGGCGCAGCCCGGCGGTGGTCGGCAGGCCCATATCCGCCCACTTCTGACGTGAAGTATTGACGGTCCCGGGCGGCGCTAGTTCACTCACGGCGTGATCTAAGCCATGAGTGAACCACGGGTCCATGAGTGAACCAAGAGTCCATGAGTGAACCAAGAGCCGAGGGAAGGTCCATGCGAAGAACCGCCCTGCTCGTCTCCGCCGCACTCCTCACCGGTCTGCTCCCCTGGGCGACCGCGCGAGCCGCCGACGATCCGGCCCCCGTTCCCGTCGACCGCTTCGAGGGTGAGGTGCCCTTCGCCTCCCAGCCCGCCGAGGGCATCTTCACCTGGGGCGGCGACACCGACGACCCGCCCGCCCTGCAGCTCGCCGCCCGCCCGGACGCCCCCGAGGGCGAGAAAGTCCTCAGCGGCAGCTACGACATCAGCGGCTACGGCGGCTTCACCCACGACTACGCCGCGACCGAACCCGCCCACGACTGGTCCGCCCACAAGGGCATCCGCTTCTCGTGGGACGGCCGGGGCAACGGCAAGAAGATCGCCTTCGAGATCAAGGACGGCGGCGCGAACGGCGAGGCCTCGGAACTCTGGACGACCTCCTTCACCGACGACTTCAGCGGCTGGAAACAGATCGAGATCCCGTTCACCGACTTCACCTACCGGACGGACTACCAGCCGGTCGGCGGCATCGACCACGTCCTCGGCCTCACCCAGATGTGGGGGTACGCGCTCACGCTCCCCACCGGCGTCAAGGGCACCTTCGCCATGGACGACGTCGAGCTGTACGGCAAGGCCGACCAGTCCCTGCGCGCCTCCGTCACCACCGACTCCACCGTCCACCGGGTCAAGGAGGGCGGCACCGCCGCGGTCGGGGTCACCGTGACCACCACCGGTGCCGCCCCGGTCGACGAGCCCGTGACGGTCACCTACGAGACGACGGCCACCGGAACCGCCACCCCCGGCAAGGACTACACCCCGGTCTCCGGCACCCTCACCTTCCCGGCCGGCACGGCCTCCGGCACCACGCGGACCATCAAGATCCCCACCCTCAAGGACCGGAAGGCCGAGTCCGCCGAGACGATCCCCCTGAAGCTCACGGTGACCGGGGCCAAGGCCCCCGCCGAGACCCCGCAGATCGTCATCGACGCCCACGGACTGCCGTACCTGAACAGCAAACTGCCGGTCAGGAAGCGCGTGGCGGACCTGGTCTCCCGCATGTCCCTGGCGGAGAAGACCGGCCAGATGACCCAGGCCGAGCGCGGAGCCGTGGGGAACGGGGGAGACCTCGCGACGTACGCCCTCGGCTCGCTGCTCTCCGGTGGCGGCTCCACCCCGACGCCCAACACCCCCGAGGGCTGGGCCAAGATGATCGACGCCTTCCAGCTCAGGGCCCAGGCGACCCGGTTCCAGATCCCCCTGGTCTACGGCGTGGACGCCGTCCACGGCCACAACAACCTGGTCGGCGCCACGATCATGCCGCACAACATCGGCATCGGCGCCACCCGTGACCCCCGGCTCGCCCAGCGGACGGGCGCGGTGACGGCCGCCGAGGTCCGGGCCACCGGCATCCCCTGGGACTTCGCCCCCTGCCTCTGCGTCACCCGCGACGAACGCTGGGGCCGCTCCTACGAGTCCTTCGGCGAGGACCCGGCCCTCGTCCAGTCCATGGAGACGATGATCCAAGGCCTCCAGGGCCGTGCGAACGGCGGCGACCTCGACCGGAACGACAAGGTCCTCGCCACCGCCAAGCACTTCGTCGGCGACGGCGGCACCGAGTACGGCTCCTCGACGACCGGGACCTACAAGATCGACCAGGGCGTCACCAAGGTGACGAGGCGACAACTCGAGGCCATCCACCTGTCCCCGTACCGCACCGCCGTCGACCGGGGCATCGGCACGGTCATGCCGTCGTACTCCTCCCTCGACATCCTCGGCGACGGACAGGGCCCGGTGAAGATGCACGCCCGAGCCGACATGATCAACGGCGTGCTCAAGGACCGCATGGGCTTCGACGGCTTCGTCATCAGCGACTGGAACGCCATCGACCAGCTCCCCGGCGACTACGCGTCCCACGTCCGGACCTCGGTCAACGCGGGCGTGGACATGATGATGGTGCCGTACGGCTACAAGGACTTCACCACGACCCTGACCGACGAGGTGAAGGCGGGCCGGATCAGCGAGAAGCGGATCGACGACGCCGTCTCCCGCATCCTCACCCAGAAATTCAAGCTGGGCCTCTTCGAGCACCCGTACGCCGACACCACCGGCGCCGCGCGGATCGGTTCACCGGCCCACCGCGCCGTCGCCCAGCAGGCGGCCGCCGAGTCGCAGGTGCTGCTGAAGAACTCGGGCGGCCTGCTACCGCTGCGGAAGAACCAGAAGGTGTACGTCGCCGGATCCAACGCGGACGACATCGGCAACCAGACCGGCGGCTGGACCGTCACCTGGCAGGGCTCCTCCGGCAACATCACCCCGGGCACGACGATCCTGGACGCCATGCGCAAGTCAGGCGGCGCCATCACCTACTCCAAGGACGCCTCCGCCCCCCTGACCGGCTACGACGTCGGCGTGGTCGTAGTCGGCGAAACCCCGTACGCCGAGGGCGTCGGCGACGTCGGCAACGGCCACGACCTCCAACTCTCCGCCGCCGACCAGGCAGCCGTGGACAAGGTCTGCGCCGTCATGAAGTGCGCGGTGCTGATCGTCTCCGGCCGCCCGCAGCTCATCGGCGACCGGCTCGGGAAGATCGACGCCCTGGTCGCCTCCTGGCTGCCGGGCACCGAGGGCGACGGCGTGGCGGACGTCATCTACGGCACGCGCCCCTTCACCGGACAGCTCCCCGTCACCTGGCCCAGGTCCGAGGCCCAGCTGCCGATCAACGTGGGCGACACGTCGTACGACCCGCAGTTCCCGTACGGCTGGGGCCTGACCACCCTCACCAAAGCCCCGCGAGGCGACACACCGACCCTGCGGGCACTGGCCGCCGCCGCGAGGGTGGCCGAGCGGACGGGCGCGGACGAGACCGGGCGCCGACTGGTCACCGAGGCCCGCCTGATCGTCCAGAACCGGATGGGGCAGCAGATGACCCCGGCGGTGGCCAAGCCCTTCGCCGACGCCGACCACCTGCTCCTGACCGGACGGTACGGGCAGGCGGCGAGCAAATTGCTGGAGGCCTACCGGGCAGCATGACCTGACCGGTTCTGGGAGGCTTCGGGTAGCTTCGAACCATGAAGGGCGTACGTACCCGAAGCCTCCCAGGACTGATGCTGGCCCTGGCACTCGCGGTCATGACCGTGCTCGCGCCACAGGCCACGGCCGCCACGAGCGTCTCGACGGCCACGGACACCACCAGCATCTCGCAGATCGCCGAGGCCCTTCGCAAGAGCCCGGTCCACGTCGACCCAGCGGCCTCCGCCCAGCTGTCGGCACCGGACTCCGGCGCACTCGCCAGGCAGATCAAGAGCGCCGGCAAACCCCTCTTCATCGCGGTCCTCCCGGCCGGTTACCCCACCCGCAACCTCTTCACCGACCTGCGTACCGCCACCGGCGTCACCGGCCTGTACGCCATCCGCCTCGGCGACCGCTTCGACGCCCGCGCCGACTCCTCCGTCCTCCCCCGAACGGCCGTACGCAACCTGGTCACCAGCGTCCAGGGCGAGAACGCCAAGACCCAGCTGACCGACTTCACGAACCGCGCCCTGCCCAACATGGGCGGCAAGGCCCCCGCGTCATGGGGCACGTCCTCCGGCGGCGCCACCGGAGTCTCCACCACCGCCCTGATCGCCACGGCGGCCGTCCTGCTGGCCGGCGGCGCGGGCGTGTACGCGGTCGTCCGCCGCAACCGCCGCCGCCGCGCCGAGGAACAGCGGGCCGCCCTGGACCGCCTGCGGGTCGTCGTGGACGAGGACATCACCGCCTTCGGCGAGGAACTGGACCGCCTGGAGTTCCACCCGGCGGAGCCCGGCGCCGACGACGCCATGCGCGCGGACTACGAACGGGCCCTGAACGCCTACGACAACGCCAAGCAGTACATGGCCGACGCCCGCAGACCCGAGGACGTGCGCCCCGTCACCCAGGCCCTGGAGGACGGCCGCTTCTCCCTCGCCCAGCTCGCCGCCCGACGCGAGGGCCGCCCCCTGCCCGAACGCCGCCCACCCTGCTTCTTCGACCCCCGCCACGGCCCCTCGCTCACCGACGCCACCTGGACCCCGCCCGGCGGCGCCCCCCGCGAGGTCCCGGTCTGCGCGGCCGACGCCACCCGTCTCGCCGACGGCCGCGACCCGGTCGTCCGCGAGGTCGACACCGACCACGGCCGCCGCCCCTACTGGGACGCGGGCCCCGCCTACGGCCCCTGGGCAGGCGGCTACTTCGGCGGCGGCATCCTGCCGGGCCTGTTGATCGGCACGACGCTGGGGACCATGATGGCGGGCCCGGCTTACGCGGCCGATTACGGGGGCGGGTACGGGGACTTCAGCGGCGGAGACTTCGGAGGCGGCTACCAGGGCGGGGACGTGTCCGGGGCGGACTTCGATCCGGGGGACTTCGGGGGCGGGTTCGGGGACGGTGGGGGATTCGGAGACGGGGGCGGAGGCGGGGGAGGGGACTTCGGCGGCGGGTTCTGAGAGCGGGCACCGAGGGAAGGCCCCGAGGGGCCCGCTTCCGGCGCTTCCCCCAGCCGTTCCATCAGCGCACCCGCCAGCATCAGCACCCCCCGCTCCGTCTCGCTGAGCGAGGCCAGCGCCCCGGCCAGCCAGGCGTCACGGTCGGCCATGTCCCGCTCCAGCACCCGCCGCCCTTCAGCGGTGAGCGTCAGCACCGACTGACGCCGGTCGACGCGGCTCGCTTCCCGCACGATGAATCCCTCCTCCTCCAGCTCGGCGAAAACCCGGGTCAACGACTGCGGCCGCTGCCGCTCCGCCGCCGCGATCGCCCCGGGCGTGGCCGGCCCGTGCCGGTGCAGATACCCGAGCACGATGAGCTGGTTGGCGCTGAGGCTGCCGTCACCGCGTTCCTGTCGGAGACGGCGGTTCAGCCGGACGATGCCGCGGCGGAGACGGGCGGCTTCGGGGAGGTGGTCCATGCCGCAGATCGTACGTGATTACTTACTATTGTTGAGGGAGAAAGGCGGCTACTGTCGCTCCGTGACCGCCAAACTAATACGCAACGCGTACGAAGCGGCCCTGACGATGACCGCCGTCCTGCTCTGCTGGAGCGCCGCGCTCTGGCTGGAGCGCACCGCCGGACTGCACACCGACGTGCTCGTCCTCGCGGTCGCCCTGACCCTGACCCTGTCCTCCACCCAGCGCACCGCGAACACGCGCCGCCGCCTCACCGCGCTGCTCCTGCTCCCCGCGACGGCGGCGGTGGCCCAACTGCTCGGCCGCCTCATCGCCACGCACTACGCCGCCGGCGCGGCCGCCTACACCGCCGCGATCTCCCTGGCCATCTGGCTCCGCCGCTACGGCCCGACCGCCAGCAAGGCCGGCACCCTCATGACCCTCCCGCTCGTCGCCCTCCTCGTCGTCCCGGGCCCGGCGCTGCCACCCGAGTCCCAGGACGCTCTGGTGAGCTGGGCATGGTCGGCGCTGATCGGAGTGCTGGCCTGCGTGTGCGTGTGGCTGGTCCAGGCCCTGGCCGACCGGTACGGACCCTGGCCCACCGAAGCCGAGGCGACCGAACCCCGCCGCGCCTCCCGCCTCCACCCCCGCCCCAGCACCCGTATGGCCGTCCAGATGGCGGCCGCGGTCGCCGCCGCCTTCGCACTGGGGCGGCTCTTGTTCGATCACCACTGGCCGTGGCTGGTGCTCACCGCATACGTCGCCGCGAGCGGCAACCGCGGCCGAACGGACGTACTGCGCAAGGGAGTCGAGCGGCTCGCGGGTGCCTGTGCGGGCACGCTGCTGGCCACGGTCGTGGCGGCGGCAGGCGTGACGGGCCGAGCCTCGGTGGTGCTGATGTTCGCCGTCCTGGCGGTGGCGTTGTGGCTACGCCCGCTGAACTATGCCTACTGGGCGGCAGGCATGACCACCGCCCTCTCCCTGCTCCTCGGCTACTTCGGCCAGGACGCGAGCAGCCTGCTGCCCACCCGGCTGGAGGGCATCGCCTTGGGCGCGGCCCTGTCGGTGGCGTCGGCCTGGTGGCTGCTACCGGTACCGAAGAGGCGTGCGGTTACCGCCCATACCGAGCCGCATACCGCTCCCCGGACGCATGCCACCACGCCGGCGGAGACGCCCCGCGCACCGCAGCCCACGGCTGATCCGGATGCAACCCGAGCCGCCGCAGGGCCCGAGCATCTACGGAGAGACTGACCCGGCCGTATGGGTCCCCATCCGTCATCCTCATGCAGAAGAGGTCGCACCGAAGCTCTTCCGATGCGAAAGGCATCCAGTCGATGCCGCGTTCTCGCAGTCAACCCAAGAGGACGTGCATGGGGTGAGGCTGTCCCGGCGCCTTGCTGCACGAGACGAGGAAGACCCATTCGTTCTCTTCAGGAGAAGATGCCGTCAAGGAACTCACTCCAGGTGGCGGGGGAGAGGGCGAGGGTGGGGCCGGCGGGGGTTTTGGAGTCGCGGATGTGGATGGTGGTGGGGGTGGTGGCTACCTCTAGGCAGTCGCCGCCCTGGCTGCCGCTGTAGCTGGACTTGAACCACGCCAGGCTGTCCGAGCGGCTCTGCTGTCGTGCTGCAGTCATCATGACTCCCCTAGCAGTCCATTCAACAGGCGCACACTCTCGTCCGGAGAGAGGGCCTGAGACCGCAGCATTCCATACTGAAGGTGATAGTCGCTGACCTCATCTGAGTCCTCGACGAGGAAGCTGGCACGCTGCACCTCCAGGTACACGAGACGCTCGTATTCAGGCGTTTCCAGGAGAACCATGGGCCCGTCGAGACAGGCGTGCGGTGTCCGGTCCATCGGCATGATCTGCATGCTCATGTGGACGGGCTCGGTGTACTCCAGGATCTGCCGGATCTGCCCCCGCATGGCCTCCGGGCCACCGACCTGCCGCCGCAGCACGCTCTCCTCCAGGATGAAGTGGCCCACGGGAGGCTGTTCTCGCTGCCAGACCAACTGCCGCTCCATGCGGGCGTTCACCCACTGCTCAGCCGTTTCGCTCTTGATTGCCGGATACCGGTAGTCGAAGACGGCGCGACAGTAGTCGCGCGTCTGCAACAGCCCCGGAACCACCAGGCTCTGGTACGACAGGATGCTCACTGCCTCCTGCTCATGCTCCACGAGCCCCTGCGCAAACTGAACGACCCGCTCCCGCACGGGCATCTTCTCCACCAGCACGGCCAACGCCCCGCCCGTATCCAGGAGTTCATCGAACTGCTCGGCCCGATCCGGCTGAAGAGCTAACCTCCCCTGCTCGATGGACCCCACCGTGTCCACGTGAACGTTCGCGGCCTCGGCGAACCGCTCCTGGGTGAGTCGCGCCTGTTTCCGATAGTGGGCGACCAGTGCACCGACCGCCTGCCAGGAACTGACCTTCTTGGGCTTCTTCGCCACGTGCATGCCGGACCCCTTCCCCCGTTCGTGCCAGAAGTCCTCGTAGTGGGGCCGTAGCAGTCAGGCCTACGCCCTCACTCATTGGTCCACTATAGTAACTGACAGTGACACTGGCCACATGAACGCGGAATCTCAACACCCCCACACCCGCGAGGCCTTCTACCGCCGCGACCGCAGATCGGTAGGCCTGGCGAGGGACTTCGCGCGCACGACGCTGACGGACTGGCAGGTAGCGGCGCCTGCGGACGACGTGCTGCTCTGTGTAAGCGAACTGGCGACCAACGCGCTGCTCCACGGCGTTCCGCCGGGCCGTGGCTTCACGCTCCGTATGACGAGGCATCCCGACGGTGCCCTACGGGTCGAGCTCCACGACAGCGGAGGGGGTGAGGTCCAAGTCCCGGACCAGAACCCGGAGTCGGAACACGGCCGGGGTCTGCTGCTGGTGGCGGCGCTCGCTGACAAGTGGGGCGTGGCTGAACGGACCCCCGGCAAGCTGGTGTGGGCGGAGTTCGGAAGTGACCGTGGGGCCGCCCGCTTCTTTGCCAGTGTCGTGATTCCGGGACCCGAGTAAAGGGCGCTCCGTTCCGCTTCGCTGCACTCCGCGTCGCCTACGGCGATCGGCCTACGGCCGACCCTTGACTCGGCCCCCGGAATCACGGGGGAGAAGCGAGCGGGCAGCCCGGGGAAAGCGGGGCCCGGGTGGGCAGCGCTTCCCCCAACTGAGCTGCCGCCCGGCGTTCGGGAACGCGCCCGCGCCTCGCCAGCACGCCGGGCCGGCTCAGCGGCGATCGGTGAGTGGGTGGCTGGGGTGAGGTGCGCGCTGGGAGCGCTTAACGGCTTGCGGTCGGTGGGTGGTGCGCGGTGGGTGGGTGGCGGCTCGCCGGGTGGGCTTGGCGGCGATCGGTGAGTGGGGGTGGGGGTGGGGGTGCGCGCTGGGTGGACGAGGCATGCCGGGGTGGCTTGGTGGCTTGGTGGCTTGGTGGCTTGGTGGCTTGCGGCCGGTGGTGGGGGTCGGTGTGTGGTGGGCGGGGGTGGGGTGCGGGCGCGTCTGGTGCAACTGGTGGTGGCGTTCGGCGGCTCGGTGGCTGTTCTGGGTGGTGGACGCGGCCCCGGAATGGTGTAAATCGGGCACGGAGTGGGGTGTGGGGCAGTGAGTGGCAGGAATGTTCCACTCCGTATCTCAGTGACCTGCGGTTTTGTTGTCCTGGTGTGACACATTCCTGCCACTCACCGAACAGCTGTGGCTGTTGAGGCTGTTGAGGCTGATGTGGCGGAAGTGAAAGGCCGCCGGTGGGTCCGGGCGGCTCGGCCCACCACCAAGCGGCCACCCCGCCCCACCGACCCCAAGCCGCCAACCCCACCTGACGCACACCCGAGCCCCCACCCACCGCCAGCCGCTGAGCCAGGCCGGCGTGCCCCCGCCCCCCCCAGAGCGCACTCTCACCCACCACCCACCACCCACCGATCGCCGCCAAACCCACCCGGCGTGCAGGCGAGGCGCGACCGCGCACCCCCCAACCCTGCCCCACAGCCCAGCCCACCGAAGGGGGCTTCTGCCCCGGCCGCCGGCTTTCCGGGCCGCTCGCTCGCTTCTCGCCCGTGCTGGAGCGGCCCGGGTCAAGGGTCGGCCGCCAGGCCGATCGCCGAAGGCGACGCGGAGTGGAGCGCAGCGGAACGCAGCGCCCTTGAGGCGGGACGCGGAAGCACGACAATCAGGAGAAGCGAGCGGCCCCCACGGGCACTTCACGACAGGCGTCCACATCGCCCACCCCAAGGCCCCCGCCCGACCCCGCCACCCGCTTCACGCGAGGCCATTACGGCCGAGACCCTGGCGTGGAGCGCGCGATGCGGAATCCCACGTCGTCTATCCGGAAGGTCGGGTGGCTGCGCCGCCGTACCGAGGCCCGGCAGCTCCAGTGCTCGTCGGCCCATCCACCACCGCGGAGCACCCGGTAGGTGCCGTATACCTCGGCGTCGTAGACGTCCCAGCACCAGTCCCACACATTGCCCAGCATGTCGTACAGGCCCCAAGCGTTGGGCTGCTTGCCGCCGACGGAGTGGATGCGCCCATCGGAATTGCCCTGGTGCCAGGCGACATCGTCGAGTCGGCTGTACCGCGGGCCAGTGGTACCCGCACGGCAGGCGTGCTCCCATTCAGCCTCGGTCGGCAACCGGTAGCCGTCCGCGGAGGTGTCCCATTCGGCGGCCGTCTCGGCGTCGACGCACACGTGATACGCGGGCGTCAGTCCTTCGCGTCGGGACAAGGCGTTGCAGAACTGGACCGCGTCCCACCACGAAACGCCCTCGACCGGCAGCCGCTCGCCTTGGGCGCTGCTCGGCCGTCGGCCTGTGACTCGTGCGTACAAGGACTGTGTGACCGGGAACGCCGACATCTGAAACGGCGCGACCTCGACCTGCCAACTGGTCCGCGTCCGCCGGTCCGACAGCATCACCTGTCCTGACGGGACCGCAACCATCTCGTTTCCTGCCCCCGCGTCCACGAGAGGCCAACCTACCAGCGTACACGTCGCAGAAGGAGGCCGCCGTGCCCCGGGAGCTCACCGTCGCGCTGGACGGGGAGCCCTCGGGCCAGGGCGGCCTTCGAGGTGGGGCAGGACCGGCCGTTACGTGGTCGTCCGGCTCAGGCGTTCTTGATCGCCGAGATGTCGAAGTTCAGCTTGATCTTGTCGGAGACGAGGACACCGCCGGTCTCCAGTGCCGCGTTCCAGGTCAGGCCCCAGTCGGAGCGCAGGATCTCGGCCTTGCCCTCGAAGCCGACGCGCTCGTTGCCGAAGGGGTCCTTCGCGGCGCCGTTGAACTCGAGGTCGATGGTGAGGGGCTTGGTGACGCCCAGGACGGAGAGGTCCCCGGTGATGCGGTAGTCGTCGCCGCCGAGGGCCTCCGCCTTGGTGGAGCGGAACGTCATCGTCGGGAACTCGTCCGTCTTGAAGAAGTCCGACGACTTCAGGTGACCGTCGCGGTCGGCGTTGCCCGTGTTGATGCTGTCCATCGCGACGTCGATGGAGGCGGTGGACTGCGAGGGGTCCGAGCCGTCCAGGTGCAGCGTGCCGCTGAAGTCGAGGAAGCCGCCCTTGACGTTGGTGACCATGGCGTGGCGGGCCACGAAGCCGATCGTGGTGTGGGCCGGGTCGATCGTGTACTCGCCGGTCAGCGCGGCGAGGTCGGGGTTCACGGCGGCCTGCGCGGCGGCGGCCGGAGTGGTGGTCTCGGCGGTGTCCTTGCGGCCGAAGATGCCCATGACGTGCTCCTTTGGGGACGGGATGGATGGAGACGGGCGAACTGAAGTCGATGATGTTGAATTTTCAACGAGGTCAACACGAACGACCGTAGACCTATTCCGTTCAAGGTTCAACATCATCGGTGGGTGTGTTGGCGGAATTATCGGAATTACCGTGTGTCACGCGGTTCCCCGGGGAAATGCGCGGTGGTAGACGGCATGGGCATGACTTCCACGCGTCGCGCCTTCCTCTCTGCCGCCCTCGCCACGACGGCCCTCGTCTCGACCCCTGAGCCGGGGCCGGGACCGGGGACAGCCCACGCCGCAGGCGATCCGAGTGATCCGGGCGCCCCCTTCGAAACCCTCCGCCACCGCTGGCTCGACATCGCCCTCGGCACGGGATACGACCCCACCGCCCAGCCCTACGCCGCCCGCCTCGCCCGGACCGGTGAACTTGCCCGCGCCTTACGGGCCTCCATGGCCCCGACCGCCACCTCGCTCTGGCCCGGGTACCCCTTCGACCCGCCCTCCGGTATCACCCAGAGCTACAGCCGCCTGTGGACGATGACCCAGGCCTACGTGCAGGCCGGCACCGGGGCCACCGGCGACGAAAGCCTCCTCGCGGATGTACTGCGCGGCCTCGACCATCTCTCCGTCACCGTCTACAACCCCGCCACCACCCGCTACGGCAACTGGTGGGAGTGGCAGATCGGCAGCCCCCGCCTCCTCATGGACATCACGGCCGCCCTGTACGACCACCTCGGCGACGCCCGTACCGCAGCCGCCTGCGCCGCAGTCGACCACTTCATCCCGGACGCGATGCTCACCGACTACTCCGGCACCTCCACCGGCGCCAACCGTGTCGACCTGTGCCGCAGTGTCGCCCTGCGCGGCATTCTCGGCCGGGCCGCCGACCGGATCGCGCTCGCCCGGGACGCGCTCTCACCGGTCTTCCCGTACGTCACGACGGGCGACGGGCTGTATGCCGACGGCTCGTTCGTCCAGCACACCTGGGTCGCGTACTCGGGGACGTACGGGCAGGTCATGCTCGACGGGCTCGGGCGGCTGCTCACGCTGCTCGCCGGGTCGCAGTGGGCGGTCACCGATCCGCAGCGGCAGAACGTCCTCGACAGCGTCGAGCAGGCCTACGCGCCCCTCATCCACGACGGGTTGGTGATGGACTGCGTCAACGGGCGTGCCATCAGCCGGGGTTACCTGAAGAGCGACGACCTGCACGTCATGCGCAGCGACCACTTCCACGGGCAACTGCTCATCGCCTCCCTGGCGTTGCTGGCGGGCGCCGCGAGCGAGGGGGAGCGGGAACGGTGGTACGGCCGTATCAAGGGGTGGATCGAACGGGACACCGTCTCCCGACTCCTGACGGCTCCTCAGTTCGACATCGGCGACCTGGCCCGGCTGCACGCCGTCGCGGCGGCCCCCGTGGCCGCCGCGCCCGAGCCCACCGGGCACCGCCTCTTCGCCGCCATGGACCGGGCCGTGCACCGAGCCGCGCACCGGGGGCCCGGCTTCGTCGCGGCCCTCTCCATGTCCAGCGACCGCATCGCCTCCTACGAGTGCGGCAACGGCGAGAACCCGCGCGGCTGGCACACGGGTGCCGGGATGCTCTGCTGGTGGGCCGGAGGGCACGGTGACCAGTACACCGACTGGTTCTGGCCCACGGTGAACTGGTACCGGCTGCCCGGCACCACCGTCTCCACCAAGCCCCTCGCCGACCGGGCCGGCGGCGAATGGGGCGCGCCCAAGCCGGACGTGCGCTGGGTCGGGGGCACGACGGACGGGGAGTACGCGGTGGTCGGCCAGCATGTGAAGGGGCTCGACTCCACGCTCCGGGCCCGCAAGTCCTGGTACTTCGTCGCGGACGCGGTGATCTGCCTCGGGGCCGGGATCACCTGCGCCGACGGCGTCCCGGTCGAGACGGTCGTGGACAACCGGAATCTGGGGGAGGGCGGCACGCAGGCCTTCGTACGCGGGCCGGGATGGGCCCACCTGGAGGGTCACGGTGGCTGGGTCCTGCCGTACGGTGACCGCGGCCCGTCCACCCTGTCCACCACCCCGCCCACCCTGCGCACGCTCCGCGAGGACCGCACCGGTGCCTGGTCCGACATCAACACCACCAGTACGGCGGAGCGGCGCACCCGGCGCTGGCAGACCCTCTGGCTGGACCACGGCATCGATCCGACGGACGCCACGTACGTCTACCTCCTCCTCCCCGGCGCCTCCTGCCACCAGGTCGCCGCCCGCGCCGCCGACCGCCGCTGGCTGTCGGTGCTCGCCAACGACGCTCGTCGGCAGGCGGTCGCCGTGCCCTCCCTCGGGCTGATCGCCGCCAACTTCTGGCGGGCCGCCACTGCCGGGCCGCTGACCGCCTCCGCGGGGGCGAGTGTGCTGGTCCGGCGCCGGGGGCGGACGGCTAGGCTCTGTGTCGGCGAGCCGCCGCGCACCGGTGAGCCGCTGGAGATCGTCTGGGATCGTCCGGTGCGTGCGGTGCTGCGGGCGGACGACTCCGTCGAGGTCCTTTCGGCGGGCCGCCGTTTGAGGGTCCGTGTCACTCCGGGGATGGCATGCGCCACGCACGAATGTGAGGTGGCTCTGCGGTGACGGCTTTGTGGCGAACCTACAACGGTCACGCCCTCTGAGCAGTCGGAACGGCTGCATCCCGTGGTGGTTCTGTTCAGTGGTACCAGTAAAACGGGCCGGAGACTGTACGGAGTCGACGGCTCGCTTTCCTTGGTGTCCTTCGTAAGGTCACTACATGACCGTTTTGGAAGAGACGACGGGTGAGCCGACGGACGTGCCGAGCACCGAGCCGACGGACGCGCGCGGGCGGGTCGCCGAGCTGCACGAGATTCGTGCGCAGGCCGTGGCGGGCCCCAGCGAGAAGGCGACTCAGGCGCAGCACGCCAAGGGCAAGCTGACGGCCCGGGAGCGGATCGAGCTGCTGCTGGACCCGGGTTCCTTCCAGGAGGTCGAGCAGCTGCGCCGGCACCGGGCGACCGGTTTCGGGCTGGAGGCGAAGAAGCCTTACACCGACGGTGTCATCACCGGGTGGGGGACCGTGGAGGGGCGTACGGTCTTCGTGTACGCCCATGACTTCAGGATCTTCGGCGGTGCGCTGGGCGAGGCCCATGCCACGAAGATCCACAAGATCATGGACATGGCCATCGCGGCCGGGGCCCCGCTGGTCTCGCTCAACGACGGTGCGGGCGCCCGTATCCAGGAGGGCGTCTCGGCGCTCGCCGGGTACGGCGGCATCTTCCAGCGCAACACCAAGGCGTCCGGCGTCATCCCGCAGATCAGCGTGATGCTCGGCCCGTGCGCCGGTGGGGCCGCCTACAGCCCCGCTCTGACGGACTTCGTGTTCATGGTCCGCGAGACCTCGCAGATGTTCATCACCGGCCCGGACGTCGTCAAGGCCGTCACCGGTGAGGAGATCAGCCAGAACGGGCTCGGCGGCGCCGACGTGCACGCAGAGACCTCCGGCGTCTGCCATTTCGCGTACGACGACGAGGAGACCTGCATCGCCGAGGTGCGCTACCTCCTGTCGCTGCTCCCGCAGAACAACCGGGAGAACCCGCCCCGGGCGGAGGCCACGGACCCGGTGGAGCGTCGTTCGGACGTTCTGCTGGACCTGGTCCCGGCGGACGGCAACCGGCCGTACGACATGGTCAAGGTCATCGAGGAGATCGTCGACGACGGCGACTACCTCGAGGTCCACGAGCGCTGGGCGCGCAACATCATCTGTGCCCTGGCCCGCCTGGACGGCCAGGTGGTCGGCATCATCGCCAACCAGCCGCAGGTGCTCGCGGGCGTCCTGGACATCGAGGCGAGCGAAAAAGCTGCGCGCTTTGTCCAGATGTGTGACGCTTTCAATATCCCGATCGTCACCTTCCTGGACGTCCCGGGGTTCCTGCCCGGTGTCGACCAGGAGCACGGCGGGATCATCCGGCACGGCGCGAAGCTGCTCTACGCCTACTGCAACGCGACCGTGCCGAGGATCTCGCTGATCCTGCGCAAGGCGTACGGAGGTGCCTACATCGTCATGGACAGCCAGTCCATCGGGGCCGACCTCACCTACGCCTGGCCGACCAACGAGATCGCCGTGATGGGCGCGGAGGGCGCGGCCAACGTCATCTTCCGCCGTCAGATCGCGGGCGCCGAGGACCCCGAGGCCATGCGGCAGAAGATGGTCAAGGAGTACAAGGCCGAGCTGATGCACCCGTACTACGCGGCCGAGCGCGGCCTCGTCGACGACGTCATCGACCCCGCCGAGACCCGCGAGGTGCTCATCCGGTCCCTGGCCATGCTGCACACCAAGCACGCCGACCTCCCCTCCCGCAAGCACGGCAACCCCCCGCAGTAACCCTGCGGAAGCTCCGCGGTACCCCCGCGGAAACCTCATCCACGGAGACTGACACCCATGGACAACGCTGAGATCCGCGTCGAGAAGGGCCACGCCGAGCCCGAGGAGGTCGCCGCCATCACGGCCGTACTCCTGGCCCGTGCGGCGGCCGCCCCGTCGGCCCCGGCGCACCGCGCCCGCCCGAAGGCCGGCTGGCGCCGCCTGGAGCGCGAGCCCGGCTTCCGCGCCCCGCACAGCTGGCATTGAGCCTTAGGGCCTGTCTGACAATTCCCGCCTGCCCCGCGGCGTCTGGCACGCACGCTCGCCGCGTTGCCGAACCACCCACGTGGCTCCGCCACGAGGGCGCTCCGGCGCCTTGCGATCGCACGCTCCCCCACGCTCGA
>NZ_JBIRWL010000022.1:0-72793 GCF_044387825.1 Streptomyces sp. NPDC020299
TGGAACAGCTCCCACAACTCGTCTGGCACCAGCCGCTCAACAATCCCCACCACGGCCCACAGCATAACGACTCGGCCAAATGAGATGACCTCTAAAAGGGCCCGTCACATAGGGAGTGAGAACAGCCGTACTGGTCCTGGGGGCCACCGGGCATCGTCGCGCAGCGGCGTCACCATGGTCCGCAGCGGCATGGTCACCAGGCGGCCTTCGGGTTGGTCGACGAGTACGTCCTTGCCGAGCGGGTGCCATCCGAGGCGCTGGTAGAGCGGCACGAGGGGAGGCCGGCAGAAGAGGAGTGCGTGTTGAGGACCCATCGTTCGGGCGTGCTCCAGGGCAGCTGCGACGACGAGGCGGGCGAGGCCCTGACCTTGCATGCCGGGTGAGACGGCCACCCCGCCGACGCCCACCACCTCTGTCTCGGCGTCGCCGATCGCGACAGGCAGTCGCAGCAGGCCGGCGTGTGCCACGAGGCGGCGGTCGTGCCGGATGGCGAAGTGCTCTTCTTTCGGCAGCCAGGTCAGACCGGTCCAGGCGATGCCGAAGGGATCATCGCTGTTGCCAAGGATTTCCTCCTGGTCCGCCTTCGTGTACTGGGCGAGCCGCATCACAGTGGGTGCCACAGTGGATCGGTTCTCAGGCATTCCCTCATGATGATCTCTCCGCCGAGCACTGGCCAAGCGATTCCCCAGCCGATCTGCGCCGTCCAGAGCAGGGAGTTCAGGCCAAGTGGGCATGGTTCGCTTCCAAGGCCGGGGACCTTCCTCGGCGCCGTGATGTTGGCCGCACCTGTTCAAGAGGGGCCACGTATGACGTCAGCCCGCGGTGGCTTCCCGTGCGGCGGCCCGGGCCTCGGCAAGGGCCAGCCGGTAGGATCCGGCACCGGTTTGGATGAGATCTGCCGCCGAAGGTGAGCCGGGCGACGATGGCCGCGCAGAGCCCGGGTCGGTGAAGGTTTTGGTCCAGCCGCTGAAACTCTCGTTCGAGGCGATCGCGACGCTGTTCTTCTCCTCGCGTTCGGTCAGCACCTCTCCCGCAGCGCGGCGGCCTCCCGCTGCTCCTGCTCCGTCCAGCGACGACACGCCTGACTGGCTGGTGTCGGGTGTCAGGCGGGTGGGGTGCGGGCGGCGATGAGGGTGATGTCGTCGCGGGGGTCGCCGAGGTCGCGGGCGAGCTGGGCGCACAGCCGGGGCAGGGGCAGGTGGTGGTGGGTGTCGGCGTGCTGGCGCAGGCGTGTCATGCCGGTGTCGATGTTCTGGGTGCGGGATTCGACCAGGCCGTCGGTGTAGAGGACGAGGGTGGCACCGGCGGGCAGCGTGGTGCGAGCGGTGGGGCGGGGCATGGTGGGGCGTACGCCCAGGAGCATGGCGTGGGGGCCGGTGAGGTAGTCAGCCGTGGCGTTCGTGGCCAGCAGCAGGGGCGGAGGGTGCCCGGCCACCGACCAGGCCAGCTCCCACGTGCCGTCACCGGTGGGGTGGAGGCGGGCGAAGATGACGGTGGCGGAGTCGGCCAGGGTCAGGCGGGACTGGGCGGTGTCCAGCCGTTGCAGGATCTGGCCGGGGTCTTCTTCTGGGCGGTCGACGGCCAGGGCGCGGAGCATGTTGCGCAACTCGCTCATCCGGGAGGCGGCCTGGATGTCGTGGCCGGTGACGTCGCCGATGACGAGGGCGGTGTCACCGCCTGGCAGGAGGAAGGCGTCGTACCAGTCGCCGCCGACCTCGGCGGCGCGCTGGGCGGGCTGGTAATGCGCGGCCAGTTCCAGGCCGGTCACGGCAGGCAGGTCGGTGAGCAGGGCACGCTGGAGGGTGGCGGCGATGTCGGCCTGGGCGGCGTGCAGGCGGGTGTTGTCCAGGCCGAGCGCGGTGCGGCGGGCGACTTCCTCGGCCAGGACCCGGTCGGCCTCGTTGAACGCCGGGCTGGCCGCCGCACGGCACAGCGTCAACGCGCCCAGCGTGGTGGCCCGCAGCCGCAGGGGCACGACCAGCACGTCGACGGCTTCCACCACACTCAGCAGGTCCGCCGGTGCGTCGCTCTCGGCGACGGCGACGTGCTGTATTCCGGCGCCCTGCAGC
This sequence comes from Streptomyces sp. NPDC020299, assembly GCF_044387825.1. NCBI lineage: Bacteria > Bacillati > Actinomycetota > Actinomycetes > Kitasatosporales > Streptomycetaceae > Streptomyces > Streptomyces sp. NPDC020299. The sequence continues at coordinate 2,070 of NZ_JBIRWL010000022.1, forward strand.
ACCCGGTCCAGGGCAGCCCGGTGCCGGGGGTTCTCGGGCGGCTGGTTGGACTCGCCGGAAGTGGGGGGCAGGACGTCGGCGAGGTGGTGCGCCCAGGCGGTCTGGTGCGGGGCCCCCTGTTCGGACAGGTGGATGAGGGCGGTGTCGGCGAGGCGGGGCACGAGCAGCCGTACCAGCCGTCCCAGGGTCTGTTCGGCGTCCAGGGTACTCACCATGGCCAGCGTCAGCTCGCTCAGCCAGGTCACCTCTGCCAGGCCGTACTCGGCCTGCTCGCGCATCGTTTCGCTGTGCGCGTACCGGTCCGCCTGGCGGTCGGCCCGCTCACGCTGGGCGGAGATGTCGTGGAAGACAACCACCGCGCCGGGTCCATAGCCGGCCTGGGGCGGCAGGGGCGCCGCTGACCACCACACCGCCAGCGCGGTGCCGTCGGCTCGCATCAGGACCGCACGGTCACCGCTGATCCGCTTGCCCAGCGCCACGTCCCGCAGGACGGGGGCCTGCCGCGGCAGGCCCCCACTGCCGGTATCCGGGTTGCGTACCTCGTGCGCGCTGACGCCGATCAGCGCGCCTGGTTCGTAACGCAGCAACCGCTCCGCCCACGGGTTGCAGGCGATCACCTGCCCATCGGCGTCGACCGCATACATACCGGCGCCGGCAGCTTCGAACAGGGCGGACATCAGCGCCTCGTCCCGTAGCGGGACGCTGGTGCTGTCCGGTTCAGGGGAACTCTCCACCCGCAGTATCCTCCTGGTCCCTCGCCTCGGTGAGAAGAAGCATCCGCGCGGCGCCGCTCACGTGGCGGCCGGTTTCGAGGCCGCAGCGACGTCCGGGTACACCTCGACGGCCGCATCCAGCCCCGTCAGCTCCAGCAGCCCGCACACCTGTGGACCGGCTCCGGCCAGCCGGACCAGGCCCCCTCGCGACCCCGTCGACCGCATCGGGTAGACCAGCACGCCCAGACCCGCGGAATCCATGAAGTGAGGTCAAGGAGCCCTGGCCCACCGGACAGCAGCCCACGGCGCTGCAAGGCCTGGACGCGGCCGCGGCGGCAAGCTGAGCAGACAATTGGGCTCCGGGGTGCGGCCGCTCACGGCGTGCGATGATGCGGGTGCCGACCGGGTAGCCGGCCAGATCCACCATGCCGGTCAGCTCGGCGATCTCGGCGCCATCACGCAGGGTGCCGTCCTGGTCCAGGGCGGGATGCCAGAGGCGTTCGGGGATCGCCCGGACAGCGCGGCGGACCGGCTCGGTGACCGCGTATCCGACCGAGAAGAAGGTACGGATTCCTCGTTTCCACATATCGCGGACGTGGGCGAGGAAGGCTCTCGCGGATCCGGCACTGTCGGCGCGGGTGAGGATGTCGGTGCCGTGCCGGTGAGCGTCGGGGATCTGCGCGAGCGCCTGGTCGAACACCGCGATGTGGTCGGCGGCAGTGTTGGCTCCGGAGTTACCGGGCCGCAGCCGTCCCGCCACGGCCTCGCCGGGGTCCGCGAGGAAACACAGCAGCGGATGGAAGCCGAAGCCGCCCTTGTAGGACGGGGCGGCCTGTTCCTTTTCCGAGTGGCAGGCGACCAGCGTGGCGCCGAGGTCCAGAACCAGGCCGGGAACCTCTCGTCCTCCGACCCGAACAGCAGGTGTGCCCTCGCCGGTCTCGGCGGCCTGCATCCAGGCGACTTCCCGGGCGCAGGCGCGGCCCGCTCGCAGTGAGGCAATTGCAGCCTCATCGGTGTCAGCGAGCAACCGCCAGGCGGTGGGCGTGGAGGCGACGACCGGCCGAACACCTCGCCCTGGTCCCGCAGCACGGCCAGATCCGCGATCGCCTCACCGCCGTCGGCGAGCATCACTGCGAGATCGTGGCGACCCGTCCCGGGTCCTGCTCGGTTCCGCGCGGCCGAAGCGGCCGAGAGCGGCGGAGTACGCGGCGGTCAGCCCTGTGGCGTCAGCGAGATCCACCAGCAACCGTGCCCCGGCATGCCCGACCACCCTCGAACCATCGGCACTGGGTGATGTCGAGGGTCGTTTAGCGCGGCCTTCCAGGGCATGGCCCAGCGGGCCTGTCCGTTGCCGGTGGGGTCGAGCGGCATGATCGCCATGTAGACGCACTTCAGGGCGGCCTGCTCGTTCGGGAAGTGTCCGCGGGCCTTGACCGCTCGCCGGATGCGGGCGTTGACCGACTCGGCCTGGGCGCGGTCATCCGGTCCGGCGAACGGATGACCAGGGGCCGGTCGAAGAAGCGGTGCTCAGGCTTCTGACGGGGCGCGTATCGAGCCGTGATCAAACTGCCTGTTCCATGTGCCGGTTGTGGCCCCCTGCGGGGACTTGCGTGAGATCATCTGTCCATGAGCAGCGACCTGGAAGTGAGTGCTCTGGCGATCAATGTCACGATCCCGCAGGCGCTCCGCTGGACGGACACTCGACGCGGTGAAGCGTTCACGCTCACCACGCTCAATGTCCGGCTTCTCGCGGACGGTCACCTCGCCGTAAAGGCCTATGGCCGGCCCGTCGGTGGTGGTCGGGGCGCGTACGTCTCGTTCCCCGTCCCCGACAAGCCCGAACTGGCGTCCCTGGTCGCAGACGCTGCCAGCCGTGCCGGGAAGTTGTGGGCCGGCCATCGTGGTCTCGGCTGAGCCCGGTTCGGCTCGATGGCGGACGGTGGCAGTCCCAGATTTTCGCCCCGGCGGCGCGGCCGGAAGGATAGGTCTTCTTGCCTGACGCGACTGCAACTGACGGATGAGAAATGGGAGTTCACCGGGCCGTACCTGCCGATCTGCGAGTAGGGCCCGTATCTCGAGCGGCTGTGGCAGCAGTCCGAGGGCGTGATCTGGCGGTTCAGGACTGACGGACAGCGGTGAGAGATGCCGGCGAAGTTCGGTGCCTGGTCGACCGTCCACCACTGTTTCCGGCAGTGGCGGGACGCCGGTGTCCTCGAGGCCCTGCTGGAGTGCTTGATCGCGGAAGCCGCGAAGCGGGGTGGGGCGGACCTGGCCCTGGTCAGCATCGACTCCACCACCGCCCGGGCCCACCACGACGCGGCCGCAATGCACCTCGGCCAGGACGTCATCACCGTCTTGGAAAAGGCTGCCTCCGAGGAGGAGAAAGCCAGGCCAAGAGGGGCGGCCTCGAAGAACAAAGCGGGCAGGACTGCGAAGACGATCCCCCGGGAAGAACGACGCCGTATCCGGCGACGACGGAAGCGCCGGCTGAAGGCCGCTCTCCTTGGACGCTCCAGAGGCGGGCTCACCAGCAAGCTTCCCCTTGCCGTCGACCGCAAGTGCCGCCCGCTGGCATGCGTCCCTGATCGCGGGCCAGGCAGCGGACAGGGAGGTCGCCCCCTGCCCAAAGCGAGTCGGATGAGAGTGGGCAAGGACTCAGCATGTCCAATCCTCAGCAGCCCGAGCAGCGGCGCAGCGACAAGGGGGCTGCCACACCGCAGGACAGCGGTGGGCGCAGGACGCGGCAGACCGCGGACAAGGTCGGCGGGCACGCCCATGGCCATTGACAAGGGGAACGAGGGCGGCGGAGCAGAAGGCGGAGTGCCTCCGGACCAGAGGCGATCCGATCACCCTCGAACATCCATCGAGGAGGAGCGTCATGCCTGCCGGATCGAGTTCCAAGCGGGAACGGACCGCTGCCTTCTCTGGACCACCAAAAGAGAGCTTCGCAACGCACTGCTGCAGGAGTTCGGTGGCCGGCGCCATTCACAGGGGTAGCCGTCTCACCTCCGGTCGGCGACCGAGCCGGGGCTCCCTGGTGGCGTGAGATTTGTTCCCCGGCTGGGCCATGCGAGGTCGTCAACGGCGAGAAACGGCTCGCGGGCCACGGTCGCGGGAGTTGTTCCGGTGAACGCCATGACGTCCCGGTGCAGGTGGGACTGGTCGGCGTAGCCGGTGTCGGCGGCGACTTCGGCCGGGCCTTCACCCGCGACCAGGCGGTGGGCGGCATGGTCGAAGCGGACCAGCTTCACGGCGCGTTTGGGCGGCAGGCCGAGCTGCGACCGGAACCGGGACCACAGCCGCTTACGGCTCCACCCGACCTCGGCCGCGAGTCCGTCGACCCGGATCAGGCCACGGCTGACGACGATCCGGTGCCAGGCCCGGGCCACCTCCGAATCCACCGGCGGCCCTGCCTCGTGCCGGCGGGCGAGCAGCGCGTCCGTCAACGCGAAGCGATCCTGCCAGGATGAGACATCGCCGAGATGTTCCCGGATCCGTGACGCCTCCCGGCCCCACAGGTCGCTCAGCGACACGACGGCGCCGTCGAGGTCGGCGGGGGAGGCGCCCAGGATCGCGCGTGCGATCACCGGGGACAGGCGTACCTGTACGCACTCGACGTTCTCTCCCCGCGCCCGGACCGCGCCGCCGGAACCGAGCCCGGGCCCGGCGACGACGCTTCCCCGCTGCTGTCGCCCGGCGGCACAGTCAATGACGGGCGAACCGGTGCCGAACTCCAGGAGCAGCGTCACGGTCGGGTGCGGGACTATCCGGAGCGCGTTCAGGTCACGGACACGGAACCCGGCCATGGTGACACCGGCCACCTGGCTGGGCCGCCGCGGGCATGCGACGTCCCACCGAGCCGCACCGTGTACGAACGTCCGCATCATCCCATGCTATGCGAGCCGGCTGAGAGGTCGCGCGGATAGGCGAGTGCGGGTGGTCCCGCGTCATTTGCCGTTTCCGCTGCGGATGGTGACGCCCGCTTTTTCAACCGCTCTATTCGTGCGACCTCCAAGAGGAACATTCGTCCAATCCACCGGCACATGCGGGCGGAGAGGGTGGGCTCATGACTGTTTCTGACGGCGGACCGCACGTGAATGGCGGCGCCGAAGCCACCGAGAGTGCGACCCTGGCGCTGGACGACGGCGATATCCACGTGTGCCAGGACGGCCCCCGCGGCGCACTCCTGCTCATCCACGGTTCCGCCTCCTCGACCCGCTCATGGAACCCGATGGTTCCGCTGCTGACCGGATCTCACCGCGTCATCCGGATCGACCTGCTCGGGCACGGCCGATCGGCCAAACCGTCCGACCGCAGCTACGCGATCCCGGACCAGGCACGTCGGGCCGGCGTGGCACTGGACCGGCTCGGTGTCGAGCACGCCGTGGTCGTCGGTCATTCCGGTGGCGGAGTGGTCGCCACCGCCCTCGCCGGGCAGCGGCCCGAGCTGGTGACCGCGCTCGTGCTCATCAACACCGGACCCAATCTGGACGCCCTCATCGCACCGGAGTCCGCCGCGATCGGCCTCGCGCAGTGGCCGCCGGCCGACGAGCAGCTCCGGCGGTTCGCGAGCACCGCTTTCAGCCGCGCGGGCTACCAGATCCCGGAAGAGCTCCTCGATGACGTGCGCCGTATGACCCACCACTCGCTCACCACGTCGATGCGGGCCACCCGCTCCTGCCTGGAACAGCGGACGCTGCCGGATCGGCTGACGGTCCTGGGCAAGCCGCTACTGGTGATCTTCGGCGAGGACGACCGCAGATGGCGATCCTCATCCGCCTCCGACTACCGCGCCGTTCCCGGCACGAAGGTCGCGTTCCTGCCCGGCCTCGGACACTCGCCCCTGCTCGAGGACCCGCCGCGGACCGCCGTCCCCCTGCTGGCCTTCAGCGCCATCCACGCCGTACGGCCGGACTGAAATGGAAAAGGAGGGTGCCATGCGGATTCTCGTCTCCGGCGCCGGCGTCGCCGGTCCGGTGCTGGCCTACTGGCTCACCAGGCACGGCTTCTGCGTCACCGTCGTCGAGCGCACGCCGGCTCCGCGCAGGACCGGCGGCCACGCGGTCGACCTGTTCCTGCCCGCGGTGAACATCTCGGAGAAGATGGGTGTGCTCCCGCGCATCGAGGAACGGGCCACCGGAACGAACCGGATGACCGTCTACCGGGAGGGCTCACGGCGTCCGGTCCGGGCGGACCTCTCCAAGATCTTCGGTGGCGCCTCCGACCGGCACGTCGAGATCATGCGCGACGACCTGAGCGAGATCTACTACGAGGCCGCACGCGACGAGGTCGAGTACGTCTTCGGCGACTCGATCACCGCGCTCTCGCCCGACGGTGAGGTGCGGTTCGAAAACGCCGCGCCGCGCCGCTTCGACCTCGTCGTCGGCGCGGACGGGCTGCACTCCAACGTGCGCCGACTCGTCTTCGAAGAGGAGCCCCGCCGCAACGCCTTCATCGGGGCCTACCTCGGGGTGCTGAGCCTGCCGAACGTCTCCGGCCTCGACGGCGAACTCCTCATGCACGTCGGCGTCGGCCGCACCGCCGGCATGTACGGCGCTCGGCACCTCGGCGACGCGCGGGCGCTGTTCCTGTTCCGCAGCGAGCGCGAACTCGCCTGCCACCACCGCGACGTTCCCCGGCAGAAGGAACTGCTGCGCGGTGCGTTCGCCGGCATGCACGCCCACGTGGACAGCTGGCTGGACGAACTCGACCGCACCCCGGCGTTCTACTTCGACTCGATCACCCAGCTCCGCATGGACACCTGGTCGCAGGGGAGAGTGACGCTCGTCGGCGACGCGGGCTACTGCCCCGGTCCGGCCGTCGGCGGCAGCACCACCCTGGCCATCGTCGGCGCGTACGTCCTCGCCGGAGAGCTGGCACGGGCGGGCGGCGACCACGAGCGCGCCTTCCCCGCCTACGAGCGCGCTATGGCCAAGCACGTGCGGGGCAGCCGCGCGGTGGCGCTGAGCGCGGCGAAGACCCTGATCCCCACGTCCCACCTCGGCGTATGGGGACTGGCCCAGGGCGCCCGCCTGATCTCCGCCCTGCCCGCGGGACCCAGCCGCGCCCTCCTCCGCCTCACCACCAAGAGCGCCCGCCTCTACAACTCCGTGACCGTCGACGACTACCCGCCGTCGCCCGCCGCATCAGGATCGCGACGTACGGGTCGAGGACCGGCCCAAGGCCGCCCTCCAGCAGCCCACCGATGCGGTGATCCGCACCGTCGCCACCTGCGTGTGCGGCTCGGACCTGTGGGACTACCGAGGCATCAACGAGATCGCCGGGCCACCGGGAGCTCGTCGAGCAGCGCCAGCCGGTTCAGCTCCAAGCTCTCCTGGTACGGGGCATTCTGCGCCGCTGGGCGCCCGTCCGGCAGGTCACGGGGTGCTCCGCAGGTGGGTCAATGGTGACCGACAGGGGTGGCCCTCGTGACTGCAGGGTCGGCCCGGCAGCGTTCGATGAGTGAGTCGTCTCGTAGTCGGGGGGCACCAGGGTCGTCCGGGTTGCCAGGCACACGGTCGGGCTCAGTACGTCCAGCCCGGTGAAGATGACTGCGGCGACGACGTCGAGGACGTCTACGTTGACGGCGAGTTGAAGTCTCGCTCACGCAGTCCAAAAAACTTCCTTCTTGGCAATCTTGCCTTCTCGGCAAGATTTTCCCTACGCTTCTCGCATGGTACCTGCAGACGAGGCCCGCATGACCGGGCAGCTTGGACTCCGCGAGCGCAAGAAGCGGCAGACGAGGGTCGCGCTGAGTCAGGCGGCGATCCGGCTCTGCGTCCTGAACGGTTGGGCCGATGTGACCATCGAGCAGATCGCAGCCGAGGCCGACGTCTCCGTCCGCACCTTCCGCAACTACTTCGCCAGCAAGGCCGAGGCGATCGCCGCCAGCCACCTGGAGCGGATGCTCCGCGTCGCTGACGACCTGCTCGTCCGCCCAGTCGGAGAACCGCTCTGGGACTCGTTGCTCCACGCCGTCCTGGGCCAGTTCGTTCCGCAGGACAACTCCGCGCCGCAGAACGAGCGTTGGCGTGAGGGGGTGCGGCTGATGCTGGCCGAACCCGCGCTGGCCGGTGAGATTGTCAAGGCCAACGCCGCCGCCCAGCAGGAGTTGGCCAAGGCGGTCGCACAGCGCACCGGCACCGACGCTGAACGCGACGTCTACCCGAAGCTGGTCGCGGCCGTGGTCGCGACCGGCAGCGCGGTGGCCGTCGAGCACAGCCTGCGCGCCGGCGAACCCGCGCCGCTCGGCGCGGTCCTGGCTCAGGTTTTCGAGCAGCTCGCCGCCGGCCTGCCCGTCCCGTAGCGATGAGCCGCGACCAACTCGCTTACTTTGCCGCGTTACCCGTTCACACGAAGGAGACCTGACCGTGACAGCCGACGTGATCATCGTGGGAGGCGGCCCGAACGGGCTGATGCTGGCCTGCGAACTGAGCCTGGCCGGCATCCGCCCGATCGTGCTGGAGCAACTCCTCCACCCCAGTACCGAACCCAAGGCCAACGGCCTGCTGGGTCAAGTGGTGCGCCTGGTCGACCACCGCGGTCTGTACGAGCCGCTCAGCGGCAGTCCGGAGCCCCCGCAGCCGAACTCCGCCTACTTCATGTTCGCCGCCATGGGCCTCAACCTCGGCCTGCTGGACACCAGCCCGGTCTTCGGTCTGGCCGCTCCACAGCACCGCATCGTCCAAGTCCTGGAGGAGCGCGCCCATATGCTCGGTGTCGATTTACGGCGCGGACACCGGGTCGGCGCCGTCATCCAGGACAAGGACGCCGTCACCCTCGACGTCACCGGCCCCGACGGCGACCAGCAGCTCCATGCCCGCTACGTGGTCGGCGCAGACGGCGCGCACAGCGTGATCCGCAAGCTCTCCAAGATCGCCTTCCCAGGCGTCAGCTACGACCGTCGCACCAACCGCACCGCCCACGCCATCGTCCCGGCCGGTTGGGTCGACCCGGTCAACGGTGCGCTCACCGTTCCTGGCCATGGGCCGGTCCTGCCTTTCCTGCCCCACCGCACCGACCAGGGCGGTTTCTCCTACGCGCCGTTCCCTGGCCAGCCGCCGCTCATCAGCACCACTGAGTGGGACCAGCCCGCCACGGACGAGCCGATGACCCTGGCCGAAATGCAGTCAAGCATTCAGCGAGTCCTCGGCGTCGACCTGCCGCTCAACCCGCCGGACGGAGCAGGCCCGCATGTGTTGCGACGGCTGACCGGCGGCAACACCCGGGTCGCCGAGCGGTTCCGCGACCGCCGGGTCTTTCTGGTCGGCGACGCCGCCCACGTCTACACCTCCGGCGGTGGCCCCGGGCTGAACCTCGGTATGCAGGACGCCGTCAACCTCGGCTGGAAGCTTGCCGCGGCGCTGCGCGACACCGCCCCGTCGGGCCTGCTCGACACCTACGACACCGAGCGCCGTCAGGCCGCCCGCCGCATGGTGCTCAGCGCGGAGGCGCAGTCCGCGCTCACCGCGCCGGGGAGCGATACCACCGCCCTACGCGAACTCTTCACGGAGCTGCTCACCCAGAAGCACGTCGTCCAGCACCTCGCCGACCTCACCGCGGGCACCGACGTGCGCTACGACATGAGCATCACCGATCCCCACCCCGCAGTGGGCTACTTCGCACCGGAGCTGGAGCTGATCACCGGGACGGAGAAGGTCCGGCTCGCCGAAGTCGCCCGGAGAGGCAGGCCGTTGCTCCTCGACCTGACCGAGGATCAGTCACTGGCAACGGCACTGACGGAGGGGCAGGACGCCGTCGACCTCGTCATCGCGCGGGGCGGCCCGGCTGGCCTCACCGGCCTGCTGATCCGCCCTGACGGCTACGTGGCCTGGGCCTGCGGCTCACCCCGCCCCGACCCAGCTGAGCTGGCAGACCTGCGGGCGGCCATCCAGCGCTGGTTCATAGTCTGAGCTGCCCGCCAGCCATGCTCGGCGCCCGGCTGGGACCTGACGGCGCCGATCAAGCCGTAGCCGTGCGCTACCCCGCGGGTGCGTGCCGAGTGGCCTGAAGCAGTCGGCTGTTCTCCACCATCAAGCGCTGGATGACGTTGCGCAGGGCCGTCAGGTCGGCCGCAGCACGCTGGCTGGCGGCCAAAGCCGCGTCCCGCTGTTCCGCAACTCCTCCATCTGGGCATCTCGCAGGGGCGGCAGGCTCAGGCCCTCACGGGCGCGGGCACCGAGATCTTGGACGCGCAGGGCACGGAGCCGGGCCCGTGCCTCCACCAGGTCTCGCCGGAGAGATGGGCACGTGCTGCCTCGGCTTCGGCCTTGAGGTCGCGGTGGCGCATAGGTTCAACGACTTGCAGATCGGCCCGGATAGCACTGTCCAGTAGGCGAGTTCTGCGTGTGGGTCGATGGTGCCTCCACTGCTCTGTCTCACCGGTGATGGAGGGCGGCAACTGCATGAGTGAGTCAATGCGGGCCACCGGTGCGCACAAGGCCGGAGCCTCCGGAAGCGGCTTGGTAAGGACGGAGGTGCTGACCGGAACCCCGAACACCACAGAGGCGCCGCTCGCCGTCGACGGCGTCGTACAGGCGGACTGTACTGCCGCCGCCGGGTTTATCTACACCTGTCAAGTAGTTCGGCTGGTCCGAGGCTTGGAGTCCGTGCAGACACGCCAGGCACATGTCTCGTCAATCCACTGGCTTCACGGATCGCGACGCTGAAACGGGGTCGCAAGGGTCGTGCACAAGCCCGTACTCGCCGACCCAGCGGACGGCCATGCCGGGGGCGGCCGTCTCGCTGCCCTGCCCCTCTCAGTCGAACGGTTGTCTGGCCGACGGGCAAGCTGCTGGTAGTGCGGGTGAGGCATCCTGCCGGTCGTACGCCGTGCACGACAGCGGTCCGCCGCGTGCCGGTTCCGGCGCCGCAGCCCGCCCCCGGAACTCCCCGGCGTGGGGGGTGGTCCGCGCATCGTCCGGGTGGCAAGTCAGCGGCAAGCGCCTGCCAAGAGGAAGCGGTCAAGGTGTCGCATCCGCTGTCGGCAGCGAAACTGGCCCACCTCGGGGCTGACCATGCCCCTTGCCCGCGGAACCACCCCCTGGGGAACTGCGGGCTCTGTCGCTGATCTTGTGACTGGTTGCCCGGCCATCGCAAGCGGCTGGGCAACTGCCGTGACGACGGCTGACGGACCCGGCAGGGTTGTGATCTTCGGTTGGCGGAAGCCACCCGGAGTCCCCTGAGGCTGTGCCGACACGATGAACCCCGGCGACAGAGTTCCTGCGTGCCTGGTGGGCTCACACCCTCGCTGAATCGGATCCCGCCGTCCCCGTGCATGAGGTCCTCGCGCTGTGCGCCGAGGCATCTGCCACGCTCAGCCCGTGGCTCGACACCTGGGAGGCACTCGAAGACCGGGTTGCCGACCGGCACCTGACCGAAGCGGCTGCCCACCGGGAGTACGACCTTCTGGGCGATCAACTTCCATGGGACGCGGGGGACAACGCAGATGAGCTGCGCACCGAGCTCACTGCCTGGTTGGTCCGTAGCGCGCCAATTCGAAGGGCTTGCGCCACAGGCCGGGCATCAGGTCGGGGATGCGTCCGGCGTTCGCCGCAGACGTAGAAGCAGCTCACCGTGGCGGAAGTCCACCGGCTCTTGGCAACTGGCCCTGCGCACCGGTCCCGTCCGCCCCTTCGCATCCATGCCCGGAGTCGGTCGCGAAGGTGCCAAGCCGTGGCACGGCACTGTGACTACCGACGACGATGTCGTTCGTTGGAGGGGCGGTCCGGCAAGACCGTCCCTGACGTGCCGGCAGCCAACCACACTCCCGACGATGCCTCTGGCCAAGCCAGATAGCGAAACGCGGCCCGACCCACGGCACGTGAGTAGCGCACCTGGCCGCGCTGGTGCCCGGGCTGACGGGGCGGACCGGTCGGAGACCACGTCCTCGTCGAACTTGCCGAGCTGTACCCCGTCAGCCGGGCAGCGGTGCACCGACGCCCTCGAACGCGCCCGCGACGTCTCTCGTTCATGGCCGCCGTCATTGGGTGAAGTACAAGGCGGGGTGCCGTGGGTCGGCCGAGCAGACGTAGATCCCGGCGTCGGCGACGTCGTCCACGCGGAAGCCGGTGGCCTCCCGGACGTGTGTGCACTCCTCCGTCCCCCAGACCACATGTCTTCCTGTCACAGTGTCCAGATACGTGTGCGGGTCCTGGGATATGAGTGGCATGTCCTCATAGGAGTCGACCTGGAGCAGGAGGACGAGAAGCGCGCCGCATTCGGGGCAGTCCAGGCTCTTGGGCATGTCGCTGGAGGCCCAGGACTTGCTGCCGCCGACCTTCCAGCCGCCGGTGAGGCTCTTCCGCCAGTAGAGGCGATGGAGCTCCCCCCAGTCATCCAGTTGCTCCCGGAGCCCAGCGGGCAGTTCTTCCCACCAGGGGTACTCGGCGACCCGCACGGGATGCACGGTGCACGGCCGGGGGACTTCGTCCCACTCCGCATCCCAGTGCTCCCAGGGGGGAGGCTGCACCTCCGGCCCGTGCACGACGTCGTCGGAGCGCCGCCACAAGACCCGGCACTGCTTGCCCTGGAACTGAGGTTCCGGCAGGCCGTGCACCTCGGGGCACCAGAGGATCTGCACCAGGTCGGTGCCCTCGGGGAAGGCGATCTCGGGGATGTCGGCGCTGTACAGCTGGACCACGGATACCATCGGCACCGATCCGCTCTTGTGATCCCCGTCCGTACAGTGTGGCCAGGGCTCGCCCTCGGGCCAGAGCAGGGGGCCGCCGACATGGCTCTCCCGGATGCCGGGCTCGCCGCGGCGCGGGCGGAGCGCGACGACCGTGCGGACGAGTTGGGCCAGGCCGGGCATGGCGGCCAGGAGGCGGGCCAGGTCGTCGTCGCCCTCTTCGGAACTCTGCGCGGTACCAGTCACCGGGGCACTTTTGCACGCCCCATACGCCGGCACCAACCGCGGCTCACAGGGAACGTCGGACGGGTGCCGCCGATGGAATCGCTCTCATACAGGTTCGCCCCAGGCCTGATCCCAGCCGCCAACAGGTGAACCGGCACCACACCGGCCCTGACTCCCACCCCGTCCCCTGACGCCGGCAACAGCCACTGCGACCCGTCACCGGAATCAACGGCACCGTGTCCGGGTCGGATTCCTGCCGCAGCGGTCGCCGGCCTCACCCCCGTCCCGGGTGCTTCCGTTCCGTGCCGCTCCCACGCCCCTGCCGCCCCGGTCGGCGGCGGGACGCCAGGGCGCGCAGTAGTACGGACCGGCCGTGGTCCGGGACCGTCCAGACAACCTCTCCGCGCACTCCCCACCGCTCCAGGAGGGCGTTGGCGGCGAGGAAGCCTGAGGTGGCTGCTCGTTCCATCAGGGCCACGGGGAGGTCGGTGCGGACCAGGTCGCCGGCGACGACGACGGCCGGGTCGGGGGTGCGCACGGTGGGGCGGTGGGCGTACCCGCCGACGGGGAACAGGGGGCAGTCCGCCCGCCATTCGTGCCGCGCGGTGACGACCCGGGCCCGGCGCGTCTCGGGATACACCCGGTGCAGTTGCTCGACGAGATGTCGTTCGGCCGTGTCGTGGTCGGTGTCCGGCGGTACGGCGTAGGCGTGGAGCTCGACGACCGAGCCCCCGGTGCGCGCGGCCCAGCGCGTCGCCTCGCCCTCCCACCGGGACAGGACGCTGACGTTGTCCAGTGCCCCGTATCCGCTGGTGCCCAGGAAGTGGGGCCGGGTGGGTTCGGGAGGGCTGTCCAGCCACAGCCGGGACACCAGGAAGGGCGAGGCCGTGCGCAGCCGTGCGACCCGATCGCGCCACACGCTGTCGCCGAGCCCCGGGGAGCGGCTCACCACCGCCTGCAGACCACCGGTGTCCATGGCCAGCACCACGGCGTCGAAGAGCCGGCTGCCGGTCGCGTCGGCCACGAGGTGGCCGCCGTCCGGGCCGGAGTGGACGGCCTCGACGGGCGTGGCGGTGCGCAGCTCGGTGCCGTACCGCGCGAGGTGGCCCGCCAGCGGTTCCCACAGGGCCGTGGGAAACGGCTCACGGGGCACGTCGAACAGCAGGCCCTCGCTCGAGCCGAGGAAGTAGATGTGGAACATCAGCGCCATCTCGGCTGCCGAGAGCTGCCGAGGGTCGGCGAAGAAGCTGCGGGAGAAGACCTCGAAAGCCAGATGCCGCGCGGCCCGCGGGAATCGCACAGCGTCCAGGAAGGCGTCGGCGCTGACCTGGTCGAGGTCCTCGTGGATCCGGCGTGTGCGGACGTCCAGCAGGGGCAGCGCGGAGCCGGGGCGCATGGACAGCAGGTCCCTGAGGCGGAACGTGGGGCTGAGCGCGGCGAAGCCGAGCGCGTTCCACGGTGGCGTGCGCGGCACGTGGCGGAAGCTGTCGCACAGACCGCTGCTGTGCCTGAGGGGGTAGTCGGGCAGACCGGTCAGCATGCCCAGCGCGGGATCCACCCGGCGCAGCAGGGCCCGCAGGCTGTAGTACTGCCGGAAGAAGGCGTGGAAGCCCCGGCTCATGGTGGCGCGGCTGCCGTCGGGCAGGGTGACCGGCCATCCCGCCACCCGGCCGCCGAGAAAGGGCTCGCGCTCGTACAGCACCACGCGAACGCCCCGCTCCGCCAGCACCGTGGCCGCGGCGAGACCGGCGATGCCGCCGCCGATCACCGCGGCGACCGGCGGATCATCCCGGACCCGGTCCGTTCCCGGCCGGACAGGCACGGCCTGCGCCCGCAGGTCCCGCCCGGGCGGCCGGCCGTCGACGCGGCCGTTCACCGAGCACCGCCGGGAGGCTCGGGCGGCCGCCGGGCGAGGAACGTGTACGTGATGCCCGTCTGCCAGCCCGGCAGCGGCAGCACGCCGACCCGGTCGAATCCGGCGCGGCGCACCCGGTTGCGGAACGCCGACGCGGTGTCGAACCGCGCGACACTGCGCCGCAGGTGGCGGTAGAGCCTGCCGTTGCCGGTGGCCGCCCCGAGCGGCATGATGACGCCCCCGCAGACCGCGGCCCACACCGCGCGGTCCACGCGTCGGCCGCTGAGCGCGTACTCGTGCACCGCGAGTCGGCCCCCCGGCGCCAGCAGCTCCAGCACCATGCGCAGGACCGCGTCGGGATCGGCCAGGTTGCGGAACAGGTAGGCGGCGAAGACCGCGTCGAACGGGGCGCCCACGCCGACCGCGTCCAGGTGCTTCGCCGGGGTGTGGACGAAACTCACCCGGGCCGGCCAGGTTTTGGCGGCGGCCCGGCGCAGCATGCCCGCCGAGGCGTCCACCCCGACGATCTCCGCGTGCGGCAGGGCGGCGGCCAAGGCCGCGGTCGAGGCACCCGTGCCGCAGCCGAGGTCGAGCACCCGGTGCCCGGCCGCGCCGGCCACCAGGGCGAGGCGCCGGGCGGAGCGGCGCAGCTGAGCGTGGTAACCCGGGTTCAGTGTCACCATGCGGTCGTAACTGCGGGCGCCGCGGTCGAACGCTTGGGCGAGCTCCGCGTCGCGCAGCAAGGTCATGACGAACTCCTCGGCGCCGGGCCGTCCGCCCCGGCCGGTCGGTCAGCGGCGGGGGAGGGGCGGCGGGGCAGCCACAGCAGTTCCGCGGCCGTGCGCAGCATCGGCGCCACGGGGGCGCGCACGCCGACCGCGAGGTCTTCGTACAGCCGGGTGCGCCCGTCCAGAAACCGCAGCAGCCGCACCGTGGGGACGCGGTCGAACAGCCGGTAGAAGAAGTCAGGTCCGTCGATACGGCCGGTGTCCAGGGCGCGCAGGAGAACGGCGTCCATCCTCCGGGCGCGTTTCCGGTGGGGTGGCGGTGGTACGGGGCTGCGGCCCGCGCGGACGGCCCCGGCGACGGCCTCCGCCTGCCGTTGGATCGCGGCGAAGGTGTAGCCGGTGGACGCGCGCGTGCAGCCGCCGGCGACTCCGATGGGGAACACGGTGCGTGCGGCGCGGTCGGTGAGCGCGGCGTCGGTCATCGGAATCACCCCCTGTTCCGTCGCCTCGACCTGCACCGGGCCGGTGTCGAGCACGCGGTGGGTGTAGTGCTCCAGTGCGGCGTCGTAGGCGTCGACGGTCAGCGGTGCCGGGCCGAACTCGGTGTACTCGACCAGGGCGGTGTGCCGGCTGGTGGGCAGGACGTACCCGAACGACAGTCCACGTGTCGGCTGCGGCGTGCGGAAGTCCATCAGGTCGGCCACGTCCGGGTCGAACGCCGGCCGCCGGGTGCGGACGAACCAGCCGCGGAAGTGCTGAAGCAGGTGGGTGCGGGCGGCGGGCAGGCGGGGCGGGGGGCGGGAGTCGAACACCCAACGGGCGGCCAGATCGACTCGGGCACCGCAGGCGTCCGTAGCCGTCACGCGCGCCGTCCCGTCGGGGCGGACGGCAACGTCGTGGACGGTGGCGTGCAGCCGCCGGATCCGCGGCCGCTGCGCCAGGTCGTGGCCCACCAGTGCCTCGAAGTCAGCGGAACGGATCATCTTGTAGCGCAGGGGTGCGATGTGGCGTCGTACGGCGGTGCCGTGCCGGCTGTGGACGCGCAGCCACTCCCAGGAGGCCGTCACCGCTGAGTCGTAGCGGCCACGGCCGGCTTCCCAGAAGCACCACGTACGCCGCGGCGCCCGCAGGGGCCCGGCCGGCGCGTCGACCAGCACGACGGACATTCCCGGCCACTGGGCCGTCTCCGTCGGCAACCGGTGCGCCAGGGAAAGACCCGCGGCACCGCCACCGACGATGACGATGTCCCACTCGACCACGCCCTCCTCCTCGACTCCTCCTCGGCTTCTCCTCCGCCCTGTGCGGGCACGGCTGCTGCGGTGCAGTATCCCGGCCCGGTCCGGCGACGGATGCGCGCCACGCGGGTCCGGTCCGCGACCTCCTCCGTCGGCCGCTCGGCCGACGGAGGAGGCCGTGATGCCGGGTGCAGGTCAGTTCCGCCACGGCACAGTGTTCCGGCCAGGACCCGCGGACGGATGCACGCCGGACGGGCCCGCCCTGCGACCCTGCCCGCCGAACGGGTGGCCGGCGCAGGGCATTCGGTGCCCGGCCCACGGCAGACCGGCCATGGCGGGGAATGCATCGGCGCATGGTTCGCAGGTCGTCGGCGCGGGCGGACGGGGCGCGGGGAAGGTTCGGCGTCCGGCAGCACGGCACGGGGCGATCCCCGTGTACCCCGGGGTCGCGCAACCGCGGTGTCGGGCGTTCCCGGGTGCCCCGCGCGCCGCGGCCTTCCGCGCGCGGTTCAGGCGGTGCATCCGAATTGGCGTGCGCGGCCGAAGAGCCCCAGGACGCCCCTTCGAGCCGATTCGTACCGACGAGAGGAAGCGGGATGCACACCAGCAGTGCCCATGGCGTTTCGGATGGGATCCGGCCAGTACCGCTCAGCCCTGCCGGAGGCCGGCCGGTTCCGCCCGCCGTGCACCCGGCGGCCGTGGACGCCGACGTGCCGGCTGCCGTCGGACGCTGCCTGGAGCAGATCATCGACGAACGCCTCGCCCACTGCACGTCGCTCGACACCGTCTTCGGTGACGACCTGGCCACCCGGCTCGCCGCCTTCACCCTGCACGGAGGCAAGCGGAACCGGCCGCAGCTGCTGTGGTGGTCCTTCCGCGCCGCAGGGGGCGACGGCCGGCACACCGCGGCCGTACTGCGGATCGCGGCGGCCCTCGAACTGCTGCAGACCTGCGCGCTGGCGCACGACGACGTGATGGACGACTCCGCCCTGCGCCGGGGCCGCCCCGCGCTGCACACCGACATCGGCCACCAGTACCCCACGGCAGGCCCCGACTTCGCCAAGGCCGCAGCGATCCTCGTCGGCGACCTCGCACTGGCCTGGGCGGACGACATCGTCGCCGGTGCGGCCCTGCCGGCGCCGGCCGCCGACGCCGTACGCGAGATCTGGCGGGTCATGCGCACCGAGATGGTGGCGGGGCAGTACCTGGACCTGCACGGCCAGGCGACCGCGGTGTCCTCTCCGGCCCGCGCCGTGCGGATCGCCTGCCTCAAGAGCGCGCTGTACTCGGTGGAACGGCCGATGGTGCTCGGTGCCGCGCTCGCCGGGGCCGAGGCGCAAACCACCAGGAGCCTGTCGGCGGCCGGACGCCGCGCGGGCATCGCCTTCCAGCTCCGTGACGACCTCCACGGAGTCTTCGGCGCACCGCACGCCATCGGCAAGCCCTCGGGCGATGACATCCGGCAGGGCAAACCGACGTACCTGGTCGCCGTGGCCAGGGCCAGTGCCACGGCGAGCGGCGACACCGAGGCGTTGGCCGTGCTGGACGGGTGTGTGGGCGCCGGCAGGCTGACCGAGGGCCGGCTCGCCGAGGTACGGCGGGTGCTCGAGCGCACCGGAGCCCGCCAGGTGGTGGAACGCCGGGCGGAGCGGCTCGGCGGCGCCGGCGTGCGGCGGCTGGCGGACGCCGCCCTGCGTGAGCCTGCCGCCGAGCGGCTGCGGGAGCTGCTGCAGGCGGCGGCGGGCTGCCGCTTCGCTCCGCATTCCCGCGCAGCGGACAACGGGTGGGAGCTCCCCGGGACCGGGCGGGGACAGCGATGAGGACGGTGCGCGGTCGAACGGACCACGTCGTGGTGGTGGGCGCGGGCCTGTCGGGCCTGTCGGCGGCCCTGCACCTGCTGGGCTCCGGTCGGCGCGTGACCGTCGTCGAGCGCGATGTACTACCCGGCGGCCGGGCCGGACGGCGGGACCTCGGCGGCTACTTCATCGACACCGGACCGACCGTGCTGACGATGCCGCAGCTGGCCGACGAAGCGTTCGCGGCGGTCGGCGAGCGCCTCGCCGACCGCGTCGACCTCATCCCCCTGCACCCCGCCTACCGGGCCTGCTTCGCGGACGGAACCATGCTGGACGTGCACACCGACGCCGCAGCCATGGAGACGGAGGTCGAGCGGTTCGCCGGAGCCCGCGAAGCGGCGGGCTACCGGCGGCTGCGTACCTGGCTCGAGCGGTTGTACGCGGTGCAGATGCGGCGGTTCATCGACGTCAACTTCGACTCCCCCCTTGGCCTGCTGACGCCTGACCTGGCGCGGCTCGCCGCCCTGGGCGGCTTCGGCCGGCTGGACGGGCGCATCGCACGGTTCCTCAGCGACGAGCGCCTGCGGCGGGTGTTCTCCTTCCAGGCCCTGTACGCCGGTGTGGCCCCGGCCCGTGCCCTGGCCGCCTACGCCGTCATCGCGTACATGGACACCGTGGCCGGCGTGTACTTCCCGCGCGGCGGGATGCACGCACTGCCCCGTGCCATGGCCGCCGCCGCTGCCGACGCAGGCGCCGAGCTGCGCTTCGGCCATGAGGTCACGCACCTGGAAAGGCGGGGGGAGCGGGTCGCCGCGGTCCGCACGGCGCATGAGCGCATCCCCTGCGACGCCGTCGTCCTCACTCCCGACCTGCCGGTCGCCCACCGGCTCCTGGGCCGCCGTCCGCGTCGCCCGGTCCCCCTGCGTTACGCCCCGTCGGCCGTCGTCCTGCATGTCGGAACGACCCGCACCTGGCCGCACCTCGCCCACCACACGCTGTCCTTCGGCGCCGCCTGGGAGCGCACCTTCGAGGAACTGACCAGGACCGGCTCCCTGATGACCGACCCGTCCCTGCTGATCACCCGCCCCACCGCCGGCGACCCCGGCCTGGCACCCGAGGGACGGCATCTGCACTACGTCCTGGCCCCCTGCCCCAACACCGAGGTCGGGATGCCCGCCACGTCCTGGGCCGGGCTCGCTCCGCGGTACCGCGACGAACTCCTGGCCACCCTGGAGCGCCGGGGGATGACCGGTATCGCCTCCGCCATCGAAGAGGAGTGCCTGCTGACACCCGCCGACTGGACCGACCAGGGCCATGCCGCAGGCACGCCCTTCTCGGCCGCCCACACCTTCGCCCAGACCGGTCCCTTCCGCCCCCGCAACCTGGTGCGCGGCGTCGACAACGTCGTGTTGGCCGGCTGCGGCACCACCCCCGGCGTCGGTGTACCGACCGTGCTGATCTCCGGCAGGCTGGCCGCGGCACGGATCACCGGATCCCCATCCCCGCGCCGCCGGCCGGCGTGCGCCGCGGCCGTGCGAGGCGAGGTCCGGTGAGCCGCCGTGAACTCGACGCCGCCGGCATCACCGACCCGGCCCTGCGCGCCGCTTACGAGCGGTGCCGGCGGCTCAACGCCCGTCACGGCCGCACCTACTTCCTGGCCACCCGGCTGCTGCCGGCGGCGCGCAGGCCGGCCGTGCACGCGTTGTACGGCTTCGCCCGGTGGGCCGACGACATCGTCGACGACCTCGGCCGGGCGGCCACCCCCGCGCAGCGCGCGGCAGCCCTGGACCGGCTCGAGGGACGGCTGCGGCGAGCACTCCACGGCTTCCCCCCGGCCGGTGAACCGGTGGTGCTCGCCGTCGCCGACACCGCCGCCCGCTACGCCATCGACCCGGCCCACTTCACCGACTTCATGGCGTCGATGCGCAGCGATCTCACCGTGGGCGCGTACGCCACCTACGACGACCTGTGTCAGTACATGCATGGTTCCGCCGCGGTCATCGGACTGCAGATGCTGCCCGTGCTCGGCACCGTCGTGTCCCGGACCGAGGCGGCGCCGCACGCGGCAGCGCTGGGTGTGGCCTTCCAGCTGACCAACTTCCTGCGTGACGTCGGTGAGGACCTGGACCGCGGCCGGGTCTACCTGCCCGAGGACCTGCTCGCCGCGCACGGCGTCCACCGGGACCTGCTGCGCTGGAGCAGAAGCACCGGGCGGCGGGACCGGCGCATCGTGGCCGCGCTGCGGGCCGGGGAGGAGCTGACCCGGACCGTCTACCGGCAGGCCGCGCCCGGTCTCGCCATGCTGGACCCGGTGGCGCGCCCCTGCATCCGGGCCGCCTGTGTGCTCTACGGGAGCATCCTCGACGCCATCGCCGACGACGGGTACGCGGTACTGCACCGGCGCGCGGTGGTCTCCCGGCGCCGGCGCGCAGCCGTCGCCGCGGACGGACTCACCCGGCTCGCGGCGGCCCGGTTCGCCGCGCACCGCCACGGCAGGCCCGCGCCCACCGGCACGACCGGTTCCCGTCCTCTGTCCGGCGAGGTGTCCGGATGAGCCCTGCCCCGAGCCCGCGCAGGGCCCGCTACCCGCTGCGTCTGCGCCGTCGCCCGGTGCGCTGGGAAGGTCAGGTGCCCACCTGGCGGCAGGCACAGCCCGCCGTCATCGCGGGAGCACTCCGGCGCGCCCTGGCCCGACCGTCGGGCAACTGGTACGTGGTGGGAGCCACCGCGGACATCACGCCCACCAGCCCGCTGGCGGGCAGCGTCGCGGGCACGGAGGTCGTCGTCTGGCGCGACGCGCGCGGACACCTGGTGGGCGGCCCGGGGCAGTGCCCCCATCTGGGCGCGCCGCTGGCTGACAGCCCGGTGCACTGCGGCACCCTGGTGTGCCACTGGCACGGTCTGTCCCTCGACGGATCGGCGTACGCCGGCTGGGAGCCGTTGCCCGTCCACGACGACGGTGTCCTGACGTGGGTGAGGCTGGACGCGGTCGGCGGTGACGAACCCACGCGGGCTCCGGTCGTGCCGGTCAGGCCCGCACTCACGGCATCCGTGCACGCGGTCTGGACCGGCGTGGGGACCTGCGAGCCGAGGGACATCGTGGCGAACCGCCTCGACCCGTGGCACGGCGCGTGGTTCCACCCCCACTCGTTCGTGGACCTCAGCGTCGTCCGGGCGCCCGGCGACGGCGACGACACCTTCGTTGTCGACGTCTCCTTCCGTCTGGCCCGGCGGATCGTCGTGCCGGTGAGGGCGGAGTTCACCGCGCCCGAGCCGCGCACGGTGCTCATGCGGATCACCGACGGTGAGGGACTCGGGTCCGTGGTGGAGACCCACGCCACCCCTGTGAGCCCGGACAAGCTGGGACGGCCGCGCACCACCGTGGTGGAGGCCGTCGTCGCCACCTCGAAGCGGCCTGGCTTCGCCCTGGCCCGCGCCCTGGCCCCGGCCCTGCGCCCGCTGATGCGCACGGCGGCGGGCCGGCTCTGGCGCGACGACCTCGCCTACGCCGAACGCCGTCGGCACCTGCGCGAGACCGGCTGGTCATCCGAATGACCAGCCCGGATCCAGAACCTCTGGACGCCCATCCGGCTGTTTCTCGCGGGTTGGACCGGGGACCCGGCGCACGGCGCCCCGCAGCCACGGATGGGCACCGCCGGCGGCGTGGCACGGGCGCCGGGCCATGCCGATCGCCAGTGGTGGCAGCGGCAGCGGATCCCGGAGCATCCTCGTAGATCACCGTCGACTACGCCGCCCCGGCCGCCACCCGCGCCCCCGTCCGCACACGCGCCGAAGGCATCCGGCACGCAGTGCTCGCGCTGCCGCGGCGTTCGACGGGACGGCGCCCTTCGCCCGTCCCCCGTATCAGGTCGCGCCAGGCTCGTACTGGTGTTTGGTGGCGGCCGGTGGGGCAACTCGCACCTCGAAGTCTGCGTCGTGGCGAGGGACAGTGAGGCCGGTGCGCTGCTGTCGGCGGTCCGCACCGGCAGGACTAGGCAGAGACGGATGACAAGGGGATGGTCGCGATGACCGTGGCGACACAGCAGGGTGGCGGGGGCGGTTCCAGTGGCCTCTACGACGTCTTGGAACTCATTCTCGACCGCGGGCTGGTGATCGACGCGTTCGTGCGGGTCTCCCTTGTCGGTATCGAGATACTCAAGATCGACATACGGATCGTGGTCGCCAGCGTCGACACCTACCTTCGCTTCGCCGAGGCGTGCAACCGCCTTGACCTGGAAGCGGGGCCGCGCAAGCCGGCCGGGCTCACGGAGCTCACAGGTCAGCTCACGGAGTCCGGTGCCCGTGGCAAGACCAAAGGAGCCCTGGCCGGTGCCGCGGAGACGATCTCCGATGCCTTCCATCAGGCACGTGACGAAGGTCGGGAACGTCAGGGCGAACGGTCCGCGCGCAGTAGCGGGTAATGAGAGAGGAGCACCTACGTCTACGGGATCATCCGCGCCCCCCACTCGCCCCTCTGCCAAGACCTGAACGGAACGGCATCGGAGACCCCCGCGGCCGGTATGCGTGCTGCGCCAGGGCGAGCCGGCCTCGATCGTGACGCCCCCCGAGGAGCTGCGGCCCAGGCGCCGTGATCTGCTCGCCCGCCAGCGTATTGCCGATGAGGTTCGGCAGTGCGGTTCCGAACGACGACACGGTGACCACGGTGCTGCTCGCCGAGAGTGCGGGGGACTTCCTTGAGCGGCTGCGGGCCCTGGAGGGCGCGGCGGAGTTCAACATCAAGGCGAACCACGCCGGCATCCGGTCCCTGGCGGAAGCGAACCGCGAGGCCGGCGGCGGCACGCAGGAGCAGAAGATCCGGCTGGGGAAACGATCGCCGCTGCCGTCCAGGCAGGCGAGGCGACCGACGCTTCCTGGTGGACCGCGATTCGGCGGAGCAATTCCTGGCAGCCCGCGGCAGCCCAGTCGAACAGGTAGAGAAGACCTCCGGTCTCAGACCTGGCGGACAATCCCGAGCCAGGCGACGGTCTGCTGGAGTATGGTCCCCTCGCAAGATCCGTACACAGAGATGCTGAGGGGGACATCTGCTATGGCCGGCACGGAGAGTGGCGCGCACGAGGGGTTCACGGCCGAGGAACGGGCCGCGATGAAGGACCACGCTCAAGAGCTCAAGAAGGCGGCACGCCGTGGCTCGCGCGCGGACAAAGCGGCGGAGGCGGAGCGGGACGTACTCGCGAAGATCGCCGAGATGCAGGACTCGGACAGGATCATGGCCGAACGCGTGCACGCCGTTGTCACGGCAAGCGCCCCGGTTCTCGCGCCCAAGCTCTGGTATGGGATGCCCGCCTACGCGCTGGACGGCAAGGTCGTCTGCTTCTTCCAGAGCGCGGAGAAGTTCAAGGCCCGCTACGCGACGCTCGGGTTCAGCGACCAGGCCAAGCTGGACGATGGCCCCATGTGGGCGGCGGGGTTCGCCCTGACCGAGGTGACACCGGAAGTAGAGGTGCGGATCGCCGCGCTGGTGCAGCAGGCGGTGAGGTGACGGCGAGGCCATCAGGCGGCATCCAGGGCCGCGGAGCGGCGAGGGGTGGAGGCGCTGGTATGGCGGGACGGCCGCGGTCATCGGGCGGGCGGCCCGGAATCGGCCCCACCTCGGCGCATCGTCGGCCGGCAGCCTGACGCACGGTGGCGCACACGGCTGCCGCCGGCACGGCCCGGCCGTTCCATGTTGCGTCAGCCGCCGGTGCCGGGCCAGTGCCACGTGTGGGTGCCGAACCACCAGGCGACGACTTCGACGAAGACGAGGATGAAGAGGCCGACAAGACCCACGCAGCCGCACACGACAGGCACGACCCACGTGCGGGCACCCCAGCCCTCGGCGCCCGGATGCCGGGACGGTGCTCGCGCGGTCGCCCCCCGCCCTGGTGGAGGAGGTGATTCCGGCACGACTTCATCGTCCGTCCAGGGTCTGCGGGCCGCACCTTCGCAGGTTCGGCCGGGTACCGGGCAGCTCCCGACCGCGGCCGCATTCCGCCGGTCGGGAGTCCCTGTCGCTCGGCACGAGCTGAGGCGCTGGTCGCACTCGTAGAGGGGGCACTTCCCGCTACGCCCTGGATGCCCGTACGAGAGGAGCTGTCGGGGACATCTCGTACAGGGCGTGCGCCACGGGCCGACGACAGGCGTGGTCACCTGTGGGCGGCGCGGTTCATCTCGACGACGTCCTCCAGGGTGGGGTCGGCACCGAGGGCAGCGAAGCGCTCCGCCTTGCTCTCCCGGACAACCGCGTCCTTGACGCGATCGGCCGCGGCCTGGGCTTCCGGCAGCTCATCCATGGTCAGCTCGGAGAAGCTCGTCCACGTAGTCCGCCCGTAGCGCGCTCTCGTCGCCGAGACCGCTCTGCAGGATCTTGCTGAGGGCAGGCCCGGGCTCGACCTCGGCGATCACCGGGCCCACCCCCGGGGCGAGAACACCGCTGACCACCACACGGGCGAGGAGACTGGACCGGGCGATTCCGCCGCGGAAGTCGTAGGTGTTGACCGCGACGACGCGCCGGACCCGCTCCGGCAGATCGGCCGCGGTGGTCAGGGCGAGCACCGCTCCCATGGACTCCCCGGCCAACGTCACGTCGTGCAGGTCGAGTTCGGTGAGGAGCCGCTAGGGGGTGTTTCGAAAGTCCTGTGCGGTGCCCGCGGTGTCCGGTGCGTGCTCTCGGCGTGCCGGACGAAAGCCCTCGTACTGGACGTACTTGGGTTTTTGGCCGGTGCGGCGAGAGTGCGTGCCGGGCACCGTGGGTGCTGTGCGGGACTTTCGAAACACCCCCTAGACGCCCGCGCGCATGGCCGGCTCGTCGTACGAGGCACCGGGCACGATCTCGGAGTAGCCCGTCCCCGGCGGGTCGAGGGCGTACACGGTGTAGCGGTCCGCGATCAGCGGGATGAGGAGGCGGAAGTGCTCGGCCTGGGTGCGCACGGTGTGCAGCAGGATCACCGGAGCACCGGTGGCCGCCTTGAGGTAGCCAGATGTCCCTCACGGCCGCTGCGAGGGGCGATGGTGTGGCTGGTGGTCCCCGGAATGTGAATGGTGGGACGTGACTCGTGGGCGGGCATCTCGCCGACTCCTCGGGTGTAGGGCTTACTTCGCCAGTTGGGGGTACAGCCCGGCCAGGTCACCGGCCAGGCCCGCCTTGACCTGCCGCGAGATGTCGTCGGCGAGCACCTCGTACGCGCCCGTCTCGATGCCGTCGAGGGCGAGGGCGGCGACGTCACGCGGGTCGGACTTGGGCGCCTCGACGCCGGCCGCGAGGTCTGTGTCCACGTATCCCACGTGCAGTCCGGTGACGGCGATGCCGCGCGGCTGGAGCTCCAGGCGCAGGGAGTTGGTCTGCGACCACAGGGCGGCCTTGGAAGCGCTGTAGGAGCCGCCGAGCGCGATCCAGGACAGCACGGAGTGCACATTGAGGATGTGGCCGCCGCCGTTGCGCTCGATGACGGGCACGAAGGCCCGGGTGACCAGTAGCGGACCGTAGAAGTTGGTCTCGAACTCCCGGCGTACGTCGTCGACCGGGGAGTCGAGGAAGGAGGCGCCGACCGAGGCACCGGCGTTGTTGATCAGTACGGTGACGTCCCCCGCCTGTGCGGCGGCCGCCGCCACGGAGGCAGGGTCGGTGACTTCCAGCGCCACCGGGACAGCGTCCGGGTGCGTCACGCCGCGCGGGTCGCGGGCCGTGGCGTAGACCTTGCCGGCGCCACGCGCGTACAGCTCTTCCACCAGCGCCTTGCCTATGCCTCGGCTGCCGCCGGTGACGAAAACGCTTGCGCCCTTCAAAGCGGTCATGACTGCCTCCAGAATGAGAAACCGATCGGTTTCCATCAAGGTAAACCGATCGGTTTTCAAGCGCAAGCCGGGCAAGGTCCCTCCCCGGCCTGGTCGACGCCGGAGCTGTCCAAGCCGAGCTGGAGTTTGAGGCCGGGCACCATGCCGACGCCGAAGAGCTTGATGGTCAGCACATCGTTCATCCCGATCGCCGTGAGCGGCAGGCTCATGAGCAGCGCCGCGCTCACGACCAGGCGGCCGATGGACCGCGGCCCGGTCGCTCCGAGATGGTCCCGCGCCTTCCGCCTTCTGCAAACCGGTGATCGGGGGTGCCGCGGCCGGCAGTCACGGCAACGGCAGGCGAGCGATGCCGGGAGCGCCGGACGCGGCGAGGAGGTGTCATCAATGCCCCGCCGGCTTCTACCGTTTCCGCAGACTTCGAGCCGCTGCGAGATGATGGCTGTCGGCCTCATCGGCTACGAAGCCGAGAAGATCGCCGCCCCCGGAGTAGCGGGAACCGCGTCCTTACGCCTGCTCGGCCGTGGGCGGCGTCGTGGATCGCACCCTCAAATGTTGTAAACCGATCGGTTTCCAACGGGCCGAAATCGAGTTAACCTCGCAATTATGACCACCGCAGCGAAGTCAAGCCCCCGAGAGCGACTGCTGGAGGCAGCGGCCACGCTCACCTACCGAGACGGTGTCAGTATCGGCGTCGACGCACTGTGCAAGGCGGCGGGGGTGTCGAAGCGCTCCATGTATCAGCTGTTCGAGAGCAAAGACGAACTGCTGGCGGCGAGCCTGGAAGAACGTGCCTCCGCCCATGTGACGACTCTCCTTCCCGCGAGGGACGACAACCGCCCACCCCGCGAGCGGATCCTGCACGTATTCGAGCAGATGGAATCACAGGCGGGTGCACCCGACTTCCAAGGCTGCCGGTATCTCGCCGTACAGATCGAGCTCAAAGACCAGAGCCACTCCGCGAGTCGGGTGGCCCACCGGGTCAAGGAGAACCTGACAGCCTTCTTCCGTGCCGAGGCCGAACAGGGCGGGGCGAGCGACCCGGACCTGCTGGCCCGGCAGCTGATCCTGGTCTTCGACGGCGCCAGCGCCCGTGCGGGAATCAAAGCCGACACGCCGACCGGGCTCATCGCTCCCACCGTGACCGTCCTGCTCGATGCGGCGGGCATGCGCTGACGCATCGGGATACGAGCAGCCGCGGCGACCGACGTGCTCGGCGGGTCGCAGCCGCCCTCCGGCGGCCCGAGAAACTCCCACGGCGTCACACCGTTGCCCATTGCCGTCAGCCCCTGTCGGCGGGTGCACGGCCTCAAAGACATCCAGCAGCCCGGACCAACTCGCGGGGCGGAGGCCTGATCACCTGGCGATCGCTTGGACAACCTTCAGCTGTACGCCCTGCTCGCGGACAGTCACCGACGAGGACGATGTCCCACTCGACCACGCCCTTCTCCTCAAGTCCTCCTCGGGCATGGTTCCTTCTGGGCGGCGGTGCGGCAGCCGAGGCGGCGCTGATGTTCCACACCGCCACCGGCGAGATCAACCGCACCGATTTCGGCGTCATTACAACGGTCCCGTGCCCGGCAGGCCGCTTTCCCGCGTGTGCAGCATGGACCCTGTGTCCTGTGCCGGTACCGATAGGCCCGGCCTATACAGGGCATCGATTTTTGGTCGTGGACCCCTGACAGTGTGGCCCGGTTCACTGTGGCCCAAGCTGGCGCGGACCGGTCGGGCTCGGTCTCGTGCGATCAGGGAGGCTGCAATGACGCATACGCCAAGCCATGGGCGAGCCGAACACGCCGCACGTATTGCGGCGAAGCCGTGGTACCGGCAGTTGTACGTCCAGGTGCTGGTGGCGATCGTGATCGGCATCGTGCTGGGCTGGCGGTGGCCGGATCTCGCCACTGACATGGAGCCGATCGGCACGACGTTCATCACCGCGATGAAGCTGCTGATCGGACCGATCGTCTTCCTGACGATCACCGGCGGGATCGCCGGTGTCGCGGATCTGAAGAAGGTCGGTCGCACCGGCGTCAAGGCGCTCGCCTACTTCCAGGTCGGCACGCTCGTCGCCCTGCTGACCGGACTCGTGGCCGTCAACCTCTTCCGCCTCGGCGACGGCGTGCACGCCGACCCGGCGACCCTCAAGACATCGGGGGACGCCACGCAGTACATATCCCAGGGAGAGCACCAGCACTGGTGGGAGTTCCTCACGGGCACCGTGCCGAACAGTTTCTTCGGCCCGTTCGTCGAGGGGAACATCCTCCAGGTCATCTTCCTGGCCGTGGTCTTCGGCATCGCGGTCAAGATGGTCGGGAAGACCGGCGAGCCGATCATCGCCGCCGTCGGACGCCTGACCGAGGTCGTCTTCAAGGTCCTGTCCTTCGTCATGAAGGCCGCGCCATTGGGCGCCTTCGGCGCGATGTCCTACGCCATCGGGAAGTTCGGCCTGTCCACGCTGACCAGCCTCGGCTCGCTGATCGTCCTCTTCTATGCCACCTCCGCGCTGTTCGTGGTGGTGGTGCTCGGCGGGGTGCTCGCCCTGTATGTGCGGCTGAACATCTTCCAGCTCTTCCGCTACTTCAAGGAGGAGTTCTGGCTGATCCTCGGTACGTCCACGGCCGAGCCGGCGCTGCCCGGACTGATGCGCAAGCTGCACTTCATGGGCGCGGAGCGGTCCACGGTCGGCCTGGTCGTGCCGACCGGCTACAGCTTCAACCTCGACGGAGCGGCGATCTACCTCTCCCTGGCCACCCTCTACATTGCCCAGGCCACCGACACATCGCTGTCACTGGGTCAGCAACTCGGACTGCTGGCGGTCATGTTGCTGACGTCCAAGGGAGCGGCGGGCGTCGCCGGCGGCGGCTTCATCGCGCTCACCGCGACGCTGTCGACGGTCGGTTCGGTCCCGGCCGCGGGCATCATGCTCATCTTCGGCATCGACAAGTTCATGTCGGAGTGCCGGGCGCTGGTGAACTTCTTCGGCAACGCGGTGGCCACCCTGGTCGTGGCGAAGTGGGAGAACGGCCTGGACCTGGCGCGGGCCCGTGAGGTACTGGCCGACAGGGCGGGTGAGCCGCCGGCCGTCGAGACCGCGGGGGAGACCGGCGCCGAGGACGGGCCCGGGGTGGAGCTCGGAAAGCAGCACCCGGCGGTCGCCGAGCCCGCCGAGGTGACGCCCTGATGGTGTCCGTCCTGATCGCCCCGGACAAGTTCAAGGGCTCGCTCAGCGCCGACGAGGTGGCCCGCGCGCTGGAGTGCGGGCTGCTGGAGGGCGCTCCGCACGCCCGGGTCAGCCGTCTCGCCCTCGCGGACGGGGGTGAGGGCAGCGTGGCCGCCGCCTGCTCGGGCCGGTTCCACCGCGAGGAGATCGTGGCGACCGGCCCGACCGGGAAGCCCCTCACGACCGGGGTCGCGGTGCACGGCCATACCGTCCTCATCGAGGCCGCGGCCGTCTGCGGGCTCGGCGTCCTGCCCGGCGGGCACAAGGCACCGCTCACTGCCACCAGCCAGGGCCTCGGCCAGGCCATCCGGTACGCGGTGGCGGGCGGGGCGGACACCGTCGTCCTCGCCCTCGGCGGGGTCGCCACCACCGACGGCGGCGCCGGGCTGCTCCAGTCCCTCGGCGCGGTGCTGGCCTGCGAGGACGGCACGCCGATCGGACCGGGCGGGCGGGCCCTCGCCGAGCTGCACACCGTAGACCTCACCGATGCCCGCGCCGCTCTCACCGGCGTCGACCTGGTCCTCGCCACCGACGTGGACAACCCGCTCCTCGGACCGACCGGCACGGCCGCCGTCTACGGCCCGCAGAAGGGGGCGACCGCGGACGACGCGCGGCAACTGGACGACGCGCTCGCCGGTTTCGTACGACGGCTGGCGGCGGCCGGTGTCCCGGATGCCGTGCCCCGCGCCGCTGCCGCCGGTGCCGGGTCGGCCGGCGGGCTCGGGTACGCCGGGATGCTGCTGGGCGGCCGCGTGTGCTCGGGGGCCGACTACTTCCTGAGTCTCCTCGGCGCCGACGAACTGCTGGCCGCGAGCGACCTCGTCGTCACCGGCGAGGGCAGCCTCGACGAGCAGACCCTGTCGGGCAAGCTGCCGGTCGCACTCGCGCGCCGGGCCCGCGCACACGGCACGCCGGTGCACGCAGTGGCGGGCCGCTGTACCCTGCCCGCCGACCGCACCGCCCTCCACTTCCGCTCCGTACAGTCCCTGACCGACCTCACCGACGAGGACTGCGCCAACGACAGAGCCCTGTCCGAGCGGCTCCTCACTCAGTGCGGACGCACCCTCGCCGACCGGTGGATCACCGGGTGCGCACAGGAGGCGGCACCGGCGGATAGGTTGGCCCTGCCCTAGCAGAGAGCGATCGGCGGAGGC
Source organism: Streptomyces sp. NPDC020299 (assembly GCF_044387825.1). Taxonomy (NCBI): domain Bacteria; kingdom Bacillati; phylum Actinomycetota; class Actinomycetes; order Kitasatosporales; family Streptomycetaceae; genus Streptomyces; species Streptomyces sp. NPDC020299. Next base: position 32,413 of record NZ_JBIRWL010000022.1, read on the forward strand.
ACGGTGGACGCCCGGCAACTGGAGTATTTCCTGGCCATCGTGGAGCACGGCGGATTCAGCAGGGCCGCCGCCGCCCTCCACGTCGCCCAGCCGTCGCTGTCCCAGGCGATGGCGAACCTGGAGGCGGACCTCGGGGTGGCCCTCTTCCACCGGGTCGGCCGGGGCGTCGTCCTGAGCGAGGCGGGCCAGGAATTGCTGGAGCCGAGCCGGCGCGTACTGCGCGACCTGGCCGCGGTACGCGACACCGCAGCCGCCCTCGCCGGACTGCACGGCGGCACGGTCGAGGTCGCCACCATGCCCTCGCCCGGCATCGAACCCCTCACCACCCTCATCCACCGCTTCGCCGAGCTGCACCCGTCGGTGACGGTGAGCACGCACGCCGCCTTCACCCCCGACGAGGTGATCTCCCTGGTCCGCAGCGGTGCCTGTGAACTGGGCCTGCTCGGCGGCGCGACCCCCGCGCACCCCACCGGACTTGACGTCTTGCACGTCGAAAACCAGCCCTTCGTCGTCGTCGCCGCGCCCGGAGGGGCGATCGAGGACGACGTCACCATCCGGCCCGAGGACCTGGCCGGACAGAAACTCATCGCCTCTCGCACCGGCAGCCTCATGCGCCACATCGTCGACGACATCACCGCGGGCGGCACCGGCACGGAGATCGTGACGGTCGTCGACCACCGCACCTCGATCCTGCCGCTGGTCCTGACCGGCGTCGGGGTCGCCGTCCTGCCGTCGGCCTGGACCCGGCTGGCCCGCCGCTGCGGCGCGGTGGTCGCACCCATCGAACCGACCGCCCACCTCCATGTGGCGATGGTCAGCCTGCCCGCCCATCTGACCCCGGCCGCGCAGGCTTTCCTGAACCTCACCGAGGCGCTGGCCCGCCGCCGCGCCAGCAACGCCTGACGCGGGATCGATCGGCTGCGCCTATACGTCGTATCGGCAGCAGGTCTTGGACGCCGTACGGCCGCCCTGTGTTGACTCGGAACCGATCCCGTACAGCGAGCCGGAGGCACCCATGACCACCGCACCCCGCACGTTCCGTATCGCCGCCATCCCCGCCGACGGCGTGGGCAAGGAGGTCGTCGCCGCAGGGCGCGCCGTCCTGGACGCCCTGGCCGAGGACTCCGCCGGCGCCTTCGCCTTCGAGTGGGAGGAGTTCGACTGGGGCTGCGAGTACTACGAGCGCACCGGCAGGATGATGGACGAGGACGGACTCGACCGGCTCAAGGACTTCGACGCCATCTACTTCGGCGCCGTCGGCTGGCCCACCGTCCCCGACCACATCAGCCTCTGGGGCCTGCGCCTGAGGATCTGCCAGAATTTCGACCAGTGGGCCAACGTCCGCCCCGTGCACTTCCTCCCCGGTGTCGTCAGCCCGCTGCGCAAGGCCGACGACACCGAGCTCGACTGGGTCGTCGTCCGCGAGAACAGCGAGGGCGAGTACGCGGGCCTCGGCGGCCGCAATCTCGCCGCGCGCGGTCAGGGCGGTGAAGTCGCCGTCCAGTCGGCCCTGTTCACGGAGGTCGGCTGCGAGCGGATCATACGGTTCGCCTTCGACCTCGCCCGCACGCGCAGCCGCCGCAAGGTGTCGTCGGTGACGAAGAGCAACGCCCAGCAGTACGGGATGGTGCTGTGGGACGATGTCTTCAAGCGGGTCGCCGCCGACTACCCGGACGTGGAGACCGAGAGCGTCCTGGTCGACGCCATGTCCGCGAAGTTCGTCCTCAAGCCCGAGGACCTCTCCGTCGTCGTCGCCTCCAACCTCAACGCCGACATCCTCTCCGACCTCGGCAGCGCCCTCGCCGGCAGCCTGGGCCTGGCCGCCAGCGCCAACCTCAACCCCGAACGCCGCTTCCCGAGCATGTTCGAGCCGGTCCACGGCTCCGCGCCCGACATCGCAGGCCAGGGCCTCGCCAACCCGATCGGCGCGGTCGGCAGCGCGGCCCTGATGCTGGAGCACTTCGGCCTGCCGGAGCAGGCCGCCCGCCTGAACAAGGCCATCGAGGCGACGACCGCCGCCGGCATCCTCACCCGCGACGTCGGCGGCACGGCTACGACGGAGGACGTGACCAAGGCCCTGATCGACGCGCTCGACGCCTGACGGTCTGAAAGCGACCATTGAGCCACCCTGTGTCCGCGTACTCTCGATGCGGCCGGGCCGGTACGTTTGAACGTGGCCACTGGTCAGGCCACGCTGGCGTGCCGCTCGATGGCCTTGAGGCGGTTCTTGCGCCGGTAGCTGGGGCCGTTGATCGCGGTGGCGAGGACCTCGTCCCCGAACACCTGTCCCCATTCGCTGAAGGTCTTGTTCGAGGTCAGACACCTCACGTTGCTATGCCCTCAAGCGGCGGCGGCCTGTTCGGTGGGGAACGCGGTGCCTCCGTCGAACAGCTTGCGGTGCTGAATGCAGTGGTAGAGCTGGCCGATCATCCGGTTGAAGAGGTTCCTCTGAGTGGCCGCATGCCAGTCGCCGTGCTCGCGTCGCCGCCGGCAGTGGGCGCTGGCCCCAGCGGAGGCCCGTAGCGAGGCGAAGGCCCAGAGATAGCCGGCGTGGTTGAGCCGGTCGTTCTTCACCCACCGCCGCGTGATGGATGACTCCCCCTATGTGCTGGTGTTTGCGCTGGTCACGAGCGCATGCGGGCCATGCGGGCGACCTAATCCCAGGCGTCAACCATCTTGTGGATGTGCCTCCGCCTCACTAGCCGTTCGTGGCACCAGCGCACTCCACGGGCCTCGGTCTGCACGGGAGCTCAAGCGGCTCGGGCGTAACAAGAGGTCACCGTGCGGCGGGCTCGCACCACCAACACCAACGAGTGATCAAGCGATGAGTGTTGACGCCGGACGGTCCCGGACACCGCCGCTCTGACCTGAGGCGTCAAGGCCCGGATGATCGAAGACGTCCGTCCGGAGCCGACCGGCGACAACACCTGTGGTGGCGGCCGAGAGGGAACCGCGGGACGCCGATCCACTCGAACATCCCGAGAAGCACCGCTCTCCCAGAACGCTCATAGCAAGGGATCAGGATGGTGGAGCCCTTTTCGTAGCGCTTCGAGATGACCTGGAAGACCAGGTCGCTTCGGCGTGTTTGAGGGGCTGGTAGCCGACCTCGTCGACCACGAGAACGCCGGGCCTCAGGTAGGAGCCGAGTTTGCTGGTCAGTCGGCCCGCCGCCTCGGCGGCCCTGAGATGGCGGACCATGTCGTCGAGGGTGGTGAAGTAGACCGAGAAGCCGGCCCGGCAGGCTGCGACCGCCAGGGCGACCGCGATGTGCGTCTTGCCGACCCCGCCGGTTGTCCCCGGTTTGGTTTCTGTTTCTGGCTGGCATTCCAGCTCAGGACGCTTCTGCGATCGATGGAGTGTGAGAGGCGGTCCGTGCCTGGGCGGTAGTGATAGACAGTTGCTGTGGCAACGTTCATGGTGATGGTCGATGGAGACGCGGGTGGGTGGCAGATCGATCGTGACGCTCTGACCGCGGCGATCCGAGCCGGGTGGCCTGGTGTCGAGATCGATGCGATACCCCGCAGCGAGGCACGGAGTTGTTGCTGGTCCTTCGAGGCGCAAGACGGCGCCGGTGAGGCATATCTGCATCAGGACGGGACGTGTCTGTACTTGGATGTTCCGGAGGCTGACGCTGTGAGGTTGGCGGTGGTGTTCCGCAGGCTCGCTCCGGCCGGCTTTGACCTGCTGTATTGCGACGAGGGCTATAACTTCGACGTCCGGCTGCGCTCCGGGAGCACGGATGCCGAGCTCATCGGCCTGATGACCGCTGAGTGAAGTCAGCAGGGTCCGATGACTCGGGCTTGTGGCGGTGGGGCGTCTCCGCCACGGCGGGCGAGTTCGCGGCGGAGGTCGAGATTCTCGCCGTGCGCCTGCTCCAGGGCGTCCCGCGGTGCCTGTACTTCTTCTCGGTGCGGCTTCTTGAGACGGGTCATCTGGCCGGTCAGCGCGAGGACGAGGGTGCACTGGTCATGACGCAGTCCGCCTTGCCGTTCTGCAGCGCGGCGACGGCCGTGGCGCCCGCACCGACGGCCCGTGCTGCGCCGCGGAAGTCCGCCGATGAGTTTCCGGCGGTTGTGTGGTCTACCTGTCGACGAAGGGAGCGCACCATGCGCGAGATCATCGTTTGCTCGTTCCTGACGCTGGACGGCGTCATGCAGGCGCCGGGCGGTCCGGACGAGGACGCTGAGAGCGGCTTCGAGCACGGCGGCTGGCAGAAACCGGTGGCCGACGACGAGGTCGGCGCGGCCATCGCCGATTGGTACCAGCACTCCGACGCGATGCTGCTCGGCCGCAAGACGTACGAGATTTTCGCGTCGCACTGGCCGACCGCCGATCCCGACAACCCGTTCACCGATCGGATGAACAGCATGCACAAGTACGTGGCGTCTCGGACCCTGGCGTCCGTCGAGTGGCAGAACTCCACACTGCTGGAGGGCGACATCGTTGATGCCGTACGCAAACTGAAGGCATCCGGCGGTGGCAACATCAACGTCGTCGGCAGCGGTGACCTCGCCCAGACCCTTATGCGGCACGGGCTTGTCGACGAGTACCGGCTGACCATCCATCCAGTGATCATCGGCACCGGCAAGCGGCTGTTCGCCGACGGAGCGATCCCCACTGCGCTGGAGCCGGTCAGCGTCTCGACGACGACGGGCGGCACCATCGTCGGCGTCTACCGGCCGAACGGTAAGCCCAGCTACGACAGCTACTGAGCGGTTTCGTTTCGATCACCGAGCGGACCAGAGAAAGTTGCCCGCGACGTGGAGTCCGGCCAGGTAGATGATCGCGGCGGGCGCGCCCGTACGCCCAGCTTGGTGCGCCCTACGAGCCGTCGTTCGACGACTACGAGTCCGGTTTGCACGCCCCGGAGGCGACTGGCCCGCACCTGAGCGGCGTGTTGTGCGGGACCGGGTTCCGCCTGCAGAGCTGGTGCTCTGACTGGCAATGTTCACCGGTTCGCCATGGATGAACGGAAAGTAAGGCAGGGCGGAACCGACGTCTGGACTACTGCGCTGAGGGAGCGCGCTGTGCGGTGAGCACGGGCTGGTAGTACCCGCTGGAGGCCGGACTGTGCCAGGCGATGTTGGTGAAGCCGGCTTCAGTCACGAACTCTGTCAGCTGCGGGGGCGTCAGCGCCCAGTGGGTCGTCCGGCGGACTCGGACCTGCCAGGTGTTCTTTGCGGGGATGAGCTGGAAGTGCTCCAGGTCGTAGCGTTCGCCGTCTTCGTGCCAGTGCCACAGCTGGAAGGTGATCACTTGGCCATCGCGTGTTTGCGAGACCTGGGGAGGTGTCGACGTGGGTCTGGTCTGGCGCGTCTCGTCATAGGCCCGGACAGTGATCATCAACAGTCCGTCGTCTCGGAGTACCCGTCTCATGCCGAGGAGTGCCGCCCGGAGATCTTGCCCGGAGAGTAGGTGCGTGAGTGAGTTGTCCGCGCAGAGGACGACGTCGAATGACGTCTCTCTGAAAGGAAGTTGGCGCATGTCAGCCGCAGCGGCCGGAAGCCGGCTTCCCCGCGCCGCCGCCTCGGCGGCGGCGCGCGCGGCGGCGATCGGGCTCAGGTCGCTGCCTACGACCTGGTGCCCGGCCAGGGCCAGCCCGATGGCCTGGGTGCCGATCCCGCACGAGCAGTCCAGGACGGTGTGCGGTCCCGCGCCGAGAGATTCGCGGACGTGCCCGCCCAATACCTCGGCCTGGTAGGCCATGCTTGCGTCCCAGTCCCGGAACATCAGGTGGTAGTCGTGGGCCAGATCGTCGTAGAAATCCCGCACGGAGGGCTCGGACATGTATTCCACCGTAGTGCGTGGCCGCCGGGGAGTACGGGCAGTTTTAGGCAGCGGCTGCCTGACTTCGGCCGCCCCAGCGGATGCCCTTCTCGCTGCGGATACGGGCGCTTTCGCGGCGTTGGGCGACCAGCACGTCGGGGTGGCGGGCGTTCGCGTTGCGCCAGCGGAGGTAGGCGTGGAGGGCTCGGGTCTGCCCGGTGTGGTTGCGGTGGTTGGAGTTAGCGATGGTGAACTGCCTCAGCGGTCCGAAGTGGGCCTCGATCGGGTTGGCCACCCGACACGAGAGCCGGGCCCTCGGCCTGCCCCAACCCCGAAAGGCCGCACCTCGCAGACACAGAGTCCCCGTCAGCACACCGACGAGGACTCATGAACGATCGAGGCTAAAGGCCAAGGATTGCGCCGTTCCCCGCGCCCCTGAAGGCCCTGAAGGCGAAAAACTGGCGTAGTCCCGTTTTTCAGGGGCGCGGGGAACTGCGCGACCAGCCCCCACCCACCCGCAGGCGAACACGCACCCGCGGCTCCCATTACTCCCGGGGGAGTAATCCGCACCCCCCGCCACCCCAGGCAGTACCCGCAGGCTCCCCCTCCCGTCCGACGTAAACCCCTCCCCGTGCCGGAAGGCTGACAGCTGAAACGGTAGTCGTCGTAGCGAGGGAGATCTGCTCATGACGGTCGGGAAGACAACCACGAAGGGCGTGGGACGCAGGCGGGCCGTGCCCTGGGCGCTGCTCGGGCTATGGGTGGCCGTGCTCGCGCTGGTCGGCCCGTTCGCGGCGAAGCTCGCCGACGTGCAGCACGACCGGGCCACCGACTACCTGCCCTCCAGCGCTGACTCGACCCAAGTGGCCCGGATACAGGACGCGCTGCCCGGGGGCGAGAGCACCGAGATGGTGATCGTGTATCACCGGGGCGGCGGGCTGAGCACCGACGACCGGCGGGTGGCGGCCGGGCAGGTCGAGGAGATCGCCGAAGCGCATGAGCTGGTCGGCGGGGCGCCCAAGGGGATTCCGTCCGACGACGGTACGACCCTCATGTACCCCGTCGTCAGCAACGAGCCCGGGCGCGACGAGAAGCTGCGGGACGCGCTCGTCGAGGACGTCCGGGGCATCGCCCGCGGCCAGGACGGGCTGAGCGTCGAGGTGGGCGGCACCGCAGCGCTCGGCACCGACGCGGGGAAGGTCTACGACTCACTCGGCGGGCCACTGCTCTACACCACCGTCGCCGTCGTCGCCCTCCTGCTGATCCTGATCTACCGCAGCCCGGTGCTGTGGCTCGTGCCGCTCGTAGTCGCCGGCATCGCCGACCTCATGTCGATGGGCGTCGCGTACGGGCTCAACCAGGCCTTCGGTACCACCGTCACGGGCCAGAGCTCCGCCGTGATGACGATCCTCGTGTTCGGCGCGGGCACCGACTACGCACTGCTCCTCGTCTCCCGCTACCGGGAGGAACTGCGGCGCATCGAGCGACCGTACGAGGCCATGGTCGCCGCCCTGCGCGGCTGCGGGCCCGCCGTGCTCGCCTCCTCCGGCACCGTCGCCGCCGGCCTGCTGTGCCTGCTCGCCGCCGATCTCAACAGCAGCCGCGGCATGGGCCCGCTCGGCACGGTCGGTGTGCTGTGCGCGCTGATCGCGATGCTGACACTGCTGCCCGCCGTCCTCGTACTGCTCGGGCGGCGGGTCTTCTGGCCGCTCGTACCGGCCTACGGCAGCGAACCCACACAGCGGCGGAGCCTCTTCGCCGCGATGGGCGACTCCGCCGGACGCAGGCCGCTGATCGTGCTCGCGACCGGAGCCGTCCTGCTCGGCGCACTCGCCCTCGGCACGCTCAACCTGCCGGGACCGGTCAAGCAGGAGGACTCCTTCGTCACCAAGCCGGAGGCCGTCACCGCCATGGAGACCCTCGCCCGGGCTTACCCCGGGCGCGGCACCCAGCCCATCGACGTGATCACCCCGGCGGACCGCGTCGACCGGACCCTCGCGGCGATCCGGGGCACCCGGGGAGTCGAGAGCGCCGAGAAGGGCCGTACCGGAGACGGCTGGGCCGAGATCTCCGTCATCGCGAAGGACACACCCCAGTCGGCGGGAGAGACCGCCACCATCAAGTCCCTGCGCAGCAAACTGAAGGGCTCGTACATCGGCGGGGACAGCGCCGAGCAGATCGACCTGGAGGACACCAACAGCCGGGACACGAAGATCGTCGTACCCCTGGTCCTCGTCTCGGTGCTGCTCATCCTGTTCGTCCTGCTGCGCAGTCTCGTCGCGCCGCTCATCCTGGTGGCCGCCGTGGTCGCGGTCTGGGGCGCGGCCCTCGGGATCGCCGGACTGTTCTTCGGGCCTGTTCTCGGCCTCAAGGGAACCGATCCGGGACTCGGGCTGCTGTCCTTCGTGTTCCTCGTCGCCCTCGGCGTCGACTACGGCATCTTCCTCATGCACCGGATGCGGGAGGAGTCCCTGGCCGGCGCGGAACCGGCCGCCGCCGCGCTCACCGCCCTGCGGAGCACAGGCGCCGTCATCGCCTCGGCCGGCCTGGTCCTCGCCGCGACCTTCGCCGTGCTGATGAACATGGGGCTCGTGCAACTCGTCGAACTCGGCTTCGTGATCGCCGTCGGCGTACTCCTCGACACCTTCCTCGTACGGACGTACCTGGTGACCAGTGCCAGCGTCGCCCTGCGCCGGAAGATGTGGTGGCCGGGCGGCCTCTCCCGCGAACCCGCGCCCGGCGCCGGGCCGTCCGAACCGACCGAGCCGCCGCGGCAGCCGGAAGAAATCGGCGCGCCCTGACCTGCCGGGCTCACCACAGCCGACCGGGCGCCTCTCCTGCCTTCTGCCGGAGGGGCGCCCCCATGACGGAAGATGGAATCGTGCAAGATCGGGGAGCGACCTCAGCCGCAGGGAACCTGAGAACCACCGTCGTACGGGGTGACGCGCGGCCCCGCCGGATCGAGCGCGTCATGGCGGTCGTCAACCGGGACCCGCTCACCGCGCCGCACCGCACCCGCAACGACGCGTTCCTCGCCGTCGGTGTCGCCGTGCTGGCCGTCATCTTCGCGTCGCTCCTCGACGACGGACTCCCGCTCGGTCCGCCCGGCTGGGCCCTGCTGGCCGGCGCCCATGTGCCGCTCGTGTGGCGGCGCAGCCGTCCGCTGCTCGTGCTGCTCGCGGTGGCGGTCTGCGTCACCCCCTACCACGTTCTCGACTACAACCACGCTGTACCCATCCCCGCGACCCTCCTGGCGCTCTATACGGTCGCGGCGACCGGCACGGTACGCCGCTCGCTGCTCACCGCTGTCGTCGTCCTCGGCCCGACGCTGATCATCAACAGCTTCACCAACCCCGACGGGGCACTGGAGCTCCTGCGCATCTCCGGCTGGGTCATCGCGGTCCTGTTCTTCGGCGTCGACGCCCGTTTCTACCGCCAGTACGTCGCCTCCATCGTCGAGCGGGCCGAGCGGGCCGAGCGGACCCGCGAGGAGGAGGCGCGGCGCCGGGTCGTCGAGGAGCGGCTGCGGATCGCCCGCGACCTGCACGACCTGCTCGCGCACAGCATCACCCTGATCGGTGTGCAGACGTCCGTGGCGGCCCACGTCCTCACCGCGGATCCGGACCGGCTCGACCGCAAGGCGGTCGCCCAGGCGCTCGACGACATCGCGGAGACCTGCCGGACGGCCCGGGGCGAGTTGCGGACGACGCTGGAGGTGCTGCGGGCGAACGAGACGAGCGTGAGTGTCGGAGGGGAACGGGAGTGGGTGGCCGAACCCGGCTCCGGATCGGGTTCCGGTTCCGGGCTCGGCTCTCCGGACGGGCGCGGGCCGCTGCCCGGGCTCGACGGGCTGGGCGCGCTCGCGGAGGCGGCCAGGGTGGCCGGGGCCAAGGTCGAACTGTCCGTCCACACGGACGGCGTACCGCCCTCGGTGGGCGCCGCCGCCTACCGGATCGTGCAGGAGGCGCTCACCAACGCCGTACGCCACGGGGGCCGCGACGACCTGACCGTCCGGGTGGGACTGCGGGCGGCGGAGGGGACCCTGCGGGTGACCGTCGCCGACGACGGGGTGGGGCAGGGGACGGGCCACGGGGTGAGGAGCGCGGTGCGCAACGGGGTGGGGCACGGACAGGGAGCCGTCGGCGGCGCGCCGGGGTTCGGGCTCGTCGGGATGCGTGAGCGGGCCCGTAGCGTGGGCGGCACACTGGACGCCGGACCGGGTCCCACCGTGGGCTTCGAAGTGACCGCCGAGCTGCCGCTGCCCCGGGAGGAACCCTCGTGACGGCCCCGATGCCGATCCGCGTACTGCTCGCCGACGACCAGACCCTCGTACGGGCCTCGTTCGCGATGCTCGTCGCGTCCGCCGGGGACATGGAGGTCGTCGCCGAGGCGGGCACCGGGCGGCAGGCCGTGGACCTCGCCCGTTCCGCGAGGGCCGACCTCGTCGTGATGGACATCCGCATGCCCGACCTGGACGGCATCGAGGCGACCCGGCTCATCGCCGCCGACGAGGACTTGGCGGGCGTGAAGGTGCTCGTCCTGACGACGTACGACACCGACGAGCACATCGTCGATGCGCTGCGGGCCGGGGCGTCCGGCTTCCTGGTGAAGGACATCCGGCCGGCCGAACTCCTCGACGCCATCCGGACCGTGGCCGCCGGGGACTCCCTGCTCTCGCCCGGACCCACCTCACGGCTCATCGCCCGTTTCCTGCGCGCACCCGACACGGCGATGTCAGCGGTGGGCGGCCCGGACGGGCTGTCCGAGCGGGAGCGGCAGGTGCTCACCCTGGTCGCGCGCGGGTTCAACAACACCGAGATCGCCGAAGCGCTGGGGCTCAGCCCGCTCACCGCGAAGACCCATGTCAGCCGGATCATGGGCAAGTTGGGGGCACGCGACCGGGCGCAGCTGGTGATAGTGGCGTACGAGTCGGGGCTCGTGATACCCGGGGCGGTCTGAGCGCCGCCGCCAAGTCCCGTCCCTACGAGGCTGTTTGGCTGCAGAGGCATTGCCCTGTCCCTCGGTGCGCACTAGTTTCACCGAGGACATGACATCCCACGTCCTGTGCCCGATGCCCTAGCCTCGCGTTTTCATGAGCGTGCTCGTCCATGCCTTGATCAAATAAGCGGAGAGTGCTCCTGACTTGCAACGATGGGACTTGTCTAGAGGCCTGTTGGCTGCAAGGAGAGAAGCACTCTCCAGGTGAGCAGGCGTATCGGGTTGTACCCGCGTGTCCGCGTCGAGGGCGGCGGCAGAGGGGCTGTCTCGCAGGCCGGGGCGGGGCTGCTGGTCGAGACGGTCCGCAAGTCCGGTCTGGACACCGCGATATCGACGGCGTTGGCGCCGTGGCGCAAGCCGCGGGCGGTGCACGACCCGGGCAAAATTCTGCTGGATGTGGCCCTGGCGGTCGCGCTGGGCGGGGATTGTCTCGCGGACGTGGGCATGCTGCGGGCCGAGCCGGGTGTGTTCGGCCCGGTGGCATCAGACCCCACGGTCTCCCGGCTCATCGACACCCTCGCCGCCGCCGGACCGAAGGCGCTCACCGCGATTCGCTCGGCCCGAGCCGAAGTACGCTTGTGGGTCTGGGACCTGGCCGGGGCGAACGGTCCGGCCGCCGACGGGCAGGTGACCGTGGACATTGACGGCGTGCTGGTCCTCGCGCACTCCGAGAAGCAGGACGCCACCGCGACCTGGAAGAAGACCTTCGGTCATCACCCGCTCGTCGCATTCGTCGACCACGGCCAGGCCGGGTCCGGAGAGCCGGTTGCCGCCTTGCTGCGGCCCGGGAACGCCGGTTCCAACACCGTCTCCGACCACATTGAGGCCGCCCAACTCGCCCTGGCCCAATTACCCAAACACCTGCGGTGGGGTCGGCGCACACTGATCCGCACCGACTCCGCCGGCGGCACCCACGCCTTCCTCGACCGGCTCACCCGCCGGGGCCGGTGGCTGTCGTATTCCGTCGGAATGACCATCACCGACGCCCTCCATCAGGCCGTGCTGAAGATCCCGAAGAAGGCATGGACACCGGCCTACGACGTCGGCGGTACCGAGCGGCCCGGCGCCCGGGTCGCGGAGATCACCGACATGCCCGACCTCTCCTCCTGGCCCAAAGGCATGCGGCTGATCGTCAGAAAGGAACGCCCCCACCCCGGCGCCCAGTTGCGCTTCACCGACCCCGACGGACTGCGGCTGACCTGCTTCGCGACCAACACCCAAGGCGGCCAACTCGCCGACCTCGAACTGCGTCACCGCAGACGGGCACGCTGCGAGGACCGCATCCGAAACGCCCGCGACACCGGCCTGCGCAACCTGCCCCTGCACGACACCGCCCAGAACCGGATCTGGCTGGAGATCGTCTCCCTGGCACTCGACCTACTCGCCTGGATGCCGATGCTCGCCCTGACCGGCGAGACCCGCTGCTGGGAACCCAAGAAGCTCCGCCTGCGGCTGTTCTCCGCCGCCGCCCAGCTCGTGAACACCGGACGCCGCCGCTGGCTCCGCTTCACCGCCCGATGGCCGTGGACCGATGTCATCACCCACGCGATCGGCAGGCTCCAGGCTCTCCCGAACTCCGGCTGACCAGCAACTCGACCGTCCCGACAGTCCGCCCCACTGCCCGGCGAAGTGGAACCCGGCGCCCACCCGACACGAGGGCCGGGCCCTCAGCCTGCACCAAACCTGAAAAGACCGCACCTCGCAAACACAGAGTCCCCGTCAGCACACCGACGAGGACTCATGAACGATCGAGGTTACTGCGCCCCGTGCATGTGACGCGCCATAGAATCCCAGCATGCCTTTCCCGATAGCCCGCCGCTCCTTGCTGACTGCCCTGGTGATCTTGGGACTGGCCGCATTCGGCTACTACGCTCTGCAACCCGTACGGGAAGCTTGCACGCTTACCTCCGGACCGTATGGCTCCACCTTCACCCCAAACAGCTCCCACACTTCCGGCAGCGGCCGGTGCGGCGAGGAGCGCACGCGCTTCATGGCCTGGCTTGATGGCTAGGCGCGCCAACGGGATGAGATCGACCACCTCGGAATGCCGATGCAAGTTGGTGCCCAGCAGCCGCTGCGTGGGCCCGATGGTGGGCCAGGCCCCTGTTCCTGCCCGCGATCAGCAAGGAGGCCCTGAAGAAGGTCAGCGGGGAGGTCCGCTCATGGCGGCTTCACCTGCGGATCGGCCTCACCTTCGCCGAACTGGCCCGCAGGAGCAAACCCGATCGTGCGCGGCTGGATGCAGTGCTACGGAGCGTTCTACCGCTCCGAACTGCTGCCCCTCCTGCGGCGTATCAGCGCCTACCTGATGCGCTGGATCCGGCCCCGCCGCCGCGGCGGCCCTCCAGGACGCGGACACTCTTCTGCTGCTCGGCACAGACTTCCCCTACCGGGACTGGTATCCCGAGGGACGGACCGTGATCCAGGTCGACACCGAAGCCAACCACATCGGACGCCGGGTGCCGGTCGACGTCGGACTCGTGGGGGACGCCGGCGCCGCCGTCCGCGACCTGCTGGACCACCTCAGCGCCACCCCCGCAGGTACCGATGGCGCACGCGACCGCTCGCACCTGGAGAAGGCTCGCGAGCTCTTCGACCAGTGGCGCGCCGGACAGGCCCGGCCCGCCGACCCCGCCCACGACAAGGGCCTCGTGGGCCGCATCCGCTCAGCGCTGGACAACCGCGCCCATGACATCCGCCGGAAGGCCCTGGCCGCGGCCGTCGACCGGATCGCGGCCGACGACGCCGTCTTCACCTCCGACACGGGCATGGCCACGGTCTGGCTCTCGCGCTTCGTCGAGATGCGCGGCCGGCGCCGCCTCATCGGCTCCTACAACCTCGGCTCGATGGCCAACACCATGCCCCAGGCCCTGGGCGCCCAGAGCCTGGCCCGCGAGAGGCAGATCGTCGCCTTCTGCGGCGACGGCGGCCTGAGCATGCTCCTCGGCGACCTCATGACCCTGAAGACGTACTGCCTGCCCGTCAAGCTGGTCGTCTTCGACAACCGGCGGCTGGGCATGGTGAAACTCGAACAGGAGCAGGCCGGCCTGCCCGAGTTCGGCACCGTGCTCGACAATCCCGACTTCGCCGCCGTGGCCGAGGCCATGGGCATCACCGGCATCCGCCTGACGGACCCGGCAGAGGTGGAGAGCGCCGTGCGACGCGCCTTCGGCAGTCCGGGCCCGGTCCTGCTCGACGTCCTCACCCACCCCGACGAGATCGCCGTCCCGGCCAAGCCGACGGTCGAGCAGGGCTGGGGGTTCGCGGTGGCCAAGGTGAAGGAAGTCGTGCGCAGCCACGGAGAGCCGAGGGGGAACTGACGACGCTCGGGGAATGGGCTGCAACCTGGCCCTGCGCAGTCGATGGCCCTGTGGCAAGGACGTTGCACGGGGTCCAGCGTTCCAGGACGGCTTCGCGGGCGCGAGGCCGCGAGCGGACTGGGTACCCATGCCGTTCACGCCCCGACCGCTCGGGACGGCGCACGGAGCCGATCATGCCGCACTGGTCGGCCACCCCGACCTGGAGTTCTACGGAACTGTCCGCGACGGTTACCAGGGCCACTGCGGTGCCCAAGAGAACGGAGCCACCGCAGCAGGCCAGGCGGACCGGCCTGCCAGAAGCGCGCAGGGGGCGCCGCAGTGTCACGAGCGACAAGGCACTGACCTGCTGTGATCGCAAACCTGTGTGTGAAGGCGGCGGGCGGAATGTGGAGGATCCGGGGTCGCATGGGGCCAGTGGGCGGGTCCTGAGAGACTGGCGGACATGGATGTCGCTCGCAGGAACAATGTCACCGTCACCGGCAATCCGCAGGGGCGGACGGTGGTGCTGGCGCATGGGTTCGGCTGCGATCAGAACATGTGGCGGCTGACACTGCCTGCCCTGGTCGAGGGGTACCGGGTGGTGCTGTTCGATTACGTCGGTGCCGGCCGCTCGGATGCGGCTGCCTTTTCGGAGAACCGTTACTCCTCTCTGACCGGTTACGCCTTGGACGTAGTGGAGGTGTGCGAGGCGCTCGATCTGCACGAGGCGGTGTTCGTGGGCCATTCCGTCAGCGCGATGATCGGCGTGCTGGCGGCCGACATGGCTCCGGAACGGATCGGGGCGCACGTGATGGTCGCCCCGTCTCCGCGCTACATCGACGACGAGGGCTACCGGGGCGGATTCAGCGCTGACGACATCGACGAGCTGCTCGCGTCACTGGAGTCGAACTATCTGGGCTGGTCGACGGCGATGGCGCCGGTGATCATGGGCAACGCGGACCGGCCGGAACTGGGCGAGGAGCTGAAGAACAGCTTCTGCGCCACCGATCCGGACATCGCGCGTGTCTTCGCCCGGACCACCTTTCTGTCGGACTCGCGGGACGACCTGAAGAGCGTGGGGGTGCCCACTCTGGTGCTGGAGTGCACCCAGGACGTGATCGCTCCCCGGGAGGTGGGTGCCTTCGTCCACCAGGCGATCCCCGGCTCGACGCTGGTCACGCTGGATGCGACCGGGCACTGCCCGCATCTGTCCGCTCCCGAGGCCACCAACCAGGCGATCATGGAGTTCCTGGCGGCCCTACGGTGATGTGCCGCACCGAGCAGCAGCCCGATCCGCACGAGGCCGACGACGGGAAGACCTCCAGCAGCGCGGCGTTCGCCGCGCTGCTGGAGGACAGTGCCGAGGAACTGTACGAGAGCGCACCGTGCGGGTACCTGTCCACGCTGATGGACGGAACCATCGCGAAGATCAACACCACGCTGCTGACCTGGCTCGGTATCGAGCGGGAGGCGGTGGTGGGACGGAAACGGTTCACCGACCTGCTGACCATGGGCGGCAAGCTCTACCACGAGACGCACTTCGCCCCGCTGCTGCGCATGCAGGGCGAGATCAGCGGCATCGCACTGGAGCTCAAACAGACAGGCGCCGGCCGGATGCCGGTGCTGGTCTCCTCCGTGATCAAGTACGGTGCCACCGGCGAGCCTCTGCTGATCCGCACCACCGTCTTCGACGCCCGGGACCGCCGCGCCTACGAAGAGGAACTCCTGCGCGGCCGGAAGGCGGCGGAAGAAGCACGCAAACAGGCGGAAGCCGACCGGGCCCGGCTACAGGACGCCCTCGCCGTCCTCCAGCAGTCACTGTTGCCCGACACCCTCCCGACGGTGCCTGGGGTGGAGACGGCCGCCTACTACCACACCGCCCATCCCGACCGGCTCGGCGGCGACTTCTACGACGTCTTCCCCATCGACGGCAAACGCTTCGGCTTCTTCCTCGGTGATGTGTGCGGCAAGGGCCCCCAGGCCGCTGCGCTCACCTCACTGACCCGCTACACCCTGCGCGCCGCCGCCCTGCACGACCCCGACCCCGTCTCTGCCCTAACCACCCTCAACAAGGTGCTCCACGAGCGGTACGCCGGCAGCGGCGACCCGCGGTACTGCACCGTCGTCTTCGGCATCCTCGAGCCGGACCCCGATACCGGGCAGGTCGCCGTCCACCTGGCCTCGGGCGGCCACCCTCCGGTCATCACCGTGCGTGCCGACGGGACCACCGGCTTCCTGCCCACGCCCGGTGGCCTCCTCGTCGGCATCCTGCCCTCCGCGCGCTTCACCGCCGCCACGACCGCGCTCGGCCCCGGCGACATGCTCCTGCTCTACACCGACGGCATCACCGAGGCGCGCACCGGTGAGGACCACACCGGCCTGTACGGGGACGAGGCCCTGCTCGCCTTCGCAGCCGACCACGCCGGCAAGCCCCCGCCCGCTGTGATCCACGCCCTGACCGGCCTGCTGCACAGCTTCGGTGACGGCCTCGACGACGACACCGCACTTCTCGCCCTCGGTGTCCCAGCCCCCAACCCCCAGACGAGAAGCAGCCGATGAGCCCACTGAAGATCACCACCCGAGACGCTGCCACCGGTCCCGTTCTGGAGATTTTCGGCGAGCTCGACTACGACAGCGCCACGGAACTACTGGAAATGATCCCCACCATCCCCCTCCGACCGGGCCAGTGCCTCATCCTGGACCTGGGGGGCATGGAATTCTGCGACTCCAGCGGCCTCAGCGCCCTCATCGCCGCCCACAACCACGCCCACGCCGCCCAAGCGGACATCGCTCTCGCAGCTGTACCCACCCACACCCTGCGCACCCTGCGCATCGTCGGCCTCGACCAGATCTTCCCCATTCACTGCGACAGCGAGACCACCCCTCATTCCTGAGGACGGAGTGGGCTGACCGGGCAATGACGTCTCTTTCTGTGGCGCTCCCGCTGGGCCGGCGTGCGGCCGGTTCGGTCAGGCGGCGAGGGCTTCGCGGAGGCTGGCGTAGCAGGGGATGACGGAGTTGACGCCGACGATCTCCAGTGTGCGCATCACGGAGTCTCGTGCGCCGGCCAGGCGCAGCCAGCCGCCTGCCGAGGCGAGGTTGAGGCGGGCGGCGAGCAGGACGTTGATACCACTGGAGTCCATGAATGTCACGTGCCGCATGTCGACGACGGCGTGGGGCCTGGCGCCGAGAGCGCCGAGGTCCAGAGCCTGGATGAGGGGGCCGGTGCTGGCGTGGTCGATCTCGCCGGTCACGGTCACGACGGTGACGCCGTCGGTGGCGGTGGACACGACTTCCAGCGGTTCGGGCTGGTGCCCGTTCTCGGATTCCACCACGGTCTGCTCAGCATCCTCGATCTCGGCTACGACGTGCATTTTGTCCTGAGCGATGCCCGGCATCGTATGAGGCGACGCCGCTGTGTGGCCTAGCCGACAGTCCGATCGCCCTGGGTTGCCCGGCCCGATCACGGGTACCTGCGCCTGGAGGCATGAGGTAGTGGAGGCGGTGCGGATGGAACGGGCCTTGGCGGGCGAGGACAGCATGACGCCCCACTCAGATGGCGCTCTCCTGAGCGTCGCGGTGGCTCTAAACGGGCAGGGCCCCTGCATCGCCGAGGCCCGCCACACGGCTGCCGGTTTCCTGACCCGGATGCGCGTCGAGCACGGAATCGCGGTCTCCCAGCGAGCTGTGGAGGTGACGCAGCTGGTGGTGAGCGAACTGGTCACCAACGCGCAGAAGTATGCCTTCGGCCCGATCCTGCTGGATCTGCGGATCGCCGCTGATCTGGTGGAGGTCCAGGTGTGGGACTCCGATCCAGTGCTGCCGGTGGCTCGGGCCGCCGATGTGGGCCGGGTGGGGCAGCATGGTCTGGAGATCGTCATGGCAGTCTGCCAGGGCTTTGAAGCCGCGCGGGAGCCGGTCGGTAAGCGCATCACCGCCCGCTTGGCCCTGACGGACGATCCGCTCGGCGTCAGCGCTTGGACCAGCACGTGAGCGACCGCCAGGCCTGGCGGCCGACAGCCGAAGGAAGCAATCAGCACGTCGTGGGCCCTGGCGTTCGTGTGACGGCATTTCTCCAACATTCCTGAGTCGCTCGATTTCTCGCGGCAGGGTGGCCGTCGCGGCCGATGTACGGCCGTCGGTGTCTGCGCTGGTCGCTGGATGAGGTGGAACGACCAGTGGGGCTGTGACCGCTGCCCGTATCTCGGTGCAACCTTGCTCGACTCCGTGGGGCACGCCGTCGGCGGCCGACGCCCTTACTGGAACGCCTGCTGACGCCCCGACCGGGGGCACCCAATCCGAGGACCCCGACGCCACTGGCCATGGCGTCGTCGAGGTCCAGCACCGTCCGGTACGAGGCGACGCCTTGAGTAGCTGCGGCATCGAGAAGTTGAGGTGCCCCGTCCCGTTCGGTTTCGCCGCAGGCTCTCACCAGGCTGAGGCCCTCGAAGCAGGCGCGCGTGATCGACAACGGAAGGTTGACGGCCCGGGTGGAGGTCCCCGAAGGCGAGTTCGCGGTGCCCCCGGGTGAGCGGATCGTGCGGGCGCGGCTACTTCGCCTGATGTACCTGCGGTAGAAGCACATGCGCCTTCCATGGAGAAAAACTGTCATGGAGACAGTAGACATTCGGCCGTCGCAGGGTTAACGTGGTCTCCGTACCCAGAAGTCGAAGTGGGCACAGCAGGCACGAACTGCTGTGCAGGTAGACCAGAAGGACACGGCCCCAGCGGGGCTGTGAGCAGCACCCGCGATATCCGCGCAATCGAAAGGTAAGGAGCAGAACGCCATCAGGATCGCCCGGGCGAGGAAGCAGTCCGCTCGGGTACCGCAAGGCCCCGGATTGGAAGGTGGTCCCCGGTCACGCATTCGCGATCCCCGCAATCCCGCCCTGCCAGGCGGCACCTGCGGAAAAAGGAGGCCGGCGCAGCGCGCCGGTAGATGGTGTTGAAAGCTCGGGGCCCGGGTGCCGTACTGGCACCCGGGCCCCCCGACGCGTCCCCGAAAGAAGAGGTCTATGACGCCTGCCGGTTCCCGTCCCGTCGGCCCTCTCGACGATGATGACTACCCCGCCTACACCATGGGCCGGGCCGCCGAGATGCTCGGCACCACCCCTGCCTTCCTCCGTGCCCTCGGTGAACACCGTCTGATTACCCCGCTGCGATCCGACGGCGGCCATCGCCGCTACTCCCGGTACCAGCTGCGCATCGCCGCCCGAGCCCGCGAACTCGTCGACCAGGGCACCGCCATAGAGGCCGCCTGCCGCATCGTCATCCTCGAAGACCAGCTCGAAGAGGCGCAGCGCATCAACGAGCAACTGCGCGGCGAGAGCGGTAAGCCTCAGCCGAAGACATCAGCCTGATTCAGAACGCCCGAACCCGAGGCGAGCGACCAGCGGACGAGGCTGCTGAGGCACCGCACTGCCGTTCCGCAGCTCAGGCGGGTTCAACGCGTCAACCGGACTCCGCCGGAAGCTGCATGCGTGCCCGGCGAGGACGGCATTTCGCACTGCGAGAGCGACTTCGCTCTGTGCCGAACAGGACAGTCCGCCACGATTACTACGCGGCGTCGGTGCGATGGTGGCGCCGATGCATCCATGCGCTGGGGCATTGTTCGCACCGAGGAGATCGCCATCGCTTGCGACGTCGTCAACGGCTGGACCGTTGTCGAGGTCGACGGTGAGCTGGACATCCCGGGAACGGCGCCGGCGCGCACACTCCCATGCCTGCTACTTGTCAAGCAGCGACATGTGGTGCTCGTTGTAACGGTCCCCCTGCACCCCGACTTCACCGGCGAGTTCGTTGAGGTCCGCCAGTTCGTCGGCGGAGAGCGGCAGTTGGGCGGCGCCGATGTTCTCGTCCACGCGGGCGATACGCCGCGTTCCGGGAATCGGCACGATCGACGGGTGGCGGGCGAGGAGCCAGGCGAGAGCGACTTGTCCGGGGGTGGCGTCCTTGGCCTGGGCGAGCGCTGCGATGTGGTCGACGAGAGCCTGGTTCGCCGCGCGGTTCTCCGCGGTGAACCGGGGGGTGGTCGTGCGGACGTCGCCTTCCGTGACGATGCCGAGTGCCACGCACGTCGGCAGGATTTGCGGCTCGGGGCCCCTGGTCCACAGGGAGTACTCACTCTGCACCGCGGTCACCGGGCGGACAGCATGTGCCCGGCGGATGTTCTGCGCACTGGCCTCCGAGAGCCCGAAGCAGCGCACCTTGCCCTCCTGCACCAGTTCGCCCACCGCGCCGGCGACGTCCTCGATCGGCACCTCCGGGTCGACGCGGTGCTGGTAGAACAGGTCGATCGTCTCCACACCGGGAGGCGGGCCTTGGCGAGGACGTCGAGGCTCATGTAGCGGCGGGCTTCGGTCCATTCGTCGTTCTGCTCGGCGAGGACCGCGCCGACCAGGCGGACGACGGCGGTGCGGTCGGGGAAGATGCCGACCACGTCGGTGCGGCGGCGGATCCCCTTGTTCAGCCGTTCCTGCGGGTTGTTCGACCAGATCTGCCGCCAGAGTTCACGCGGGAAGCCCGTGAATGCGAGCAGGTCGTGCTGGGCTGCGTCCAAGTGGCCTGCTGCCTTCGGGAACTTGGCTTCCAGAGCGTCCAGAACGTGGGCCATCTGGGCCGTCACCGCGTCGGTGTCGGGCTGTTCGAACACGGTCCGCAGCAGGGTCGCCACCCAGGGCTGGGCCGACTTCGGGACCTGGCTCAGGAGATTCCTCGCGTAGTGGGTGCGGCAGCGCTGCGAGGACGCGCCGGGCAGCGTGGCGCCGATCGCGTCGACGAGGCCAGCGTGGGCGTCGGAGACGACGAGCTGGACGCCGGACAGGCCCCGGGCGATGAGCGAGCGCAGGAAGGCGAGCCAGCTTGCGCTGTCCTCGGCGGTCGCAACGTCCAGCCCCAGGATCTCCCGGTGCCCGTCGGCATTGACGCCCACCGCGACCAGGGCATGGACGTTGATGAGCCGGCCGCCTTCCCGGACCTTCTGAGTCAGCGCGTCGACCCGGACGAAGGTGTAGGGGCCGGCGTCGAGCGGCCGGTTACGGAAGGCGGTGACCTGCTCGTCGAGATGCTTGACCATCGCGCTGACCTGGGACTTCGAGAGCTGGGTGACGCCGAGGGACTCGGCGAGTTTCTCGACCCGGCGGGTGGAGACACCGAGCAGGTAGGCGGTGGCGACCACCGAGATGAGGGCCTGCCGGTAGCCGTTGCGGTGGTTGACGCGTTCGTCACTGACCTGCCCGTATTCGGCGTTGCAGAGGGCGTCGGCCTCCGCGGACATGAGCGCGTCGGCGAACGTTTTGACCATCGCGCGCAGCAGATCGGGACTCGCCGCAGCGAGGTTGTTCTCGGCGAGCGCGTGCAGGACACACTGTCGGATGCGGTCCTGGGTGCTGATCTCCTTCGAGGCTCCGACACTTCGAAGATCAGCCGGTGGCCGTTTGTCTATGCGGACTCCATCCCGATGCCGGAGCAAACCCCCGGATCAGGTCGAACCCGTACACCACTTCCCTGGACGCAACCTGGATGTGGCTTGCGGGCGGGTTCTCTCCCGCCGGGCCGCGTTTTAGGCTGCGACCGCTCCGAATTCTGGCGATCTTTTGGAGGGTGTGCAGGATGAACCGAGCTCTCATGACCGTATTGGCGGCAGCAGCGTTGGTCGTGTCCGGCGGCAGCACGACCGCCTCCGCTCATGATGCCCCGCCGCGCACCACGCACGGTCCTTGCCAGTACACCCAGACACCGAACGAGCCGGCGGCGCGGCGGGTTCCCCTGCCGCCCGACCCGCGACACACCCCCAGTCACGGCACGGTCGATATGGCTGTCCCGACCAGCCAGGGCCCGCTCCCGCTGCGTCTGGACCGGGCGAAGGCGCCGTGCACGGTCCAGAGCTTCGTGCACCTGGCGCGGCACCGGTTCTACGACCGTACGGTGTGCCATCGGCTGACGGCGTATCCGACGCTGAGTGTCCTGCAGTGTGGCGACCCGACCGGCACTGGCGAGGGTGGGCCGGGGTACGAGTACAAGGACGAGCTGCCGGTGGACCTGCCGCCGGCACCGAGTGATCCGACCGGCGTCCGCCGCCTCTACGGGCGCGGTTTGCTGGCGATGGCCAACGCCGGGCCGAACACAAACGGTTCGCAGTTCTTCGTCGTCTACGGCGACTCCGCACTACGACCGAACTACACGGTGTTCGGCACTGTCGATGCCGCCGGCCTGAAGACGCTCGACAAGATCGCTGCTGGCGGTATCGAGCCAACTTCGCAGGACCCGGCGCCTGTCGACGGCATGCCCGTGCTGCGGACCGAGCTGCTCAGCGTCCGGCCGTCCTGCCGGCCCTGATGGGACGGGATCTACGTCGCGGTGCTGGAGCGCGCCAGGATCGCGCTGCTGGCAGCCCTGCCCCCGGCCGAGGTGCCGGGTGCCGACGTCGCGCAGCGACTGGACGCCTTCCTTGCGCAGGTCGAGGACGCCTTCCAGCGCCACCCGCACGGTCTGACCTTGCCGTTTACCCTGCGATGTCGAACGGGGCTCGAACTTGTTTGGGTTTCCCCAGTTCACCGGTCGTGCCACGGGCGTGGGCCTGATCCTGTGGGCAGGGTGGCTGCGGCACGGAGGCCGGGATCGTGGAACTGGTCGGGCACGGGGTTCAACGAGACGCGTTCACGACGGTGACGGAGTTCCGGTCGGAGCTGTACGCGTGCCTGACATCGCGACGCGCAGTTCGAGTTGTGCGACGCGCTGTTGTGTACGGACGGCCCGGTCCGGACCCTGGTGAATCTGGCGCTCGCGCCGGAACACCGGCGCGGGCACGGTGCCTTGTACTCCGGCGTCAACCAAGGCCGGATCGACGTCGCCCGCCTCCGTCGCGCGCTGGCGGGTGTGCCGTACCCCGGGCGAACGACGGCCGTCTGGTGTTGGCAGTGGACGTCTCGCCATGGCTGCGGCCGGATGCCGACACGTGCTCGGACCGCTCGTTCTGCCACACTTTCGGCCGCGGCCTGGGCAAGCACCAGATGGTGCCCGGCTGGCCGTACTCGATCGTTGCCGCGCTGGAAACGGGCCAGACCTCGTGGACCGCGCTGCTGGACGCGATCCGGATGGAACCAGGCGCGGACCTGGCCGCTGTCACCGCCAGCCAGGTCCGTGAAGTCATCGAACGCCTCGTTGCGGCTGGCCAGTGGCGGGCTGGCGACCCGGATGTCCTGGTCGTGGTTGACGCTGGCTACGACGCACCGCGCATCGCCCACCTTCTGGCCGACCTGCCCGTGGAGGTCCTGGGTCGGCTCCGCTCGGACCGGCTGATGTGCAAACCTGACCCGGTACCGTGGATCTGCCCGCCGCAGGGCGGGCGCCCGCCCAAGCACGGTGGCGAGTTCGTCTTCGGCCGACCCGAGACCTGGGGAGAGGTGGCGGTGGTCACCGTGACCGACACCGACCGATACGGCACCGCGACCGCGCAGGCATGGGACCGGCTGCATCCGCGGCTGACCCGCCGGGCGGCCGACCACGAAGGGCCCCCGCCGGTCATCGAGGGCACCGTGATCCGGTTGACGGTCGCGAAGCTGCCCAGCGGCCGGGTGAACAAGCCCGTGTGGCTCTGGTGGTCCGGCACCGCCGCGAGCCCGGCTGCCGTTGTCGTACTGGAAGACCAGGTCCAACTCGCCGCCACCAAAGGCCTGTTCCAGGGCCTTCCGGTTGGCGACGACCAGCTCCGTGTCCATGCCGCCATCGGCGTCGGCCGCACCGTACTTCAGCGCGGCCAGGACATCCGGCATCCACACGTGCGCCAGGGACTCCTGCGCCCCGATCCGCAGCCGCGGCCGGTCGCCGCGGGCCACTCGACGCATCCGCTCCTCCAGCTCCAGGGCCTCCCGGGCGTCCGGCAGCAGCCGGGCGCCGGCCTCCGTGAGAACCGACCCGGTGCCCGCGCGCACCAGCACGTTCACCCCGACGTATTGCAGGTTGTCCGCGGTCTCGTGGCGGCCCAGCAGCACCGTTCGGGGCGTAGCGGGGGAGCCGGTGACGGCGCCGATGAGGGCCTCGGTGGTCGACGGGCACAGGGCCAGCGGAGCCTGCACTCCGGGGTCGGCGAACAGTGCCTGACGCGCCACGTGCCGCCGCTGGCACGGCCAGCCGGTCACGTCCGCGCCCGCGTGCACCAGGTACCGGCATGTGCGACGCTGCGATGCTGGCGGTGACACGGCCGGAGGCTGAGGGGAGCATCGGGATGCCACGCAAGGAACGACCGCTGGACGACGACAGCGGTCCGCTGGGGGCTCTGGCCGGGGCGCTACGGGAGTTACGGAACGAGGCGGGCCGGCCGACGTACCGGGAATTGGCGCGACTGACAGGCTTCTCCTCCTCGACGCTGTCGGCCGCCGCGGCCGGCCGTTACCTGCCCAGCCTGCCGGTGCTGCTGGCCTTCGTCCGCGGCTGCGGCGCCGAACTCGGTCCGTGGGAGGAGCGCTGGCGTGCCACGGCGGCCGAACTGTCCGGCGAGTATCCCGCAGACCAAGCGGAGCCGGGGGACAAAGAGCAGGCGCCGTACGCCGGGCTGGTCGCCTTTCGCGCCGAGGACGCGCCGTGGTTCTTCGGTCGCCGACGGCAGATCGAGCAGCTGTCGGAGCAGGTGGGCCGGCGCCGGTTCACCGCCGTGGTGGGCGCGTCCGGTGCGGGTAAGTCGTCCTTGCTGCACGCCGGGCTCGTTCCGGCCTGGCGGGCTGAGCGCCCCGACGGGCCCGTGGTGACGCTGACACCAGGACCCCGTCCGCTGAGCGCCTGCCTCCAAGCACTTCACGCTTTGGGGGAGGACCCCCCGGCCGACGCCCACGCCGGAAGCGATCCGGTGGGCCGCGCCGCCCGGCTGCTGCTGGCAGGCTCGCCCGACTCGGCGGAACTCCTCCTGGTCGTCGACCAGTTCGAGGAGGTGTACAGCCTGTGCGAAGAGCCGGGGGAGACTGCACGGTTCATCACGGCTTTGCTGGCGGCGGCACATCTTCCCAACAGCCGGTGCCGGATCGTGGTGAGCTTGCGCGCCGACTTCTACGCCCACTGCACCGACCACCCCGGACTGGCCGAGGTGATGCGCGAGGACCAGGTTCTGGTGGGTTCCCTGACCACGGAGGAACTGCGGCAAGTCATTTGCGGGCCCGCCGCCCGGGCCAACCTGATGGTGGAGTCGGCACTCCTGGCCGAGCTGGTCGCCCGGACCCAGGGGCAGCCGGCGGTGCTTCCTCAGCTTTCCCACGCGCTGCGCGAGACATGGCGGCGGCGCCGGGGCAACGCCTTGACGCTGGCCGCCTTCGAGGCCACCGGCGGTATCGACGAGGCCCTCGCCCGCACCGCCGAGCAGGCGTACAGCGCGCTCAACCCGGCACAGCAGCACATCGCCCGCGACATGTTGCTGCGCCTCACCGCCACCGGCGAGGGTGCCGAGGACGTCAAGCGCCGGGTCGAGCGCGCCGAGCTGGAACTGTGTGGGGGCGACCCGACGCCCGTCCTCGAACACTTCGCCCGGGCTCGATTGCTGGTCTTGGACCACGACACCGTGCAGATCGCGCACGAGACACTGATCCGCCGCTGGCCCCGGCTGCGCGACTGGCTGGCCGAGGACCGCGAGGGACTACGCGTGCACCGGGAGCTGACCCAGGCCGCACGGCAGTGGGCCACCGTCGGCCGAGACGCCGGCGCCCTGTACCGCGGCGTCCGGCTGGATCGGGCGCACGCTTGGGCGGTGGCACGGGACATCCATGCCCTCAGCGGCGACGAGCGGGACTTCCTCGCGGCGAGCCTGCGCGCCCGAAGCCGGGAGCGGGCCGCGGCCCTACGCGAGCGGCGGCGCCTGCGCGCCCTGCTCGCGCTCGTGACCGCCTTGCTGGCCGGAGCCCTGGTCGCCGCCGGAATCGCCGTCGTCTCCCGGCAGGAGGCCACGCACCAGCGCGACCAAGCCCGGTCCCAGCAGATGGCGCAGCAGGCCGGGGCGTTGCGCCGCACGGAACCGGCCCAGGCACTCCAGCTGGCGCTCGCCGGGTACCGGACGCGGCCCACCGCTGCCGCGCGCGGAGCCCTCCTGAGCATGTACGTCACCCCCTACGCGCGGCAGGTGAAGGGAGACGTACGGGTCGAGGCAGTCGCGTTCGCCCCCCGACCCTCGCAAGCGGGCATGCTGGCGACGGGCGACGCGGGCGGCGCGCTGCGGATCGTGAACACCTCCGGCCCGCACCCGCGCACGGCGACCGTCGTGCAAGGTCGAACGGCCCTCCGGTCGGTCGCGTTCAGCCCGGACGGTGCGCTGCTGGCCTCGGCGGACGCCCGGGGCGAAGCGACGCTCTGGCAGGTTCGGTCGGGAGGACACCTCACCCGGCGTGCCGTGCTGACACCGCGCAGTCCGTCGCGTTTCGACGGGCCCGCTGTGGTGGCTTTCAGCCCCGACGGCCGCCACGTCGCCGTGGCCGGCCCCGGGGGTGCCGTCTCTCTGTTCCCGGCCACGGGCACGGGCCGCACCCCGCCCCGTGCCACCCTCGGCGACCAGCGCCGCGGCTATCTCCAGGCCCTGGCCGTCGGTGCCGACGGCCGCTCCGTGGCCGCCACCGGCCAGGGTGGCACCGCCGTGTGGCACCTTGACCCGGCCTGGATGCATCCCGACCGCCCGGTGCGGCACTTGCCAGCCGCCGACAGCCTTGCCTTCTCCCCGCACGGCGACCGCCTGGCCACGGCGGAAGCCGACCGAACGGTGCGGGTGCGGGACCTGTCCGGCTCCCGGCCATGGACCACGGCGGAACTCTCCGGTCCCACGGACCGGATCCTGGCCCTGGCATTCAGCCCCGACGGCCGCACCCTGGCCGGTGCCGGCGTCGACCCCACGGTCAGGCTCTGGACCCTCGGCGTCCCCGCCGGCCAGGGCGGCGCCGTGCAGCGCCCGTTGACCGGTCACACCGGCTACGTCACCTCGATCGCCTTCAGCCGGGACGGTCACACGTTGGCCACGGGCGCCAACGATCGCACCACCCGCCTGTGGGACCTGCCGGGGCCGGCACTGACCGGGCACTCCAGTTCCGTGTACGCCGTCACGTTCAGCCCTGACGGCCGCACCCTGGCCACCGGCAGTTTCGACCACACCGTCCGCCTCTGGAGCGTCGCCGGCCGGCACGAACGCCCCGAGGCCGTCCTCAGCGGTCATGACGCCGCGGTGAACACGGTCGCTTTCGCGCCCCACCGCCGAGTGCTGGCCTCCGGCAGCCTGGACCGGACACTGCGGCTATGGGACGCGGGCGGTTCGCGTCCCCCGCATCAGCTGGCGCGCGTCGTCGCTGGCTCGGACGCGGTCAACAGCGTGGCCTTCGCGCCGGACGGGCGCTTCCTGGCCACCGGAGGCGGTGACCGCACCGTGCGGATCTGGGACACCCGCACCCCCGAACACCCCCGGCAGATCGCGGTGCGGACCGCTCACCGGGACGAACTGGAAGCGGTCGCCTTCAGCCCGGACGGCCGCACCCTCGCCACCGGCGGCCGGGACCGGACGGTACGCCTGTGGGACGTCAGCCGCCCGGCCCAGCCCCACCCGCTGTCCTCATTGCTCTGCCACCGCGACGCGGTGAAGACGCTCGCCTTCAGCCCCGACGGCCGTACCCTCGCCTCCGGAGGGGACGACCGCCAGTTGTGCCTGTGGGACACCTCTCGACCCAGTGCCCGCCCCCGGCTGCTGGCCACCCGCGGCGACTACCCGGGCGCGGTCAAGGCGATCGCCTTCGCCCCCGACGGCCGCTCGTTCTACACGGCCTCCGACGACGCCGTGCGGCAGTGGGACGTGCGTGTCCGGCAACGACCCGTCGAGTGGGCCGACCTGCGCGGACACACCAAGTCTGTCGACGCCCTCGCCGTGAGCCCGGACGGGCGCACCCTGGCCACAGGAAGCGAGGACTGGACGGCGCTGCTGTGGGACACCGACCCGGACCGTGTGGCCCGCCGAGTGTGCCGGACCACCGACCCGGCCGACCTCACAGCCGCCGACTGGCACCGCTTCCTGCCCGGTCTCGCCTACCAGCCGCCCTGCCCGACGGGGACCCGAACGCGCTGAGCAGCTGCAGGCGCGCAGCGGAAAACCCGCCACGGACTATCTACGAGCCGGTTCGAACGAAGTGGCCTCGGCTCACGGCCCGGTGTCACCGGGGTGCGAGCACAGGCCGCCGCGGTAGCCGCTGTCGTACCAGGCGCCGGTGGCGTTCGAGTCCAGCACCGTCTTGCCGGGGCCCACACAGCGGTGGTAATCGCTGCTGGGCCACTGGCGGATGACCTGGATCCACACGTTGGTGCGGGTGTCGCAGTGCTCGTAGAAGGGGTGCTCGGTGCCGGGGTTGTTCCAGCCGCACCCCGCGAGCCGAGCCGTCGGCTCGGACGCCTGGGCCGACGGCGCGACCGCGCAGGCCAAAACGGCGGTGAAGGCGGCGGCGGGCAGGGCGAGCAGCCTCGCGGAGCGCCCGGTCCGCCGGGCACCTGCTGTGCGAGTGGTGTCCGTGGAACTGTTGATGCGCACGTGCGTTCCCTTTCATTCGGTGAAGGCCCCTCGGCCACGGCACTCCGGGCCGCGCCGGCCCGGGGGCGCCCGACCGCACTCGCAGTCGGGCAGGTCCCGGGAGGCCTCAACCAGTCGAGCAGGCTCGTGGGTTGACCGACAGTGCCGCCTCGATACCAATCAACGCCCCGCGTTGTCCGGTACCGGCGCCGACACCGGACAATGCCGCGACGCCCCGCCAAACCATCGTGACCGGAGTCGCCGACGAGCGCAGGGTCCGCCCTGACTTCTTGGATCGGCGACGCACTCGGCGACGTTGGTGTGGAGGGTGACGTGGGTCGACACTGGCGGTGGCGTACCACGTCCTAGATGGTCAGTTTGAGGAAGCGTTTGTAGCAGCAGAGGCTCGCGGCGAGGCCGAGGAAGGCCAGGTAGTTGCGGGGGTGGCGCTCGTAGCGGGGTGACAGGCGGCGGTAGCCGGTCAGCCAGGAGATCGTGCGCTCGATGACCCACCGGCGGCGGCCAAGTCGTTCGCTCGAGTCGATTCCCTTGCGGGCGATGCGGACGCCGATGTGCTGGTGGTGCAGCCATTGCCGCGGGTCGGGGAGGTCGTAGGCTTTGTCGGCGTGGAGCCGCTCGGGCTTGGATTCGTCGCTATGGGATTCGTGCCCTATGTGGAAATGGGCGACCATGGGCTTCAGCCCGAGGCTGTCATGGGTGTTGGCCGCGGAGAGGCCGACGCGTAGGGGCAGTCCGTTCGCGTCGGACAGGACGTGCATCTTCGAACCTGGCTTGCCTCGGTCCACGGGCGACGGACCTGCAAGTTCGCCCCTTTTTTTGGCGCGGACATGAGCGGAGTCGACTACTGCGCGGGAGAGGGCGACCAGGCCCTGGCCGGCGAGCAACTCGAGGACCTTCTGGTGCAGCCGTCCCCAGATACCTGCCCGCGACCAGATCAGGAACCGTCTACTTCGATGCCCCGAAACAAGGCGGCGCCAACTCGTAGCCGCGCCCTATTCCCCATGACCCGCCCAACGACCAACTGACCGGCGGATGCCGCGGGTCTAACGATCGCCTGGCGTAGGAGTTCGGCGCGGCGAGAGTTTGCGATGGCTGATCCGCCAGCGGCGCGAGTACGGCCTCAGGGCGGCGGGGTGGCCAACATCGATGACGAGGCGGTGTTCGCGGCCACCGCTCCGAGGGCCAGGTGCCGCTGTCTCGGTCAACGGGCGGACCGAAGAGCGGAACTCGCCCCGGTCCTGCCGCCCTTGGCCTACATGGTCTGTTCGTCGAGCGGGACCTGACCGCACAAATCATGAGGGACGTCACCGAAAAGCCCGGCGGGCTGCCGTTGATGTCCCATGCTCTGCTGGGGACGTGGTGCCGCCGCAGGGGCCGCACCCTGACTCTGGTCGCCTACCAGGCGGCAGGCGGTGTTCACGGCGCCCTGACCCGGACCGCCGAGGAGCTTTACGCCCGGCTTGCCCCGGGGCAGGCCGAGGCCGCCCGGCGTATCCTGTTGCGGCTGATCACGGCCGGTGAGGGATCCCAGGACACCAGTCGCCCCGCGGACCGCGCCGAACTGCGGGTGGTCAGTGCCACCAACGAGGCCGCAGACACCGCCCCAGTACTGGAACTGCCGGCGCGGGCACGGCTGGCACGCTGGACGGCGACACGGTGCACCTGGCTCACGAGGCGTTGATCACGGCTTGGCCCCGGCTTCGGGCCCGCGGGAATCCGGCTGTCTGCTTCTGCGGGAGCCTCCGCCACCGCATTCTCCTGGGCTGACTACACCCTCCGTCACAACCGACTACGGAACAGACCCGCTCGTTTGACAGACCCGCGCGGTCCGGGCCGCCGCCGGTACTTCAGCGGGCGCCGGGCGGCCAGTGCTGTCAAGGCAGCCAAGAGCGTCAGGCACAGCCAGGCGAAGGTGTCGCCGATGCGGTCGTAGAGCGTGGTGGTGCCATGGGTCGGGATGTAGGCGACTATGGTCTGGCGGCCGCCGGAGGTGAAGTAGTCCGCCGTGGCGAGGACGTGGCCCTGGTTGTCGTAGGCGGCGGAGACGCCCTCCGCGTCTTGGCGGACCAGGGCGTAGCCGGACTCGACGGCGCGCAGGGCCGCCTTGGCGGTGTGCGGGGCGCCGAACTCGCGCCAGTCGTGGGAGGGGACGAGCATGATGTCGGCGCGGACCCGCATCATGGCGGGGAAGTCCGCGTCGTAGCAGATGACGT
This sequence comes from Streptomyces sp. NPDC020299, assembly GCF_044387825.1. Taxonomy (NCBI): domain Bacteria; kingdom Bacillati; phylum Actinomycetota; class Actinomycetes; order Kitasatosporales; family Streptomycetaceae; genus Streptomyces; species Streptomyces sp. NPDC020299. The sequence goes on from NZ_JBIRWL010000022.1 coordinate 63,219, forward strand.
TCGCCAGCCGGCCGTACGGGGTCTTCACGACCGGGACGCGGCCGTCGCCCGGCGTGTACTTCTCGGAGCCCGGGATGGGGTGGGCCTTCTGGTAGGTCCACAGCACCTTGCCGCGCGGGTCGATGAGGATCGCCTCGTTGCGGCCGTACGCGGGTGCGGTGGCGGTGTGGACGCGGACGCCGATTTCCAGGTAGACGCCCGAGCGGCGGGCCTCGGCCTGTGCGGCGGCCACGGTGGCGGCCTCGTGCGACTCCTGGGTGCGGACGGCCTCCTCGGGCCAGACGACGATCTGCGCCCCGGCTGCGGCCTCGCGCCGGGTGGCGGTCAGCAGGTCGTCCTCGACGGCCGTCATCGCGGGCTGCACCTGTGCGGCGGGGGCGGTGGCGACGCCGGCCGGGGTGTCGGCGTACCGGCTCAGTACCGTCTTGAGGTGCTGCGTCACGGCCGGGGTGGGGCTCACGCCCGCGATGCGTACGGTCAGGCTCGTGGGCGGGGTGAGCGCCAGCCGAGCGCCGCCGGCGGCGAGGACGAGGGCCGGCAGGAGAGCTGCGTACAGCAGGCCGGCGCGCCACGAAGGGCGTTCCCAGCGTTCCCAGATTCCGTTGAGGGCGGCGGCGACGTAACCGATCAGGAACCCGATCCCCCACGGGCCCGTCACCGAGACGAGCTGGAGGAGCGGCAGGTCGCCGTGCTGGGTGACGGCCAGGGAGCCGTAGGCCGTGCCGAACGGGGAGACTACGGTGATCAGGTACTCGGTGGCCGCCACCCCGGCGGGGAAGGCCAGGGTGGCGAGCGCGGGGTGCAGGCGGCCCGCCAGGAGCCGGTCGGCCAGGTACGGCAGCGTCTGCAGGGCGGCGAGCGCGGTGGCGCCCGCGACGACCACGGAGTTGAAGCCGATCTTCGACTCCTGTACCCAGAAGACGGCCGCGGCGGCATGCGCCGCCCAGAGCCACAGCGGTCCTGACCAGGCGCGGCCAAGTCGTGCGAACCGCAACAGGAGCACGGGGTAGAGCCAGGCCGCCGCCGCGATGTCCCACCGGCCGCCCACCGCGAACAGCATCGCCCCCGCGCCGAGGACCAGCAGGCCGTACCGCCGTATCAGGTGATTCTTCAGTATCGGATGATTCTTCACAGGGACGACGCTAGGGAGAGGGGGGGCGTCGCGCCTCGGCCGGTGTGGCGAACTCCGTTGGCAGGCACGGAACTTTCGGTGCCCGACCGGAGGATGATCCGCCGCGCTCCCGGGTCGTCTAGCCTGACTGACCAAGATGGTCACCGACTTGAAGGCCGCGCCACGAGCCGCGCGGCGCTGGATCACCGGCCGACCGCGGGCGGCGGACGCCGCGCTCGGCAGTGGGCTGACGTTGTTCGACGTGGCCACCGTGGTACACCGCGCCCCGGAACCCGCCGCCTGGGGCGTCGCCCTGTGGGGGGCGCAGACCGTGCCCCTGCTGTGGCGGCGGACGCACCCGCGCCTCGCGCTGGCGGCGATGACGGTCCTGTACGCGGCCTTCCAGGCGACCTCCCCGATCGTCGGGAAGGTGCCGGGCCCGTTCCTGCTCATGCTCGGTGTGTATGCCCTGGCCGGACATGTTCGTGCCCGCGTGAGCCTGCCGGGGGCGGTGCTGTGCCTCGTCTCGGCGCTCACCGCCGACGCCCTCACCGGGCACTGGCGGCAGCCGCCGAGCCTCGGTTCGCTGGAGCCGATCAGCGCCGCGACGTTCGTCTTCTTCCTCGGTCTGGCCTGGACGTTGGGGTACGGCAGACGCAGGATCGGGGCCGACGCCGACCGGCTGCGCGATCTCAACCGGCGGCTGGCCGCCGAGCAGGAGCGCAACGCCCGCCAGGCGGTGGTCGCCGAACGCGCCCGTATCGCCCGTGACCTGCACGACGTGGTGGCCCACCATGTGAGCGCCATCGCCGTGCAGGCGCGGGCCGCCGAGGACGTCCTGGCCACCGGGCCGCTCCCCGACAAGGAGGTGGTGGAGGGCGTCGGACTCATCGCGCGGAGCGCCGACACCGCGCTCGTCGAGATGCGGCGACTGCTCGGGCTGCTGTCCTTCAGTGACCAGCGGCTCGCCCCCGAACCGTCCCTGGACCACCTCGGCCCGCTCCTGGACACGGCCACCGCGGCGGGCTGCCGGGTGACGAGCCGGGTGGAGCCGGGGGCGGAGAGCGGGCCGTCCCCTGGGATGAGGGTGTCGGCCTACCGGATCGTCCAGGAGGCGCTGACGAACGTCGTCAAGCACGCCGGTCCCGTGGGCGTACGCGTCACCGTGCGCGGCGACGCCTCCCGGCTCACCGTCGAGGTGGTGAACGGCCCGGCTGCCCCGGGCCACCAGCCCGTCCCCGGCAGCGGGCGCGGGCTGGTGGGCATGCGTGAACGTGTGGCGGCGTTCGACGGCGAGCTGACGGCCGGGGTGTGCGAGGGCGGCGGCTGGCGGCTGTACGCCGTCCTGAGGGCGCGGGCGCCGCGAGCCGCAGAGGTGGCCGTATGACGATACGGGTGCTCGTGGCCGACGACCAGGAGATGGTACGGACCGCGCTGCGGCTGGTCATCGACCGCCGCGAGGGGCTGATGGTCGTCGGCGAGGCGGGCGACGGGGAGCAGGCGGTCGCCAGGGCGGCCGAACTGCGGCCCGACGTCGTGCTGATGGACATCCGCATGCCCGGCACGACCGGTGTCGAGGCCACCCGGCGCATCACCGGCTGCTGGCCCGGGCCCGGACCGGCGCCGCGGGTCCTGGTACTCACCACGTTCGACCTGGACGAGTACGTGCACGCCGCGCTGCGGGCGGGCGCCGCCGGGTTCCTGCTGAAGAACAGCCCGCCCGACCGGCTGGCCGAGGCCGTACGCGCGGTCGCGGCCGGGGAGGCCGTGCTCGCCCCGGACATCACCCGCCGACTGATCGACACCGTTACCGCCCTGCCCGCCGGACTGCTGCCCGGGCCTCCCCCGGCCGCCCGACCGGACCGGACCGAGCTGTCGCGCCTGCTGACCGCCCGTGAACTGGAGGTCCTGGTACTGGTCGGGCGCGGCCTGTCCAACGCACGGATCGCCGCCGCCCTGGGCCTGAGCGAGGCCACCGTGAAGAGCCGCGTCAACCGCATCCTCACCCGCCTCGGCCTGGAGAACCGGGTGCAGGCGGCGCTACTCGTCCACGGGGACGGTCAGGCTCCGCTCGTCGGCCGGGACGGTTAGAACCCGCCCCCCGAAGTCCCTGTCCCGGACTGCCTCAACTGGTATAATTTGTCACTTGCCATGCCTCGCCTGCGCAGTTGCTCGGCGTGCTTGAGGTGCTGCTGGAGCTTGGGCGGGGTCTCCGGTGCGTAGGCCTGCAGCTCATGCTTGTTCTGCGTTGGCCGCTTTTTCCGGAACAGCTCGACGCCCTTCTCCAGGGCTTCTGCGACATGGTTGACGTACGTCCGGTCGAACGAATCGTCCCGCCACTCCAGCACCGACCCCTTGCCCCTGTCGGGCAGCGTCGGCCTCATTGGGCACGCTGATGTCCAGCTTCACGGCGATGCCTCCCAGCTTCTGGGCCGTCTGAGTGTGGTCCGTGATGTGCGGCGCAGCTCCGACCGGGCTGCGGCCCCGGGGCTGCAGCCGGCGCCATGGACCCGGCGGCGTAGCAGCTGCTCGTCATCTTGATGCCTCCCTTCAGCCTGGTCGCTGACACTGACAGCCGGGTCGGTCGCGTTGGCTGCAATAGCGCGAGAGCCAGGTGCCATCGCCCTTCTGCTCCGGCACGTTCTGCTCCTGTTCCCGGTGCCCTTACACGTGAACTCAGCCCCGGGAAAATGCGTGAACGTCCACATCGACACGTCCGAGGTCGCGGACGGGCGGGGAGGTGCGCTGTCCGGGATCCCGGGCGGGGGGAAGACCATCGGCGGGGGACTGGTCGGGCTCGTGGTGCTGGTCGCGTCCGTGCTCTTGGGTGTCGACCCCGGCATGTTCGGCTCGCGCAGCGGGGGAACCTCAACCCCGCCACGCGCTACGACGTCGGACGAGTCCTCGTCACCGGCGAGTCCTACGCCCGTCCCGCGCACCACAAGCAAGGAACCAAGCCCCGGCGCACTGGCGAGACGACCCGTCCGACGCCTAATCCGGAGCGCGAAGCCGTCCCCGGATCTGGCATGCTGGCCCCGTGAACAACAAGCTCAGAAAGGACGATGCCGCGTAATCGGCCGTCCCAAGTTCGCGTCGCCGGACGTCACCCGAGGCGGCAGGCGCATGAAACACCAACGCCTGGGTTGCCGCGTGGCTCCGGCAAGCTTGCCGGAGCGGTTTCCCGCCTCGAACACGATCGGCTCTGGCCTGGGGCGATAGCTCAGGCCTTGCAGCAGTGGTCACGAACAGCACACCGCCCGAGTCGTGCTCTCTCCGGCGGTTGCGGTTGCCCTTTGTGCAACCCCTTCTACACAACAGACGAGCGGGGAGTTCTGGAAGCGGCAATGCACGCTCTTCCGCCACAGGCGGCGCGTGAGCTGCGGCGTCTGGTGAAACCGCTCGACGACCTCTACATCGCGAAAACTTGGCCCGACCCCTTCGCCTCGCCCGACGACGGATGGTGGGCAAGGCGCTGTTGGGGATAGTCCTGCGTCGATAGCTGCCCCAGCACCGTTGCCTGCCCCAGCGGCGTCGTTAAACGGCAAGCTGAGCTTGTCATTTATGGTCCGGCGTCGAACGCGGCTCGAACTTGGTCGGCTTTTTCGCAGTTCAGCGGACACGTAGGCGGCCTTCGTCTGGTCCTGTGCTTCGTCACAGAGTGGATCAGCGCGAAGGCCGTGGTCGTGAGTTTGGTGTATCAGGGCGTCCTGCGGGATGCGTTCGCGGAAGTGTCACACTTCCGGTCGGAGCTGTACGCGTGTCTGACCGCGCGGGGCGACGCGTTGTTCGAGTTATGCGACGCGTTGCTGTGCACGGACGGCCCGGTGCGGACACTGGTCGATCTCGCGCTCGCGCCCGAACACCGCCGTGGCCACGGGGCTCTGTATGGCGGACTCAACCAGGGCCGGATCGACGTCGCCCGGCTACGCCGGACCCTGGCCCGGGTGCCGTTGCCGAGGGCGGCGGACGGTCGGCTCGTGCTGGCGGTGGATGTGTCGCCGTGGCTGCGGCCGGACGCCAACACGTGTGCTGACCGGTCCTTTTGCCACACGTTCGGCCGGGGCGAGGGCAAGCACCAGATGGTGCCCGGCTGGCCGTACTCGGTGGTGGCCGCGCTGGAGACCGGCCGCACGTCCTGGACGGCGGTGCTGGACGCGGTCCGCCTGGAGCCCGGCGCCGACGTCGCCGCGGTGACCACCGTGCAGATGCGCGAGGCTGTCGAGCGGCTGGTGGCTGCCGGTCAGTGGCGGCCGGGTGACCCGGCGGTCCTGGTCGCGCTGGACGCCGGATACGACGCTCCACGCATCGCCCACCTGCTGGATGACCTGCCCGTCGAGATCCTCGGCCGGCTCCGTTCAGACCGGGTGATGCGAAGGCCGACACCCTCCCGCGATGAGTTCTTCCTGGCCAACCCCAAGGGCGGTCGGCCGCCCAAGCACGGCAGCGAGTTCGTCTTCGGCGACCCCACAACCTGGGCACCGAGCAGGCCGGGACGGTCACGAACACCCGGCTCTACGGGAAGGCGACCGCACAAGCGTGGGACCGGATGCACCCGCGGCTGACCCAACGGGCCGCATGGCTCGACCACGACGGACCGCTGCCCATCATCGAAGGCACCGTCATCCGCCTGGTCGTCGAGAAGCTCCCCAGCGGCGGGGTCAACAAGCCGGTATGGCTGTGGTGGTAGGGCACCGGCGCCGCTGAGGCAGACGTCGACCGCTGCTGGCAGTCCTTCCTCTGCCGCTTCGACATCGAGCACATGTTTCGCCTGTTCAAGCAGACCCTCGGCTGGACCAAGCCCCGGCTTCGCAGCTCGGAAGCGGCCGACCGGTGGACCTGGCTGGTGATCGTCTCCTATGCCCAGCTCCGGCTCGCCCGTCCGCTGGCCACCGATCTCCGACGCCCCTGGGAGAGACCGGCTCCGCCGGACAGGCTCACACCGGCCCGCGTCCGCAGAGGGTTCAGGAACCTCTACAAAGACCGGCTCGCCGACCGGTGCACCGAAACCCGCTCGTCCCGGCCCCGGCCGACCGCTCGGCTCGAAGAACCGCTATCCGGCTATTCGTCATGACGTGGGACGCGTCCTCGCCACCGGCGAGGCATACAGCCGTCCCACCCACCACAAGGTCGGTACCAAACCCCGCAGAACAGGCTGACGAGCGACACAGAGGACCAGCACACTGAGCGCATGCGCTATGAGGAGAGAGCCAAGCTCACGGCCGTGAAAGCCCTGATCCCGCTGGCCGTCCTTGTCGCCTCGCCAGTACTGCTGATAGCAGGAGCACCGATTCGCCGCCACTATCTCCGTTACGTCTACCGCGATGAGGCCCCGCAGATCCTGGACAAGAAGCGAGGTTGGGTCAGCGCTCACTACTTCGTGGTCACCGACCCACTCCTGCAGTGGCTCTGTTGGCCCACAGAATCACTCGCCCGTCTCATCGAGCGCCGAGGTTAAACGCCAAGCTGAGCTTGTCGTTTAAGGTCCAGCGTCGAACGCGGCTCGAACTTGGTCGGCGTTTTCGCAGTTCAGCGGACATGAGGGCGGCCTCCGTCTGATTCTTTGCTCCGCCGCAGAGGCAGCGGAACAGTACGAAGGCCGTGGTCGTGAGTCTGGAGCAACTGGGCGTCCTGCGGGACGCGTTCGCGGAAGTGTCACGCTTCCGGACGGAGTTGTACGCGTGTCTGACCGCGAGGGGCGACGCGCTGTTCGAGTTATGCGACGCCCTGTTGTGCACGGACGGGCCGGTGCGGACGCTGGTCGACGTGGCGCTCGCTCCGGAACACCGCCGCGGGCACGGCGCCCTCTATGGCGGCCTCAATCAGGGGCAGATCGACGTCGCCCGGCTGCGTCGCGCTCTGGTGTCGATGCCGTTGCCGAGGGCTGCGGACGGTCGGATCGTGCTCGCCGCAGATGTCTCGCCGTGGCTGCGGCCGGACGCCAGCACCTGCCCTGACCGGGCCTTTTGCCACACATTCGGCCGGGGTGAGGGCAAACACCAGATGGTGCCTGGCTGGCCGTATTCGATCGTGGCCGCGTTGGAGACGGGCCGCACGTCGTGGACGGCGGTGCTGGACGCGGTCCGCCTGGAGCCCGGCGCCGATGTCGCCGCGGTGACCACCGTCCAGCTCCGCGAGGTCGTCGAGCAACTCGTCGAGTCTGGCCAGTGGAAGCCGGGCGACCCGCACGTCCTGGTCGTGCTCGACGCCGGATACGACGCGCCCCGCATCGCTCACCTGCTGGCCGGCCTGCCCGTCGAGATCCTCGGCCGACTCCGCTCAGATCGGGTGCTGCGGCGTCCGGATCCCTCCCGCAAAGCGTTCGCCCTGGCCAACCCACTGGGCGGTCGGCCGCCCAAGCACGGTGGCGAGTTCGTCTTCGACAACCCCCCCCACCTGGGGCATCGAGCAAGCTGTGACGGTCACCGAAACCCGTCTCTACGGCAAGGCGACCGCGCGGGCATGGGACCGCCTGCACCCAAGGCTCACCCGGCGGGCGGCCTGGATCGAACACGACGGACCACTGCCCCTCATCGAGGGCACCGTCATCCGCCTGGCCGTGGAGAAGCTGCCGTCCGGCGGGGTGAAACAAGCCGGTCTGGCTGTGGTGGTCGGGCACCGGGGCCAGCGTGGCGGACGTCGACCGCTGCTGGCAGTCCTTCCTCTGCCGCTTCGACATCGAGCACATGTTTCGCCTGTTCAAGCAGACCCTCGGCTGGACCAAGCCCCGGCTTCGCAGTTCGGATGCGGCCGGCCGGTGGACATGGCTGGTGATCGCCGCCTACGCCCAGCTCCGGCTCGCTCGGCCACTGGCCACCGACCTCCGCAGGCCCTGGGAGAGACCGACCGAACCGCGCAGGCTTACCCCCGCTCGCGTCCGACGGGGGTTCAGAAACCTGCGCACGAAGACCGGATCTCCAGCCAGCGCACCGAAACCCTCAACGCCCGGGCCAGGAAGGCCACTTGGTTCGAAGAACCGCCGTCCGGCCGCCCGTCACGACGTGGGCCGCGTCCTCGCGACCGGCGAGGCATACAGCCGCCCCGCCCATCACAAAGTCGGCACGAAACCACGGAGAGCCAACACCGATCGTTAAGTGACAAGCTAATTTGGGATGAAACAACGGGAGGAAACTCCCTTTCACCAGTTCCGCTTGCTTGGAGTGCACTCCAAGGCCATAGCGTTGAGGGCATGCCTGTATCACTAGGGTCTCGCCGACGTCTCGGAAGGCTGCCTAACCTCTATACCGGCTCCCGGCTAAACACGAAATAAGCGGGAGCCAGACGATCAATATCCCAGGAGCATCTCTAATGCAACAACGCAAACTAGGGCAAGACCTAGAAGTCTCGGCTCTCGGGCTCGGCTGCATGGGCATGAGTTTCTTCTACGGTCAGCCACAAGACACAGCCGAGATGACGAAGCTGCTGCGGGCGGCCGTTGACCGTGGCGTGACTTTCTTCGACACTGCCGAAGTCTACGGCCCGTTTACCAATGAGGACCTGATTGGTCAGGCGCTGGCACCGGTCCGCGACCAGGTGGTGATCGCCACCAAGTTTGGAATCAAGCACGGCGAGCACGGGCCGACCCCGATGTCCGGGGTCGACAGCAGACCCGAGCAGATCCGCAAAGTGACCGAGGCCTCGCTCAAGCGTCTTCAAACCGAAAGCATCGACCTGCTCTACCAACACCGCGTCGACCCCAACGTGCCCATTGAAGACGTAGCCGGCACGGTCAAGGAGCTGATCGCCGAAGGCAAGGTAAGGCACTTCGGCTTGTCCGAGGCCGGCGCCGCGACGATTCGTCGCGCCCACGCCGTGCAGCCGGTAACGGCACTGCAAAGCGAGTACTCGCTCTGGATGCGCGAGCACGAAACCGAAATCATTCCGACCTTGGAGGAACTGGGCATAGCTCTGGTGCCCTACAGCCCGCTCGGCAAAGGATTTTTGACCGGCAAGATAGATTCCAGCACGTCGCTTGCCGACAACGACCTCCGCCGCCTGCTTCCGCGCTTCAGTATTGAAGCACGGCAAGCCAACCAGGTGCTGGTCGACCTACTGCAGCAGATTGCCGACGAAAAAGGAGCCACGCCGGCCCAGATCGCTCTCGCCTGGGTGCTGGCGCAGAAGCCGTGGTTCGTGCCGATCCCCGGCACCACCAAGCTGCACCGCCTAGAAGAGAACCTGGGCGCACTCGACGTCGAGCTGACATCCGGCGACCTACATCGGATCGAAGAGGCCGCGGCCAACATCTGGATCCACGGCGAACGTCTCCCTGAGCAGTTGCAGTCACGGTTCGGCCGCTGAAAGTCTGACCTGACTCCTGAAACGGCAGGTCACCGCGCCGATGGTGGGCAGGAGGTCCCAACGCTGCCGTGGGGGGGGGCCGGGGGGGGGGGGGGGGACCCACAGGCCGGGCGCCAGACAGGGGGGGGGGGGGGGCCCCGGGGGCCCGCCCCCCCCGCGGAGGAGG
>NZ_JBIRWL010000022.1:72803-113374 GCF_044387825.1 Streptomyces sp. NPDC020299
GCTTCTTATTTTCTGCCTTTCCTCCTCAATCTTCTGTACCCCGGGGGTTGGTGGGGCTGGTGTCCCCACGGCTGCTTTTGGGGTACCCTTCTCGGAGACGGTTCCACGAACGGCAGCGTCCTCTTCCTGGTGGTGGAGGACTCCCGGGAGGACCGGACCAGGAAGAGCATTGGGCTCGAAGAACCACCGCCCCACAACCCGTTACGACGTCGGGAAAACGACCAGACGACCGGAGAGCATCACCGAGCGCGACAGCGTCAGAGGTTAAAAGACAAGCTGAGTGCCTGTGTCTGAACTCTGGGTGGGCTCGGTAGCCTGATAGCCGACGGGCTGATGGTGAAGGTGCTGACCGTCATCAGATCGATCAAGCTGCTGGGCTCCTCGGCGAACGCCGTGGCGGAGCCGGTGGTGTGACGGGCATGAGCGAGGACCGAACCGGTGTGGTCCGGGCCTCTGGGCGCAGGGCTGAGGGGCAGTCAGGGCGGCGCGGATGTGCCTGGTGCGTACTGTGCTGGAAGCGGGGGCAAGCGGCGCAAGTCCCGACGGCGCGGGGGACACTGCCGCAGGCGCGGCCGGTATTCAAGCCGCTGAAGCCTTGAATGTCTCCCGCGACCAGAGAAGGGGAGTGCTGGTCCCAGGCTTCGCCTCCGGGCCCATGGCGGGGCGACGGCGCGCGTTCACGAGACGGGGGCGGCAGGGGGCCGGGGGATCATGAGCGTTCCTGTCGTCGTGGCCGTGTAGTTGGTCGTGGGCCGTGGTGATCTGACGAACGACGAGTGGTGCCGCCTGGAACCCCATCTGCCTGTGGGCGGGCGGCGTGGTGGGCGCTGGGCCCGCCACCGGAGGGTGATCAACGGGATCTTGTTTCGTGAGCGGACGGGGGTCCCGTGGCGAGACTTGCCGGAGAGGTTCGGCAGGTGGAAGACGGTCTACGAACGGCATCGCCGCTGGTCCGCCGACGGCACCTGGGAACGGATACTCCAGGCGGTCCAAGTCGACGTCGATGCCGAGGACCGGATCGACTGGAGCATGGTGGGCGTCGACTCGACGTCCTGCCGTGCCCACCAGCACGCCGTCGCCCGCAGGAAGACTCAGCGGACACCGAAAAAAGGTCAACCCCTCGGCACCACCGCCCCGACTGCGTAGACGCCGGATCAAGCACACCATTCCCGAGCCGAAGGGCCAGAGAGCCAATCGTCGGCGCCGTGGCAGCAGAGGTGGCCGCCCCGTCGGCTTCGACAAGGAACGGTACAAGCGCCGCAACGAGGTCGAGCGGACGATCAACCGCCTGAAGAGCTTCCGTGCCGTCGCGCCCCGCTTCGACAAACGGGCGTACGTCTTCCACGGCACCGTCACGGTGGCCGCGATCCGGCTCTGGCTCCGAGCGTGATGGGCCGCCGACGCCTCAGCCTGTGAAGGGATCTTCCACCGTCGGGATGTATGGGGTCAGCAGTGCCTCCGTGTGCTGCGTGACCATGCCTCGGACGAGCTTTAGCACGCTCACCTTCACCGTGCCGCTTCGGATTCGACTTTCGCATGCGCGGGGCAGCCGGTCACTGGCCGCGGTTCGGGCTGCGGCCCCCCCTTCACTGCTGATGATGGCCGCGGGGGCCCGATCGGGTGATGGCCCGCCCGCGGAGAGTGTCGGCGTTGGCGCGGCCGGGAACGTGGGCAAGTCTTGTCGCGGAAGGGAGGTCCGCCAAACATGGTCGTGCACCACTTCGGATCTCCGCGCCCCGCCCGCGACGGAGTGAAGTTCCGCCAGGCGCGTCTCACCGTCACCCTCCGGGCCGGCAGCTACGAACTGTGGTGCTCCATCGACAAACACCGGGAACCCAGCATGGACACCCACTTCCAGGTCGGCGGGAACGGCCCGGCATCACCGGCCCTCGGCAGCGCCGCCGCGACCGCGACCGGGCAGTAGCGATGGCTCCCGGTCCCGGCGGCCGCCCGCACCGCACCGCCACCAGCATGCGCACGGTCGTGCGCGTGCTGCTCCAAGTGGTGACCGCAGCCGCACTGGCCGTGGACGCCTACGTGCACGCCAGCCTCGCCTCTCCGTATGACCGGGTCGGGCAGCAGATCAGCCAGGGAACGTTGTTCCGCATCGAAGCCGCCGTGGCGTCGCTGGCCGCGCTGTTGGTCCTGCTGCTCGGTCGCTGGCGGCCGGTGTGGGTGTTCGCGTTCCTGGTGTCCGTCTCCGCGCTGGGCGCCGTGCTGCTCTATGGGTACGTGAACGTGGGCGCTCTTGGTCCGCTGCCGAACATGTACGAGCCGTTCTGGGGGCCGAAGAGGACCGGCAGCGCGATCGCCGAGGCCGTCGGCGCCGTGGCCGCGCTCGCGGGCTTTCTGATCACCGGCCCGCCGCGCTCTGCGTCCACTCGGGCCGGCGCTCCTCGGGGCGGCAAGGCCGATGGCGGGGACGGCTGATCACGTGCCACGCCTCACCCTCCGTACCGAACCCGGCAGCTCCTGGGGCTGCTGTGGCAGCTGCTGCCCCTGGCGGTGACCGCCGCCCTGCTCTGGTACGGCCGGGTACACACCCCGGAATACCGGCGCAGCTTGTTCGGGGCGCACGGCCACACCGTGCCCCTGCTCAAGGCCCAGATGGGAAGCGCCCTGTCGGGACGGACTCCGATCCAGTTGCTTCTCGCGCTGTGGATGTACGGCCGGCTGCCCTGCCTGCGCGCCGCGCTGCGGCCGGTGGGCACCGTGTACCGCCTGATCGGTAGGTTCGCTTTCCTGTTCTCCGTCCCGATCGCCCAGCAGTGCATCATCGCCTACGGCGTCAGCCTGACCGGGCCCCGCGAGGCGCTGTACTCCCTCGCCGGCTGCTTTCTCTACGGGGCCTTCGTCGCCAAGGTCGTCGTGGTGCGCCACCGCCGCTGGCCGGGCTGGGCGCTCCCGCTCGCCGGTGGCGCGCTCGTCACGGTGATCGCCCTGGTCTGGTACTCGGTGGCGTTCTGGTACCTGAACGGCTTCCGAGCGCCCGGCCTGTAGGCGGACGACGCCGGATCGGTGCCGTCGTCGGCCATTATCGGCAGTGGTCACAGCTCGCCAACCCGCCGCCTTCCCGAGGTGCTAGGCGGCACTGACCGCCGACTCCGGGGCGACGTTGGCCGGCTGCGGGCCCGGCCCGCAAACACGCGCCTTGTATCCATGTGCTATATGCGAAAAAATTGGACGAACGGCACATGATGCGAAGGCAAGCGAGAGGAGTGCCTCATGATCGCCAAACTGCTCGCCAAGTTGTCCTTCACCCGCAACTACGGTGCGTACGGGGCCCACGACTGGGGCACGCACACCGGCGACAGGGTGTGACTACAGGCTCGGCGGGCGCCCCCGGGCTCCCGCCGACTCCTGGCCACGCTGCCGACGATATCGGCCGGACTGGTACGAGAAGTCAGAGGCGATCCCATGGGCTGCGTGAATGAGCCGCCGCGGTTGCCCGGAGGAAGTTTCGCGGCCTGGAGCCGCGACCGGCTGGGACTCGCGTGCCGTGGCGCTGACGAGTGCGGGGACGTGTGGCAGCTGGAGTCGGGTGTCTACGTAGCCGCTACGGCCGGGGTGTGTGAAGCGGTCCTGCGCCGCGCGCAGGACTTCCCCAAGCCGTCCTCACCTCTCTTCCCGCCGTTGAAGCGGACCGGCGGAGCGCCGATGCCCGAGGAACGGGTGCACGCTCGCGCCGCCCGCATGCGCGGACTGCGCCCGCAGGCGGTCGCGGCCCGGATCGGTGAGATCGCGCCCGGGACCGCTCGATTTGCTGATCAGTGGCCCACGGGGCGGGACGTAGAGATTCTGCCCATGGTCCGGCCCGTCCTGGCAGAGATCGGCGTGCGCTACCTCTTCTCCGAAGACGCTCCTGCCCTGCTGCCCTTCGCGTGGCAGCTCTTCGCGGCCCGGGAGGTGCTGGTACGCCCCTCGCGCTGGGTGTGGCCGCGCTGGGTCCCCACACAGGCACGGCGGTTCCGCACACGGCGGCAAGTCGCCTTCACCAACGCTTTGCGGTCCATCGTCCGCCGGCGCCGTTCATCGGGCCGGCTCGGTGACGACGTGCTGGGACAGATGCTCCTGCCCTCCTCCCGCTACGGCCTGCTGTCGGAAGAAGCCATCCTGGACACTCTCCCCGGAATCACCGTCGCCACCTTCGAGACACCTTCCCGGGCAGCGGGATGGATCTTGCTCCACCTGGCCCGATACGCCCAGGCCGCGGACCGCGTCGCGGCCGAAGCCGCCCTGCTGCCCGCCGACCCGGCCACGACGACCAGCACCCACCTCGAGAACCTGCAGTACACCCAGGCGCTGGTACGCGAAGTGCTCCGACTGCACCCCCCGAGCTGGCTGCTCAGCCGGCGCGCCCCGCGACAGACTCAGCTCGCCGACTACACCATCGACGCCGGATCCACCGTTCTCGTCTGCCCCTACACCGCCCACCGCGACGCACGGGAACACCCCGAACCGGACCGGTTCCGGCCCGAACGCTGGCTCGACGATTCGGGCTCGTCGGCGAACCCCGGGGTCTTCCTCGGCTTCGGTACCGGGCCGCACGGTTGCGAGGGAGCCGCTCTGGCCATGGCCATGCTCACGCTCATGACCGCGCAGACAGCCCGCCGCTACCACTTGAGCGAGCCGCCCGGCGCGGAACCTGGCTACCGGGTCACCACCTTCGAAGGTCTTGCAACCGCCGGCCTGCACCTGCGTGCCACCTTGCGCGGCTGAGGGCACTCCTACTTTCGGTGGCAGGCCGCCTCCACCCGCGAACAACGAACGTCGATCAAGCCCGAGTGCCGTTCCACACGCGCTCGGATCACCGGCTCATGGTTCGCTCATCGTGTGTCGCCGGTCGAACTCGTTGACGAGCATGCCCATCATGACAAGGTCGTGGTGCCGGCCGGCGAAGAAAACGTGTTCCCGCAAGCGCCCCTCCTCGGTGAAGCCGAGCCCACGAAAAAGAGCCAGCGATGCCTCGTTGTGGGCCAAAACCGCCGCCAGGCATTTGTGATAGCGCCGCTCGGCGAACATGAAGCCCAGCAGCAGCACCACGGCTTCCGTCGCGTAGCCCTTGCGCCGGTATCCGGCGCTGATGGTGATGTCGAACTCGAACCAGCCTGAGCGAGGGCCGGTGCGATGTGAGCCGACTGTACCGATCAGCTCTCCCGTGGCCGTCGCTTCGACCGCCAACCGGAAGCGGTCGTCATCGCACTCGGCAACGGCCTGCTCCTTCGCCCAGGCACGGTAGCTCTCGGCAGACCTCGGCAGATCCAGTCGGCCCCCTTGCGGCCCGTCATCGTCGGCCAAACGCGCGAACGCCGTCCAGTCGTCGGGCTCGACAGCGCGCAGGCGTACCAGGTTACCGGTCCAGGACGATGCCATGCCCTATTTGATCACGCTGCTGTGCGCGCGAGGCCGACAGGCACGCCGAGGCAGGCATTGCCCGCCCACGGTTGTGCATATCGGGATGCCGTCATCGGAGCCTGCCTACGCGATCGGCGGAGTCTCGATGGCCCGGTCAAGCGCGGCTGCCCGAGTCAGGCCGAGTGGGCACGCGACGGCATGGGGCTACCGCCGGTCACCGCTACCAGGAGTTCGTTCCGGCCTCTACGACTCGGCGTCTCGCTGCCGTGGCGCGTACGCCGCTTCTCCACCAAGGTAGGCCGCTGTCCAGCGTCGTTGATGTCAACGTTGGATGTCAGGCGTTCGTCTCCCCGGTTATCGGACTCGCCGGTACAGGTGCCGCTGTTACGCTGGTTTTGCGACGGCTTTCCGGCGTACCGTGCCACATGGTTTCCGTCGAAGAACGGCAATCCAAAAGAGCGCCGCTTGCGTAACCAAAATGCATCCACAACATGGATACGTCCCTGGTCAGGCGCGCCGATTGCCTGAGCTCCGATGATCAATTCTTTACCGTGGGGACCTCGACGAGCGCGGTGTACCCTCGCACTTCGCAGGGGAGGCCAGCGGCCGGATCCTCCCTTGCGCGCCGGAGTGGCGCCGGCTTGAGGGTCTGCAGCTCCCGCTCCCTGGCGAGCTCGGGATGAGAGTTGTCGTTGATCTTTCCCGGTGCGAAGGCTACGCGCAGTGCGCGTTCCTCGCCCCGGACGCGTTCCGGATGCACGGCGAAGAAGCGCTGATGTACGACCCGAACCCCGACGACGCCCGGCGCGACCAGGTCCTGCGGGCCGCGGCAGCCTGCCCGGTCCAGGCGATCCTGGTCGACCAGTTGGAGGGGCGGAACGTACCGATGGAGGCGTCGACGTCATGACCAGCGCCGACACCCTGCGAGCGTTCAAGCGCGACGGCCGCGTCGTGGTCGTCGGAGCGTCCCTGGCGGGACTGCGGGCCGCGGAGGCCCTCCGCGACGAGGGATTCACCGGATCGCTGACCATGATCGGTGACGAGACGGGCGAGCCCTACGACCGGCCTCCCCTGTCCAAGCAGGTACTGACCGGCTGGGTGCCGGCCGGGGGCACCATGCTGCCGCGACGCCGTGACATCGACGCGGAGTGGCTGCTGGGCGTGCCCGCCGCCGGGCTGGACCTGGCGGCCAACCACGTGCGTCTCGCCGACGGACGCGAGATTCCCTTCGACCGGGTGCTGATCTCCACCGGGGTACGGGCCCGGCCGTGGTTCGTCGAGGCCGAGGCGGACCTGGACGGAGTGTTCGTCGTACGTACACGCGAGCATGCCGAGAGCCTGCAGCGGGCCCTCGCCGCCGGGCCTTCCCGCGTGCTGGTCATCGGTGCGGGATTCACCGGGTCCGAGATCGCCTCCGTCTGCCGGGAGCGGGACATCCCGGTGACCGTCGCCGAACTCGGGGCGGCCCCGCTGGTCGGGGCGCTCGGCGCCATGATCGGTGAGGTTGCGGCGGACATGCAGCGCGCTCACGGTGTCGACCTGCGGTGCGGTGCCAAGGTCGCCTGGCTGGAGGGTGACGCGCAGCGACGGTTTCGCCGTGCTCACTTCGACGACGGCAGTACGGTTGACGCCGATGTGGCGGTGGTGGCACTCGGGAGCATCCGCAACACCGAGTGGCTGCGGGAGTCGGGACTGGCGGCGGGCGTGTGGGGAATCGCCTGCGACACGGGCTGCCGCGCCCTCGACATCAATGGCCGCGCCCTCGACGACGTCTTCGCTGCGGGAGACGTGGCACGTTGCCCGAACCCCATCTACGAATCCCGGCTCATCGCACAGGAGCACTGGGCCAACGCCGTGGAGCAGGCCGAGGTCGCGGCGCACAACATGGTCAGCGGCCAGGCGGACCGCCGGCCCCACCTGTCCGTCCCGCTGTTCTGGTCGATCCAGTTCGGCGTCAACATCAAGTCCGTCGGCGTGCCGACCTTCGCCGACGAGGTGGTCGTCACTCAGGGATCGCTGGACGACCACCGTTTCGTCACCGCATATGGCTATCGGGGCCGCGTCACGGCTGCCGTGAGCTTCAACAACGGTAAGTGGCTGGACCACTACCGACGGCTGATCGAGGCGGCCGCACCTTTCCCGCCGCCCTGCCCGACGCCGGACCAGTCGGCCGACACGAAGCCGCTGCCCGTCGACTTCCCCGGCCCCGCCCTGCTCGCGCAGGGTGCCACGGTGGTCGTTACAGGCTATGACCCGGGTGAGCGCCGCGCCACGGCCGTGCACCAGCATCGGCAGGAGGTAGGCCTGACGACCACGACCGGGACGCCCGGCATGCTGCAACGGATCTTCGACTACTCCTCCCGGGCCGACCCCTACCCGCTGTATGCCGAGTTGCGCAGGACGCCGGTGGCCCGGCAAGAGGACGGCAGCTACGTCATCAGCACCTATCGCGAGCTCACGGACGTACTGAACGACCCGCATCTGAGTTCCGACCTGCGCAATCTGTCGCGTCCGATGCCCCCAGCCGAGGAGGGGGCCACGTCGTCGTTCATCCACATGGACCCGCCCGAGCACGATCGCCTGCGGCGTATGGCGATGCGTCACTTCGGCCCCCCGCACACCCCTGGACTGGTGACCGGGCTTGAAGGCTTCCTGACCGCCACCGTCGGCAGCCTGATCGCCGATTTGGTGGGCAAGGAGCAGATCGATGTCGTCGACGATTTCGCCTTCCCGTTCCCTGTAACCGTGACCTGTCACTTGCTCGGCGTGCCACGCGAGGACGAGCCGAGGTTCCACCTCTGGGTGAACGACCTCATGAACTCGATCGACTACAACCCCGAGACCGACCCGAAGGAGAAACTGGACA
The DNA here is from genome assembly GCF_044387825.1 of Streptomyces sp. NPDC020299. Classification (NCBI taxonomy): domain Bacteria; kingdom Bacillati; phylum Actinomycetota; class Actinomycetes; order Kitasatosporales; family Streptomycetaceae; genus Streptomyces; species Streptomyces sp. NPDC020299. The sequence goes on from NZ_JBIRWL010000022.1 coordinate 81,025, forward strand.
AGGGCGTACAGGCCCGCAAGGACTTGCGCCAGCGCCTCGGCGAGCTGGTGGAACAGCGCCACGGCCGGCCAGGAGACGACCTGCTGTCACGGCTGGCCAACGACGACGGGCCCGACGGCCGGATGGCCGACGCCGATATCATCGCCACCGCCAGACTGCTCCTCATCGCCGGCCATGAGACCGTCGTCAACCTCATCACCAACGGCATGCTGACGCTGCTGCGCCACCCGCAGGTGCTCCAGCGACTGCGTCACGAACCGGACCTCGTCGTGCCGCTGGTCGAGGAACTGCTGCGCTACGAGCCCCCCGTGCACATCATTCCCTGGCGGGCGGCGTACAGCGACATCACCGTCGCCGACACCGTCATCCCCAAGGGCTCGCAGATCATGCTCATGCTGGCCGCAGGCAGCCGCGATCCCAAGCGCTTCCATGATCCGGACCGCTTCGATCCGGACCGACGTGACAACCAGCACCTCGGGTTCGGCAGCGGCATCCACCTGTGCTTCGGAGGCCCGCTGGCCCGGCGGGAAACCCAGATCGCGCTGACCGAGCTGGTACGCCGCCTCGACCGACCCAGGCTGGTCGCCGACCCGCCGCCGTACCGGCCCAGCCCCGTTCTTCGGGGTCCCATCCATCTGGACATCGAGCAGGGTGATGGTTGACACGGCAGCCGAGGGCAGCTGCAAGGTCGCGCCGCGGCCGGCCCGGTCGGCCGGCTCTGCATTCGACAGCAACTCGCTACCCTCCTCAGCTCCCATCCCGTCCACCGTCTGACCGCCACGGTCCTCCTGCCAGGGCGGGAGCGGCATCGCATCGCGCAGGGCTTCGACGCGGGCAAGAAGATCAACGGTCGCAAGCGGCACCTGCTCACCGACACGCTCGGACTTCTCCTGGCCGTGCTGGTCACACCGGCGTCCGTGACCGACCGAGACGGCGCCAGGTCCCTTCTGCCAGCGGCGGCCGGCCGCTTCCGGCGGCTGGCGCGGGTCTGGGCCGACGGCGGCCACACCGGCCACCTCACCGACTGGACCAGCCGGCATTTCGGGCTCGTCCTCGACATCGTTCGCCGCAGCGAAGACGTCCGCGGGTTCCAACCACTGCCCCGACGTGGGTCGTCGAACGGTCCTTCGCGCACTACGGGACCTCGAAGCCCGCAGCACGGGCGGGCTCAGCCTGCTGGTGCTGAACTCCGCCACCGGCCTCGACTTCGAACCCAGGGAGACGCAGTTCGCCCAGGACCTGCTCGCGCAGCCCGCCGACCGGATCGGTGCGCGCGTCAAGGCCTCGTGGCGCGAGCTGACCGCACCGGACACCACCACCGACCGAGCGGCGCAACTGCTGGGCGTGCGCGCCCCCGCACGGGTCCCCGCTGACGAAAGCACGTGCCGATGAGGACCGCGAGGCCGTGGCCGCTGCTTCTCCGCTACGCGCTGCGCTCCTCCCGTACGACACCGCTGCTGGTCTCCGGGTCGGTCGCGCTGCTGCTGATCGGCGTCCCCGCGGCGGTGTCGGGCGGTCTGCGGCTCACCGACGCGGTGCTGCTGATACGCGCCGGCGCCGTGCTTCTCGCGGTGGGTACCGCTTTCATGCTGGACGACCCCGCCGCCGCCACGACAGAGGTGGTGCCGGTACCGCGCTGGGTGCCGCGCGCCGTGCGTGCTGCCATCGCGGTGGTGTCGGTGACGGCGGCCTGGACCGGCGTACTGGTCCTGGGCGTACGGGCGGTGGCACCGGCAGAACGGGACCTGCTGCCCGGGCCAGGCCTTGCTCTGGAAGCCGCGGGCCTGCTCGCCGCGGTGCTCGCACTCGCCGCGCTGGGGCTCCGCCGCACCGCGGGCACAGGAGGCGGGACACTGGCGGCGCCGGGCGCGGTGCTGTGTGTCCTTGTCCCCGTGCCAATCCCCCTTCCGACGGGACCTCAGGCATTCGCCCAGCCCCTGTCGGCGGACTGGGGGCCCTCACGTCGGCTGTGGGCCGTACTGCTGTGTGCGGCTGCCGGGACACTGATCGCCCTGATCGGGGAACCGTCGGCTTCCGCGGCGACCACCAAGAACCACCGACCTGGAAGGAACGTCACATGACCACGGGTAAGAAGGCCGTCGTCGTCCTGTCCGTTCTCGCGGCCCTCGCGATCGCGGATACCTGCCCTTCGCCGCAAGCGGCGATTCGATCGGAGGCGACAAGAAGTCGAAAGGTGCCAGTGCCGGCCGTGTACGCCCACGTGGGCGCGGAGCTCACGTCTCCGTCCGGCACATCAGATCCGCCTCGCACGTACTGAACCTCAGCCGCCCATCCGGCGCTGCTCGTCGGCGGCGTGCGCGTCACGCAGGGGCCGGAGGCCGCCGGGTGGGTCGGAGAACTGGAAGGCCGTTTCCGCTTCTGTGAACGCCCGTCGTGTCGCTGCTGCCGCTGCGGCCGCCCTGGTGGGCGCGGTGGGCTGCCGGCATTCAGTTGCCGACCACGACCACGACCACGACCACGACCGCGGTCGTGCGTATCGTCAGCATGTGGTGATCAGTGGCGTGCAGTACGACTCCCTGGGACGCGACAACCGCTCCAACCGAGGAGTGGACGCTGTGGACGAGGACGGTCACACCTACACCTTCCACCACTACCGGCTGGAGGGCCGCTCCACGGTCCGCGTCCACACCGGCGAGGGTCGCGACAGCCACACCGACCTGTACCAGGATCGGTGCCGGTACGTGTGGAACAACGACCACGACACCGCGACTCTGCGCAACGACCGCGGCCGCTTCGTCGACGACTATTCCTGGGGCCGTGACCACCGCGACCGCCGTGGCCGCGACCGCCACGACGCCCGCCATTGACCCACACCCTCCCGCCTGTGTGCCGGCGACCACCGACCCCAGCACCCGGAGAGCCTCGCACCCGGCGGCGCGCCCCTCGTCCGGAGGGCGCGCCGCAGGTCTGCCGGGCGCGGGGCGGCAGGAAGCCTGTCTCGTGGACTCCTGCCAGGCATCCGGGCCGCCGATCCTGTCGTACGTCTCCGCCGCGGGCGCCGATGCTCCTGGGGGAGCTACCCCGCTCGGTAGGCGCGACCGGTGATAGGGCAGCATCTGCAAAGCTATCCGCCTGCCTGTGAGGGGTCGTCATACGCTTCACCCGCCGTGCTTGGTCTCCGCTGCTCACCTGTCTGTTGCTGGCGGGCTGTTCGTCCGTCTCACTGGGCGAGTCCCGCTGGATTCCATCCTCTCGGCGACGTCCACGAGGCGGTCAGCAAGCGTCTCGACCGACTCGTCGGGCGGCACGAACATGTGCTCGATCACCGCGGCGCGGATGGGGGCAACCCGTTGGGAATGCCCCCCCTTCACCGCCGGGGACGCTCGCCGAGGAGCAACAGGACTGCGAGGCGGGTTGCCTCGTGTGCGTGGGCTGCCTTGAACGGGGCGACGGGATTGGCGGTAGCTCGCCGGCTATGCCGAACAATGCTGTGTTGCGGGCGGCGATGGTCGTGACCGGACTGGTCATCCCCGATGCCGGCCCCTTCGTGCCCGAAGAAGCGCCGGAGGAACTCAGCGCGGCAGTACTGGACTTCCTGCGCTGATCCGGCAATCTCCCACCCCGCCGTCGGCTGTGAGGCAGGAACCGGGTCGCCGGCCCTGTCGCGGCGGGAGCCGCTCGCAGCCCTCGACTCAATCCACTGAGGAGTGACATGCAGAGGCCGGCACCGAGGGTGCGCAGCACCAGCGAGACCGGAGCGATACGACCGGCGCGGGCAACCGCCCCGGCAGCGGTGCCCACGATCGTGAGCGGAGGGCACCCATGAGCGCCGACGTCATCGTCTCGGGCGCAGGCCCGGTCGGTCTGCTGACCGCCGCGCTCCTGGACTCGGCCGGGGTGAAGGTGGAGGTCCTCGAGCGGCTCACCGAGCGCAGCGAGAACTCCCGTGCCGCCGTCCTGCACCCCCGCACGCTGGAGGTCCTCACCACCGTGCGGGCCGAGGACGGCCGCACGCTCACCGACATCCTGCTGTCGCACGGCCGCACGGTGCCCCGGACGTACTTCGGCATGCTCCCGCAACTGCTGGACTACACCGAGCTGGACACCCCCCACCCCTACATCCTGCAGATCACCCAAGCCACCACCGAGAGGGTGCTCGCCTCGCTCGTCGAAGCGCGCGGCATCCCGGTGCACTACGGCCGAGAGGTCACCGGATTCGAGCAGGACGACACCGGCGTGCGCGTGCGCGCAGGCGACACCGTCCACACGGCCCGCTACCTGGTCGGAGCCGACGGCGCATGGAGCCCGGTCCGCCAGCAGGCAGGCATCGAGTTTCCCGGCACGCCCGGCAACACGGTGTCCTACCTTGCAGACGTCCACCTGGACGCGGCACCGGAGCACGCGACCCACGCCTGGGACCAGGAGAACGGCTGGGTCGGTGTCGTGCCGCTCTTCGACGGCATCCACCGCGTGTTCGGCGTACTGCCCGAGGACACCGGCCTGACGCCCGAGCAGGTCGCCGCCCGGCGGAGCCAGCCGCTCACCCTCGAGGACCTGCGCGGCATCCTCAAGCGCATCACCGGCACCGACTACGGGCTGCGCAACGCGGTATGGATCTCCACGGCCGGCAACACCACCCGCCACGCCACCCAGTACCGGGCCGGCCGTGTCTTCGTGGCCGGTGATGCCGCGCACGTGCACTTCCCGGCGGGTGGCCAGGGAGTCAACGTCGGCATGCAGGACGCCGTCAACCTCGCATGGAAGCTCGCGGCCGAGGTCAAGGGCCGGGCCACACCCCTGATCACCGACGGCGCAGCCTCCTACGACCGTGAACGCCGCCCGGTGGCCGAGTCCCTGGCGCAGAACACGCAGGCCCAGACCGCGTTGATGACCACGTTCACCCCCCCAAGGCGCGGCCCTGTGCGAGCTGATGAGCACGCTGCTCGCCCGTCCGGAGACCAACGCGCACCTGGCCGGACTGCTGTCAGGGCTCAGCGTCTCCTGCCGCGCCCCCGATGCGGGCCACCCGCTGGACGGGCACCGTGTGCCGGACCTGCGCCTGCCGGACGGGGACACCCTGCTGCGCCGACGGCGCGTCGACCGCTTCCTGTTGGTGGACTTCACCCCGGCCGGCGAGCTCGACGCGCTGGGCTCGCCGACGGTGGAGGTGGTTCCCGCCAGGCCCTGGTCCGGATTGGCGGCCGCGCTGGTACGGCCCGACGGACGCCTCGCCCGCGCGTGGAACACAGCGGACGCCCACCAGGTCAGAGCGGCACTGACCGACTGGGGGGTCTCCTGGCAGCACGCGTCCACCTGGCCGCTCACTCCTCCCCCTGACGAAAGGACGACCCCCACCGTGTCCTTCACCGAAGGAGAGATCGCTTACATCCGGGCACAGCGCCTGGCCCGCGTCGCGACCGTCTCGGCAGACTGGCAGCCCGACGTCACCCCGGTCGTGTTCGAGTTCGACGGCACGCACTTTTACATCGGCGGATTCAACCCGACCAACACCCGTCGCGCCCGCAACGTGCGCGACGAGGCGGGCCTGCGCCTGAGTGTTGCTGGAGGTGCTTCTGTCTGTCCTGACGGTCATCTGCACGGGTGCAGCCTGTCGTCACCGTTCCGTCACAAGTGGTCGCCGCACGGAACCCTGCCGCTCTCCCGCCCTGTCTGCACTCACGTACCAGGACCACGCGTACCGCGGGGCAACAACCGACGACCGAAACCCGCGGACGAGACGACTCAGGGGGACGACAGCATGCGTCACAGCAACGGCATTCGCAGGGCGGCTCTGGCGACGACGGCGGTCACGGCCGTCGCGGCGGCGGTGACCGGCATCCTGCCCGGCACCGCCTTGGCGGCGAGCACCACCACCTCCACCCCGCCGCCCGCCTGCCCGGCCTCCGCCCTCCAGGTCAGCGCCTGGCAGGCCGTCCACCGGCCCGTCGGGACCGGGACCGGGGCGGCGGTCGTGCAGTTCACCAACGTCTCCCGGAGGACGTGCGTCCTGAAGGGCCATCCGACGGTCGCGGGCGCCGGCAACGGCTCCCCCGCCCACAACACCCCGCTCAAGGTCACCCCCACCGGCAGGGCGGCCACCGTGAAGGTCCGGCCGCACGGCAAGGCGTGGGTGAAGCTGACCTTCGTCCAGGTCCAGGGGGAGGCCGACGGCTACTGCGTGTCGGGCAAGGACCCGGTGACGTATCCGACGATGGTCATCGGGCTGCCGCACTCCGGGAAGCACCAGGTCGCCCTGAACGACGGGGTGTGGGCCGAGTGCGACAACAAGGTGACCGTCACCCCGGTCTCGGCGGTCAAGCCTTCCTGACCCCCCCGTCCCCACAAATTGAGCAGCCTGTATGACGATCGCAAGGCTCTGACCTACACGTTTACGAGGAACTGCCCATAAGTGCAGGTCAGCGACTCAGCGCACCGAAGGTGCGCTGAGTCGCTGACCTGCGGTGATCAAACTCCGATGACACACTCGCGTCCGTCAAAGTCCGATGGCAAACGGTCAAGATCCAGTGGCGGCAGCCGGCCAACGTGGCGCAGCCATCGCAACAGGCCGGCGGAGTGAACATTGTCTGCGTGAGTCGAGCAGTGCCGCCAGCTGTCCGCGAGCGAGCCCGCAGTCGCAGCTGCCCCCAATGCCGCCCGCCTCGACGCGTTCGGCTGGCTCAGCAGATGATGCAGCACGCGAGTTGCACAAGCCCCTCGTGCAGATCAGCGCGGTGTTCGTAGCGGATCCGCAGGCGTTTGAACTGGTGGAGCCAAGCGAAGGTTCGCTCGACGACCCACCTCGTACGTCCCAGGCCGGAGCCGTGAGCGGTGCCGCGTCTGGCGATGTGAGGCTTGACGCCACGGTCCCGAAGAAGCCGTCGGTACTTGTCGAAGTCGTAGCCGCGGTCGGCGAACAGGTGCTTGGGCTTGTGACGCGGACGTCCCCGCAGCCCTCGTATCCGGGGGATCGCGTCCAGCAGGGGAATGAGCTGGGTGCGCGCCAGGTCCTCACCGGCGCGGTGAGCTGATCGAGACCGCGTCCGGCGATCTCCTCAGGTGCGGCCACACACCTCTGGCCGGGGCGAACTCGCCTGTGTGCGGCAGCAGTTGGTAGGAGGTCAATGATGATCGGCCGTCGATCAGCCCCGTCGGGGTGTGACCCCCGGGCGGAATTGCACGTCTTACGTTCGAGACCGCATCCCGACGGCCCCCAACGGAAGGTTCTTCGATGGACAGTCAGATCGTGAAGGTGAAGATTCACCCCGCCATCGGTGTCGCCCGGGTCGGCAACAGTGTCGAAGCACCCTTCATCGGCCCGGAATCACCGGACCAGAAACCAGCGGACCCCGGCTCCTACAAGGACGGTTCCGGGGCGCTCCGCAGGCAGGCCGCACGGTTCCGTGTGTACGGCTACAACGCCGCGGGGGAGGTGGTGAGGGAGCTGAAGCCGGGCACCGAGGGTGTCTCCGAGATCCAGTGGACGGTGCATCTGGCCAACAAGAAGGCCGCCTGGTACCAGTTCCATCTGGCGCTGGACATACCCGAGGGCAACACGCTCGCGGCAGAGCAATACGCGCTGCGCAACGCCGACGTCGTGGGCGCCGAGAGGAAGAAGCTGGTCAACGACCCCGAAAGCCGCACCGTCCGCGGCTCGAAGACCGAGACGCAGAAATTCGACACCGGCAAGATCATGGGCAAGGCGGTGTACCTCGGCGAGATCTCCACCCGTTCCGACGGCCGCCTGCTGGTGCTCGGTGGCCGGGGAAACTCCGCCTCCTACAATAACCAGCCGATCACCGGGGTCGCCAACAACAACACCTGGTACGACGACGTGTCCGACGGCCCGGTGACGGCGACGGTCCGTATCGACGGCAAGGATCTGACCGCCACCCCGGCCTGGGTCGTGGTCGGGCCTCCGCACTACGCCCCCGGCGTGAAGTCCATACGTACCCTCCATGACCTGCTCTTCGACGTCTTCGTCCAAGCCGGCTCGCTGACCCGCCCGCAGCAGATCTCGTTCACCGATCACATCGAGCCGATCCTCCGCCGGTTCTGCGATCTGCAATGGGTCAACCAGGGATTCGCGGCACAGTTCGGCTGGAACGGCCCCCACTTCTTCCTCTCGCCTGCCATGCGGAAGAGGCTCGCAGATCCGTCCGACCGGAACCGGGAACTGCGCCGCCAGACGTACGCTGCCCTGCGCGACTACGACCGGGACGGAAAGTCGCCGCTGCCGTGGCCGTGGATCTACGGCGACGCCATGGCCAGCACGCCCAAGTCCGTGCGTCAGCACCTGGTGCTGTCGCCGACCCAGGACTGGATGCTGCAGCGCTGGGCGGACGGGGCTTTCCTGGCCGGACCCCTGCGGCAGCCGCGCCCCACGGTCGACGACGCCCCTGTCGGCGAGCAGCCGGGGCTGCTGGACCGGGCGGCCCTGGAGAACTGCGCCGCTGACGCGTTCCACCCGGGGTGCGAGGTCACCTGGCCGATCAGGCACCCGAGCATGTTCAGCGAACCCTTCCGCATCCGCCACCGCGCCACCGGCACCGCGGAACCCGACTACGGGCCCACCCTCACCCCGCAGGAAGCGGTCGCCGTCAACGGGCCCCTGCACGCACAGGGGCCCGGAGACCTCACTCGCTGGATGGCCGCCCCCTGGCAGGCGGACACCGCGAGCTGCCGTTCCGGCTATGAGGTGCTGGCCAACCTGGGGCCCCGGTACAGCCCTTACCTGCCGACCTTCTGGCCTGCCCAGGTACCCAACCATGTCCTCAAGCTGGAGGACTTCGAGAAGGTCAACACGCCGTCGACCGGGAGCGACGACAGCGCCCGGGAAGAGGCGTTCGAGCGGCGGGCGACCTGGCTGCGCGGCCTCAACGGCACCATGAACCAGCAGCGCACACAGATGATCAAGGACTGGCCCAAGCTCGGCATCGTCGAGGTGCGCGACTACACAGTGGGCGACGGGAAGTTCCCGGAACGGATCCTGGTGGAGTCACGCCCGGGACAACCGCTCGATCAGGCACCGGACACGGCGAACCTCGTCAACCTGCACGTGCCCGAGGCGGGTCCGCTCGTGTTGTCCGCGGCGGCGGGCATCCGGCCCGAGGGAAGGCTCTCCCCCGAAACCGCCGAGGCCGAGTCCGCGGCACGGGTCATCGGCGAGGCCGCCCGGGCGACCGGCTACCGCGAGGAGGAGATCACCGCCGGATATCTCGAGATACTCGACCCCTTCCGCGACGCGCGGTGAGCGCCGCACTCGCTCCCGGCACGGACACCTACGACGTCGTGGTGGCGGGCGGCGGCCCGGCCGGCTGCGCCGCCGCGCTCGTGCTCGCCCGTGCCGGCCGTACGGTTCTGCTCGCGGACGCCGGCACCGGGCCGCCCAAGGTCGGCGAGACGCTCGTGCCCGCCGGGCGGGTACTGCTCGGCGACCTCGGCGTCGCCGACCGTGTCCTCGACTCCGGGCATCTGCCCTGCTACGGCAGCCTCTCGGCGTGGGGTTCGGCCGACCTGCACGCCGTGGACTTCATCAACGACCCGCACGGCCATGGCTGGCACCTCGACCGGCGGTTGTTCGACCGGCGTCTGCGCGACGCCTCGCGCGCGGCGGGGGCCGAGGTCGCCGAGGGCTCGGCCGTACGCGACACCGCGCGGACGCCGGACGGCGGCTGGACCCTGCTCCTGCGCGGCGGCACCGGCCCTGCCGGTACCCGGTCCGGTGGCGAGCGTACGGTGCGCTGCCGCTGGGTGATCGACGCCACCGGCCGCGCCGCCGCGATCGCCGTCCGCTGCGGGGCCCGGCGGCGGGTCGGGGACCGGCTCACAGCTCTGTACATGCCCCTGGAGGCGGACCCGCTGGACACCGACCGCCGTTCCCTCGTCGAGTCCGACGAGGACGGCTGGTGGTACACCGCCCCGCAGCCCTCCGGCGGGCGACTGGTCGCCTACTTCACCGACGCAGACCTGCCCGCCGCCTCCCACACCGCACGCCACTTCCGCCGACGGATGACGGCCACCCGCCACGTGTCCCGATGGATCCACCGGGACGGACCCCCGCCCACATCACCTGCCGCGCCCCGCCGGGCCGCCGCGCACACAGCGCACCTGGACACGGTGTACGGAGACGGCTGGACCGCCGCCGGGGACGCGGCGGTCGCGTTCGACCCGCTCTCCTCCCAGGGCGTGCTGACCGCTCTCTACACCGGGCTGGGCGCGGGACTGGCCGTCGACACCCGCCTGGGTCGCGCCCCCTACGGCGCAGACTCGGCCCTCGCCGCATACGCGGACAAGGTCGAGGCCGCACGGAGCGCGTATCTGCGCGGCCACCGTGTCATCCACGCCCAGGAGGCCCGCTGGAGCGACCGCTCCTTCTGGGCGCGGCGCCTGGCCGACCTCCCCGACTCGTCCTGCCGACCGCAGGAAGGGCCCAGCAGATCATGAACGGCACCGAGTCGTCGCCGAGATCGGCTGGACCGTGCCGCAGCGAAGGCACTCGGCTGGACGGCGCCTTCCGGCCGACGCCGACCGAGCGCGGCACCCCGGGTGTCGTCGGGGTGCCGCGCTCGGTCGCCGCGTGCCGCCCAGGGCGGCGGTCGGCCCACCAGCCGTTCGTCTCTTCGCCTCGCGACGTCCACGCCGTCCTGGGCGCCTCGCGTGCGAAGGTGCCTACGAGCAAGGGGATCGAGGGATTGGCGCGGTTGACCCAGTCGCCCCATACATTCGCCATCTGGTCGGCCGCCATCTCGCCCATGTGTTCGGCCCACCGCGGATGCTCTGGACCAGCTGTCTGTACTGCGTCATGCCAGGTATCCATCTGCACGTCCTCCAGGGCCTGCCGGTCGGAGAAATTCGACGACGAGGCACTCAGTACCGATACAGATGGCTCGCGAGTCATCGGGCAGGACGCCCTCCGCCCGCTCGCGGTCTGTGTCAGCACCACACCCACGAACGCCGAACACGTTCCCCGAACGCTTTCCCGGAGTGCTCATCTCGGGCTAATGACTCCTGAACTGCTAATACGGGGTTCGGAAACAGGCACTTAGAGGGCGTTTTGCCCGCCATCAAGGTGTTTTGGATGGATATCTGTGCTGGATCTGGTGGGGGCGATGGGGTTGATGCGGTCTGCGTTGCGGGAGGGTTGATTAAGCGGGCGTCTTGGTCTGCCTGCTCCTGTTTCATCCCAAGGCGCCGGATTACGCGCCGCGTGCTTCGAGCGCTGGCACGCGCGCCTGGGCCTTGCGGGTAGTCCCGGATCGTGCCTGAGCGCCGCCGTTACCCGAGCGATCTGTCCGATGCCCGCTGGGAGTTGGTCGAGCCGGTCCTGACTGCCTGGCGGGCCGAACGCCGCGGCAGCGTACTGGACATCGGCCGCCCACCGGAGCACGACCTGCGCAGTCTGCTCGACGCCATCCTCTACGTGAACCGCACCGGGATTCCCTGGCGCTACCTCCCGCACGACTACCCGCACTGGAACACCGTCTACGCCTACTTCGCCCGCTGGCAGGAGGAAGGCGTCTTCGACCAGCTCAACAGCCTCCTGCGCCGCCAAGTCCGCAGGCAGGAAGGCCGAGAGGCCGAGCCCAGTGCCTGCGTCATCGACTCGCAGAGCATCAAGACCTCCGCCAACGTTCCCGCAGCCGGTCAGGGTGTCGACGCGGGCAAGAAAATCGTGGGCCGCAAGCGGAGCATCGTCGTCGACACCGTCGGCCTGCTGCTAGCGGTGCTGGTCACGGCCGCGAGCGTGCAGGACTCCGTCGCCGGCCGGGCCCTCATCGAGAAGGTGGCCGCCGAGCATCCCACGGTCCGCAAGACCTGGGTCGACGCCGGCTGCCGCCAGCACCTCGTCGAGCGCGCCGCGACCCTCGGCATCGACATGCACATCGTCCGCCGCGACCCCACCACCAGGGGCTTCACCGTCCTGCCTCGCCGCTGGACCGTCGAACGTACCCTGAGCTGGCTGATGAACCACCGTCGCCTGGCCCGCGACTACGAGGCCAAACCGCATCGCTCCGCTGTCGGCACGAAGCGACCGGACAACCAGGGGAAGTCGCCCTCCTCAATGAGGATCTCGCCGACCACCTCCTCGCGGCAAAGCCGCCAGACCTTCCCCTTGTTCCACATCGCGACCACCCCTCCACGCTGAACCGATACCGCGGAGCCTTCCACGCCGGTCTGACATGGACCGCAGGAGCACTGACCATGAGGGTCCGGCACGCTGCGCACCAAGGTCACCCGTGGCGCCGGGTCGCGGTCGGCCGCTCTGGCGATGACGTTCAAGCTGATCGAGTCCGCCCAGGAACGCTGGCGCGCGGTCCATGCGCCGCAGCTGGTTGCCCTCGTGCGAGCCGGAGCCCGTTTCAAGCGCGGCGTCCTCGTCGAACGGGAGGACGCCAGCGCGGCCTGAGCCGCGTCCCGATCGCGGGATCCGACAGCCGCACGTTCGTGCCCGGCTTCACACCGAGGGTGTACCTCGTCCGAGCAGCCTGCTGAGCTCGTGGGCCAGGGCGACCGAGGCGTCGATCTCGACCTTGCGGATGGACACGCTCTCCACGAGGAAGCCGAACGGCATGCCGAGCTTGCGGCAGAAGGCGATCAGGTCCCGGGCGTTCGCCAAGCAGTGCTGGTATGACTCGGCCAGGGTGTCGTCCGCATGGCGCAGGGAGTTCTCCAGCCAGCGCGGGACGTCGACGCCGAGCCATTGGAGGAACGCCAGCGTCTTCACCGAGCCGCACACCGAGAGCGTGAACAGGACGGGCCTCGGTTCGAGGTCCCGCTCGCGGCAGGCGTAGTAGTAGTCGGAGACCATGCTTTTCGCCGCGTCGGCGCTGTAGATGACCTGCGAGATGAAGTACGCGCATCCGGCCACCTGCTTGGCGACGAGCCGCAGATGCTCCTCGGGGCGTTCGGTGATGGCCACGCCACCGAGCAGCAGGTCTGGGCGGACATCGCGGCGCAGGTCCTGCGCCTCGGACAGGCCGGTCCGCACCGCCTTCCCCTTCGAGGACGCGCCGACGAAGACGCCGAGCAGCCGGTCGGCCTCGGCCGTCCGCAGCCAGGTCCGCAGCTCGGTCGGGGAGTACTTGCCGACGCACCGGTAGACGACCACCGGGCGGTTCCACTTGCCGAGATAGTCCGCGTGGTACACGGCAGGGTCGATGGTCGGCAGGTACGGAAACGGCCGCTGCGCCGGATTACGGTCGCTCTCATCGTCGATGTCGTACAGCGCCAGACCGTCGACATCAAGGGACTCCAACCGTGCCAGGGTGGCTGCGGTGATCTCCCGGATCCGCTCGGGAGTGTTACTCAGGCGGGGCGGCGTGATGCCGAACAACAGGACACCGCTGTCGGCATCGGCCACCCGGCTTCGTAGATCTGTGCCGTCGCTCTGGTTCGCCATGACGCGGAAGTTAGCAGCTCATCCGTCATACGGCAGGCGAACACCACCCTGTGAGACCGGACTCGGTTCTGAACCAACTGACGTCCGGCCGCGCGGACCAGATCCACAGGATTTGGCAATTGCTCCGTCGGATTGCCCGCAGTTCCAGCAGCTCATCCAGGACTGATACGGGAATCCATCACTCCGGGCCGGGACACACCCCGATGGGTGATGATGTTGCGGTGAGTCTGGACCTGAGTAACTACGAACTCCTCTGGCCCACATCGCTGTTCGTGTCCGAGGGCGAGCGCATCCTTCGGTCCTCGAACACCTCATGGGAGGACCGCCGGGACGGACAAGCAGGAGTGGTTCACCGAGCTGGTCAGCCGTGCAGCCGAGCTCCGGCACGCCGCTGCACCACGACCGGACTGGCCGCAGCGCCGCGGCAGCGGCCTCTCGCACGACGGCAGCACACCGCGGGACACCCGGCGCGACTCCGCTCGGATCATCAACGAGTTCGCCGACAACGGCTACCTGGTCGAAGTGTTCGATGAGGAATGCGTCGACGATCCGCGGGATCTGCCGGACCCTTCCGAAGTCGTCGACCGTCGTCTCGGCATCCCTCACCTGTGGCCCCTGGACCCGCAGACGTGGGACGAGGACACCTTCTACGGCTTGATCGAGGTGTTCCACGACCTGGTCAGCCGCCCCCGCATGCGCCGCTTCCACGACTGGAACATGTGCGGGTGGCACCACTCTGAGTTCCACAACGGACCGGCGCGCGTCCTGTACCGGTGGAAGGTCAACCAGCTGCTGCGCGAGGCCGGCATCGAGTACGAGCTCGCCGCTGAAGGCGAGGTCCTCGGGCGCCTGGTCTCCGTCACCGACGATGCGCGCAGCGCACTGGTGCACCGCGCACTCAACGACGGCGCCCCGGACATCACCACCCGGGTCCGCCATGCCATCGCGCTCTTCCGGGGCCGCGACACGACAGCCGAGAGCAAGCGATCGGCGATCGTCGCCCTCGCGGGCATCCTCGAGGAACGCCGTGCCTTGATCAAAGACCAAGTCGGCAAGCCTGATGAAGGCGCCTTGTTCGAGATCGCCAACCGCTACAGCCTGCGCCACCGCAAGGCGGACCAGCGCGGCGACTACGACGAAGCGTTCCTGGACTGGATCTTCTGGTGGTACCTCGCCACGGTGGAGCTGACCAACCGGTTGATCGAGTCGCGGGGCGCTGGCTGAGGCCTACGGCTCAGTCTTCGAAGCCCCGGTCGAAGCCTCTGAGGACGGGGCCAGTTCGTCGGCGCGCCGTGCAGTGCGCATACCGTGGCCAGGCGAACGGAACGAGCTGACAGCATGTGCTGAGAAGCGTGATCACGCGGCGTCCCTCACTGGGGCTGGTGCCCCCGGGCACGTCACAGCGCGAACGCCGGGGCCCCGGGAGTACGGGTCACACCGCGCACCTCCCGTGCCCGCGAGGGCGCCGCGGGCGGCGGCGAGAGGGCCGACCCGATCAGCGGCATGACGGCCGCCAGCATCTCCGTCTCGCTCGCGGTCCCGTTCACGACCAGATCGGCCGCCGTCCGGGAGGGCGCGACGTGGGCTGCGTGGCGGTCCCTGCCGGTCTGCAGATAGTTGCGTAGGGACAGTCGGGGGTCCTGCCGCTGTACCTCGATCTTCCGGAGGATCTTGCGGGCCAGGCGTATGTCGTCGGGGGTGTCGACATACACCCGCCACGCCGCTCGCCGGAGCACGGACGGCAGTGACAGCGCGAACAGGCCCTCGACCACGACCAGCAGCACGCCGGGGCGCAGCAGCGCCGCGTCAATGGCGTGTGTCACCGCTGTCTCGTCGATCGACCCCGGATGGTTCCAGTCGAGGACGGCGTGCCCGTCGGCACTGACCGTCCACACGCCCCTCAGGGGGTCGTGCGCGGGCACGTAGTAGTCGTCCAGATGGACCAGCGCGATGCTTTCGGGACACTGCAGCGACAGGGCTTCGGCAAGGGTGGACTTGCCGGATGCGGTGCCGCCTGCGACCGCCAGTACACCCGTCATACCGGGCGCTCCTCATGTGCTCAAAGGGGATAGACGAAGCGGCTGGACAAGCCGGGTGCAGGGAATGTACGGCGGCGTGATCGCCCATGGCAAGCGGGGAAACGCGGCCCGTTTCAGCGGAGGCCGGGGCCGCGACCTTTGGTCGATCTGTGCACCGGCCTCGGCGATGCCGCGGACCTTCAGTGTGGCGTAGCGGCCCTTGGGCGCGGGCGTGACGGCGGCGCGCGGGAACGAGGAGTCGAGGCAGCGTACCTGCGACCAGGCGACCCCGCCCGGGCCCCACCTGCACGCCGGGAACAACACCGACGGTTGCCGCCCTCGACGCCCTGACCAAGACGTCTCTGGCAGGTCGCCCGGCCGAGCCGGAGGAGATCGCCCGGGGCGGCCCTCTACGTCGCCAGTGAGGTGGCCACCGGGGCGGGGCACTGGCTGGCGGCTCGCTATACCCAAATCTCGTGTTCGTTGCGGTAGTGCGGCCACGGCTGCCCGGCCTGTCGTGCGGCGAGGACGTGTTTGATGCCCGCAACCCATGAGCCCGGGCGCAGCAGCTCAAGCAGGTAGCGCTCCAGCTCGGAGCGGCGCATCTGCAGCGTCCAGCCCGGCGTCATCGTCAGGCCGCCCGGTAGCGCCACGGCCCGCAGTTGTTCCTGTTGGTGGATCTTCATGACGACCTCGCCCTGTTGCAGGTCGGCCTTCCCTGGCGGGCGGACCCAGCGCGCGTCTAGGCCGGCCACCTGCAGCAGGCGGGTCAGCGCAGGACCGGAGGTCTCCATGGTGGCCACGGTGTAGTCGCCGATCAGACGGGCGCAGGCCACCGGATGCAGCGGGTAGTTCGCCCAGGGCACCCGCAGCGGGTCTCGGGCCGTGCTGTCGAGGCTGGTGGCGTTGATGTTGTGGTCCTCGCGGCCGGCGGCGATCCCTGCCCGTTGCAGGGTGGTGTCGACTGTCTGCTGAAGGCGCTCGTTGAACTGCTTGGAGGACAGTCCTTGCTGGGAACATCCGTACTGGTGGATGACGAACAGGGCTCGGCTGCCGGGCACCTCAGTGGGGCGTCGCCATGCCGCACCGGGCCCTGGACAATCTGGTGGCCTGGCAGAACCGCAGGGCCAGCGGTGCCGTGGGTGGCGCCACGCTGCAGTACGCACCACTGAGCTTCGACGTCTCTTTCCAGGAGATCTTCTCCACCCTCTGCTCCGGTGGCACCCTGCACCTGGTCTCGGAGGAGCAGCGCCACGACATGCCGGGACTGCTGCGGCTCCTGGACGAGCAGGGCGTCGAGCGGGTCTTCATGCCGTACGTCGCCCTGCAGCAGCTGGCGGAGGCGTCCGACGCGCTGGGGCTCGTGCCGCGGGGCCTTCGGGTGCTGGTCTCCTCCGGCGAGCAGCTGCGGGTGACCGGGGAGATACGGCGGCTGTGCCGGCGACTGCCCGGTGCCGTCCTGGAGAACCAGTACGGACCGACCGAGTCACATGTCGTCACCAGCTTCACCCTCACCGGTGACCCGGAGTGGTTCCCCGCTCTGCCGCCGATCGGTACCGCGATCGAGGGAGCGACGGTGCGGGTGCTCGACTCCCGGCTGCGGCCCGTCCCGGTGGGCGCACCCGGAGAGATCCACATCGCGGGCGTGGCCCTCGCCGACGGGTACGTCAACTCACCCGCGCTCACCGCTGAGCGGTTCGTCCAGGGCCCCTCGGGCACGCGGCTGTACCGGACCGGTGACCTCGGCCACCTCCTGCCCTCCGGCGACATCGTCTGCACGGGACGCGCCGACACACAGGTGAAGGTCCGCGGCTTCCGCGTCGAGCCGGCCGAGGTGGAACTGGCCCTCATGGGACTGGGACTGCCCTGCCTGCGGGAGACAGCGGTCGTCGTCCGCCACCGCGGCGCCGACGCCCACCTCGCCGCGTTCCTCGTGGGCGCCGGCGACGGCTGCGCCCGTCCGGACGCGCGTGAAGTGCGCGAGCGGCTGCGCTTGGTGCTCCCCGAGCACCTCGTGCCCTCCCACCTGACCTGGCTGGACGCGCTCCCGCGCACGCCGAGCGGCAAACGGGACGACGCGGCCCTGCGGCGGCTGCCCCTGGACTCGTCCGCGTCGGCGAGCGGCACGGCACCGCGCGACGCGCTCGAGCGGGACCTCGCCGGCCTGGCAGCGGAACTGCTCGGAGTACCCGAACTCGGCGTGCACGACAGCATCTTCGACGCGGGCGGCACCTCGCTCACCGCGATGCGGCTGATGGTGCTCATCGAGCAGCGGCACGGCGTGGCGGTCCCGCTCTCCGACTTCGTCGCCGCTCCGACGATCGCCGGACTCGCCCGCCGGCTGCGCGCCGCGGACGACGAGCCTGGCTTCGACCCGTTGGTGCTGCTGCGCCCCGGTGGCGCCCGCCCGCCGGTGTACTTCGTGCACCCCATGGGCGGCAACGTGCTCTGCTACCTGCCGCTGGCCCGGCAGCTGCCGGAGGACCAGCCCTTCTACGCGCTGCAGGCGCCCGGCGCCGCCCTGGGAACCGAGCCCCTCGCCTCGATCCCCGAGCTGGCCCGCACCTACGTCGAGGCGGTCCGGCGTGCGCAGCCGCACGGCCCGTACACGGTGGGCGGCTGGTCGTTCGGCGGTTTCGTCGCCTTCGAGATGGCCCGACAGCTCCGCGTGGCCGGCGAGGAGATCGCCCACCTGGTCCTCCTCGACACCGTCGCCCTGAACCCCGACGCACCACGGGACGTGAACGACGGCACCCTGCTGACCTTCTTCTTCTGGGAACTGCTGTGGCTGGACGGCGGCAGTGACACTCCGGTCGAGGCGGTCTCCCGCGAGGTGCGCACCGAGGAGCAGGTGTTTCGCCGCATCGCGGAGCTGGCGACGCGCAACGGCGTGCTGCCCGAGGGGAGTTCTCCCGACGCCGTGCGCCGCCTCTACCGCGTCTTCCAGGCCAACTACCAGGCGCTGGTCGACCACCGGCCCGAAGTGCTCGACCAGGACCTGACGTTGCTGCACGCCACGGGCTCCCTCCCGGAGGTCCTCAAGCCGCTGCACGGGGCTGTGGGCAGCATGTACCACGACCCGACGAACGGGTGGGGGGCACTGACCACAGGACGTATCGACATCGTCGACGTTCCCGGCGACCACCTCCAGGTGGTCGAGGAACCATATGTGAAGCACGTAGCCGAACGGCTCGCGGCGCTGACCGGACCCGACCAGGAGCAGGGATCATGAACGCTACTCATCGGCCCAAAGCACTCATCATCGGGGGCGGCATCGGTGGGCTGTCCGTCGCCGTCACGCTCCGCCGCGTCGGATACGAGGTCGAGGTCTACGAGCGTGCGAGCGAGTTGCGCGCGGCGGGCTCCGGGCTGTCCATCATGTCCAACGCCATGACCGCGCTGCGCACCCTCGGGATCGACCTCGGCCTGGAGCGGCGCGGCCAGATCATCGAGCACGTGGAGATGATGTCTCCCACCGGACGCACCCTCAGGGTCCTGCCGTACAAGGAGAACTCCGCGGCGCTCAGCGCACCGAGCGTCTGCATCTCCCGCAGCGAACTCCAGGCGGCTCTGCTGGAGGCTGCGGGGGACTGCTCCGTCACACTCGGTGCGGCCGCGACCCACTTCGAGACCGGTACCGACGGTGTCCGGGTCCGTTTCGCGGACGGTCGCGAGGCGCACGGCGACCTGCTCATCGGAGCCGACGGCATCCACTCCGTGATACGGCGGCAGCTGGCCGGCCCCGCCGCGGTCCGTGAGGCGGGCTACGTCTGCTGGCTCGCCGTCACGCCCTTCGAGCATCCGCGGCTGACCACGGGGTTCACCGGTCACTACTGGGGCCGGGGCCAGCGCTTCGGGCTGCACGACATCGGCCACGGACTGGCCTACTGGTGGGGCACGAGGAACATGTCGAACGAGGCCTCCCGCTCCTGGAACGGCACCAAGGAAGACGTCCTGCGGGCCTTCGACGGCTGGGCGGACGAGGTGACGGCGGCCATCCGGGCCACCGAGCCGGGAGCCGTCATCCCGGTCCCCGCCCAGGACCGTCCGTTCCTGGAGCACTGGGGCGAGGGGCCGGTCACCCTGCTCGGCGACGCGGCGCACCCGATGCTCACCAGCCTCGTGCAGGGCGGGAGCTCGGCCGTCGAGGACGCGGTGGTGCTGGCGGCCAACTGCGCTGCCCACGGCGATCCGGTGCGGGCCCTGCGCGCATACGAGCAGCAGCGCCGCGACCGCACCAAGTGGCTGGTCGAGACGTCTCACAGGCTCAGCGGGATCGAGCAGGAGGACCGCCCGCTGCATCGCTTCCTGCGCGATGCCTATATGCGGTACGCACCCCAGTCCGCGCTGTTCAAGCCCTTCGGGATCTCCATGCGCTTCCCCGGCGTCCCGGCTCCGGCGACGGCGGCGCCCGCCCCCGCCGGCTGACCGATGTGCACCGGGCGGTCACGCCGAGCGCCCTGGCCGTGCCGCCCGGGCCCTGGGGCGGGCCCGCCTGCTACGTCCGCACGGTGTCGCTCATGTGCTCGCGGTCACCGTGCTCGACCCGGATGGGCCGTGGGAGTGGCAGCTTGGCTTCGTTGATCTCTAGGAGGTTCTGGCACACATTCCGTGAGGACGATCAACGGCGCTGGAGTTCGTCACCAGCCGCAGGCGATGCTGTTCAATCAGCCCAGCCCTCGGCGTTCGAGCAGGATTCGTAGGAGTAGCGAGTATCGCGATCCCATTCCTCCCCGGTAATGCGTTCGTATGCCCGGTCCGGTGTGTAGAGCAGGGGCTCGGCCCAGATGAGGTCGGTGGCATTAGGAGTGAAGGCCGCCGGGTCCCGGAGGACGCTGTCGAATGCGGTGCGGCCAGCGGCGACGACCGCAGCACGGGTGTAGAGGAAGGCGTCATCGGACAGGTTCGTGTCCGTATTCCTTGCGGTCCAGTCGGTAGAGCGCCCATGACAGCTGTTCGGCAAAGCCGATGACCAGCGACAACGGGGACTGGGCAAGCCGCTCGGTCAGCGTGGCTGCAAGGACCTCGGCGTCCGGGTCAGGTTCTGTGGGCCTGCAGTCCTCGATGAGCTGCCAGAAGGCGTCTTCGTTCATGCGGGTGAGCATGCCGCAGGGGTCTGACAGGCCTGGCTTCCGGGTCACCTGTTTGCTGCCGCTGTGAGAAGGACGCGTTTGCGGAGCAGGGGGAGCTTGGCTCGTCCGAACAACTGGCGTTTGATCATCTTGATGTGATTGACGCACCCCTCGACGAGGCCGGAGTTCCAGCGTGTGCTCAGGCCCTGGAGCACGGCATCCTGGTCCTTCTCGAGACCGGTGGCGAATGCATGCAATCGGGGCAAGTCCGCGGTGCGGACAGCGACGATCCAGTCTTTGATGTGCTGACCGGAGCGAGTTTGAAGGATCTCTGCGAAGCCGCGGACGTGCTCGTGGAGGACCTTCAGCTCAGGGCAGTGGGCAAGTAGGACGGCGAACGGTTGGCGTTCTCCGTCGGCCAGATTCTCGGGGTGCCGCATCAGATGACCCGCTTCACCGATCCGGCGGCAGCGTGATCCGCCGGACACGCCTTAGAGGCTCCTAGACCACGTCACATCGTGCCCGGCAGCGCGGACACCTGAGCCCGGCTGGCCGCAACCATTTCCGCACCTCGCGGGTCACACCCGTGAAGCACGGCGGGCCGGGACCCTCCCGGCGCACGGGGAAGGTTTCGGTCGTATGGCACGACGATCACGGGTACGCGCGGTCGCGACGGCGGCGGCGGGTGCGGTGGCGCTGGTGGCGGGGGTGTTCGGCACGGGTCCGGCCCGCGCCGACACGGCGGACGCCGCACGAGGGATGACGGTCCGGTTCACCGAGCACGACGTCTTCATCGGGACGGAGCCTGCGAGCGTGAACCTGGTCTACCGGTGGAAGGTGGCCGGCGGGGGCACGGCACACCACGTCCACCTGACTGTCGACCTGTCCAAAGTGGCCGACTTCGCCGAGCCGGCACCGTCGGAGCACTGCAACGGCAACCTCTGCACGCTGGACCTGGCGTCCGCAACCTCGGACTACCACGTCATCACGCTGGTGCCGAAGCCCGGTGCGGCCGTCGGCAGCAGCGGCACCGTGACCGTCTCCGGCACGGCGTCGGACGCCACCGTCACCGGCGACCACCTCACCCTGACCAACGGCAAGACGCAGCTGAAGGTGAGCGCGTCCGCCGAGCAGCTGGACCAGGTGCCGGGCGACATGCTGACCTTTCCGCTCGACGTGTGGAACAACGGCCAACTCCCTGCGGCCAAGGGGGTGGAGCTGCGGATCGACACCACCGCCGGGCTGCACCTCCAGGGCCACTGGGCCAACTGCCGCGACGTGCCCGCGAGCGACCGCGGGGGGCACATCGTGCGCGAGACCCTGTGCGACTTCCCCACCCCGGTGGAGCCCGGCCGGCAGTACGCGTTGTCGTCGCCGCTGCGCGTCAAGGTCGGCGACGAGGCCCTGCGCGACAAGATCTTCTACGAGTTCACCCCGCTGACCAGCGCCGCCCCGGCGAACGGCCCCGGGATCCCGCTGGCCCTGGTCCCGAGGGGCGCGATGCCGTCCGACGGGAACATCGACCCGTACTTCACCACCTACGTCAACAGCGTCAACCACGCCGACTTCGCCGTCACCGGGGACACCGTCACCGGGCGGCGCGGCGGTCACGCCACGCTGCACGCCACGGTGATCGACCGGGGGCCAGCGGTGGTGCAGGACCTCCTCGACGAGGACGCCTTCCTCCCGGTCCTCGTCAAGCTGCCGCCGGGCACGAAGGCCACGAAGATCCCGGACAACTGCCAGCCGCCGCCCACGGACGACGGGTCGGACCCCGGCCCCCGGATGGGCCGGTCCTCCTACCAGTGCACCTTCGGCGACCCCGCCCCGGGGGACAGACACGTCCTGTCGTTCACCGTCGCTATCGGCCCCCGTACCCCGGCCGTCTCCACGGGCCAGGTCCGCACGCTGGAGTTCATGAAGGGGCTCGACCCCGACGCCTCCAACGACAGCGCGGCGCTGACCCTGCGGCTGGCGCAGGGCGGCTCCGCGGGCGGCGGCACGGCCGGCGGGTCCGGGGGCGGCGGTACGCCCGGAGCGTCCAGCTCCGTTTCGGGCGGCCCTTCCGCAGGGTCCGGACCGCTGGCCGACACCGGATTCGGCGGCGGCCAGATCGTCTGGGCGGCCGGCGCGCTGTTGCTGGCCGGTGGTGTGGCCGTAGCGCTCTCCCGACGGTCCCGCGGCGGGAACTGACACGTTGTCCGGGGGGCCGAAGAGGCCCCCGGACGGGTCAGGGACGGAAGCAGTCGGTGATGGTCGCAGCAGCAGCCGCGCCCGCGACGGCATGTTCTACGCCGACCCGATGCAGCCCGGCACCGGGATCGGGGCTGTGGCCCCCGAGGGCGGGAGCGCGCTCGGCTTCACATCGCCCGGAGCCGGCCTCACTCAGAGGTCTTTGAGCCAGATCATCGAAGCGCGAAAGTGGAGGCCGACGAGGTAGTTGTCCGGGGTTTTGTCGTATCGGGTGGCGATGCCTCGCCAGGCCTTCAGCTTGTTGATCAGGCGCTCGGCGGTGTTCCTCTCCTTGTAGAGGTCGGCGTCGTGGCTGACGGGCCGACCGCCCCTAGGTGTATGAGGCCAGGACGTTGGTGACGGTCTGCCTGAGTGTTGTCGCGGGTGGTTGTCCGTCGAGGGCGGTGTGAGGTCGGTGGTAGTTGTAGTGGATGTTCCACACCGCCAGCGCCTGGGCGCGCTGGTTTTCGGAGGTCCAGGTGCGCGCGTACAGGAACTCTTCTGCCAGGATCCGGTTGTACCGTTCCACTTTCCCGTTGTGCCGGGGCGTGTACGGTCGGATCCGTTGGTGCCGTGAGCTGAGTAGGGCGCGGGTGAACGCGTCGGCCCGGTAGCAGGCACCATTGTCGGTAACGAGCCGTTCGATGCGGGTAATGCCGTGTGCAGCAAACCACGCCCTGGCTCGGTGCAGGAATGCAATCGCCGTCGAGGCTTTCTCATCAGGCAAGGGCTCGGTGTAGGCGAGGCGGGTGTGCCCGTCGACCGCGGAGTGTAGGTACACGTACCCTCCACGGCCGGTCTTCTTCTTGTTCCGGCTGACTGCCCGGGAGTGGTCGCTGTCTCGGCCGTGGGCTCGCCATCCGCCGCCGTCAGGTATCTGTCCGACCTTCTTCACGTCGATGTGCACCATGTGTCCCGGCCGGCGATCGGTGATTGTGCGTGGTTTCCGAGTGGTGTGGCCGTCGGGATCGATGAATCGGAGTCTGCTCAGACCGAGATGGGAGAGGTGCCGGGTGACGGTGCGACGGCTCACAGTGGGCCGAGTTTGGCTGAGTTCGAAGGCGATTCGTCCTGCGGACCACTTGTGGGTTCGGCGAATCTGCTCGATCCGCTCCACTACCTCGCCCGTTGTGGCTGTGGGTTGACGGTGCGGTGTGGAGGACCGGTCGTGCAGGCCGAGCTCACCATGGCGACGGTACCGATTGACCCACTTGGACGCGCATGCCCTGGAGATGCCCATCTCCGCAGCAACGTGGACGATCGGACGTGACTGGCATCGCTCGACAAGTCGCCTGCGGCCCTCAATGGAGAGCGGCGCGTTGGCATGGGTGCCCATCAGATCGCGGCGAGGTTGTTGAGCAGGCGCCCCAGCTCTGCCGGCGCCTGAATGTGGGCCAGGTGACCCTGGCCAGGAAGTTCGTGGACTCCGGCATGCGCGACGTGCTGCCGCACGAGGTCGAACGACGTTCCGTAGGGGGCCGTTCCGCGATTACGCTGGCCGATGATCAAGTCGACTTGCTCCGCCTGCTGTGCCATCACATCCGGAGGCGGTGTCGCGTTGAGCGCGCCGAGTTCGGCGTACAGCGGTCCGCTCAAGCGACGCAGTATCGCCCAACCATGAGGATCGGCCCGAAGGTCATCGACATACGCTGCGGAGAAGCCGGAGATCTGCCGATTGACGATCTCGACGCAGCGATCCCAGTCCACCGTCTCCGCTGCCACCTTCAGGTCCGGCAGCGCATGGCGTCCGAACGGCTGCATCACCGGCTCATAGGCGATCATCTGGTGAATCGGGCGCTCGTTGGCGGCCAGCAAGGTGATCACGCCGCCGTAGCTCCAACCGAAGAGAGCCCTCGCGCTGTCGAACTCGTCAAGGACCACGCCGAGGTCCTCAACCTCTGTCCGCAGCGAGTACGAGTTGGTCAACGGCCCCGAGGGGGCACGGCCACGACGGTTCACGACTACCACTGAGGGCCAAGCGTCGATGGCGCCAGCCACATCGCGCCACGTATGTGCATCGCTCATCACGCCCGGGACGACGACGAGGCCCGGACTGTCCGGCTCCCCGTACACATCAACCGTGACCCAGCTGTCCCCGCCGACCGACAGCTTCTTCTGAATCGTTCGCTCCATAAATCTATTATGGAGCGAACGATCTACAATGCAAGCGTGACTGAACGCAACCGTGGACGCCCCCGAGCCTTCGACCGCGACCGTGCGGTCCTTGACGCCGCTCGCCTCTTCTGGCGACGCGGCTACTCCGGCACCTCGACCCGCACCCTGGCCGCGACCCTCGGGCTTTCCACCTCCAGCCTCTACGCCGCCTTCGGTAGCAAGGCCGGACTGTTCGAGGAAGCGGTGCGAACCTACGCCGAGCGTTACCGCGAGATCTACCAGCAGGCAGTCGCCGAGAACGACATCCAGATGGTCATCGAACGCATCCTCACCGACTCGGTCCACGAGTTCACCCAGCCAAGCGACACGCACCCCGGATGTCTCATCAGCAGCGCCGTGATGACCGACAGCACGAGCACGCTCGATACCAGCGCCTACGTCGCCGAGCTGCACAGCTCGAACGAGCAGGCCCTCCTCGTGCGCATCGAACGAGCGATCCAGGACGGGGAACTAGCCGCGGGCACCGACGCGGCGGTCCTGACCGGGCTCATCCAATCCGTCTGGCACGGATTGTCGGTGCGATCCAACGTCGACACGGCTCGCGAGGACCTGCTCGCGACGGCGCAACTTGCTCACCAGCTGATCTGCCAACAACTCACGTCACCAACGTCCTGACCCGCAACATCTAGCCCGTCCAGGCGGGCGCGGCGCACCGGCCTTGCGCCCATCCGCGCCGCCGTCCGGACGCGAGTCCACAGCGCGGCCGGCAGGTCCTCGCGCACCTCTCGACCTGCGGGGAGTGCGACTGCCAGGCGGGTCCTCCGTCCGCTGCTTGTTCTTCTTCCACATCTTCGGACGGTTCCGCAGTTCCGTGCCGCCCCATATGCACAGCGCGGAACTTACAGAGACGCTTTCATCCGGGGATAAAACGTACAATTATGAAGAATGTGTACGACGTATCCGGAGCACCCCCATGGCCCAGCGCGACCTTCCCGAGCGGCGCGGGCGCCTCAGCCGTCCGCTGGTGCTCGGCGCGGCCGTCGCCCTCGTCGATCGAGCCGGGCTCGCGGCCCTGACCATGCGCGCCCTCGCGGCCGACCTGGGCGTGGAGCCCATGGCCCTCTACCGCTACGTCGACGGCAAGGAAGCCCTTCTCGACGGCCTGGTCGAGGCCTTCTTCGAGGAGGTCAACGAACGGCTGCGCACCACGGCGCGGGAACCGCGCGCCGACACGAGCGGTGCACCGGCCGAGCCCCCCCTGGCGCACGGAACTGCGCCGGGTGGTGCGGTCCTTCGCCTGCGTCGTGCACGCCCATCCGGAGATCCTGCCCGTGGTCGCCACCCGGCCGCTCGCCGTGCCCGTGGCGCGGCGCCCGAAGGCATGGCTCCAGCTCACCGAGCACATGCTGGCGGTCCTCGCCCGCGCCGGGTTCGACGACGCCACCGCGCTGACGGTCTACCGCACCGTCGTGGCCTGGAACCTCGGCTGCCTCCTGATGGACAAACGCCAGGTCGTCGACGACCCCGACGAACCGGACGTCCTGCTGCGCCTCGGCCTGCACCGGTTGCCCGCCGCCGAGTACCCGCGGCTGCGCGCGCTTGTTCCCCGCTTCGCCGACTACGACGACGAGCGGGAGCTGATGGCAGACCTGGACGCCCTCCTCACCCGCCTCCCCGAGCCCCCGGCCGACACCTTCTACGGTGGCTGTACCCCCTGAGGAGCGGCGCGCGGAGATGAGCGGGGCCGGGGCCGCCTCGTGCGGACGGCCCCGGCACCGAACGCGGGACGCTAGGCGGCCCAGTGGTAGAAGAACGGGTCGATGGACGGCGGCACACGCGTGGCGTTATCCAGGTCGAGCAGCTGGTGGTGCGCGAAGTCAGCGTTGCGCTGGAACACCACCTCGTCGGCGTCCGGGAAATGGGACCTGCCGGGCGTGTTGTTGCCCGAGAAGACCCCGTAGAGGTCCCGGTCGACGGCGAGCAGCCCCATGTAGTCGCCGAGGTACGGCAGGAACTCGGCGACCGGCATGTCCGCCCGCGCCCGGTGGAGCACGAGCGGCTGGACCGGGGTCTGCCAGGCGTCACCCGTCACCTCAAGGGCCGTCTCCCACTGCCCCTGTGTGAACTGCTGGTAGGCCAGCCCGAGCACGGAGTCGGAGGTCACCGCCAGCGCCGGGTTCTTGGCGTCGGTGACCGTGCGCACATTGTCCGCCCAGGTCTGCCCGTGGTCGGTGGAACGGCGCACGTGCAGGGTGCAGCCCGGCTGATGGCTCACCCGGTCGCACCAGGCCACCCAGACATGGCCGGCGTCCGTGGGGTCCACCGCGATCGACAGATCACCGCCCAGCCGCTCCTGGCCCATCAACGCGCTGAACCGCTCGGACATCCCTGTCACCACCCGCTGGCCGATGGCCGAGTCTGTGGCGTCCTTCAGGTTCTGGAAGGCGTTCGGCCCGATGCCTCCGCTGTCATCCCGGGTGACGACGACGTCGAAGACGACGTCGACGATGCCGCCACCGAGGTCCCTCGCCTTCTGCCAACTCTCGTAGGCGGCGTACACCGTCCCGCCGGGGTGCAGGGCGAGCCGCACGGGCGGTCCGTCCTGGCCGACGGTGGGGCGCTGTTCGAGGGTGCCCTCGCGGAACCCGGCGTTCGGCGTGGCCGCCCGGCCGTCGGCGGACAAATCCACGGCGGCGGACCTCGGGCCCCGGCCCAGGTCGTTGTTGGTGACGTAGACCCGGTCACGGGCGATGCCACCGGCCTGGACGCTGCCCGCCACGACCCACGGCTGGTCCACCTGGTCCCGGGAGACCACGACCTCCATGGGCGCCGCCGAGGAGACGCCCGGCGAGCGCAGGATCTGCAAGCGGGTGATCTTCTTGACCGCCGCCGCGCCGTTCAGGATGCCCGCGTACACGACACCGCCCTTGGTGGCGAAGCCGACGGAGATGTCCCCGGTGCCCAGGTCGGGGGTGCCACCCGGGACGATACTCCGCATCACCCAGCTGTTCCCGCCGTCGGTCGACACGAAGACGGGGGCGAGGGGGCCGCCCATGGGGTCGGGGGTGAGCGCGGTCGCGACCATCTCGTTGGGATGCTCGGGGTTGACGGCGAGGCTCGGCTCAGAGTCCTGAGTGCGGTTGCCGCTCAGTGCGGCAGGGGTGATGTCGACGACTTTGAGCGTGGGCATGTCCGTTCACCTCCGGGCTGCCTGCATGGTTTCCAGCCGGTGCACCGGTTGGACGTCGTGCCGGTCGCGGATCTGGAAGCGCGCGACCTCGGCCAGATCGCCCTCGGTGGCGTGCAGGAGGAACATCCCCTCCTGGGAGGCTTCCGGGGCCGGCGCCGTGTGCCAGTGGATGTCCCGGCTGTTGGAGTACAGCACGTCGAGAGGGCCCTCGGACACGTCCCCGCGTTCCACATGGACCACGTTGATGTGCGCGAGCCACCAGTCGGGGTCGTGCTCCGTCACCGGCGTGTCGGCGGTGTGCTCCGCGCCGAGCTGTTCTTGGCCCACCACGATGCCGACCACGACCGCGGCCGCCTGCTCGGCGTGGGACAGCAGCGTGTTGTTCTGACGAGTGCGCTCCAGGTCGGACAGCGGCATCCGCTCGCCGAGCGTCGCCGCGTGTTCGACGTGCTGCCGCACATCGTCGGTGGGCAGCCGGCCGATCTCCTGTACGACGAGCCCCTCGCCGTACACCGCCCCACCGGTGAAGAACGCGTCCGTCTCGCCGACGGCCGGCGGGTCCCGGTCGTCGGTCAGCCGCACGGTGACCTCGCTGCCGGCGAGCCGTGCGAAGGCGTCCTTGGCGTGCAGTACTTGGGACACCCGGACCACGGCCGTATGCTCGTCGGCCGGGACGCTGGCGACCCGGCTCTCGCCGAGGTGGGTGACCGTCCCCTCGAAAATCAGATCGCTCTTGTCGAAGAGTTCGGTGACCGTGTCAGGCATGGCAGCCTCCTCTCACCTCAGCCGCTACCGCGGAGAATGCGCGGTGACCGGGTGGGTCCGGCGCCACTCGATCCGCGCGCCGAGGACGCTCACCACGGTGACCAGGGCTGTTACGGCGACGACCAGCCACTCGGCCGTTCCGTCGCCGGCGTCGGGGTCGACGGCGAAGACCGTCTCGATCCACTGCGGCCAGGCAAGCGTGACCAGGAGGAGCAGCCCCGACAGGGCGCCGAGACTGGCCTCCAGCCAGAACCGTGTACGGAAGGCCATGACAGGCCTCCCCCCATATGGGGAACCCTCATGTGCGAGGCATATGTACGAAAGACATGTACTTCGTACACAGTGTCCGTTTGTGGCGGCGACCGGGTCAAGGCCTGGCTGGCTATCGGGCGGCCCCGCCTTTGCGGCGCCTCACCCGCAGGTCATCAGCGACCTACGGGTGAGGAATCGAGCCGAGCAGGTCTGTCCCGCCCCGAGCGCAGGGTGGGGAGATTCAAGGCTCTGTCCGCAGTTCCGTGAATGATGTTGGTGCTGCGGCAGGCTGCTGCCGAACCGGTCCCACCTCTCGATTGCCGAAGTGCCGCGTCGTCTGCACAGTCATCGGCCCGATGTTTTCCCATCACGGCGCGGGTTCAGGCTTCTTGGCCCCTTGTGGTTCCGGAACGGCAGCGCGAGCGGACGCCGGATTACCGATGGGGCGTTCGCCTTCGGCACGATGGGCGCATGACCGAGATCCGCACGCCCCGTCTCCTCCTCCGTAGCTGGCACGACGACGACCTCGTGTCGATGGCGGACATCAACGCAGACCCACGGGTGATGCGCTGGATCGACGACGGCTCGGTGCGCGACCTGGGCCACACGGCCGAGGCCATCGAGCGATGGGAGGAGGAGTGGGACGAGGAGGGCTTCGGACTCTTCGCGGTCGAGTTGCTGGCCTCGGGCGAACTGATCGGCTTTACGGGACTGTCCGTGCCCGAGTTCCTGCCGGAGGTGATGCCCGCCGTGGCGATCAGCTGGCGGCTCGGCTCACAGTTCTGGGGCCAGGGGTACGCGTCCGAAGCCGCGCACGCCACGCTGGAGTTCGCGCTTCAGGACCGCGGCCTGGACCGCGTCATCAGCATCAGCCGGGTGGGGGACAACGCCTCCGAGAACGTCATCCGCAAACTCGGCATGGTGCCCGAGCGGGAGACGGTACACTCGGTGTACGGCTACCCTCTGCGCGTTCACGCCATCGACCTCACTGAGTTCCAGGCGTAACTTGAAGAACCGAGTTGCATTCCCCTCTTGCGTCTCGACCCGGGACAGGAGCAAATCTGTCCACCGCGCCAAGCACGTTGCGAACCCTATACAACCGTAAACAGAAGTAGCCTCTCGAACCTCAAGCCCAGATCCTGTCCCTCAGGCATCTCAGCTCGTTCGAAGTCCTCCTGAGCAGGTAGGTAGCGGCCTGCCTGCCGGTGGGCGACACCTCGCTCGACGAGGGCCCAGCAGGCCATGCAGGGCCGTGTCCGCCCACGCACTGCGTGGCGGGGGCTGAGAGTTGCTCTTGCAAGCGTGTGTCGGAACTCGTCTGCGGCGCCGGTCTGGCGGAAGACTCCTCGCTGGTGGGCTTCATCGAGGAAGGCCATGAGACGCCAGGGGAGTCGTCCGGCAACGCACAGCCACAGCCGGGTGATGAGAAACCAGCCCCGGCGCTGAGAAGGACGGCGAAGGGGCTGAAGAGCAGCCAGGCCCGGAGAGAGATGTAAATATCTTCCACTGAGGCTTTAAGCTTAAAAACCGGATATGTGCAGTAGGAAAGGAGGGGGATCAGGATCGCCGAAGTCATTAGGGCGACGCCTAGCGTGATGACGGTGGCCCGATCGGTGCGCAAGCTGGCCCGAGGGCTGACGGCTCGTGCGGTGCCGGTTGGGGAGCCGAGACAGGCGTGGAGGCCGGCGGCCAGGCCGCTGACCAGGCCGAGTGCGAGGCAGGTCGTCAGGCTCAGCTTCAGGGTGCGGCCGATGAGGACGATCGGGGACAGTGCGGTCAGCCAAGCGGCCTCACGGTGGGGCATTCGATGGATGGGATCAGGGTCCG
The DNA here is from genome assembly GCF_044387825.1 of Streptomyces sp. NPDC020299. Taxonomy (NCBI): domain Bacteria; kingdom Bacillati; phylum Actinomycetota; class Actinomycetes; order Kitasatosporales; family Streptomycetaceae; genus Streptomyces; species Streptomyces sp. NPDC020299. Next base: position 111,856 of record NZ_JBIRWL010000022.1, read on the forward strand.
AGGTGTATGTGCCGTTTGCAAGCCTGATCTGAAGATAGTCCTGGGGGGTCTGCCTCTTCCGAGGATGAAGGAACTCCCGCACGTCCACACGCACATGGAAGTCGCCGTCGGACCAGTCTGAGGACGCTGTGCGGCGCCAGAGGATCTACGAAGCCCGGCGCCTCGGCGCCATCCGCCTTGAACGTCACTGCCTCGGAAACACGGACGGAGTAATCGACAGCTGCAAGGCGATGGCTAGGACGATAGCTGCCGTCATCTGATGCAACACCGGACCAGTGATCCTGCACAGGTAGGAGAGCCGTGTGCAGCGGCCGTCCGGGGGGTGCTGACTGGATGGAGGGAAATCAGTCAGAGTGGTTCATCCGCGGCGGACGACTCGCAACACCGGCTCCAGCGACTCCACTATCAGTTCGGCACCGGCCTCCCTCAAATGCTTGGCCGTCCGTTCGTTGCGCGCAAAGCCGAGAAACGAGACGCCGACGCTGCTCGCAGCGATGAAGTCTGAAGGCGTGTCACCGATCATCAATGTGGCCGAAGGCGTCGCTCCCATGGCGTGCAACGCCCGGTTCAGGTTGTGCGGGTTCGGTTTGAGGCCATCGAGGGCTGCGGTACGACCGTAGATGCGGGAGACAAAGCACTCCATGAGGCCGCGGCTACGCAGGTACTCCTGGGCCACCCGCGAGGAGCGGTTCGTGACGATCGCAAGCTGTGCACCGACGGCTGTCCAGGTACGGATCAGCGGGTCCGCGTACGCTGTGGGCATCGCTGAGGACACCGCCCTCATCTCCTCGAAAGTGACGCGCTCCTCCAGCTCCGACACCAAGTCGCTACTCGGGTGCCGCCTGTCGACAGCATGCAAGATGACCTGCAGGTTTGGGCCATCCCGTTCGGCCTCCGTCAACAGACCACGCAGGCCCCGCCCCTCGAGCCATTCCACCAAGTCGTTCGCTGCCCATTCTGCTGCATGTCCCGCGAACAGACGGCAGATCGGCCCGTCGAACCCGAACAGGACGAACCGAGCCCGGGTAACGAGACCCCGTAGATCCTCAGCAGCATCACCGGCTGGCGAAGGAGGCACCACCGTGGTGACCCGGGCGGTGTTGGACACGGGTGACTCGCGTTCGCTTCCCTGCGCCGGCTGGCGCGGCTGCGCACCTGAACCGTCTGGCGCGGAGTGAGCCAGGGGACGAGATCGAACGGAAGGGCGCTGCTGTGCGCGGACGCGTTGGGTGGTCTGATGGGCTTCCGCGAGCGCGGCGCGGGCTGATCCGGCCTGAGGATGCCGTGCGCCGAGCAGGCTCGCGGACCGTTGCACCGCCGTTGCTAGGACGTCGGTTAGCCGGTCCATGGCCTCCAGATCTTCTCGCATCTCGGCGATCGCATGCTGTGCCGAGGTCATGACGACTGAGCTTGTTCCGCTTTGACGGACACCATCGGTGTGGTGGTCAGGCTGCGAGTGCGGTCTCGTATTCGGCGGGACTGCGATAGCCGAGGCTGCTGTGCAGACGGTGCAAGTTGT
>NZ_JBIRWL010000023.1:0-111451 GCF_044387825.1 Streptomyces sp. NPDC020299
ACGTACTAGCCGTCGTGGACGAGGTCTTCAATGCCCCTCCACTCGGCCCCGCCCAGACAGGCGAATAGCCACCCCTAAATCACTTTGTGGACCCAGATCCGGGACTGGGCGAACTCCCACCACATCGCCCGGCTCGCCTTCTGGTCGGTCAACCGTGACCGGCCGTGCCCGGGCGGCGGCGTGGTGAGCAACTGCTCCGGCATCAGCCAGAACAACTGGCAGTTCACCTCGATCACGGCCGGCTTCACCGGCTGAGCATCCCGCTGAGGCGGCCGGTCCCACGAGGACCGGCCGCCTCGGCGCGTCAGAACCGGCCCGAACCCCGGTACAGCTCCAGTTCACCGTCCAGTTCGACGGCGAGCACGGTGGCGTACGGGTCGAGGTCGGACGCGGCAGGCGGGTCGATCCACAGCACACCGACGGCCTCGTGCAGCCCGCCCACGACCCGGTGGCCGAGTTCGGCGCCGGTGCCGAGCACGGTCACCTTGCGGACCGGTGTGGCAAGTCCCCGGACGCCGATCTCGGCGCGCGGCGCGTCGAACAGGGTCAGGTAGAGGGTGCGACGGTCGGCGGAAAGGGTGCTGGGCCCGTAGTGGTGTCCGGCGGGCAGCCCGCGCACCGTCCCGTACACGGCCTCGGCGTGCCTGCGGATCCACTCCCCCAGGCCTTCGAGTCGCTCGGCCTGTGGCTGCGGGATGGTGCCGTCCTCCCTCGGGCCGACGCTGAGCAGCAGGTTGCCGCCCCCTCCGATGGTCTCGGTGAAGTACCGGATGAGCTGCGCGAGCGACTTGTGGTGGTGGTCGTGGTGCTGGTACCCCCACGAGTCGTTGATCGTCAGGCACAGCTCCCAGGGACCGTCCGGCGGCACGATGGGGGCGCCCTGCTCGGGGGTGGCGTAGTCGCCCTCGCTGAGCATGCGGGCGTTGAAGACGACATGGGGAACGTAGGAGCGGACGAGCGCGGCGAGTTCCTTGATGCGCCACTGCTCCTCGCTGCGGTCCCACTCGCCGTCGAACCACATCAGGTCGGGCCGGTAACGGGAGGCCAGTTCGCGGATCTGACCGTCGCGGTAGGCGATGAACCGCTCCCAGGCATCGAGGTCCTCGTCCTCGGCCGAGCACTCGGAGTACCGGTTGTCCTCCATCTCCGCGGGGCGGCCCGGCTTGCGGGTGGTGGCGTAGTCGGGGTGGCTCCAGTCGGAGTGCGAGTAGTACAGGCCCACCTTCAGGCCCTGCTCGCGCAGGGCGTCGGCGTAGCCCGAGATGTAGTCGCGGCCCAGATCGAGGTCGCCGTACGCGGTGTCCCACAGGGCGACACCGTCGTGGTGCCGGCTGGTGAGGACGGCGTACCTGGCGCCCGCGCGGGCGAACAGGCCGGCCCAGGCGCGCGGGTCGTAGTGGGCGCCGGTGAACCGGTCCAGCTGCGACATGTACCGGTCGTACGGCACGATGTCATCGTAGAAGGACCACGACTCCTGGACGCCGTCGACGGCGTAGATGCCCCAGTGGACGAAGATCCCCAACTTGGCGTCGGTGAACCAGGGTTGCATGGACACCGGTCAGCTCCCCTCGGCCCGGCCAAGACGCAGGGTGAGGATCTGGAAGGGCCGCAGGGCGACGGTCACCGCGCCCTCGGAGTCCCTGTCCGCGTCCGCCAGCGGCCGCTCCAGCAGGTCGGTCACCTGGGCGCGCGCGAGCGGGAAGCCGGCGCGCAGCACGCCCTGGGCACGGCCGCCGCGGGACTCGTACAGGCGGACCACGACATCGCCCGAGGCGTCGTCGGCGAGCTTGACCGCCTCGACGGTGACACCCTCGCCGTCCACGGAGACGACCGGCTCGGGCAGCGGCTCGCGTACCGGTTCGGGCGCGCCCGCCGCGTCGGCCACGCGCAGCGGGAGGTTGAGGGAGTAGCCCTCGGCGACCGCGTCGGCGATGCTCGCGCCGGGCAGCAGGGAGTAGGCGAAGCGGTGGCGGCCCTGGTCGGCGCCCGGGTCCGGGACGCGCGGGGCGCGGACCAGGCTGAGGCGGACCGTGGTCGTCGTGCCGCCGTCCTCGCGGACCGTGCGGGAGACGTCGTGGCCGTAGGTGGAGTCGTTGATGACCGCGACGCCGTAGCCGGGCTCCCCGATGTGCACCCAGCGGTGGCCGGACACCTCGAAGCGGGCCGCTTCCCAGCTGGTGTTGGTGTGGGTGGGCCGCTGGACGTGGCCGAACTGGATCTCCGCGCTGGAGTGCGGGGCCCGGATGTCCACGGGGAAACCCGCCTTGAGGATCTTCTCGGCCTCGTGCCAGTCGATGTCGGTCTCGAAGTCGATGCGGGGGCTGCCGGCGCGCAGGGTGATCGTCTGGGTGATCTTCGAGCCCTTGCCGAAGCTGCGCTCCACGCGGATCGCGCCGAGCAGCGGGTCCTCCTCGACGACCGTCACGGAGTCCGGCTCCAGCAGGTCGGTGTAGCGGTTCTTGTAGTGCTTGTCGATGTCCCAGGCGTCCCAGTAGTTCGGGAGGTCGGTGTGCAGGCGGAGGAGGTTGCCGCGGTCGGCGAGGACCTCGCGTTGCATACGAAGATCGTATACAGACGACAGCGTGCCGTCTTCCGCCACCTCCACACGGACCAGCCCGTTGTCGAGCACCCGGCCGTTCACCGTCACCGGCCGCGGCGGCTCGGCGACCCCGAGGGGCGCGCTGCCGCTCGCCGGCACCTCGACGTACGTCGGTACACCGCCGGCCGTACGGACGACCTCCGCCCGGTCGAACGGGCTGGTGTTGAACACATGGGTCCCGGCGCCGCCCAGCGCGGCCACGGCTTCGCGTGTCAGGTCCTCCAGTTCGACCGCCACCCGCGCGTACTCGGCCTCCGCCTCGCGGTGCACCCAGGCGATCGACGATCCCGGGAGGATGTCGTGGAACTGGTGCAGCAGCACCGTCTTCCACAGCCGGTCCAGCCTCTCGTACGGGTAGGCGTAGCCCGGGGCGTGCAGCGCGGCCGTCGTCGCCCACAACTCCGCCTCGCGCAGCCGGTGTTCACTGCGCCGGTTCCCCTGCTTGGTGCGGGCCTGGGAGGTGTACGTGGCCCGGTGCAGCTCCAGGTACAGCTCACCGACCCACACCGGGGCGTCCGGGTACTCCTCGCGGGCCTTGGCGAAGAAGGCGTCGGGGTGTTCGACCTCGACCCTCGGGGAGCCCTCCAGGTTCTTCAGCCGCCGTGCCCTCTCCATGATCTCGCGGGTCGGGCCGCCACCGCCGTCGCCCCAGCCGAAGGGGGCCAGGGACCGGGTGGCGCCACCCTTCTCGCTGTAGTTGCGGACCGCGCGGGACATCTCCTCGCCGCTGAAGCGGGCGTTGTAGGTGTCGATCGGCGGGAAGTGGGTGAAGATGCGGGTGCCGTCGATGCCCTCCCACCAGAAGGTGTGGTGGGGGAACTTGTTGGTCTGGTTCCAGGAGATCTTCTGGGTCAGGAACCAGTCGTTGCCCGCGAGCTTGGCGAGCTGCGGGTAGGCGGCGGTGTAGCCGAAGGAGTCCGGCAGCCAGACGCCCTTGGTCTCGATGCCGAACTGCTCGATGAAGAACCGCTTGCCGTGGATCAGCTGGCGGGCGATGGCCTCTCCGCCGGGCAGGTTGCCGTCGGCCTCCACCCACATGCCGCCGACCGGCGCCCACTGGCCCTTCTTCACCGACTCCTGGATCCGGGCCCATACGTGCGGGTAGTTGTCGCGCACCCACTCGTACTGCTGTGCCTGGGAGCAGGCGAAGACGAACTCCTCGTACTCGTCGGCGAGGGACGTGACGTTGGAGAAGGTGCGGGAGGTCTTGCGCTTGGTCTCACGGATCGGCCACAGCCACGCCGAGTCGATGTGTGCGTGGCCGACGCCGGAGATCACGTGCGCGCTCGCATGGGCGGGCTTGGCCAGCACCGGCGCGAGCACCGCGCGCACATCCGCCGCCGAGCCCGCGATGTCGTCCAGGTCCAGCAGGTCCAGGGAGCGGTCCAGCGCGTGCATGATCTCGTGCCGACGCGGGTCGTGCTCGCCGAGCTCCAGCATCAGCTCGCGCAGCACCTGGATGTCGAGGTCGAGGTGCCAGACCTCCTCGTCCAGGACGGCGATGTCGGCGCGGCGGAATGTATACAGTGGACGATCGCCCGCCGTCAGTACATCGCCGAGCGGCGTCGGAGCCGCGAAGTCGTTCGCCAGGATGTCGGGGTTGGAGGCTGCCTCGACCAGGTAGTCGACGCTCTCGCCGCCCGCCGCCGGGTTGGCGATCGCCACGTACTGGTTGAGCGGGTTGACCGCCTTCAGCGGCCTTCCGTCGGTGAGGTGGACCAGGGCCTCGGCCTGGTTGCCCGGCCAGTCGCCCACGAAGCCCAGGTCGATGACCGCCTCGACACGCCGGCCGGCCCACTCGGCCGGCACCTGCCCGCACATCCGGAACCAGGTCGTCCCCCAGGGCGGGCCCCAGGGCGTGTCCATCGCGAAGGGCTTGTACGGGGCGGCGGCGGCCTCCTCGAACGGGACCGGCTCCCCCGGCGCCTGCCAGGCCTCGACGGCGAGGGGAACGGTGGCCGCGTAGACCGCGGGCTTGATGCGCTGGTTGTGGAGGCGTTCTACGCGCTCCTCGATCCGGCGGCGTTCGTCGTGCATGAGGGATCTCCAGGGAGGGAGCGAGCTTGGAGGGAGGGGAGAACCGGGCGGGGGAAAGCGCTTTCCGACGAGAGACTACTTGAGGTAGCCCAGGCCGGGATGCACCTCGGTGTAGCCCTCGACGAGCCTGCGGGCCACGTTCACGGAGTCGACGAGCGGGTGCAGCGCGAAGGCCTTCACGGCCGTCGTACGGGAACCGGACTCGGCGGCGGCGAGCACCTCCCGCTCGACGGCCTTCACCGCGCAGACCAGCCCGGCGGCGTGGTCGGGCAGCGGGTCGACGGCGACCGGGTGGGCACCGTTGGCGTCGACGAGGCACGGGACCTCGATGACGGCCTCGGCGTCGAGCACCGACAGCGTGCCGCGGTTGCGGACGTTGAGGATCAGGGTGGCGCGTTCGTCGCGGGCGATGGCCCGCATGAGGGCGAGTGCCACCTTCTCGTAGCCGCCGGAGAGGTCGTCGGCGTCGCGTTCACCGGCGCCCGCGGTCTCCCGGTTCTCGGCCATGTAGGTGGCCTCGCGTTCGGCGCGGGTGCGGTCCCAGGCCTTCAGGGCCGACGCCCCGGGGTCCTTCATCTCCTCGTAGAAGCGGCCCTGCTGGTCGCGCAGGAAGGCACCGCGGGTCTGAGCGGCGTTCTTGTAGGCGCGCACGGCCTCGCGGTTGAAGTAGTAGTAATGCAGGTATTCGTTCGGGACGGCGCCGAGCGACTGCAGCCAGTCGACGCCGAAGAGCTTGCCCTCCTCGAAGGAGCCGAGCAGGTCGGGATCGGCGAGCAGGCGCGGGAGTTCGTCGCGGCCGGCGACGCGCAGGCCGCGAACCCAGCCGAGGTGGTTGAGGCCGACGTAGTCGATCCACGCCTCCTTCGGGTCCGCACCGAGCACGCGGGCGATCCGGCGGCCGAGGCCCACCGGGGAGTCGCAGATGCCGATGACGCGGTCGCCGAGGTGGCGGGACATCGCCTCGGTGACCAGGCCGGCCGGGTTGGTGAAGTTGATGACCCAGGCGTCCGGGGCGAGACGGGCGACACGCCGCGCGATGTCGACGACTGTAGGCAATGTTCGTAGACCGTATGCGATCCCGCCCGCGCCGACCGTCTCCTGCCCGAGCACGCCCTCCGCGAGCGCCACCCGCTCGTCGTTCGCCCGCCCCTCCAGGCCGCCGACCCGGATCGCGGAGAACACGAAGTCGGCGCCGCGCAGCGCCTCGTCCAGGTCGGTCGTCGCCGTCACCCGGGGCGCGTCGGGGACCCCGGCCGCCTGTTCGGCCAGCACCCTGGTCACCGCCGAAAGCCGCCCGGCGTCCAGATCGTGCAGCACGACCCGGGTGACCCGGCCCTCGGCGCGGTCCGACAGCAGCGCACCGTACACGAGCGGCACCCGGAACCCGCCGCCGCCCAGAATCGTCAGCTTCACGCTTGCACCTTTCCTGCCACGACCACCTCGACGCCCGCCTCCTCCAGCGTGGAGCGGGTCGCCGGGTCGACCGGCGCGTTCGTCACCACCACGTCCAGGTCCTCGGGACCGCAGACCTTCGCCATCCCCGTACCCGGGAACTTGGCCGCGTCGGCGAGCAGGACGACTCTGCCGCTCGCTTTGATCATGGCCCGTTTCACCGGCACCTCGACGACCGTCGTGTCCATCACCTGCCCGCCCGGGCGGACGCCGCTGGTACCCAGGAAGAGCCAGTCGGCGTGCAGCTGGCGCAGGTTGTCCTCGGTGAGGAAACCGACCAGGGAGCGGTACTCGCGCCGGACCATGCCGCCGAGCAGCACGAGTTCGATGCCCTCGTCGTCGGCGAGTTCCTCGTAGACCACCAGGTTGCTGGTGATCACGGTGAGGCGGCGGCCGTGCAGTTGGCGGGCCAGGCGGTAGGCGGTGGTGCCGATGTCGAGCAGCACCGACTGACCGTCCTTGACCATCGCCGCCGCGCGCGCCGCTATCGCGTCCTTCTCCGCCACCCGCACCTCGGCGACCTCGGCGAAGGGCTGGTCGCCCTCCTCGGCGACCGCGCCGCCGTGCACCCGGGTGAGCAGGCCGTCGTCCTCGAGTTTGACCAGGTCACGCCTGATGGTGGCCGGGCTCACACCGAGCTGCTCGGAGAGATCGGTCACGGCCGCGGGACCGCCGGAGCGCAGGGCCCGCAGGATGAGTTGGTGTCGTCGTTCTGCCAGCACACGGTGAACACTACTCGTCATCTTCGATCATTTCCATGCTCAGTTCTGCTCGGGTATTGACCAAACTCGCGGAGCAGCGCACGATTCCGGGCATTGAATTGCAGAGTTCTGACGAGCCGACGAGAGGACGCTTCCGTGGACGACGACCGGCCCGATGTGCTGCTGACCGGGCTGCTCTTCTACGACCTCGTCCTCACCGGACTGGGCAAGCCGCCGACCCCCGGCGAGGAGATCTGGACGACGGGCATGGGCTGCGGCCCCGGCGGCATCGCCAATCTCGCCGTGGCGGCCGCGCGCTTCGGCCTGCGCACCTCGCTGGCCACCGTCTTCGGAGACGACTTCTACGGCGCCCACTGCCAGGAGATCCTCGCAGGCCAGGAGGGCGTCGACCTCTCCCTCTCCCGCGTCGCGGACAACTGGCCCACCCCGGTCACCGTCAGCCTCGCCCAAGGCCAGGACCGGGCCCTCGTCACCCACGGCCAAGAGCCCCCCTTCTCGCAGGACGCGCTGATGGGCGACCCTCCCGAAGCACGCACGGCCCTCGTGCACCTCGAGGCCGAACCGCGCGAGTGGCTCGCCAAGGCCGCCGCGAACGGCACCCGGATCTACGCCGACGTCGGCTGGGACCCCACCCAGCAGTGGTCCACCGACCTCCTCGAGCAGCTCGCCCTGTGCCACGCCTTCCTCCCCAACGAGACCGAGGCGATGGCATACACCCGCACCGACAGCGCGGTCGCCGCCCTCGGCACGCTCTGCGAACTGGTGCCGGTGGCCGTGGTGACCCGGGGCGGCGACGGCGCGATGGCCGTCGACCAGACGACCGGCGAGTACGCGGAGGTCCCCGCCCTCGACGTCGACGTCCTCGACGCGACCGGCGCCGGCGACGTCTTCGGCGCGAGTTTCGTCGCGGCCTCCCTCGGCGGCTGGCCGCTTCAGGAGCGGCTGCGCTTCGCCGTCCTGGCCGCCGGGCTCTCCGTCCAGCACCACGGCGGCGCGCCGGCGGCACCCGGCTGGTACGGCGTCGACCGCTGGTGGCGCTCGCTGACCGACCCCGGGCTGCGCCGGGCGTACGGCTTCCTCGCGGACCGGCTGCCGGCCGACCCCGGCCCTCCCGTCCGGTACGCCCCGGTCACCCCTCCCGCACCGCGGCACTGACCCCCGTACATCCACGACGTCGCGCATCCGCGACCTCGCGAGAAGATCCCGAAAGGCGGTGGGAGCTGTGCGGCTCTCACGAAGAGGCCTGCTGCGCGCCGGCCTGGCCGGCACGGCCGCCACGGCCCTCGGCGGCCTGGCCTCCGGCTGCGCCGTCCCGACCGGTTCGACCGGCCGGAACATGGTCCTGTGGTACTGGGACGGCGGCCTCGGCGACACGGTCGTCAAGCGGACCAAGGCCCGCTACGACAGCACGGTCGCCCTGCAAGCTATCAAGATCGGCGGCTACTACCGCTCCAAGCTGATCACCACCATGGCGGGCCGGGCGCGCGTCCCCGACATCGCGGGCCTCAAGGGCGAGGACATGGCGTCCTACCTGCCCAACGCCGACCAGTTCGTGGACCTGCGGACCCTGGGCGCCGACAAGTACAAGAGCCAGTACCTGCCGTGGAAGTGGGAACAGGGCATCGCCGACGACGGGACGATGATCGGCTTCCCGATCGACTGCGGCCCGGTCGCGCACCTCTACCAGTACGAGGTCTTCCGCAAGGCGGGGCTGCCGTACGAGCCCGCGGACGTCTCGAAGGAACTGGACACCTGGGAGAAGTTCTTCGCCGCGGGCGAGCGACTCAGGAAACGGATCCCGGGGACCTCCCTGCTGACCGACGTCAACAGCGTGTTCGAGAACGTGGTGCAGCAGGGTTCCAAGCGGTACGTCGACAAGGACCGCCACTTCATCGGCGACCAGGAGCATGTGCGCCATGCCTGGGCGCTCGCCGTGGAGGCCAAGCGGCGGGGACTCGTATCGAACCTGGTCACCGGCACCCCGGACCAGCTCTCGGCCGTCGAGGACGGCAAGCTGCCCAGCCAGCTGGGCGCCTCCTGGGCGACGTACGACCTGAAGAACGGTGTGCCGAAGACCAAGGGCAGGTGGCGGGTCGCCGACATGCCCGTGCGGCCGGCCAACAACGGCGGTTCCTTCCTTTCGATCACCAAGGCGTGCCGGGAGCCCGAGCGGGCCTTCGAGATCATCGCCTGGATGCTCGACGCGGCCAACCAGGCCCAGGGGTACGTCGACGCGGGCCTGTTCCCCTCCACTCCCGCCTCGTACCGCCAGAGGCAACTACGCGAACCGGACCCGTTCTTCGGCGGCCAGATCACCACGGACGTCTTCGGACCCGCCGCGCAGAAGATCGCGATCGCCTACAACAGCCCGTACGACATCGCGCTCGGGCAGCCGATCAAGGACGAGATCAAGAACGTCGGCGTCCTCGGCAAGAACCCGCAGAAAGCCTGGAGTGACGCCATGAGCAAGTGCCGGCGCATCGCGAAGCACCTGGGGGTGAGCTACTGATGGCCACCGCCCCCGCACTGCAGAAACCCCCGGTGGCGACGACGGAACCAGCCGCCGTGCGGCCCCAAAAGGGCTTTCGCAAGTACTGGCACCTCTACGCCGCGATCTCGCCCTTCTACCTTCTCTTCCTCGCCTTCGGACTGATCCCCGTCGGCTTCTCGCTCTACCTGTCCTTCCACCGCTGGGACGGGCTCGGCTCGATGGAGTGGGCGGGACTGACGCAGTATCAGTATCTGCTGAGCGACAGCGACTTCTGGCAGTCGATCGGGAACACGATCGTCATCTGGGCGCTGGCCACCTTCCCCATGATCGCCCTGGCGATGGTCACGGCCGTCATGCTCAACTCGGCGGTCCGCTTCAAGAACCTCTACCGCATCGCCTACTTCCTGCCGAACGTCACCTCCGTCGTGGCGATCGCGATCATCTTCGGCTCGGTATTCTCCACCAACTTCGGCCTGGTCAACGCTTTTCTCCAGGCGGTCGGCCTGGACCAGGTGGCCTGGCTGAACACTCCGTGGGGCATCAAGGTCGCCATCGCGACGCTGATGACCTGGCAGTGGACCGGCTACAACGCGATCATCTTCCTCGCCGGTCTGCAGACGATTCCCGGTGAACTGTACGAGGCCGCGCGCATGGACGGGGCCGGGCCCGTGCAGACGTTCTTCCGGGTGACCCTGCCGCTGCTGCGGCCGACGCTGCTGTTCGTGCTCGTCGTCTCGACCGTCACCGGCCTGCAGAGCTTCTCCGAACCGCAGGTGCTGCTGCAGAACACCTCCAACGACTCGACGTTCTCGGGCGGTCCGGGTCACGCGGGCCGGACCATGGTCCTCTACTTCTTCCAGCAGACCTTCGACAACAACGACTTCGGCTACGGCGCCGCCGTGGCCTGGGGCATCTTCCTCGTCGTCATCCTCTTCTCGATCATCAACTGGCGCCTGGTGCAGCGCCGGGGCGAAGACTAGGGAGCCCGTCACCATGGCATCCATCCAAGGCACACGCCGGCCCAGGCCCGTCAAGGGCACCCGCAGCCGGGGCATAGCGCTGCACGCCGTCCTGGTCGTCGGCCTGCTGCTGTCGGCCTTCCCGTTCTACTGGGCCGTGATCATGTCGACGCACACCGCGTCGGAGATCTTCTCCTACCCGCCCAAGCTGCTGCCCGGCTCGCACTTCCTCGAGAACCTCCGCCATCTCTTCGACAGCATCGATTTCTTCGGCTCGATGTTCAACTCGCTGCTGGTGGCGGGCGCGGTGACCTTCCTGGTCCTGTTCTTCGACTCGCTGGCCGCGTTCGTCTTCGCCAAGTTCGAGTTCCCCGGCCGCAAGGTGCTCTTCGCGCTCCTGATGGCGATCTTCATGGTGCCGACGCAACTCCAGGTCATCCCGCAGTTCGTGATCATGGCGAAGCTCGGCTGGATCGGCTCGATGACCGCGCTGATCGTGCCCGCGGCGGCCAACGCGTTCGGCATCTTCTGGATGCGCCAGTACATGAAGAGCGCCATCCACGACGAACTGCTCGACGCCTCGAAGCTCGACGGCGCCAACTTCCTGCGCCAGTACTGGCACGTGGCGCTCCCCGTGGTCCGCCCCGGCCTCGCCTTCCTCGGCATCTTCACCTTCATGGGCCAGTGGAACGACTACGCCTGGCCCCTGATCGCCCTCACCAACCCGGACAACGTCACCCTCCAGGTGGCCCTGTCCCAGCTCAACGGCGTGCACGGCACCACCGACTACGGCATGGTGATGACCGGCGCACTGCTCGCCCTCATCCCGCTGCTGATCGTGTTCGCGATCGGCGCCCGTCAGATGATCGGCGACCTCGCCAAGGGGGCCGTCAAATGACGGACCCGCTGCTCGCGCTCCGGCCCTGGGAGGCCCCCGAGGTGACCTCCTGGGGGCGGTTGCCGATGAACGCCGTGGACCGGCGCCCGGGTGCGGTGTCGCTGGACGGGGAATGGCGCTTCCAACTGCTGCCCGCACCGGACGCGCCGCTCGCCGACGCATGGTCGTCGGCATGCGTGCCCGGCGTCTGGACGATGCAGGACACGGACGATCTGCCGCAGTACACCAACGTCCGTATGCCGTATACGAAATACCCTCCGCTGTCGCCCGCCGCCAACCCGACGGGCGTCTACGAGCGTGAGGTCGACGTCCCCGCCGAGTGGGCCGGCCGCCGGATCGTGCTCCAGGTAGGCGCCGCCGAGAGCGTCCTGCTCGTGCACGTGGACGGCCAGCCCGTCGGCATCTCCAAGGACTCCCACCTCGCGGCCGACTTCGACCTGACGGACGCGGTCCGCCCGGGAGAGCGGGCCGTCGTACGGCTGACGGTGGTGAAGTGGTCGGACGCCTCGCACATCGAGGACCAGGACCACTGGTGGCACGGCGGGATCACCCGCTCGGTGCTGCTGTACGTGACAGACCGGCTGCACCTGGCCGACGTCACCGTACGGGCGCGGTACAACGGCGAGCTCACGGTGGACTGCCAGGTGCGGGACGCGGGCGGCGGGGCGCTGCCCGAGGGCTGGCACGTCAGCGGGGATCTGGACGGGCATCCCGTCGCCCAGGACGCCGAGTTCGACCGGGTCAACGCCGACGACGAGCGGGTCTCCGACTTCCTCGGCGAGGCACGGCTGCGGACCACCGTGCCCGAGGTGCGCACCTGGAACGCCGAGCTGCCGGAGCTCTACGACCTGTCCGTCCGGCTGCACCGCGCGGACGGCACGGTCGCCGACACCTTCCGCCACCGGGTCGGCTTCCGCGACGTGGCGGTCGTCGGCCGGGATCTGCTGGTCAACGGCGAGCGGGTGTTCATCCGGGGCGTCAACCGGCACGACTTCCATCCGCTGACCGGCCGCACTGTGTCGTACGACGACATGCGCGCGGACCTCGCCCTGCTGAAGCGTTTCGGTTTCAACGCGGTCCGCACCTCCCACTACCCGAACGACCCCTGCCTGTACGACCTCGCCGACGAGCTGGGCTTCTACGTCGTCGACGAGGCGGACATCGAGTCGCACGACCACGCCCATGAGATCGCCGACGACCCGCGCTATCTGCCCGCCTTCGTCGACCGCGTCTCCCGGACGGTGCTCAGGGACAAGAACCATCCGTCGGTGATCATCTGGTCGCTGGGCAACGAGTCCGACTACGGCGCGAACCACGACGCGGCGGCGGGCTGGGTACGGCGGCACGATCCGACCCGGCCCCTGCAGTACGAGGGCGCCGCGAAGCGTGGCTGGGCGGACCCGGACGTGGCCTCGGACATCGCCTGTCCCATGTATGCACCGATCGAAGACTGTATTGCACATGCGCTGTCCGGCGACCAGACCAAGCCGCTGATCCAGTGCGAGTACTCGCACGCCATGGGCAACAGCAACGGCACCCTCGCCGATCACTGGGCCGCCATCGAGTCCACCCCGGGTCTTCAGGGCGGCTTCATCTGGGAGTTCTGGGACCACGGCATCCTGCAGCGCGTGAGCGACGGAAGACCGGCCGGGCGCACGGGCGCCGGGCTGTATACGAACGGTGTCGCCGCGCCCGGCCACCGCTGGGCGTACGGCGGTGACTTCGGCGAGAGCGTCCATGACGGCGCGTTCGTCGCGGACGGGGTCGTCTTCCCGGACCGCACCCCGAAGCCGGCCCTCTACGAGCACCGGGAGATCGCGGCGCCGGTCCGCATCAGGTGCTTCCGGCACGAGGGGCTGGTGCTCGCCAACCACCAGCACTTCCGCGGTCTGGACTGGCTGGCCGCCGAGTGGGAGCTGTCCCTGGCCGACGGCCGCACGCTGACCGCGCCGGCCCAACTGCCCGATCTGCGGCCGGGCGAGACGGCGGTGGTGCCGCTGCCCCTCGAACTGCCGCGGCACGGCGGCGAGGCGTGGCTGACGCTGCGGGTGACGACGGCCCGGGACGAGGCGTGGGCGCCGCACGGCACCGAGGTGTGCGCGCCGCAGGTGCGGCTGCGGGCGGCTGCCGCCACTCCGGCCCCGCCCCCGGTCCCGGATCTGCCCGCCGTGGCCGCCGCGCAGCAGCATGTCGAGGTCGACGCCGACGGCCTCCTGGTCCATCCCCTGCTGACCGCCGCGCCCGCTCTGTCCCTGTGGCGGGCGCCCACCGACAACGACGAGCTGGGCGGCGTCGCGTTGCGCTGGCGGGCGTGGGGGCTCGACGCCCTGGTCCGCAAGCTCGTCTCGGTGAACCGTGCGGGCGGCCGGGTGACCGTGCTCGCCGAGTACGCCGCAGCGGTCGGCGTCATCCGGCACGGCCAGGAGTTCACGCCTGTGGAGGGGGGCATCCGGGTGGCTGAATGGGCCGAGCTGCCCGAGGAGTTCGACGACGTGGCCCGGGTCGGGTCGGTCTTCGAGACGGTGACGGGCCTGGATCTGCTGGAGTGGTTCGGGCAGGGCCCGTGGGAGTCGTACCCGGACCGCAGCACCGGCGCACCCGTCGGTCATCACACGCTCCCTGTCGACGAGTTGTTCACCCCGTATCTGCGGCCGCAGGAGAGCGGCGGCCGGCACGGCGTACGGCGCTTCACGCTGTCGGCGCCCGACGCCACCGGACTCGCGGTGGACCTGGACGAGCCTCGCCAGGTGTCCGTCACCCGTTACCGCGCCGAGGACCTGACCGCCGCCACACACCATGACGAACTGGTGGCGCGTCCCGGGTGCGTGGTGCACATCGACGCGGCCCACCGTGGTGTGGGCACGGCGTCCTGCGGGCCCGACACGGCGCCCTCCTATCTGGTCCCTGCGGGCGTCCACCACTGGAGCTGGACACTGCGCGTCCTCTGAGTTCCCCGGCTTCACCATCCTCACGGAGCACACATGTGTAAGTCGCATGACCACACCCAGGGCGAGGCCGCGCAGGCCGACGCCGGCAGACGCAGTTTCCTCAGGGCCACCGCGCTGCTCGGCGCCGTCGCCACGGCAGGCGTCGCGCTGCCGGCTGCCGGCGCCGAGGCCGCCCCGGCGCCGGCAGCCGGTGGCCTGCGCCCGGATCCCGACAGCCGGCGCTTCACCCTCGCCGTGATGCCCGACACCCAGTACCTCTTCGACGGACCCAGCATCGACAAGGCGCCGGTGGAGGCGTCCCTGCGCTACCTCCTCGAGCACGGCAGGGACGAGAACCTCGTCTTCCTCTCCCACCTCGGCGACCTCACGCAGAACGGCGCCCAGGACGAATTCGCCGCGATCGGCGAGGCGTTCGGGATCCTCGACCGGCGGGGCGTCGGCTACAGCGTCCTCGCCGGGAACCACGACGTGAAGTCCTCGACGGACGACCAGCGCGGCTCGACCCCGTACCTGGACGCCTTCGGACCGCAGCGCTTCAAGAGCAGGCCGACGTTCGGGGGCGCCTCCGCGGACGGCTACAACACCTACCACCTGTTCAGGGCCGCGGGACGCGAGTGGATGGTGCTGGCGCTGGACTGGCGGCTGTCGGCGAAGGGGTACGCCTGGGCGAAGGACGTCCTCGCGCGGCACCCGAAGACGCCCGTCATCCTCACCACGCACGAACTGGTCGTCGGAGACGGTCAGTTGTCGGCGTACGGGCAGCAGCTGTGGGACCAGCTGATCGAGGACCACGACCAGATCTTCCTGACCCTGAACGGCCACTACTGGCCGGCCGGCCGGGCGGCCCGTAAGAACGCGGCGGGCAACGAGGTGCACCTGCACCTCACGAACTACCAGAACCGCTACTTCGGCGGCGCGGCCATGATCCGCCTCTACCGCTTCGACCTGGACCGGAACGTCATCGACGTGGAGACGGTCTCCCCGTGGATCCTGGGCCGGGCCGCGAAAGGCCTGAACGAGCTGGAGCGAGAGGAGATCGAGCTGAGCGGCGACGCCGACCGCTTCTCAGTGGAGATCGACTTCGAGAAACGTTTCTCCGGGTTCGCCCCGGTCCCAGCACGCCCGGCGCGCCCCGCGTCCAAGGTACTGGTTCCCGGCACGGTCGCCTACTGGCGCTTCGACGGACACGACGACGGTACGGCCGTCACGGGCACCGTCCGCGACCTGTCCGGACGCGGCAATGACCTCACCCTCGTCACGGTGGGCGGCGGCGCCCTGGCCTGGTCCTCCGACCACCATCCCGACCAGCCCGGCCACGGCAGCCTGGAGTTCCGAGGCTACAAGTCGCCGCTGAAGGGCGCGTATCTGATGACGGTCGACGACGCACCGCTCAACTCGGCCGGCTTCAAGGACGGTTACACCATCGAGGCGTTCTACCGGCTGCCCGCCGACTGGGACCCCGACCACAACGCCTGGTCCGGCATCGTCAGCCGCACCGGCACGGGCGGCGCCGCCGGCAAGACCGCCGACGACCCCGACGAGCCCCTCGCCACACTGTCGCTGTCCAACGACCGCGAGCCGCAGTGGGCGATGCGCCCGCTCAACCAGGAGGGCATCGCCACCAACTGGGGCCAGGAGACCCCGCTGGAGACCTGGTGGCATCTCGCGGTCGTCAACGACGGCAAGCACACCACCCTGTACGTCGAGGGCTGCCCGGTCGTCCGCAATCCGAAGGCCGCCGCGGCCGGCATCACCTCCGTCGGACTGCCGTGGCTGCTCGGCGGCTACGAGTACGCCGGCAAGATCGACCAGATCCTGCACGGCCGCCTCGGCGACGTCCGGATCGTCTCGCGGGCGCTGCCCGTCACCTCGTTCATGAACCGCTGACACAGCAACTCCCCCCCCCCCCGAGGAACAATCATGACCGAACAACAGGTGCCCTCCTGGGCCGATCCGTCCGTCTCACCCACCACCCTTGATGCCCAAGGTGTCTCCCGTCGTCAACTCTTGCGCCGGGCGGGCCTGTTCGGCGCCGCGTTCACCCTCGGCTCAGCGGCGATGCCCGAGGCTGTAGCCGCGGACCGCTTCGGCGGCAACGACCCTGGCCTCGCCTACGTCGTCGGTGACCACCACGTCCACAGTGTCTACAGCCACGACGCGAAGTACACCTTCTCCCAGTTGGCCACTGCGGCCGCCAAGTACGGCCTCGACTGGATGGTGTTCAACGAGCACTCCAACTTCGGGCACGCCTGGTACGGCGCCAAGATGGAGCACGAGGAGATCCTCAAGGCCCGCGCCGAGAACCCGCGTCAGCTGATCTTCCAGGGCTTGGAGTGGTACATCCCGGCGGCCGAGCACTGCACGATCTTCGCCGCACCCGGCCCCAACGAAGTCGACGTGCTGACGCAGTTCGAGCTGGCCTACGACGGCAAGCTTCTCGGCTACACGGACGGCGCCCCGGACAATCCGAACACTGCACGCAACGAGGCACACGCGGTCAAGGCCATCCAGTGGCTCGCCGAACAGCGCCGTACCGGATTCGTCGACGACGTCCTCGTACTCGCGAACCACCCGATGCGGCTGGGCATCGACTCCCCGCACGAGATGCGCAACTGGCGGGACGCGGCACCCGAGATCATGATCGGCATGGAGGGCGCCCCCGGCGCGCAGGGCGGGGGCATCCCCGGCTGGGAGGGCCCCGACTCGCAGCGCGGCGAGTACACCAACAAGCCGTCCGTGAACTCCTGGGCCGGCTACCCGGAGAACGCCTACGTACTGTACGGCGGTTTCGACTGGATGACGGCGACGGTCGGCGGTATATGGGACTCGATGCTCGCCGAGGGCAAGCTGTTCACGATCACCACCAACTCCGATGTGCACCGGGTCGTCTTCGACACCTGGAAGAACGGCGACTGGCCGCCCGGCGAGAACTTCGACAACACCGGCAAGATCCCCGACCCGGTGAACACGGACTCCCCACAGCCCGGCGGCGACTTCTGGCCCGGTCAGTTCAGCCGCACTCATGTGGGCGTGACCCGCTACGGTTACCGCGCGGTGATGGCGGGCCTGCGCGCGGGCCGGGTCTGGCTCGACCACGGGCATCTGCTCGACGGGCTCGACGTCCGCCTGAAGCGCGACTGCGACGCCGGCCGGGGCGTCACGCTCGGCGGGCGGCTGCGGGTCCGCAAGGGCGAGAAGACCACGCTGTACGTGACGGTGACGACGGCTTCCCGGGCCAACCCGCAGGGGATCCTGCCCCAGTTGGCCCAGGTGGACGTGATCCGGGGCGCGGTGCGCGGTCCGGTGGGCGACCGCGACACCTGGAAGGCGCCGGACACGAAGGTCGTGCACACGACGGACGTGTCCGGTCGCAAGGGAAGATACACACTGCGCATCCCGCTGCCGGTGGGCGACGAGTCCTTCTACGTCCGGCTCCGCGGCAGCGACGGCAACCGGCACGGGGCCGGCTACCTGGGCGCCGCCGTCGACCCGCACGGCCCGATTCCCCACGAGCCCGGGAACGGTGACCCGTGGGCCGACACGTGGTTCTACTCGAATCCAGTCTTCGTCGACGTGGTGGGCGCCTGATACCGCGGGCCGTAGACGAAGACCGCGGACGGTAGACGAAGACCGTAGACGGCAGACGAAAATCGCAGACTGTAGACGAAGTTCGTAGACAGTAGACGTCAGGCGTAGAACCGGGACAAACTCTGCAGGACGGCGGCGGGCTTCCCGCCGCCGTCGATCTCGATCGTGCCGTCGACGGTGATCTGCACCCCGCCGGGCACCTCCTCGACCTCAGCCAGTCGTGCCACCAGGCGGATTCGGGAGCCGACCTTGACGGGCGCGGGGAAACGCACCTTGTTCAGGCCGTAGTTGACCTTGGTGGTGACTCCCTGGACGTCCAGCAGTTCGGTGAACAGAGGGATGAACAGGGACAGCGTCAGATAGCCGTGGGCGATGGGCGCGCCGAACGGCCCTTCGGCGGCCCGCTGCGGGTCGACGTGGATCCACTGGTGGTCGCCGGTGGCGTCGGCGAAGGTGTCGATGCGCTCCTGGGTGACCTCGATCCACTCGCTGCTGCCGAGGTCGCTGCCGGCCAGCTTCTTCAGTTCGTCCAGGCCGTTGACGGTAACGCTCATGAGTACCTTGTTCCTTAGGGGAGTTGGTTGCCGTAGCGCTGACGCACCCGGGACTTGAGGAGCTTTCCCGACGCGGTGCGCGGGAGTTCGTCCGCGATCACCACGGACTTGGGGACCTTGTACTTGGCGAGGCGGCCGGCCAGGGAGGCGAGCACCTCGTCGGCGTCGAGGGCGGCGCCCTCGCGGGGTACGACGACGGCGCGCGGCACCTCGCCCCACTTGTCGTCCGGCACACCGATGACAGCGCATTCGACGATGTCGGGATGGGCGAGGAGCCGGTCCTCGATCTCGGCGGGGTAGACGTTCTCCCCACCCGAGATGATCATGTCCTTCATACGGTCGACGATGTACACATAGCCGTCCTCGTCGACCCGTGCCGCGTCCCCGCTGCGGAACCAGCCGTCCACGAAGGAGGCGGCGGTCTCCTCGGGCAGCCCCCAGTAGCCGGGCATGACGTGCGGGCCGCGCACCACGACCTCGCCGGTCTCGCCGACGTCGACCGGGGTGAGGTCCGGCCCGACGACGCGTACGTCGCTGAAGAAGTGCGGTACGCCCGCCGACCCCGCCTTGGTCACGGCGTGTCCGGCGTCCAGGAAGAGGGTGCCGGGCGAGGCCTCGGTCATGCCGTAGCCCTGGAGGAAGGTCAGGCCGCGCTCCTGGTAGGCGGCGATGAGCGGGGTCGGGACGGGCGAACCGCCGCAGGTGAGGATGCGGAGGGAGGACAGGTCGGCGCCCGCCCAGCGGGGGTGCCGGGCCACCTGGTCGAACATGGTCGGCACGCCGAACATGAAGGTGATGCGGTGCCGTTCGATCAGGTCGAAGGTCGCGTCGGGGTCGAAGGCGTCCACCAGGACGCAGGTCCCGCCCTTGAGCAGTACCGGCAGGGTGAGCATGTTGAGGCCGGCCGTGTGGAACAACGGGGCCGAGACCAGGGCGCGTTCATCGGCGATCAGGTCGTGGTCGACGAGGACGTTGACGGCGTTCCAGGTGAGGTTGCCGTGGGTGAGCATCGCGCCCTTGGGGCGGCCGGTCGTCCCCGAGGTGTACATGATGAGGCAGGTGTCGTCAGCGGTGACCGGTTCGTCGATGGGGTCCAGCGGGGCGGCGGCCACCGCCTCCTCGTACTCGGCGCCCACCTCGACGTATGTCCGTACGCCGGTCTCGCCGGGCAGTCCGGCGACGAGCCCTGCGTGGCTGGGACCGTACACGAGGGCCTTGGCGCCGGAGTCGGCGAGCTGGTAGGCGATCTCCGGGCCTGCGAGGCGGGTGTTGAGGGGGACGAAGACCGCGCCGAGGGTGCCCGCGGCGAACAGCGTCTCCAGGTAGGCGGGGTGGTTGGGGCCGAGGTAGGCGATGCGGTCACCTCGGCGGACCCCCCGGGCGCGCAGGACGTGGGCCAGGCGCGTGGTGCGCGCATACAGTGTGCGGTAGTCGGTGGACCGGTCACCGTGTACCAGGGCCGTGCGGTGCGGGGTCTTGCGGGCCCGCCGGGCGGGCCACGACCCCAGTCCCTCATTGCGCATCCGACGCCCCCTTCACGGTTTCGTCAGCCCGAGCAGACGGGCGGCGTTCTCCTTGAGGATCTTCGGCCGGACCTCGTCCTTGATCGGCAGCTTCTCGAAGTCGGCGAGCCAGCGGTCGGGGGTGAGGACGGGGAAGTCGGAGCCGAAGAGGACCTTGTCCTTCAGCAGCGTGTTGGCGTACTGCACCAGTTGCGGCGGAAAGTACTTCGGCGACCAGCCGGACAGGTCGATGTGCACGCCCGGCTTGTGCGTGGCGACGGCGAGCGCCTCGTCCTGCCAGGGGAAGGACGGATGCGCCAGGATGATCTTCAGATGCGGGAAGTCGGCGGCGACGTCGTCCACGTGGAGCGGGTTGGAGTACTTCAGCCTGATCCCGCCCCCGCCGGGGACTCCGGCGCCGATGCCCGTCTGGCCGGTGTGGAAGAGGGCGATGGTGCCCGTCTCCTCGATCACCTCGTACAGGTCGTACGCCACCGAGCGGTCGTCGGGGAAGAAACCCTGGATGCTGGGGTGGAACTTGAAGCCCTTCACCCCGTACTCCTCGACCAGGCGGCGGGCCTGCCTGACGCCCGCCTTCCCCCGGAAGGGGTCGATGGAGGCGAACGGGATCAGCACGTCCGCGTTGGCGGCCGCGGCCTCGGCGACCTCCTCGTTGGGGACCGGCGCGGTGCCGGTGGCGGACTCGGCGTCCACCGTGAAGATCACGGCGGCCATCTTCCGTTCGCGGTAGTACGCGGCCGTCTCCTGAAGGGTCGGCTTCCGCTTGCCCTCGACCTTGAAGTAGGCGGAGGAGGCGTCGTGCAGGTCGTCGTCCAGGGAGGAGTGGCCCTTGGAGGACACCTCCGCGTGAGTGTGGACGTCGATCGCGACGAGTTCCTCGAGGTTCATGCCGAGGTCCATCACGCCTCCGGGAACTTGGGCGCCGGGATGCCGACGGTCTGCGCTTCCGCGCCGACCGAACCGGCCCACGCGTCGGCCAGGGCGTCCGGGGTCCAGCCGCCGTCGGCGTAGGCCGCCCTGATCTCCTGCGGATGCGACCAGAGTGCCACCTTGTCGCCGCCGATGCCGATGGCCTGGCCGGTGATGCCGCGCGCGGCCTCGGAGGCGAGGAACGGGACGAGGGCCGCGCAGTCCTCGGGGCTGCCGAAACCCTCGCCCTTGCGCAGGAAGTCCGGCAGCGGCTCACCGTTCTTCATGGCCTCGACGTACGGGGCGAAGGCGGGGATGGTCTCGGTCATGGCGGTCGCGGCGACCGGCACGATCGCGTTGACGGTGATGGCCGCGCGGGCCAGCTCCATCGACCAGGTACGGGCCATGGCGGCGATGCCCGCCTTGGCGGCGGCGTAGTTGGTCTGGCCGAAATTGCCGCGCTGGCCCGCCGGGGAGCCGACCAGGATCAGGGTGCCGCCCTCGCCCTGCTCACGCATGCGGACGGCGGCGGCCCGGGCGCAGGTGAAGGTGCCCTTGAGGTGGGTGGTGATCACCGCGTCGAAGTCCTCGTCGGTCATCTTCCACAGCACCTTGTCGCGCAGGATGCCGGCGTTGGTGACCAGGACGTCCAGCCTGCCGAACTCCTCGACCGCACGGCCGACCAGCCGCTCGGCGGCCTCGGCGGTACCGACCGGGACCACCTCCGCGACGGCCGTGCCGCCCGCCTCGACGATGGACTTCACGGCTTGCTCGGCGACGTCCTCGTCGATGTCGTTGACGACCACGGACGCCCCGTGGGCGGCGAGGGCATGGGCGTAGGCGAGGCCGAGGCCCCGGCCGCTGCCGGTGACGACGGCGGCCTTGCCGGTGAGATCGATGCTGGACACGGGCGAGTCCCTTCACAAGGCGAAGCGGTTCACGAGGCGGTGCGGTTCACAGGGCGAAGCAGTTCACAAGGCGATGCGGTGCCGTGGCTGTGTGCCGCGACTTCGAGATCGAAGCTAAGAGCAATAATTGTTGACGTCAATAGTTGTCCCAGACCTACGGGTGGGGCATGCTGGCCTGCGACGGCCGGACGACGTCCGGGCCGGCCGAGACGAGGGAGAACCGCCATCACCCGCCAGCACGCCACGAACCCCAGCCTCGACGCGCAGGAGCCGTGGATGCGCGGCCTGCACGCCGACACCGGCTACCTGCTGTACCGGCTGGGCCTGCGCTCCGGGCAGTTGTTCAACGCCTTCCTGCAGGAGTCGGGCCTGCGCCTGCGCCACTACGCGCTGCTGCGCTTCCTCACCACCTCCGAGGGAGCCCTCCAGCGGGAACTGAGCACGCGGCTCGGCTACGACCCGAGCGCGATCGTCGGCCTGGTCGACGACCTGGAGAAGCTGGGCTTCGCCGAACGCCGCCCCGCCCCCGACGACCGCCGCAGCCGCATCGTCGTACTCACCGGTGCGGGCCGGGCCTTCCTGCGCGACACCGACGAGGCCGGCCTGCGCGTCACCGGGGAACTCCTGGCCCCCCTGGATCCGGCCGAGCGGGAGACGCTGCACGCGCTGCTCCTGCGGGTCGCCGAGGACGGGCTCTCCTGAGCCGCACCGCCGAAGACTGAGGCCCCACCGCTGGAAACCGATGCCGCACCGCTGGAAAGGGGCACTCGGCGATGACCGTCCGTTCCGCGCCCGACCGACTGCTGTCGGTGCTCGCCGCGTTCGACCACGAGCATCCGGCGCTGTGCCTGACGGACATCAGCCGCCGGGCGGGGCTCACCCTCACCACCACGCACCGACTGGTCGCCGCGCTCACCGAGTGGGGCGCCCTGGAACGGGACCCGGACGGTGCCTACCACGTCGGTCTCAGGCTGTGGGAAATCGCCGCCCTGGCGCCGCGCGGCCTGGCGCTCAGGCAGATCGCGCTGCCGTACCTGGAGGACCTGTACGAGGCGACGCACGAGAACGTGCAGATGGCGGTGCGGGACGGGTCCGAGGTCGTCTACATCGAGTGGATCTCGGGCCGTTCGGCGGTCGGCGTGCACATCCGGGTCGGGGCGCGCTGGCCCCTGCACGCCACCGGGGTCGGGCTCGCGCTGCTGGCGCACTCCGGCACCGGCTTCCAGGAGGAGTACTGCGCCGGTCCCCTCGCCTCCTTCACCCCGTACACGATCACCGATCCGGCGCGGCTGCGCCGGGTGCTGGCCGAAGTACGCCGTACCGGCGTGGCGGTGAGTGACCGTCAGGTCACGGAGGACGCGCTGTCGGTGGCGGCCGACGTGCGCGGCCCGGGCGGGGCCGTGGTCGCCGCCGTGTCCGTCGTCGTCCCTCAACAGGCCGCCCAGGTACCGGTGCTGGCACCGGCGGTACGGCTGGCGGCACGTGGGATATCCCGGGCGCTGGGCTGGCAGCCGGAACGGACCCCCTGAGCGTCTGCGCCGGGCGCCGTCCGCCGGTGCCCCTGGTCAGCCAGGGTCCGGCGCGGTGGAGGAGGGCGCGGTCGGCACGAGACAGGCCGTGCCCGTCGCGCGGCGGGTGACGGACCGCTCGCGCGGGCGGACCGTGAACTCGTAGCATCCCTCGTTCCACGACGACTGGTCGAGTGCGTTGACCTTGGCCTCGACCCTCACCCCGGTGGCCGACCGGCGAGTGTGGACCGCCACGGCCACCGGGTCGCGGGGCGCCGGCTTCCCGAGCGTGTCGGTCCTGGGCAGGTCGAGGGCGTCGGCCAGTTCGGTGTCGGTGAGCCTGCCGTCGGTGAGGGCGTGGTCGATGCGGTGCTCGATTTCGCGTGCGGCGGTGTCGAGTTCGGCCCTGCGGGTGGCCTCGTCGCGGGCCTGCTGTTCGCGCTCGATGCGGTAACAGCCGTTGTGGGACTGCTCCTTCGCCGTGACGGTGACGGTGTCCACGGCGAACGCGTAGCAGTCGGAACCGGCGGTACCGGTCCCCACCCACGCCAGGACGGTGGACCGGCCGCCCACGGTCTCCTGGTCCTGGATCCGGATGCCCGGCGTCTGCCACACCGCCGCCCTGCCGACCGCCTCGGGTCCGCCGTCGGCGAGAGCCTCGCGCAGCTCGGCGACCACGTCCCGGGCGATCTCGACGGCCGGGCGGCGGTCGTGCCGCAGGTCGCGGCAGGCCGCGGCGGGCACTTCGCGGACGGAGACCTCGGGCGGGACGATCCGGAAGCGGTAGCAGCCGGTGACCTCCGTGGAGCCCATGAAGCCGGGCCCCACGCCCATGAACCGGGCGGTCACCGTCACGGTCCGTCCCCGCCGCCGCACGTCGGCAGGGAGCGGCCTCACCGGGGCGCCGGCCACGTCCCGGTCGATCTCCGTGCCCAGCAGCACGCCGTCCGCCGCGGACGCCTTCAGCCGGGCCGTGCTCGCCGCCACGGACTTCCTCATGTCGTCGCGGGCCACGCTCTCGTTGTGGCGCGGGGCGCGGGCGACCCACACCCAGAAACCGCACACCAGCAGCAGCGCGACAACAAGCACCGCCAGGCAGCAGTTCCACAGCCCGCCCGCGACTCCACCCCGCCCGAGGGATGTGCCCGTGGGCACGGAATCCACAGGTCCCCTACGGCCCCCGTAACTCCCCATGCCCCCAGGTTTCCCGTCAGGTGCCGCCGGGGCGGCACCCGTGTCCGACACGTGATCGAATCGCGGCTCGGGCGGAGTCAAGGGTTCGGCCGGCCGGGCGGCACGGCTGTCACCCGTCCTCACCGGAATCTCAGGCAGGACCCCTCGGATTCAAAGAAGCGACCCAGACAACCCGCGCAGTATGCCCACGCACAGACGGACAACTCAGAAAGGCGTGTCGTGGGCGTCTCGCACATATCGAACCGGGCCGGACAGCGGGCGCGGAACTGGTCCCGGCGCGGGATCCTCGGCGCCCTCGGCGCCGTGCCCGCCGCCGCCGTCCTCGCCGGATGCGACTCCTCCCCGGACTCCTCCGGCGGCACCGGCACCTCGCAGGCCGCGGGCGGCGGGGGCGCGACCGCGCCCGCCCAGGCCGCGACGACGAAGAAGGCCACGATCACGGTGACGCCCGCGGCGGGCACCAAGAAGGCCGACTTCACCAGCCGCGTCGAAGTCACCGCGACCGACGGCACCCTGGCATCCGTCAAGGTCACCGGCAACGACGGCTCCACCCTGACGGGCTCCTACAACGACACCCGCACGAAGTGGACCTCGACGAAGAACCCGTACTCCGGAACGAAGTACACGGTGACGGCCAAGGCGAAAGGCGCCGCCGCCGAAGAGACGGTGACCACCTTCACGACCAAGGCCCCCGGCGCGACGTTCGTCGGCTACTTCACGCCCGAGGCGGGATCCACCTCCGGTGTCGGCATGCCGGTGTCGATCAACTTCACGCACGCCGTCGCGGACCGGGCCGCCGTGCAGAAGGCGATCACGGTGACCGCCGAGCCCGCTGTCGAGGTGGTCGGGCACTGGTTCAGCGACACCCGGCTCGACTTCCGGCCGGAGACCTACTGGGCGCCCGGCACCACGGTCACGCTGAGCCTGCGGCTGAAGGACATCGAGGGGTCGGACGGTGTGTACGGTATGCAATCAAAGGATGTTGTATTCCATATCGGTCGCCGGCAGATCAGCACGGTCGACCTCGCCACCAAGCAGATGACGGTGAGGCGCGACGGCACCAGCGTCGCCACCTATCCCGTCTCCGGCGGCGACTCCGACCACACCACCTGGTCCGGGATCATGGTGATCAGCGAGCGGTTCAAGCAGACACGCATGGAGTCGTCCACGGTCGGGCTCGGCGACGAGTACGACATCCCGGACGTGCCGCACGCCCAGCGGCTGACCACCTCCGGCACCTTCGTCCACGGCAACTACTGGGCATCCACGGCGGTGTTCGGGCACGAGAACACCAGCCACGGCTGCGTCGGCCTGCACGACGCCAAGGGCGCGAACGACGGCTCCGTGGCCGGCTACAAGTTCTACGAGTCCTCGATGCTCGGCGACGTGGTGATCGTGAAGAACTCGGGCGAGAGGACGGTCGACCCGGCCAACGGCCTCAACGGCTGGAACCTGTCCTGGTCGGACTGGAGGGCCGGCAGCGCGCTCTAGGGGCCGACGGATCCCGACGAACCCCGAGGGGCCTTGCGGCTGGGCCCGGCGACCGGGCCCGCACCCGGCTTCATCGGGTGAACTCTCCCTCGAATCGGGGACTTTCCTTGCTTCAAGTCTTGACGACCGCAGGGGCGGGGAGCACATTGGCCGCACCTTGAGAGCGCTCTCAAGGCCCCCGCGCACTTCGACTCCGTTCCCGAGAGGCTCCCCATGAGTGAAACCTCCGGCATACCCAGACGGCGCCCCCTGCGCCGTGCGCTAGTGGCCGTGCTCGGCACCCTCGGTCTCGCGGCAGCCGCCGCGACGGCCGCCACCCTCCCCGCCAGCGCCTCGGCGCCCACGCCACCGTCCGGCTGGACGCAGGTGTTCCTGGACGACTTCAACGGCGCGGCAGGGACCGGCGTCAACACCTCCGCCTGGCAGTACGACACCGGGACGTCCTACCCGGGCGGCGCCGCCAACTGGGGCACCGGCGAGGTCGAGACGATGACCTCCAGCACCAGCAACGTCGCCCTCGACGGCAACGGCAACCTGCTCATCACCCCGCGCCGCGACTCCTCCGGCAACTGGACCTCGGGCCGCATCGAGACGACCCGCACCGACTTCCAGCCCCCGGCCGGCGGCAAGCTGCGCGTCGAATCCCGTATACAGATGCCCAACGTCACCGGCGCCGCCGCCAAGGGCTACTGGCCGGCGTTCTGGATGCTGGGCGCGCCCTACCGCGGCAACTACCAGAACTGGCCGAGCGTCGGCGAGCTGGACATCATGGAGAACGTCCAGGGGCTGAACACCGACTGGGCCACGATGCACTGCGGCACCAACCCGGGCGGGCCCTGCAACGAGACCTCCGGCATCGGCGGCAACACCCCCTGCTCCGGCACCACTTGCCAGGCGGGCTTCCACACGTACGCGATGGAGTGGGACCGCTCCACCAGCCCCGAGGAGATCCGCTTCTACCTCGACGGCGTCAACTTCCATACGGTGAAGGCCAGTCAGGTCGACGCCACCACCTGGGCGAACGCCACCAGCCACGGCTTCTTCGTCATCCTGAACGTGGCGATGGGCGGCGGCTTCCCGGCGGCTTTCGGCGGCGGGCCGGACAGCGGCACGGAGCCGGGCCACCCGATGGCCGTGGACTATGTGCAGGTGCTTCAGTCAGCGGGCGGTGGGAGCGGTACCACGCCCCCGCCGTCCGGCAACCGGGACGCCTACGGCGCCATTCAGGCGGAGTCGTACGACAGCCAGTCCGGCACGGCCACCGAGACCAGCACGGACACCGGCGGCGGCCAGGACCTCGGTTCCCTGGCGAACGGCGACTGGGCCCTGTACAAGGGCGTCGATTTCGGCTCCACGGCGGCCAGGCAGTTCTACGGCCGGGTGGCGAGCGGCGCCGCCTCCGGGGTGAGCGGACTGGTCGAGGTGCGCCTCGACAGCCGCAGCAACTCCCCCATCGGCAGCTTCGCGGTCTCCAACACCGGCGGCTGGCAGAGCTGGCGGACGGTCCCGGCCAACATCGCCTCGGTGACCGGCACCCATGACGTCTATCTGACGTTCACCAGCGGCCAGCCGTCGGACTTCGTGAACGTGAACTGGTTCGACTTCGGTCACTGACCGCCCAGCTCCGCCCGGAACGCCACCGGCGTCTGTCCGGTGTGGAGTTGGAAGAACTTGGAGAAGTTCGCCGCGTCGGGGAAGCCCACGGCCGCCCCGACGCGGCCTGTCGGCATGTCCGTGTGGGCGAGGAGGCGTTTGGCCTCCAGGACGACGCGTTTGTCGATGAAGCCCTTGGGTGTCTCGCCGGTGGCGGCGCGGACCGCGCGGACCAGGGTGCGGCGGGAGTAGCCGAGGGCGTCGGCGTAGGCGCTGACGCTGTGGTTGGTGGCGAAGCCCTTCTCCACGGCGTCACGGAAGAGGGTGAACGTCGTGTCGGCCTGCTGCCTGGCCGCCTGTTCGGAGCTGGCCGCCAGGTGCGCCAGGCGCAGCAGGAACGCCGTGAGGGAGTGGCGCAGCACCGAGGTGTGCAGGCTGGGCGGAAGCGTCGTGGTGTCCTCGTACTCGCGGCGGAGCTGGGCGAGGGATGCCTCGATGGCTGCCAGCCGGGGCTCGTCCGGGTGGAGCAGGGGCGGCAGGTCGTAGCGGTACAGGCCGGTTGCCTCCACCGTGGCGCGGGGCAGGAAGCCGGGTTGCATGGTCAGGACGGTTCCGCGGTACTCGCTGGTGCGCGAGAAGCGGTGGACCTGCCCCGGGCGGATCCACAGCAGGTCGCCGGCCGTGGCCTCGTACTCGGCGAAGTCGATCATGTGGCGTACGGGACCGTCGGTGAACAGCATCACGACGTGGAAGTCGATGCGGTGCACCCGCTCCAACGGTG
This sequence comes from Streptomyces sp. NPDC020299, assembly GCF_044387825.1. NCBI lineage: Bacteria > Bacillati > Actinomycetota > Actinomycetes > Kitasatosporales > Streptomycetaceae > Streptomyces > Streptomyces sp. NPDC020299. Next base: position 28,156 of record NZ_JBIRWL010000023.1, read on the forward strand.
CGTCGGCGTGCCAGGTGCGGCCGTCGCCCATGGGGCCGATCTGCATGCCGACGCCGCAGACGCTGAGTTCGACCGGGAAGGGGAAGGTTCTGATCCCGTCCACGCCGCCGTCACCGTCGCTGTCGCCTTCTGGGCCTTGGATGGTTTGGTCCGCCATGTCCTTCTCGCGCCGCACGTGGCCGGCGTTGCCGGCGTTGGTGTCCCACTTTCACCACAGGCTGACACACCGCGACCTTCCCCCGTAAAAGTCAGACTTTTAAGTTTGAACGCGTCAGACCAAGCCATCCGCTCGGATCGAGGATTTCTTGAAGATGAGCACGCAGACACCGGACAGCTTCGAATGGACCGAACTCGACCGGCGTGCCGTCGACACCGCCCGCCTGCTGGCGGCGGATGCCGTGCAGAAGGTCGGCAACGGCCATCCCGGCACCGCGATGAGCCTGGCCCCGGCGGCGTACACCTTGTTTCAGAAGGTGATGCGTCATGACCCGGCCGACCCGGAGTGGGCGGGCCGCGACCGCTTCGTGCTGTCCCCCGGCCACACCTCGCTGACCCTCTACACCCAGCTCCACCTCGCCGGGTACGAGCTGGAGCTGGACGACCTGAAGGCGTTCCGCACACACGGCTCGAAGACGCCGGGGCACCCGGAGTACGGGCACACCGCCGGCGTGGAGACCACCACGGGCCCGCTCGGCCAGGGCGTCGCGAACGCCGTCGGCATGGCGATGGCCGCCCGCTACGAGCGCGGCCTGTTCGACCCGGACGCCCCCGAGGGCACCTCCCCCTTCGACCACACCGTCTGGGCGATCGTCTCCGACGGCGACCTCCAGGAGGGCGTCTCGGCGGAGGCCTCCTCGCTGGCCGGGCACCAGAAGCTCGGCAACCTCGTCTTCCTCTACGACGACAACCACATCTCCATCGAGGGCGACACCGCCACGGCGTTCTCCGAGGACGTGCTGAAGCGGTACGAGGCGTACGGCTGGCACACCCAGCGGATCGAGCCCGCCGGGAACGGCGACATCGACGTTCGGGCGCTGTACGCGGCGCTGGAGGCCGCGCGGGCCGAGACCGGCCGCCCCTCCATCATCGCGATGCGCACGATCATCGCCTGGCCCGCGCCGACCGCGCGGAACACCGAGGCCGCGCACGGCTCGGCGCTCGGCGCCGACGAGGTGGCCGCGACCAAGCGGGTCCTCGGCTTCGACCCCGACAAGAGCTTCGAGGTCGCGGGCGACGTCCTGGTCCACACCCGCCGGGCCCTCGACCGGGGCGCGGAGGAGCACGCCGCCTGGGACAAGCGGATCGCCGAGTGGCGCGAGGCCCGGCCGGAACGCGGCGAGCTGTTCGACCGGATCGTCGCGGGCCGCCTGCCGGAGGGCTGGGAGGACTCCGTACCGGTGTTCGAGCCCGGTAAGTCCGTCGCGACCCGTGCCGCCTCGGGCAAGGTCCTCCAGGCACTCGGACCGGTACTCCCCGAGCTGTGGGGCGGCTCTGCCGACCTGGCCGGATCGAACAACACCACCATCGACAAGGCCAGCTCCTTCCTCCCCGCGGGCAACCCGCTGCCGGAGGCGGACCCGTACGGCCGCACGGTCCACTTCGGCATCCGCGAGTTCTCGATGGCCGCGGAGATGAACGGCATCGCGCTGCACGGCAACACCCGTATCTACGGCGGCACTTTCCTGGTGTTCTCCGACTACATGCGCAACGCGGTCCGGATGTCCGCGCTGATGCAGCTGCCGGTGACGTACGTGTGGACGCACGACTCCATCGGCCTCGGCGAGGACGGCCCCACCCACCAGCCCGTCGAGCACCTGGCGTCGCTGCGCGCGATCCCCGGACTCAACGTCGTGCGTCCGGCCGACGCCAACGAGACCGCCGTCGCCTGGACGGAGATCCTCCGCCGGCACTCCACCCACCCCGCCCCGCACGGCCTGGCGCTGACCCGGCAGGGCGTGCCCGCATACGCGCCGAACCCGGACGCGGCGCGCGGCGGTTACATCCTCGAGGAGTCCTCCACCCCGGCGCCGGACGTGGTCCTGATCGCCACCGGCTCCGAGGTGCAGCTCGCGATGGCCGCCCGTGAGCTGCTGGAAGCCGAGGGGACCGGTACGCGGGTGGTGTCGATGCCGTCCGTGGAGTGGTTCGAGGAGCAGCCGCGCGAGTACCGGGAACGGGTGCTCCCGCCTCGGGTGCGGGCGCGCGTCGCCGTGGAGGCGGGCATCGGCCTGACGTGGTACCGCTTCGTGGGAGACGCCGGACGCATCGTCTCCCTCGAACACTTCGGCGCCTCCGCCGACGCCAAGACCCTGTTCGCCGAGTTCGGCTTCACCGCCGAGAACGTCGCCGCCAAGGCCCGGGAATCCCTCGCTGCCGCCCGCGGTTGATCCGATCGCACGAAGGAAGATGATCACAGTGACCGAAGCGACCGCGACCGCGGGAGCACTCGAGCGCCTCGCCGACGAGGGCGTGTCGATCTGGCTGGACGACCTGTCCCGGCACCGGATCGAATCCGGCAGCCTGGCCGGGCTGGTCGAGGCCGGCGACGTCGTCGGCGTCACCACCAACCCGTCGATCTTCCAGGCCGCCATCGGCTCCGGTGCGGGCTACGAGGAGCAGCTCGCCGACCTGGCCGTGCGGGGCGTCACGGTCGACGAGGCGGTGCGTATGCTGACGACCGCCGACGTGCGGGCAGCCGCCGACATTCTGCATCCTGTATACGAAAAGACTGGCGGTCGTGACGGCCGCGTCTCCATCGAGGTCGACCCGCGCCTGGCCCACGACACCGCGGCCACCGTCGCCGAGGCCCGCCAGCTCGCCTGGCTCGTCGACCGCCCCAACGTCATGATCAAGATCCCGGCGACCCGGGCGGGTCTGCCCGCCATCACCGAGGTCATCGGCCAGGGCATCAGCGTCAACGTCACGCTGATCTTCTCCCTGGAGCGTTACCGCGAGGTGATGGACGCCTACCTCGCCGGCCTGGAGAAGGCCCGCACGAAGGGCCTGGACCTGTCCGCCATCCACTCCGTGGCGTCGTTCTTCGTCTCCCGCGTCGACACCGAGATCGACAAGCGGCTGACGGTCCTGGGCACCGACGAGGCCCTCGCGCTCAGGGGCCGGGCCGCGCTGGCCAACGCGAGACTGGCCTACGAGGCGTACGAGGACGTCTTCTCCGGCGAGCGCTGGCTGGCCCTGGGCGGAGACCGGGCGAACAGGCAGCGTCCGCTGTGGGCATCCACCGGTGTGAAGGATCCTGCATACAAGGACACGCTGTATGTAGACGATCTGGTCGCGCCCGGCACGGTCAACACCATGCCGGAGGCCACCCTGAACGCGGTCGCCGACCATGGAGCCGTCACCGGCGACACGGTCACCGGCGGCTACCCGCAGGCCCGCGCCGACCTCGCGGCCGTCGAGCGGCTCGGGATCTCCTACGAGGAGGTCGTCGGGCAGCTCGAGGACGAGGGGGTCGCCAAGTTCGGGGCGGCCTGGCAGGACCTGCTGGACGCGGTCACGAAGTCCTTGGACAGCAAGGGAGTTGACGCGTAATGACCACCAATGAAGACCAGGGCACGGCACCGGAGCCGGTGCGGGTGCCCGTCGTCCCGGCGGCCGACTGGGTGAATGCCCTGCGCGATCCGCGCGACCGCCGACTGCCCCGTATCGCCGGCCCGTCGGGTCTGGTCATCTTCGGTGTGACCGGTGACCTGTCCCGCAAGAAGCTGATGCCGGCCGTGTACGACCTGGCCAACCGCGGTCTGCTGCCGCCGGGCTTCTCCCTGGTGGGTTTCGCCCGCCGCGACTGGGAGGACCAGGACTTCGCGCAGGTGGTGCACGACGCGGTCCGCGAGCACGCCCGCACCCCGTTCCGCGAGGAGGTCTGGCAGCAGCTCGCCGAGGGCATGCGGTTCGTCCCGGGCGACTTCGACGACGACACCGCGTTCAAGCAGCTGCGGCAGGCCGTCGAGGAGCTGGACGCCTCCCGGGGGACGGGCGGCAACTTCGCCTTCTACCTCTCCGTGCCGCCGAAGTTCTTCCCGAAGGTCGTGCGGCAGCTGAAGAAGCACGGTCTGGCGAGCCCCCCGCAGGGCGCCTGGCGGCGCGCGGTCATCGAAAAGCCGTTCGGGCACGATCTGGCGAGCGCCCGCGAGCTGAACGCCGTCGTTCACGACGTGTTCGAGCCGGACCAGGTGTTCCGGATCGACCACTACCTCGGCAAGGAGACCGTCCAGAACATCCTGGCGCTGCGCTTCGCCAACCAGATGTACGAGCCGATCTGGAACCGGTCGTACGTCGACCACGTACAGATCACCATGGCCGAGGACATCGGCATCGGCGGCCGGGCGGGCTACTACGACGGCATCGGCGCCGCCCGCGACGTCATCCAGAACCACCTGCTGCAGCTGATGGCGCTCACCGCGATGGAGGAACCCATCGCCTTCGACGCGGAGGCGCTGCTCACCGAGAAGCTGAAGGTGCTCAAGTCGGTGCGGCTGCCGAAGGACCTGGGTGCGAGCACCGTCCGCGGTCAGTACGCGGAAGGCTGGCAGGGCGGTGCGAAGGTGCCCGGATACCTCCAGGAGGAGGGCATCGACGCGCGGTCCAAGACCGACACCTACGCGGCGGTCAAGCTGGAGGTCGACAACCGCCGCTGGGCGGGCGTCCCGTTCTACCTGCGCACCGGCAAGCGGCTGGGCCGCCGGGTCACCGAGATCGCGGTGGTGTTCAAGCGGGCCCCGCACTCCCCGTTCGACTCCTCGGCCACCGAGGAGCTCGGGCAGAACGCCGTCGTCATCCGCGTCCAGCCGGACGAGGGCATGACCGTCCGGTTCGGCTCCAAGGTGCCGGGCACCTCGATGGAGATCCGGGACGTGTCGATGGACTTCGCCTACGGCGAGTCGTTCACCGAGTCCAGCCCGGAGGCGTACGAGCGGCTCATCCTGGACGTGCTGCTGGGCGACGCCAACCTGTTCCCCCGTCACCAGGAAGTGGAAGAGTCCTGGAAGATCCTCGACCCCGTCGAGGGGTACTGGGCGGCACACGGCAGGCCGGCCCAGTACCCGTCGGGCACATGGGGTCCGGAGGAAGCAGACGAGATGCTCGCACGAGACGGACGGAGCTGGCGCAGGCCATGAAGATCGACCTGACCGACACCACGGCAAGCAAGATCAACAAGGCGCTGGTGCAGGGCCGCCGCGCCATCGGAACCCCTGCTGTGGGCATGGTCCTGACGATGGTCATCGTCACGGACGAGGAGAACGCCTACGACGCGATCAAGGCCGCCGAGGAGGCCTCGCACGAGCACCCCTCGCGCACCCTGGTCGTCATCAAGCGGCACGCCCGCAGCCCGCGCGAGCGCACGCAGTCCCGGCTGGACGCGGAGGTCCGGGTCGGCTCCGAGGCCGGCACCGGCGAGACGGTCGTGCTGCGTACCTACGGCGAGGTGTCCCAGCACGCCGACTCGGTCGTCCTGCCGCTGCTGCTGCCGGACGCGCCGGTGGTGGTGTGGTGGCCGGTGGAGGCGCCGGAGAACCCCGCGAAGGACCCCCTCGGCGCGCTCGCGCAGCGCAGGATCACCGACCTGTACGCCGTCGAGAACCCCCTCGCGGTCCTCCAGGACCGTATGCGCTCCTACGCGCCCGGCGACACCGACCTCGCCTGGACCCGGCTCACTCCCTGGCGGTCGATGCTGGCCGCCGCCCTGGACCAGGCCCGCACCGAGGTGACCTCGGCGGCCGTGGAGGCCGAGGCGGACAACCCGGCCGCCGAGCTGCTCGCCCGCTGGCTGGAGGCACGGCTGAAGGTGCACGTCGACCGCGTCGTCACCGCCGGGCCGGTGGTCACGGCCGTCCGGCTGGGCACCGACAGCGGCGAGATCGTCATCGACCGCCCCGAGGGCCCGCTGGCCACGCTGACCCTTCCGGGCCAGCCGCCGCGCACCCTCGCGCTGAAGGTGCGGACCATGTCCGAGCTCATCGCCGAGGAGCTGCGCCGTCTCGACGCCGACGAGATGTACGCCATCGCCTTGCGCGGCGACGGCGCCGAAGGGATCCGCGCCCATGTCTGACGTCCCGAACCTCACCCGGCGGCCCGAGTGGGCCGCCCTGCACGACCATCGCACGGACGCGATGCCGCACCCGAGCCTGAGGGAGCTGTTCGCGGCGGACCCCGCTCGCGCCGAGCGGTACGTCGTCACCGTAGGCGACCTGCGCATCGACTACTCCAAGCACCTGGTCACCGACGAGACCCTCGCCCTGCTGCAGGAACTGGCCACCGCCACCGGCGTCTTCGGCCTGCGGGACGCGATGTTCCGCGGCGAGCGGATCAACGTCACCGAGGACCGGGCCGTGCTGCACACCGCGCTGCGCGCCCCGCGGGAGGCGGTGGTCGAGGCCGACGGGGAGAACGTCGTCCCCGAGGTGCACGCCGTCCTGGACAGGATGGCGGCGTTCGCCGAGCGGGTCCGCTCCGGTGAGTGGACCGGTCACACGGGCAGGCGGATCCGCAACGTCGTCAACATCGGCATCGGCGGCTCCGACCTGGGCCCGGCGATGGCATACGAAGTACTGCGATCGTATACAGCACGCGAGCTGACGTTCCGTTTCGTGTCGAACGTGGACGGCGCGGACCTGCACGAGGCGACCCGCGACCTGGACCCGGCGGAGACCCTGTTCATCGTCGCGTCCAAGACGTTCACCACGATCGAGACGATCACCAATGCGACATCGGCGCGCACGTGGCTGCTCGACGGGCTGGACGGCGACGACAAGGCGGTCGCCAAGCACTTCGTGGCCCTGTCCACGAACGCCGGGAAGGTCACCGAGTTCGGCATCGACCCGGACAACATGTTCGCGTTCTGGGACTGGGTGGGCGGCCGCTACTCGTACGACTCGGCCATCGGCCTGTCCCTGATGGTCGCCATCGGCCCGGACCGGTTCCGGGAGATGCTGGACGGTTTCCGGATCGTCGACGAGCACTTCCAGGCCGCGCCCGCCGAGGCAAACGCACCGCTGATCCTGGGCCTGTTGGGCATCTGGTACAACAACTTCTTCGACGCCCAGTCGCACGCGGTGCTGCCCTACAGCCACTACCTGTCCAAGTTCACCGCCTACTTGCAGCAGCTGGACATGGAGTCCAACGGCAAGTCGGTGGACCGTCAGGGCCGTCCCGTCGAGTGGCAGACCGGTCCCGTGGTGTGGGGGACGCCGGGCACCAACGGGCAGCACGCCTACTACCAGTTGATCCACCAGGGTACGAAGCTGATCCCGGCGGACTTCATCGGCTTCGCCCGGCCGGTGGCCGAGCTGAGCGGGGAACTCAAGGCCCAGCACGACCTGTTGATGGCCAACTTCTTCGCCCAGACCCAGGCCCTCGCCTTCGGCAAGACGGCGGACGAGGTGCGGGCCGAGGGCGTCGACGAGGAGCAGGTGCCGCACCGCACCTTCCGTGGCAACCACCCCACCACGACGATCCTCGCGCCCGAGCTGACCCCGTCGGTCCTCGGCCAGCTCGTCGCGCTCTACGAGCACAAGGTGTTCGTGCAGGGCGCGGTGTGGAACATCGACTCCTTCGACCAGTGGGGCGTGGAACTGGGCAAGGTCCTCGCCAAGCGCGTCGAGCCCGCCCTCACCGACGGCGCGGACGTACCCGGCCTCGACCCGTCCACCCGCGCCCTGGTGGCCGCGTACCGCTCGCTCAAGAACGCCTAGAGAGAAGTGAAGCTGATATGACAGCCATGCAGTTGGGCCTGATCGGCCTCGGCAAGATGGGCGGCAACATGCGCGAGCGGCTCCGCCGCGCGGGCCACACCGTCATCGGCTACGACCGCAACCCCGAGCTCTCCGACGTCAAGGACCTCGCCGAACTGGTCGAGAAGCTCGACGCGCCCCGCATCGTGTGGGTGATGGTCCCGGCCGGCCACGCCACCCAGTCCGTCATCGACGAGCTGAAGGAACTGCTGTCCGAGGGCGACACTGTCGTCGACGGCGGCAACTCCCGCTGGACCGACGACGAGAAGCACGCCGCGGAACTCGCCATCAAGGGCATCGGTTTCGTCGACGCGGGCGTCTCCGGCGGTGTGTGGGGCCTGGAGAACGGTTACGCCCTGATGGTCGGCGGCGACAAGGCGCACGTCGAGCGCCTGGAGCCGGTCTTCGAGGCACTCAAGCCGGAGGGCCCGTACGGCTACGTCCACGCGGGCAAGGTCGGTGCCGGGCACTTCTCGAAGATGGTCCACAACGGCATCGAGTACGCCATGATGCAGGCCTACGCCGAGGGCTGGGAGCTCCTGGAGAAGGTCAAGTCGGTGGACAACGTCCGCGAGGTGTTCCGCTCCTGGCAGGAGGGCACCGTCATCCGCTCCTGGCTGCTCGACCTCGCGGTCAACGCCCTCGACGACGACCAGCACCTTCAGAAGCTGCGCGGCTACGCGGAGGACTCCGGCGAGGGCCGCTGGACCGTCGAGGCTGCCATCGACAACGCGGTGCCGCTGCCCGCGATCACCGCCTCCCTCTTCGCGCGGTTCGCCTCCCGCCAGGACGACTCCCCGCAGATGAAGATGATCGCGGCGCTGCGCAACCAGTTCGGCGGGCACGCCGTCGAGTCGGCGAAGGACTGACCGGCCGTGGGGGACCTCCTGCTGGTCCGCCACGGTGAGACGGAGTGGAGCGTGTCGGGCCGGCACACCAGCTGGACCGACCTGCCCCTCACCCGGCACGGCGAGGAACAGGCCAAGTCCCTCGCTCCACTCCTCACCGGCCGGACCTACGCGCTGACGCTCACCAGTCCGCTCGCCCGAGCGATGCGCACCGCGCACCTCGCGGGACTCGACGGGGCCGTCCCGGACCCCGACCTGCACGAGTGGGACTACGGCGGTTACGAGGGCGTCACCAGCGTCGACATCCACCGCACCCGCCCCGACTGGGACCTGTGGACGGACGGCGTGCCGCCCGGCCGCGAGGGGCACCCCGGTGAATCACCCGCCGAGGTCGGCCGGCGCGCCGACCGGGTGCTGTCCCGACTGGACGCGGCCCTCACCGGCGACGAAGGCGAGGCGGGCGACGTCGGTGACGTGGTGGTCGTCGCCCACGGCCACTTCCTGCGCGTCCTGACCGCCCGCCGGCTGGGCCTGCCGCCCGCCGACGGCCGCCTCTTCCAGCTGGCCACCGGCACCCTCAGCCGCCTGTCGACGGAGCACGGCCGGCCGGTGATCGCTCAGTGGAACAGCAGACCCTAGTGCTGGGCGTGCTGCGCTAGCGCTGGGCGTGCTGCGCCGCGAGGCGTACCGGCGCGTTCGGGGCGCCGTACCCCTGGTAGCCGGGATCACGCTGGGCCAGTTCGAAGAAGACCCGGCCGACGGTGGCGGTGTAGCAGTGCCTGAAGGCGCCGCCCGCGTCCCGGTCGTAGAGGATGCCGAGGTCGCGGTACGTCTCGAGCTCCGCGTCGGTGAACTCGTACCGGGCGGCCAGGTCGTCGTAGTAGTTGGCGGGGATGGGCAGCAGACGGCCGCCGGCCGCGCGGAAGCGGCGGGCGGCCGTCACCACGTCGTCGGTGGCCAGGGCGATGTGCTGGGCGTGCGCGCCGTCCTCGGCGGGAGCCGCGCCCACGGTGAGGGCGATCCGGACGCCGCCGTCGGCGCCGGCGACGGCGCGGCTGCGCAGCAGACCGTAGGGATCGGCGACATCGACGCTCTCCCGGGCGTCCAGGCCGAGCACACCGCGGTGGAAGAGGGCGGCCTCGTCGAAGTGGTGCCAGGGCTGGGTCAGGGCGAGGTGGTCGACACGGGTCACGCGGGTGGCGTCGTCGGCCGGTTCGGCCGGCGGGAGGTGCGGCACGTCCGCGAAGTCGGCCCGCCAGTCGGGCAGTGGAGGACGGTTCGTGGCGCAGAAGAACAGTTCCGTGCCGTCGGGGGCCGCCACCACCTCGAGCGGGGCGTCCCCGGGGGCGCGGCGGCGGGGCAGTACCGGGGCCAGCAGGGCCTCGGCGCGCCGAGCGGCGCCCGCAGGATCGGGTGACTCCAGGCCGACCGCGGCGAGGGCGGTGCCGTCCCGCCGCCCGGCCGCGCCCGTGTTCACCAGGATCCGGGCCTCCCCCTGTTCCCACAGGTCCACCGGCTTGCCGCGGTGGCGGGCCGTACGGACGAAACCCAGCGCGCCCAGGACCGCCGCGACCGGTTCGGCGTCCGGGGTGAGCAGTTCGGTGAAGGCGACGCCCGTCGGCACCACCGGCGCGGGCGGCGCCGCCACCCCGGCCGCCTCCTGGAGCAGCAGCAGTGAGCGTTGCGCGTCGACGGCCGTCGGGCCCGCCTCGGCCTGCCGGAAGACGTCGTTGAAGACCTCCAGGGACAGCGGTCCGTCGTAGCCGGTGCGCAGCACATGCCCGAGCAGCCCGGCGACGTCGAAGCCGCCCTGCCCGGGGAAGCAGCGGTAGTGGCGGCTCCACTGCAGTACGTCCATGGCGAGCCGGGGCGCGTCCGCGAGCTGGAGGAAGAAGATCTTCTCGCCGGGGATGTCCTCGATGCCCTTGGGGTCGCCGCCCCGGGAGAGGATGTGGAAGCTGTCCAGGCAGGTGCCCAGGGCCGGATGGCCGGCCGCTTCGACGATCCGCCAGGCGTGGTCCCAGGTGTTCACGTGACGGCCCCAGGCGAGCGCCTCGTAGGCGACGCGGATCCCGAAGTCCTGTGCCAGGTCGGCGAGTTCACCGAGCTGCGCGGCCGCCAGCGCGTCGTCGTCCGCGGCGGACGGGGAGACGCTGGAGCACACCAGGACGGTGTCCGCGCCGAGCCTGCGCATCAGCTCGAACTTGTGCCGGGCGCGGCGCAGGTTGCGGGCGAACTCGCCTCCGGGCACGGCCTCGATGTCACGCACCGGCTGGTACAGGTCGATGCTCAGGCCGAGGTCGGCGCAGCGGGCGCGGATCTCCTTAGGGGTGAGGGGGCTGGCGAGCAGGTCGTTCTCGAAGATCTCGACGCCGTCGAAGCCCGCCCGGGAGGCGGCGGTGAGTTTCTCGGTGAGGGGTCCGCTGAGGGAGACGGTGGCGATGGACGTGCGCACGTCGGTACCTCTCTCTGCCTGGGGCTGATCTGCACCGGGGGCTGATCTCTACCGAGGGCTGGCCACGGCGCCCGCCAGTTCGGCGAAGTCGTCGAGCATCCGCGCGCTGTCGGGTTCCCGCCCGGTGAACAGGCGGAACGCGTCCGCCGCCTGGAAGACCGCCATGCCGCCGCCGTCGAGGGTGGCGCAGGCCGCCGCTCGGGCGGTGCGCAGCAGTTCGGTGCGCAGCGGACGGTAGACGACCTCGGCGACCCACAGGCCGGGGTGCAGCAGGTCGGCCGGGAAGGGCAGGCCGGGGAGAGCGGCCATGCCGGTGGGGGTGGCGTGCACGATGCCGTCGGCCCGCGTCAGCAGGCCGGGCAGTTCCCCGGGGGCCGCGGCGGTCGCCCGGCCCGCGCCGAAGTGCCGGTTCAGGGAGCCGGCGAGGGCGGCGGACCGCTCCGGCAGCGCGTCGACGACGGTGACCAGCCCCGCGCCGAGGGTGAGCGTGGCGTGCGCGACGGCCGCGCCCGCGCCGCCCGCGCCGAGCACCACGACTCGCTCCAGCGGCGCGTCCGGCAGACCGCGTGCGAAAGACGCCGCGAACCCGGTGACGTCCGTGTTGTGGCCGGTGGCCGTGCCGTCCTCGCCGAACACGACCGTGTTGACCGCGCCGAGCGCCTCGGCCTGCGGGGCGAGCGCGTCGAGGTGCTCCAGGACGAGCTGCTTGCACGGGTGGGTGATGTTCAGCCCGTCGAAGCCCAGGTCGCGGGCGGCCCGGACGAGGTCGCCCACCGCCTGCGGGCCGACGCCGAGGGTGTCGATGTCGATGAGCCGGTAGACGTAGCGCAGCCCCTGCCGGTCGGCCTCCCGCTCGTGCAGGGCCGGGCTGAGCGAGGGGCCGATGCCCGCACCGACGAGTCCGACGAGATACGAGTGCCTGGCCACGCAGACCTCCTCTGAAACGCTTAATGTACGAACCAGTACGTTAGCTATATCAGGCCGACGAGCCCCTGGGGAAGACCCGGCGCGGCGCACCCCCGCCCGGGAGGGGCCCGTACGGAACATCCCGCCGGCGCCCGGGGACCCTGCTTCTACAATCACGGCACTGGCCCTACGCCCGAAGGAACCCGATGACCACCGTCGACGAACCGGCACGCGACAACGGGCGCATCCGCGACGCCGCCCGCACCAGGGCCGAGATCCTCGACGTGGCCACCCAGGAGTTCGCCCGGGCCGGCTACGACGGCGCCCGCGTCGACGAGATCGCCGCCCGCACCCGCACCACGAAGCGGATGATCTATTACTACTTCGGCGGCAAGGAACAGTTGTTCACGGCCGTTCTGGAGCGGGCGTACGGCGTGATCCGCGAGGCCGAGCAGGAGCTCGACGTCGAGCACCTGGACCCGGTCGCGGCCATCCGGCGCCTGGCCGAACTCACCTTCGACCACCACGAGCGGCATCCCGACTTCATCCGCCTGGTCAGCATCGAGAACATCCACGGTGCCGAGCACATCGCCGCCTCCGAGAAGCTCGGCAAGATCGGTTCGCCCGCCCTCGAGGTGATCCGCCGCATCCTGGCGTCCGGCCAGGAGTCCGGCCTGTTCACGGCCGACGTCGACGCGGTCGACCTGCACGCGTTGATCAGCTCGTTCTGCTTCTTCCGGGTCGCCAACCGGCACACCTTCGGCGCCCTGTTCGGACGGGACCTGGTGGACCCCGCGCAGCGCGAGCACTACCGCGCCATGCTCGGCGACATGGTGATCGCCTACCTGACGGCGGAGCGCGCGGCCGGCTGAGGTCGCACGGGGACGGCCGGCCGAGGTCGTACGGCAGCACCCCTTGACACCCGGAAGACGCGGACGCACCATCCCTACCCACCGGGACTAACTATCCAGTGGGTTAATTGGCCGGGATCCGGCACCTTCCTCTCCCACCTCCGCTCACGCTCACTCCGCCTACGGTGGAGTCCCCCCGAAGGAGCACGCCGTGTCCGTCCCCGCCGAAGCCGTCGGGCAACCGAAAAAGGCGGCCGCCGCCGCCTGGATCGGCAGCGCCCTGGAGTACTACGACTTCTTCATCTACGGCAGCGCGGCCGCGCTGATCTTCCCGAAGGTGTTCTTCGACGCCTCCGATCCCGCGACCGCCACCCTGCTGTCGCTGGCCACCTTCGGCGTCGCCTATGCCGCCCGCCCCGTCGGCGCGCTCTTCCTCGGGCACGTCGGCGACCGGCTGGGCCGCAAGAAGATCATGGTGTTCACGCTGATCCTGATGGGCTTGTCGACGTTCCTCATCGGCTGTCTGCCCACCCGCGCCCAGGCAGGCTCCCTCGCCCCCGTGCTGCTGGTGCTGTGCCGGGTGCTGCAGGGGATCTCGGCGGCGGGAGAGCAGGCCAGCGCGAGTTCCATGAGTCTGGAGCACGCGCCGGAACACCGGCGCGGCTTCTTCACCAGCTTCACCCTCAGCGGCACCCAGGGCGGCCAGCTGATCGCCACCCTCGTCTTCCTCCTCGTCGCCCAGCTGCCCGACGACCAGTTGCTGTCCTGGGGCTGGCGGGTGCCGTTCTGGCTGAGTGTCGCCGTCGCCGTCGTCGGGTACGTCATCCGGCGCAGGCTCGAGGAGACCCCGGCCTTCACCCAGGAGGCGGCTACCGCGGGTGTCGTACGGCTGCCGCTGCTGGTGCTGCTGCGCGAGCACTGGCGGGACGTGCTGCGGGTGATCGCGGGCGCTCTCATCGCCTCGGTGAGCACGATCTTCACGGTGTGGTCGCTGGCCTACGCCACCAGTGACTCGGTCGGCATGTCCCGGTCCTCGATGCTGTGGGTGGGGGCTCTCGCCAATCTGGTCGCCCTGGCGGCGATCCCGCTGTGGGCGACGCTGTCCGACCGGATCGGCCGCCGCCCCGTGTACCTGGCCGGCGCGGCCGGCAGCGCGGTGACGATGTTCCTGTACCTGTGGGCGATCTCGGCCGGCTCCTACCTGCTGACCCTGCTGACCGGCGTCCTCGCCTTCGGGGTGGTCTACAGCGCCGCCAACGGCGTGTGGCCCGCCTTCTACGGGGAGATGTTCTCCACCCGGGTCCGGCTGTCCGGCATGGCGATCGGCACGCAGATCGGCTTCGCGGTCGCCGGGTTCGCGGTCACCTTCGCCGCGCAGGTCGCGGGTCCCGGCGGCGACGACTGGTCGGCGGTCGGCCTGTTCACCGCGGCCCTGTGCGTCCCGCCGGTGATCGCCGCCCTCTCGGCCCGCGAGACCCACCGGGTTCCCACGCGGGCGCTGGGCGAGCGGGCGGGGAAGGAGGCCTCGCGGCCGGAGGCGGTGTCGGCCTGACGCACCACCCCCAGGCTCCCGCCCGGCCGGCGGGAGCCTGACGACTCAGGGCGGGTGTACGACGGCGCAGTCCAGAACGGCGTCATAACGGCCGCTGCTCCTGGACTACTCGACTGCGGGCTTGCACGGCTTCGCCGCGCGGGCCGCCGGGCGGACCGATCGTGCATACGGTCTACGGTTTCGGAATACCGTATGCACGCTCCACCCGCAGCCTCAGCACCAGTCGGCGGTCGCGGACCATGGCGGCCCGGTAGTCGTCCCAGTCCGGGTGTTCGCCCTGCACGTCGCGATAGAGGCGGACCAGTTCCTCCACCGTCCCGTCGTACGGGTCCCCGGCGACGGGCGAGAGGTCGGCGGTGCCCTCGGCGACCGCGTACGCCCACCGATCGGCGGTGGTGACGTAGTACGAGGCTCTCGGATCCCGTCGCAGATTGCGGGTCTTGGCGCGGTCGTCGGTGAGCGAGACCCGGATGATCCGCTCGTCGGGGTAGTAGGCGTGGTTGACGTTCGACAGCTGGGGCCGGCCGTCTCGCTTGAGAGTGACCAGCACTCCGCTGTTGCCGTCGATGAGCAGCCCGAGCAGTGCGTCCTGCGGAGCGTCGTGAGTCATGTCTGGATCAACTGTCCCGTCACACCCGCGCATTCCGGGTAGACAGTGTCTATGGCCTTGAGTGGAGGTCCGTGGTCGTCCCGGAGGGGTAGGACGGACCCCACCAGGCCGGACATGACCGGAGGAGAGCGATGGCACAGCTGCGACAGGAAGTCGACCCGGGCGAGGCCGGACTGGACGCGAAGGCGCTGGACCGCCTCGACCAGTACGTCGCCCACCACGTCGGCGAAGGACGACTGCCCGGCTTCCTGATGGCCGTCTCGCGCGGCGGCCGCGTCGCCCACCTCACCGTGCACGGGCACCGCGACCTCGCTGCGGGACTGCCGGTCGAGGCGGACACCCTGTGGCGGATCTACTCCATGACCAAGCCCGTCACCGCGGTCGCCGTACTGCTGCTGGCGGAGGAGGGCAGGCTGTCACTGGACGACCCGCTCGAGCGTCACCTCCCCGCCTTCACCGATCCCCGGGTGTACGTCGGCGGCTCCGGCCCCGACGTGGAGACCCGCCCGGCCGACGGCCCCGTACTCCTGCGCCACCTGCTGACCCACACCGCGGGCCTCACCTTCGGCTTCTACTACTCCCACCCCGTCGACGCGCTCTACCGCGAGGCCGGCCTGGAGTCGTCGGTGCCGCCGGGCGCGGACCTGGCCGAGACCATGGACGTGTACGCGCGGCTTCCGCTGCAGTTCGAGCCGGGTACGCAGTGGAACTACTCGGTCGCCTCCAACGTGCTCGGCCGGGTGATCGAAGTGGTCTCCGGGCAGCCGCTCGACCAGTTCTTCGCCGACCGGGTCTTCCGGCCGCTCGGCATGACGGACGCGGGCTTCGAGGTCACACCCGAACAGTCTGGCAGGCTCGCCGAGTTGTACAGCGAGACCGAAACCGGTGGCATCAAGCCGATCCCCGGGCTGCCGCTGCGCGGCCGCCCCCGCTTCCTGTCCGGCAGCGGCGGCATGGTCGCCTCGGCCCACGACTACCACCGGTTCATGGAGATGCTCCGCCGGGGCGGCGAACTGGACGGCACCCGCCTGCTCTCCGCCGAGTCGGTGGCCCTCATGACCACCAACCACCTCCCCGGCGGCGCCGACCTGCGCGCCTTCGGCGCCCGGGCCCATCAAGAGCCCGGCAACGCGGGCGTCGGCTTCGGCTTCAACGTCTCCGTGGTCACCGACCCCGTCCGGACGGTGGCGCCCCTGGGCCTGGGCACGTTCGGCTGGAGCGGCGTGGCGACCACGACATTCTGGATCGATCCGGGCCGGGACCTGACCGCGCAGTTCATGACCCAGGTGCGTCCGAAGACACTGAAGATCTTCCCGGAGCTGAAGCGCCTGGTGCGGGCGGCCGTCGTCGACTGAATACGATCTCTGTATACGACCCCTGTATGCGTCAAACCAGGTTGGACTCCGGGCGCGGGGCGTCGGCCGCGAAACGGTCGGCGCTCAGGGGACGGACATCCAGGAAGGGCGTGCGGCCCAGGTAGAGGTCGCGGATCACCTCGCCGACGGCGGGTGCCTGCAGGAAACCGTGACCGGAGAAGCCGGTTGCATACAAAAATCGGGATACTGAAGACGCCTCGCCGATCAGGGCGTTGTGGTCGGGCGTGTTCTCGTACAGCCCCGCCCACCCGCCGGTGCGGCGCAGGTCCAGCAGGGCGGGGGCGCGCCGTTCCATGGCCTCGGTGAGGCGGGGGATCCAGCGGTCGTGGGTGTGGGTGGCGAAGCCGGGTGTCTCGTCGGGGTCGGACATGCCGACCAGCAGGCCCGGGCCTTCGGCGTGGAAGTACAGGCTGGTGGTGAAGTCGATCGTCATCGGCAGCGTGGGCGGCAAGCCTGGGACGGCTTCCGTGACGGCGATCTGGCGGCGCAGCGGCTGCACCGGCAGGTCCACTCCGGCCATCGCGCCGACCGCCCGCGACCAGGCGCCCGCCGCGCAGATCACGGTGCCGGTGACGATGCGGCCCAGGCTCGTGGTCACCGCGGTGATCGTGTCGCCGTGCCGTTCGATGCCGGTGACCTCGGTGTGCCGCAGGACCCGGGCGCCGTGGGCACGGGCAGCCAAGACGTAGCCGTGGACGACCGCCTCGGGCGTGCAGTGGCCGTCGTCCGGGGACCATGCGGCGGCCAGCAGTCCGTCGGTACTGATCAGCGGCGACAGGCGCCGGGCCTCCTCGGGGGCGATGATGCGGCTGGGCACGCCGAGGGAGTTCTGCAGCCGCACGCCCGCCTCGAAGGAGGCCACGTCCTCGGGCGTCGACAGCAGGAAGAGGTAGCCGACCCGGTGCAGCCCGATGTCGTGTCCCGTGTCCTGCTCGAACCGGGCGAAGGCTTCCAGACTGCGGGCGCCCAGCTGGATGTTGAGCTCGTCGGAGAACTGCGCCCGCACCCCGCCGGCTGCCTTCGACGTGGACCCGGCGGCCGGTTCGTCGCGTTCGACGAGTACGACGTCACGGATGCCTGCCCGGGCCAGATGCCAGGCGATGCTGGTGCCGATCACCCCGCCGCCGACGATCACGACCCCGGCCTGCATGGTCACTTGGCGCCTCCGCAGCAGTCGGCGTCCGGGGCCCGGAGAGGAAGAGGACGCCGTCGGTCATGGCCTCTTCTTCCTGTCCGGATCTCCGGGCTCGTATGCGGGACAGGTGGTTCGGGACACGTGGTTCAGGACAGATGAGCGACGGCGTCCAGGTGGGGCAGGTGGTGGTCGAGTCGTTCCCGCTTCGTCCGCAGATAGGTGATGTTGCTCTCGCACGGCGGAATCAGCAGCGGCACCGTCTCGGCGACCTCTATGCCGTGCCGCACCAACGCCTCCCGCTTGCGCGGGTTGTTGGACATCAGGCGTACCGAGTTCACGCCGAGGTCCTGCAGCATCCCGGCGGCGACACCGTAGTCACGGGCGTCGACGGGCAGTCCGAGGGCGAGGTTCGCCTCCACGGTGTCCAGGCCCTCCGCCTGCAGGGCCATCGCACGCAGCTTGGCGAGGAGGCCGATGCCACGGCCCTCGTGCCCTCTCAAGTAGACGACGATGCCGCTGCCTTCGGCGACGACCGCACGCAGCGCGGAGTCCAGCTGGTCGCCGCACTCGCAGTGCTGGGAGCCGAACGCGTCGCCGGTCAGGCACTCCGAGTGCAGCCGCACGAGCACGCCTTCGGAACCGATCTCGCCGTGGACCAGGGCCACTTGCTCGTCACCGCGGTCGTGGTCCAGATATCCGACCGCCTGGAATTTTCCGTACACCGTGGGCAGTGGCGCATTGACGACGCGTTCCACACCCGTACGCTGCGGTGCCTTCTTGCCGAGTACGCCGATGTTGTCTGTCATGATCTGATTCCTAATGCAGAGACGAAAGGCCGTGAAGAAATGAGTGTTTCGGGCGCGGGTGGGGCGACGTACGGTACACGGGGCCCGCTGCCGGCGGACACCACGGAAGACGTACGGACGCGGGCGGCGGGCGTCTCAGCACAGGTGGCCGTCCTTCCCGTCGGCAGTTTCGAGCAGCACGGCCCCTACCTTCCGTTGGCGACCGACACCCTGGTCGCCTGTGCCATCGCCCGGGAGATCGCCGCGGCGCACCCGGTGCACCTCCTTCCTCCGGTGACGGTCGCCTGCTCGCACGAGCACGCGGCCTGGCCAGGGACCGTCAGCATCTCCTCCGTGACCCTGCATGCGGTGGTCCGGGACATCGCGGCGTCGCTGCGCCGTTCGGGCGTCGAGGCGCTCGTCGTGGTCAACGGGCACGGCGGGAACTACGTGCTGGGCAACGTGGTTCAGGAGGCTTCCGCGCGCGGGGAGCGGATGGCGCTGTTCCCGGCCGCGGAGGACTGGGAGGAGGCACGGGAGCGGGCCGGGGTGCTCACCTCGCTGCTCACCGACATGCACGCGGGAGAAATCGAGACGTCCATTCTGCTGCACGCTCATCCCGAATATGTCCGTCCTGGTTACGAGTCCGCCGATTTCACCGCGGACGACCGCCGTCATCTGCTCACCGTGGGAATGTCCGCCTATACCGAATCGGGTGTCATCGGCCGTCCTTCCCTGGGGTCGGCGGAAAAGGGGAGGGAACTGCTGGCGAGCCTGGCCGAATCCTTCGGCGCGTATCTGGAGTTGCTCACCTCGTCGGAGCCGGAGGACGGCTCCGGCAGCGTGCGCGTGTAGCGGCCGCGCAGTCCGGTGTACCACCGGAAGACGAGGACGAGCGCGCCGGGCAGGGCGGCGACGAAGCTGAGCACGCCGTACACCACGGCGACGGCCAGTCCGCTGCTCGCGCCCAGCCCGGCCGCGCCGAACGCCCAGGCGGTGGCGCCCTCCCGGGGGCCGAAGCCGCCGACGTTCAGCGGCAGGCCCATGGCGATCAGGGCGAGCACCGCGAGCGGCAGCAGCACCGGCACGGAGGCATCGGATCCGGCGACCCGGGCCGCGACGACGAACATCGCGAGGTGTCCGGCCAGGACGACGACGGAGGACAGGGCGACACCCGGACCGTTGCGGCGCGACAGCAGCGCGTGGCGGGCCTCGACGAGGCTCGTACGGCGGGTGCCCCGACGCGAGGGTGCGCGGTTCATGCGGACCGCGAGGACGACGGCGAGCGCGCCCAGCGCGGCGAAGACGGCCGGCAGGGCGAAGCTGCGGGTGTCGGCCCGTACCGGCGAGGGCAGTGTCAGCAGTGCCGCCCCGCCGATCACGGCCAGCGCGACCTGGCCCGCGACGCGCTCCAGCACGACCGCTCGGACGCCGCGCCCCATGTCGCCGGCGCTCTGCCCGTGCCGCACCGCCCGGTGCACGTCGCCGAGGACGCCGCCGGGCAGGGCCGCGTTCAGGAACAGCGCCCGGTAGTAGTCGGCGACGGCCGCCCCCAGCGGCAGCCGGATCCCGAGGCCGCGGGCCACCAACTGCCAGCGCCAGGCGCTGAACACCGTGGTGCCGACGCCGATTCCCAGCGACACGAGCAGCGTTGGGCCGTCGATCCGTCGCAGCCCGTCGAGAAAGACGCCCGTGCCCAGCCGCCACAGCAGGACGGCGAGGATGACGACACCGGCAACGGTGCCGAAGTGGGTTCGTACGGCGGGGGTGTTGAGGCGTGCGAGGAGAGAACGCGGGCCGGAGCGGGGGGCGGAGGGCGTGTCCGGGCCGGAGGACGCGTCGGGGCCGGTGGGTTGCGGGGGCACCGGGACGGGGTCCGGCATGTGGGGGGCCGGTGCCGCGGCGTCCGGCACCCGGACGGGCACGGGCACCCGCACGGGCACGGGCATCGCAACCGCCTGCGGCACGGCCCCGGTTGCCGTGGCCGTGCCCGCGGACCTGCGCACCCGGGTGCGTGCGGTCCGAGTGCGTACGGTCGTGGTGGGCTGCACGCGCGCGTGGGTGGCCGCACCGGCCGTCCGCGGCTTCGTGGCACCGTACGCCTGGGAGGTCCGGGCGGCACTCGGCCGTGTGGTACGCGCACTGGCCGCGAGCGTCGTCCGCGCACTCGCCGGACGCATGGTCGCCGCACGCGTGGTCGCGGCACGCGTGGTCGCGGCGCTCCCCGTCTGCGGGGCCCCCGCGCTCACGCGGCGCCGCCCGAAGGCCGGGGCAGGGCCAGCAGGTCGCTGTGGTGGACGGTGACGCGCAGTTCGCCGGCGGCGCAGGCGGCCAGGCGCTCCTGGAGGTAGCGGTCGGCGCGCTCGCCCAGTTCGGGGCGCTGTTCGACGGCCGCGCCGACCCAGCCGCGCAGCCACTGGGCGGTCAGTTCGGCGTCGTCGGGGCCCAGTCGCCAGGGGCTGGGGTTGACCCGTACGGTCGCGCCGCGCTCGCCGAAGGCCTCGACGGCCACGGTGACCGCGTCGGGGCCGAGCAGGCCGCCGCGCCGCTGGTGGGCGTTGAACGCCTCGGCGATCTCGGCGTCCAGCGGGGCGGACGGGCCGAGTTCGACGCGTCCGGCGACGGACAGGGTCAGCAGCGCCGGGCAGCCGGCGCCGGCGCAGGCCTCGGCGAGGGCCTCGATCTCCTCGCGGGTGAGGACGTCGAGCAGGGCGGAGGCGGTCACCAGGGAGGCGCCGGACAGGGCGTCCGGGGTGAGCCGGGCGACGTCGGCGCGCCGGGTCTCCACGGTGACCCGGCTGCCGTCGGCGGCCGCCCGGGGGGAGGCGACGGCGGCGAAGTGCAGCAGGTAGGGGTCTCGGTCGTGCAGGATCCAGTGCTGGGCGCCGTCCAGGCGGGGCGCGAGCCAGCGGCCCATCGAGCCCGTGCCGCAGCCCAGGTCGTGCACGACGAGGCTCCCGCACCGGCCCGGCCGGTTGGCCAGCCGTATCCGCAGCGGGTCGAGCAGGTCGTGCGCCCGGGCGGCCCCGTCGGCCCCTTCGCGCAGCTGGAGCCATTCGGGCGCGTACCGGGGCGGCTCCTCCTCCGACTCCGACCCGGCGTCCCTCAGCCGTACGGTGGCCCGCTCGCCGGGGCGGGCGACGGGGCCCGCGCCGGCGATCACGCCGGACGGTCCGGTCTCGCCGGCGGTGTCGTGCCGCGGTGCGGGTTCCGTCATGTCGCTGGCCCTGTCGGTCGCACTGTCAATCGCCGTATTCCCTGCCGCGTCCGAGACGCCCCTGGGGCCGGGCTGGGCCGGGATGCCGTCGGTCGTCGTGGTGGTCGGGCTCATGCCGCCCTCCGGGGTTCGTCGGGGAGTCGCAGCAGGACTCCGGCCAGGCTGCGGGCGGTGGCCGCCCAGCCGCCGAGTGCCGCGCGGCGGCCGCGGGCGGCGGCCTTCAGACGGCGGCGCACATCGGCCTCGCCGAACCAGCCGCGCAGTTCGGCGGCGAGGGCGGCGGGGTCCTCCGGCGGTACGAGGATGCCAGGCACGCCGCCGTCGGGGGCGCGGCCGACCGCCTCGGGCAGCCCGCCGACATCGGTGGCCAGCACCGGGATGCCGCGCGCGAGGGCCTCGGTGACCGCCATGCCGTAGGTCTCGGCATAGGAGGTGAGGACCATCAGGTCGGCGGTGGCGTAGCTGGCGTCGAGGGCGGCGCCGGAGCGCGGCCCGGCCAGGTGCAGGCGGTCGCTCAGGCCGTGCCTCTCGATGAGGGCGCGCAGGTGGGCGACGTACTCGGGGTCCTGGTTGAGGCCGCCCACGCAGGTGCAGGTCCACGGCAGGTCCCGTACCGCCGCGAGTGCCTCCACCAGCCGGTGCTGGCCCTTGCGCGGGGTGACCGCGGCCACGCACACCAGGTGGGAGACGCCGTCGGTGCCGGGGGCGAGGGGGGCGATGTCGGCGCCGGGGGCGGCGACGTGCACCCGCTCGGGGGCCAGGCCGTGGTGGGAGACGAGGCGGCGCACCGCCCAGTCGCTGGTGGCGATCACCGCGGGCACCGCCCGCAGCACCTCCCGTTCCCGGGCGTCGAGGCCGGCGGCGACGGACGGCTCGAGGCCGGTCTCGTCGCCGAGCGGCAGATGCACCAGGACGGCCAGGCGCAGCCGTTCGGCCTCGGGGACGACGATCTCGGGGACGCCGCAGGCGACGATGCCGTCCAGCAGGACGACGGCGCCGTCGGGCAGCTCCCGCAGGGTGCGGGCGAGCGCGTCACGGGCGGCGGCGCCGGGGCGGGGCCAGGCGCCGTCCACGGGGTGCTTGGTGACCTGCCAGCCGAAGCCGGGCAGGTCCAGGCAGACCCGCCGGTCGTAGGCGTTGCCGCCGCTGGGGTTGGCCGGGTCGTCGATGCCGCCCGGCAGGACGAAGTGGACGGTGCGCAGGGACATGGGGATGATCCCGACGTGGTTCAGGGTCTCGCGCTGGGCGGGCACGTAGGCGAGAGGCGACGCGCCGCCGAGGGGCGCCCGGTCGATGGTCGTGTCGGTCACAGGGCACGCTCGTAACTCGCCCAGGCGATGTGCGACTCGTGCAGGGTGACCGTGAGGCCCGCCAGGCCCCTGGCGCCCTCGCCGAGGGCGCCCTTGTGGACGCGTTCGGCGAGCCGGTCGGCGATGACCTTGGCGAGGAACTCGGTGGAGGTGTTGGTGCCGGCGAAGTCGGGCTCGTTGTCGAGGTTGCGGTAGTTCAGCTCGCTCACCACGGCACCCAGTTCCTGGGTGGCCAGCCCGATGTCGACGACGATGTTGTCGTCGTCGAGCTGCTCGCGCCGGAATGTGGCGTCCACCAGGAAGGTGGCGCCGTGCAGCCGCTGGGCGGGCCCGAACACCTCGCCGCGGAAGCTGTGGGCGATCATGATGTGATCGCGGACGGTGATGCTGAACAAGTGACGACCCTCCAGGTGCGGCGCGTCCGGCTCCCCGGCCATTCCCTGCCGGGGGGATGCCGTGTAGTACGGCTCTTCGCTTCCCCTTGTTCAGCCGTTCCTCACTCTTTTCTCAGGTCAGGCGCTCTTGCCGGGCCGCCGGTGGTCCGGGATCGGACAACCCGTCAGTCGTCCTCGCCGTAGCGCACCCGGTGGCACAGTGCCGGGATCTCCCCTGATGCGAGTCTGGGCAGCACGTCGGGGAGCTCCTCGAACGCGGACTCGCCGGTGATGAGCGCGTCCAGGGCGGGGTCGGCGAGCAGGTCGAGGGCGAGGGCGAGCCGGTCGGCGTAGGTGCGGCCGGGGCGGGCCGGGGAGACGGTGCCGACCTGGCTGCTGCGCACGGTCAGCCGCCGGGAGTGGAAGGCCTCGCCGAGCGGGAGGCTGATCCGCCGGTCGCCGTACCAGCTGAGTTCGACGACGGTGCCCTCGGAGGCGAGGAGTTCCAGTGACCGGGTCAGGCCCGCTTCGGTGGCGCTGGCGTGGACGACCAGGTCGCAGTCGCCGAGGGCGTCCGCGGGCGAGGCGAAGCCGGCACCGAGGGCCTCGGCGGTCTTCGCGCGCGCGGGGTCGGCGTCGACGAGTTGCAGCCGTACGCCGGGGAAGCGGGCCAGCAGGGCGGCGACCGAGCAGCCGACCATGCCGCCGCCGACCACGGCGATCCGGTCGCCGACCAGCGGGGCCGCGTCCCACAGGGCGTTCACGGCCGTTTCGACGGTCCCGGCGAGGACAGCCCGCCGCGGGGGCACGTGATCGGGCACCACGGTCACGGCGCTCGCCGGGACGACGTAACGGCTCTGGTGCGGATACAGGCAGAAGACCGTGCGGCCGACCAGCTCGCCGGGCCCCTCCTCCACGACCCCGACGCTGAGGTAGCCGTACTTCACCGGGCCGGGGAAATCACCCTCCTGGAACGGCGCCCGCATCGCGGCGTGCTGGCTCCGAGGCACCCCGCCGCGGAAGACGAGCGTCTCGGTGCCGCGGCTCACCCCGGAGTACAGCGCGCGGACCAGCACCTCGCCCTCGGCCGGTGCCGCGAGCGCCTCTTCACGGATCTCTCCGTTCCCCGGCGAGGCGAGCCAAAACGCACGGGCCGAGTGGTTCATCGGCATCCTCCTGAACGATCGGGAACTTGTCCACGTACCGAGTTGTGCACAGGGAGATGTGCACAGGCCGCGCACAGTACGCGGCGTTGATCGACTCTGTCACTCGGCCGGAGGATGTGCGGTGGCCCTGAACAACACGTACGACGCAAGGCTGGTCCAGCAGGAGACCGCTGTGGGAGCGGGCGTCCAGATCCTGCTGCTGGCCCTGCTGGGCTCGGCCATCGGAATGGGGCCGGCCGGCTGGCTGACGGGCCTGGTGTTCGCGATCGCCACCTGGGCGGTGCTCTCCCGGGCCCTGCACCGCTCCCGGCTGCGCTCCTTCGGACCCGCCAACCGCGTCACCCTGGGCCGGGCCACCCTGGTCGGTGGGGTGACCGCGCTGGTCGCGGACTCCTTCGAGAGCTCCCCGCCGGTCACGCTGCTGGTCGGCCTGACCGCCGTCGCCCTGATCCTGGACGGCGTGGACGGCAAGGTGGCCCGCCGCACGGGTACCTCGACGGCGCTGGGTGCCCGCTTCGACATGGAGGTCGACGCGTTCCTGATCCTGGTGCTGAGCGTGTACGTGGCCATGCAGCTCGGCCCGTGGGTGCTGCTGATCGGCGGTATGCGGTATGCGTTCGTCGCCGCCGCCCGCGTCGCGCCCTGGCTGAACGCGCCGCTGCCGCCGTCCTTCGCCCGCAAGACGGTCGCCGCGACGCAGGGCGTCTGCCTGCTGCTGGCCGGCGCGGAACTCCTGCCGCACGCCGCCAACCTGGGGATCGCGCTGCTGGCACTGGGGTCGCTGCTGTGGTCGTTCGGACGGGACGTGCACTGGCTGTACCGGACGTCCCGGACGAGCCCGGTGGCGGCGGTGGAGAAGCGGGCGCAGGTGCAGGAGCAGGCGCCGGTGCAGGAGCAGGCGCAGGCGCAGGCGGGTGCGGAGGAGCAGCTGCTGGAGCCCGCGCTGCGGTGAACCGTCCCGGCAGATGTGCGGAAGGGCCCCGGACCATCGACTGGTCAGGGGCCCTTCGCATGTGCGGTGCTACGAGCGCTGTGCTGTGTGCGCTGTGCCGTGCGCGGCGCTACGACCGTGCGGACCGGCCGCGTACGAGGGCGAAGGCCGCCGCGGCGAGGCCGAGCACGCCGACGATCAGGCCCGCGACGCCGAGACCGCGCGCCGTCGAGTCGGAGTCGCTGCCGGAGGCGGCGGCCGACTTGGCGCCGGCGGAGCTCTTGGCGTCCGGGGACCCGGCCTTGCCGCTCGCCGAGGAGCTGTCGCCGTCCTCGGCCGCGCCCTCGGCGGTGAGCTTCAGCGCCGGTGCCGGGTTCTCCGGTTCGTCCGCGCCTTCCGCGGGCTGCTCGATCCAGCGGACCGTCTTGCCGTCGGAGTACGTCTGAAGGGTCTTGAAGGTCAGCTGGTCGGTGTCGTCGGGCAGCTGGCCGAAGGCGACGTCGAAGTCCTCGAAGTGCCCGGCGGTGATCTTGCCGCCGGTGAAGGTGATCTCAGAGGCGGCCTCGGTGATGGTGCCGTCGTCGGTCTTCACCGGCTTCTTGAGCTTGCTGGTGGTCACCTTGGCGGTCCAGCCGTCCCGCGGGGAGACCAGGACGCCGAGGACGGGGTGGTCGGTGGGCAGGAAGACCTGCACCTTGGTGGTGGCGGCGCTGTTCTCCTCGTTGGGCACGCGGAAGGTCAGCACACCGTCCGTGGCGCCCTTGGCGTAGCTCTCGGGGTGCACGGTGACGTGCGCGGAGGCGGCACCCGCGGCGGCGAGGACACCGGCGGCGGCGAGAACGGTGACGAGCCCGGCGCGGCGCGCGCTCCCGGACGTGCGGGAGGACATGCGGGAGGACATGCGGGAGGACATGCTGATGGACATGGGTGAGTGGATCTCCGTACGTACTGAAAGGTGTAGGGGGTCAGATCGGGTACGGAATCCGGGCTGGCGGCCCGCGACGGCTCACCGCGTGCCGCAGCGGAAGCAGGCGGGGCGTTTCCGGGTCGGCCGGGGCGCGCAGCGGCCCGTCGAGGAGTCCGGGCAGCGGGGCGTTGCGCCACCAGGCGGCAAGGCCCGGCACCAGGGCGGCCGCCCGCCGCAGCAGCGAGAACAGGGCGGCCTCGCCGCGCCGGAGCCACCAGGAGGCGACCAGGGCGGCGAGGATGTGGGCGGCGGTGGCGTGCGCGGTCACCGCGTGAACGCGGTGCGGATGGGCCATCTCCGCCATGACGTGATCGGGCATCCGTGTCATGCCCATGGCGTGCACGGACAGGGGGACGGCGCGGTGCGCCGCGTCGAAGGCGATGTGCAGGCCCGCCTGGGTGGCCAGCATGGCCGCCCCGATCCCGAGCAGCGAACGCTCCCGCCCTCCGAGCAGCCACCCGAGCGCGAACACGCCGAGGAAGCCGGCGGCGTCGACCCGCACCGGCGGCATGTCACCCATGGCGAGCCCATGCCCGGCGGCAGCCAGCAGCACGCACACCGCGGCGAACACCGCGGCACGCAGGCTCCGGACGGCCGGGGACGCGCTCATGGTGAGGGATCCTCCCACGCAGCAGGGATACGTGGGGCGAGCGGCCCCTGTTCACGGAATGGCCCGCTGGCCCTATTCGATGCCGGTCGCGTCCATCAGACGGATCAGCTCATCACGGCCGTAGCCGATGAGCCGGGCCCTGTAGGCGGCGCCGAGAAGCATGTGGGCCACGATCTGGCCCTTGAACCCGTCCTTGCCCTCCCCGAACCACTCCCCGGGCTTCTCGATACCGAGACTGTTCATGACCAGGCCGTGCTCCCGGCAGATCTCGGCGACGGTGTCCGTCACCGCGTCGAGAAGTGTGGCTCCGGGGCGCTCGCAGTCGAGGGCGAAGCGCCCCCAGTCGGCGGGGACGCACCCCTCGGGCGGGTTCACGCGCAGTGCCGCGTAGCGCCGGTCGTCGAAAAGTCCGGCTTCGAACGCGTCGTCCACCAGGGCGAACCGGTGATACCCAGGTGGCACGGGGGGCGGAGGAGGCGTGTACTCCCATCCCGCGTCCTCGTGCAGGCGCCGCTGCACCTCTTCCCCGTCGGCGTCCGTCACGGTGAAGCCGGTCTCCATGTTGCGGCCCGTCGTGGTGCCGTCGGGATTGCGGTGAAAGGCAAAGCTCATGTGCTCCCCCATGGGGTCGGTCGGTCTGGCGATTCCCCGCCATCGATCCAAACGGACCGCGCCTTCCGTGCATCCCCGGTCTCGGCGAAGCTCACTCGAAGGCGTGACCGCCACCGGACCCGTGCCTGGCCACGACGCACCCACGCTCCGCTCAGCCGCGCGTCCGAGGATTTTCCCGACGCCGAGTCCGGTTGCACGGGATGACGGTGCGTGTCACGCGCCGGGCCGCGGGACCGGAGGCTCGGCGCACGCCTGGGTGAGCAGGAAGTCGTCGCTGTCTGCCAGGCCGCCACGGAGGCGAGGTATGCCTCTTCCTCTGGCGCGAGGCCGACCGGGTCGGGTCGGCCTCGGCGGCCACGGCGGGCAGGTGGACGCCGACGACTGCCCCGGGGTGCGCCTCGGCGAGGCATGAGGTGGTTCCGGCGCCCGTCTCGGCCCTCCCCCTTGCACTCGTGCGGACCGGTGGGCGCGGGCTCCCGCACCCGCGCCCACCGGTCGTCCGGGCCGGGCTCAGGCGGCCCGGCGTGACTGGCCGCGGTGGATGCGGACGAGGTCCGCGTACCGGTGGCCGGAGCCCTTGATGGTGCGTGCCTGGGTGCGGTAGTCGACGTGGACGAGGCCGAAACGCTTGTCGTAGCCGTACGCCCACTCGAAGTTGTCCAGCAGCGACCAGGCGAAGTAGCCGGCCAGCGGGGCGCCCTTGCGGGCGGCGGAGGCGCAGGCGGCCAGGTGGCGCTCCAGGTAGTCCTGGCGTTCGGGGTCGTCGACGGTGCCGTCGGGGCGGACCACGTCCGCGAAGGCCGAGCCGTTCTCGGTGACGTGGATCTTCCGCGGGCCGTACTCCTCGGTGAGGCGCAGCAGCAGTGTCTCGATGCCGCTCGCGTCGATCTCCCAGTCCATGCCGGTGCGCGGGACGCCGGGGCGGCGTACGGTGCGGGCGCGGGGGGCGGGGCCGTGCGGGTCGTCGGCGACGTATGCCGGGAAGTAGTAGTTCAGGCCCAGCCAGTCCAGCGGGGCGGCGATGGTCGTCGAGTCGCCGGGTTTTCCGGGGAGTTCGACGCCGTACGTGTCGACCATGTCGGCCGGGAAGCCGCGGCCGTGCACCGGGTCCAGCCACCAGCGGTTGACGTGCCCGTCGTGGCGGCGGGCGGCCGCGACGTCCTCGGGGCGGTCGGTGGCGGGGTGCACGGTGGAGAGGTTGTTGACGATGCCGATCCGCGCGTCGGGGGCGGCGGCGCGGATCGCCTGCGTGGCGAGGCCGTGGCCGAGGAGCAGGTGGTAGGAGGCGCGTACGGCGGCGGTCAGATCGGTCAGGCCGGGGGCCATCGTGCCCTCGAGGTGGCCGATCCAGGCCGAGCAGGACGGTTCGTTGAGGGTGGCCCAGTGCTTGACGCGGTCGCCGAGGCGGGCGGCGACGACCGAGGCGTACTCGGCGAACAGGACGGCGGTCTCCCGCTCCGGCCAGCCGCCGCGGTCCTGGAGCGCCTGCGGCAGGTCCCAGTGGTAGAGGGTGAGGGACGGGGTGATGCCCGCGTCGAGCAGCGCGTCCACCAACTCGTCGTAGAAGGCCAGCCCCTTGGCGTTCACCGGTCCGTCGCCGCCGGGCCGGACGCGTGGCCAGGCCACGGACAACCGGTAGGCGTTGGTGCCGAGTTGGCGCATCAGGCCGATGTCCTCGCGCCAGCGGTGGTAGTGGTCGCAGGCGACGTCGCCGTTGTCGTCGTTCGCGATCTTCCCGGGGGTGTGCGAGAAGGTGTCCCAGATCGAGGGCGACCGGCCGTCCTCGGCGACGGCTCCCTCGATCTGGTACGCCGCTGTGGCCGTGCCCCACAGGAAGTCGTGCGGGAGTGCGGCGAGGTCGATGCGTACGGACACGGACGTCCCTTCGGAATACGGGGTGTTGGTCACTTGACGGCGCCCGCCGTCAGTCCGGCGACGAGATAGCGCTGGAGCAGCAGGAAGCCCGCGACCACGGGCACGCTGACGACGAGCGAGGCGGCCATGATCTGGTTCCAGTAGACGTTGTTGAGCGTGGAGTAGCCCTGGAGGCCGACGGCCAGGGTGCGCGTGGTGTCGTTGGTCATCACCGACGCGAAGAGCACCTCTCCCCAGGCCGTCATGAACGCGTAGACGGCGACCGCGACGATGCCCGGGATCGCGGCCGGCACGACGATCCTCAGCAGCGCGCCGAACGGCCCGCAGCCGTCCACCAGCGCCGCCTCGTCGAGGTCGCGCGGCACTGAGTCGAAGTACCCGATCAGCATCCAGATCGAGAACGGCAGGGAGAAGGTGAGATACGTGAGGATCAGCCCGCCGCGCGAGCCGAACAGAGCGATGCCGGTGGCGTTGCCGATGTTGACGTAGAGCAGGAAGAGAGGGAGGAGGAAGAGGATGCCGGGGAACATCTGCGTCGAGAGCACGGTGACCGTGAAGACGCGCTTGCCCCGGAATTCGTAGCGGCTGACGGCGTAGGCGGCGAACACCGCGACGACCACCGAGCAGACCGTCGCCGCGCCCGCCACGATCAGCGAGTTCACGAAGTACCTGGCGAGCGGGACCGTCGACCAGATGTCGATGTACGGGCGGACGGTCAGACCCCTGGGCAGCCAGCGGAATTTGCCCGTGACGTCCGCGAGGGGCTTCAGCGAGCTGGAGACCATCACGTACACGGGAATCAGTACGAAGCCGGTGAGCAGGGTGAGGAAGATCCGCCGGGCCCACAGGAACGAACGGGGCGGCGCCATGGGCGAGTCAGACATCGGCGGCCTCCCGTCCACGCGAGGTGAGCAGCAGGTACACACCCGTCACGGCCAGCAGGAACATCAGCAGCAGCACGGACATGGCCGAGCCGGTACCGAAGTTCCAGGTGACGAAGGAGGCTTGGTAGATGTGCACCGAGATGAGGTCCGCGGCCTCGGGGGCGGCCTTGCCGAACAGGACGTACGGTGTGTTGAAGTCGTTGAACGTCCACAGGAACAGGACGAGGACCAGCACCTGGTTGACCGGGCGCAGCGACGGCAGGGTGATGCGGCGGATCTGCTGCCACCTCCCGGCGCCGTCCAGCGCGGCGGCCTCGTACAGCTCGGACGGGATGTTCTGGAGTCCGGCCATGACGATGAGGAAGGCGAACGGCCAGCCCTTCCACACCGATACGACGAGCAGCGCGTAGAAGCTGTTGTCGCCGATCAGCCAGAAGGACGGCTTGCCGGTGAGGTGCAGCTGGTCGTGCAGGACGTGGTTCACCAGGCCGTTGTCGTGCTGGAACATGAACACCCAGGTGATGACGGCCGCGTAGACGGGCAGCGCGTACGGCACCAGGAACAGGGCGCGCAGCAGGCCGCGGCCGCGGAAGGTGTCCTGCATGAAGATCGCGGCGGCCGTGCCGATCAGCCAGCACAGCGCCACCGACAGCAGGGTGAAGCCGACGGTGACGAAGAACGAGTGCAGCAGTGCCTCGCCCACGGGGGCGTCGAAGTCCATCGAGACGCGGTAGTTGCCGAAGCCGGACCAGGGGGCGGTGCCCCAGTCGCGGATGTAGAACTGCGTCAGTTCCTTGAAGCTCATCACGGTGCCGATGACCATCGGCACGAGGTGGACGAGGAGTTCGAGGAGCAGGGCGGGCAGGAGCAGTAGGTACGGCAGCCCTGTGCGGCGGATCCGCCCGGTGCGGCGGCGGGGTTCGTGTGCCTCCGCACCGGGTGAGTCGCCCCGCGCCTTCTCCGGGAGAGCGGTGGTGGTCATCGTGCTCACTTCGCGGGCATCTGCTGCTGGGCCTTGGCGAGTTGGGCCCTGACCGAGTCGGTGGTGACCGCGCGTCCGGCGGCCGCGTCGGCGAACAGTTCCTTCACGGCCGTACCGACCGCCGTCTCGAACTGCGACTCGTCCGCGACCTGCGGCAGCGCGACGGCGCTCTTGGCCAGGGTGTCCTTCAGGACGGCGTTCGACGGAGTGGTGAACGCGGCGTCGGACTGGGCGGACTTGACCGGCGGGATGGTGCTGTAGGCCGTGTTGAGGATCTTCTGCTCGGCGTCACCGGTCATGAACTTCACGAACTTCGTGGCGCCGTCGAGGTTGTCGGTGTTCTTGAAGACGGCCAGGTTGATGCCGGCGACCATCGAGTTGACCTGGGCGCCGGAGCCGGGGGCGCCGGACTGGACGGGCACGGGTGCGATGCCGTACTGGTCCTCGCTCATGCCCTGCGACGTGAGGTTGGAGGACGCGGACTGCCACAGCAGCATCGCCAGCTTACCCTTGGCGAAGTCGCTCACGGACTGGTTCTGCGCGTACTCGGCGTCGCCGGTGGGGATGACCTTGTCCTTCGCCATGAGGCCGACGTACTGCTGGACCGCGGCGACCACGCCGTCGTCGGTGAAGTCGGGCTTGCCGTCGGCGGTGAAGAAGTCGGCGCCGTGCTGCTGGGCGAAGACGAAGACGTGGTGGATGTTCTCCGAGACGTTCGCGCCCTCGGCGCCGAGGACCGACTTGCCCTTCGCGTTGATCTTCTTGCCGTCGGCGACGAGTTCGGCCCAGGTGGCGGGGGGCTTGGCTATGCCGGCGTCGGCGAAGATCTTCTTGTTGTAGTAGAGCGCGTACGCCATCGAGTACAGCGGCACGGCGGCCGGGTCCTTGCCGGCGGCGCCGGTCGAGCCGAGCGCCGAGTCGACGAAGCGGTCCCTGCCGCCGATCTTGCCGAGGTTCTTCGCGTCCCAGGGCAGCAGCGCGCCGGTGGCCTGAAGGGAGGCGCTCCAGGTGTTGCCGATGTTCAGGACGTCGGGGCCCTGACCGGAGGTGGTCGCGGTGAGGATCCGGTTGAGCAGGTCGGACCAGGGAACGACCTCCAGCTTCACCTTGATCCCGGTCTGCCTCTCGAACTTGTCGAGTTCGGGCTGGAGGACCTTCTTGTCCACCGCGATGCTGGCGCCCTGGTTGGACGCCCAGTACGTCAGCGTCTTCGGCGAGTCGTTGGACCCGCCGCCCGTCGACGAACCACCTCCGCAGGCCGTGGCGGCCAGGGCGAGAGACAGGGTGACGGCCCCTACGGCCGCGACTCGGATGCTGCGCATGGCTCCCGGTGTCCCTTCGGGGATTGCAATCATGGCTTAATTTAGGACGTGAGTTAAACCTCAGGAGAAGCACTCGTCAAGGGGTGCGGCAACGCTTGTGGAACTCCGGCCCCGCCTCTTGACGCGCCTGTTCGGGTAGTTGAAGCATTCACCGGCAAGAGAGCGCTCCCAAACCCCACCCCGTTCACTTCCTGAACAGGAGAGCCGCCCCATGCCCCTGCCCGCCATCGGCCGCAGAGCCGTGCTGGCCGCCGCGGCCGCCTCGGCCCCCGCCGCCGTGCTCGGTCTGTCCGCCCCCGCGTCCGCCGCCGCCCAGACGATCGGCAAGACCCCGGCCGCAAAGACCCCGGCCGGGAAGAGGCCGCGTCTGCTGCCTGGCGGCGGCGACCTCGGCCCGAACGTCCTCGTGTTCGACCCGTCGACGCCGAACATCCAGGCACGACTGGACGAGGTGTTCCGGCAGCAGGAGTCCGCCCAGTTCGGCACCGGCCGCTACGCCCTGCTGTTCAAGCCCGGCACCTACCAGGGCCTCAACGCCCAACTCGGCTTCTACACCTCCATCGCCGGCCTCGGCCTCTCCCCCGACGACACGACCATCAACGGCGACGTGACGGTCGACGCGGGCTGGTTCAACGGCAACGCGACGCAGAACTTCTGGCGTTCGGCGGAGAACCTCGCCCTGGTCCCGGCGAACGGCACCAACCGGTGGGCGGTCGCGCAGGCGGCGCCTTTCAGACGCATGCACGTGCGCGGCGGCCTCAACCTCTCGCCCACCGGCTACGGCTGGGCGAGCGGCGGCTACATCGCGGACAGTCGCATCGACGGCCAGGTCGGACCGTACTCGCAGCAGCAGTGGTACACCCGCGACAGCGCGATCGGCAGCTGGCTCAACGGCGTCTGGAACATGGTGTTCTCGGGCGTCGAGGGCGCACCCGCCCAGAGCTTCCCGAACCCGCCGTACACCACGCTCGAGACCACCCCGGTCTCCCGGGAGAAGCCGTTCCTGTACGTCAGCGGCAGCGAGTTCCGCGTCTTCCTGCCCGAGAAGCGCACCAACGCCCGCGGAGTGACCTGGGGCAACGGCACCCCCCGCGGTACGTCCCTGCCGCTGTCGCAGTTCTACGTCGCCAAGCCCGGCGTCACCGCGGCGACCCTCAACCAGGCCCTCACGCAAGGACTTCACCTGCTGCTGACACCGGGGATCTACCACCTCGACCGGCCGATCCAGGTGAACCGCGCCAACACCGTCGTCCTGGGCCTGGGTTACGCGACCCTGGTCCCCGACAACGGAGTCACCGCCCTGAAGACGGCCGACGTCGACGGCGTACGCCTGGCCGGACTCCTCGTCGACGCCGGCCCCGTCAACTCCGCCACCCTGCTGGAAGTCGGCCCCCACGGCGCCACCCGGGACCACTCGGCCAACCCGACCACCGTCCAGGACGTGTTCGTCCGCATCGGCGGCGCGGGCGCCGGCCGGGCCACCACCAGCATGGTGATCAACAGCCGCCACACCATCGTCGACCACACCTGGGTCTGGCGCGCCGACCACGGCACCGGCGTCGGCTGGGAGACCAACCGCGCCGACTACGGAGTGGTCGTGGGCGGCGACGACGTGCTGTGCACGGGCCTGTTCGTCGAGCACTTCAACAAGTACGACGTCCAGTGGAACGGCCAGCGGGGCCGCACGATCTTCTTCCAGAACGAGAAGGCGTACGACGCCCCGAACCAGGCCGCCATCCAGAACGGCCCCGTGAAGGGCTACGCCGCCTACAAGGTCGGCGACGCCGTCACCACGCACGAGGGCTGGGGCCTGGGCAGCTACTGCTACTACAACGTCGATCCGGCCATCGTGCAGCACAGCGGCTTCGCCGCCCCGAACCGGCCGGGGGTGCGCTTCCACGACCTGCTCGTCGTCTCGCTCGGCGGCAACGGCCAGTACGAGCACGTGATCAACGACACCGGGTCACCGACGCAGGGCACGTCGACGACGCCGTCCACGGTGGTGTCGTACCCCTGACGGGCCGCGACGGCGGCCCCGGGCGGGTCGCGCCACGCCTTCGGGGGACGTGACGCGACCCGCCCACACGGTTCGGCAGGGCCGCAGGGGGCGCCGGGCAGGGGCCGTCCTGCTAGCGCGCCG
The DNA here is from genome assembly GCF_044387825.1 of Streptomyces sp. NPDC020299. Taxonomy (NCBI): domain Bacteria; kingdom Bacillati; phylum Actinomycetota; class Actinomycetes; order Kitasatosporales; family Streptomycetaceae; genus Streptomyces; species Streptomyces sp. NPDC020299. Next base: position 62,812 of record NZ_JBIRWL010000023.1, read on the forward strand.
GAGCCGCCGCGGTCGCCGCCGGGGCCGGTGCGTAACCGGTGGGCCGGGCCGTGAAGGTGCCCCGGCCCTGCGTCCGGCTGCGCAACCGGGTCGCGTAGCCGAACAGTTCTGCCAGCGGCACGGTGGCGGTGAGCACCGCCGCGCCGCCGCGCGACTCGGAACCCGTGACCCGGCCGCGCCGAGCCGCCAGGTCGCCGAGCACACCGCCGACGGCGGCCTCGGGCACGGTGACCGTGACCTCGGCGACCGGCTCCAGCAGCGCCATCGCGCACACCCGCAGCGCCTCGCGCAGCCCGAGCCGGCCCGCCGTGCGGAACGCCATGTCCGAGGAGTCCTTCACATGCGTCGACCCGTCGGTCAGCGTCACCCTGAGCCCGGTCACCGGGTGACCGCCGAGCGGTCCCTCGGTCAGGGCGTCCCGGCAGCCGGCCTCCACCGCGCGCACGTACTCCTGCGGCACCCGGCCGCCGACCACGGCCGAACGGAACTCGAAGCCGGTGCCCCCGGGTTCGGGCGCGAACGGCTCGACGTCCAGCACGACATGGGCGAACTGCCCTGCCCCGCCGTCCTGTTTGACGTGCCGGAGCACCAGCTGCGACACCCCGCGGACCACGGTCTCCCGGTACGTCACCCTCGGACGGCCGACGGTGACGTCCGGCCCCGAATCGCGGCGGATCTTCTCCACCGCGATCTCCAGGTGCAGTTCACCCATGCCCGACAGCACCGTCTGGCCGGTCTCGGGATCCGTCCGCACCACCAGCGACGGGTCCTCCTCGGCCAGTCGCGCCAGCGCCGACGCCAGCCGGCCGGTGTCGCAGCCGCGACGGGCCTCGACCGCCACCGACACCACCGGGTCGGCGACCGACGGCGGCTCCAGGACGAGCGGAGCGGCCGGATCGCACAAGGTGGAACCGGCCCGGGCGGACTTCAGCCCCACCACGGCGACGATGTCCCCGGCGACCGCCCGGTCCAGCTGGGCGTGCCGGTCGGCCGTCACCCGCAGGATCCGCGCGACCCGCTCGGTACGCCGCGTGCCCGGATCCCACACGGTGCCTCCCTTCTCGATCGTGCCCGAGTAGACACGGACATACGTCAGCCGGCCGGTGGCGGTCGCGTTCACCTTGAACACCAGCGCGGCGAACGGTGCCCCCGCGTCGGCGGGGCGGAACTGCTCGGCTCCGTCGTGCGTCCCGCGTACGGGTGGGACGTCCAGCGGGGACGGCAGGTAGGCCACCACCGCGTCGAGGAGCGGCTCGGTGCCGCGGTTGCGGTAGGCCGAGCCGCAGAGCACGACGAGGCCCTCTCCGGTGCGGGTCAGGTCGCGCAGGGCGGTGATGAGGGTGGGCGTGGATACAGTCGGCGGAGGTGTGTATACGATCGGCGGCGCGGTGGATGCAATCGACACGGATGCCGTCGACACGTCGACGGTCGGCTGCATACAGAATTCCTCCATCGCCGCCGGATGCAGTTCGGCCACGGCCTCCTCCAGCGCCCGGCGCCGCCGCCACGCCTCCTCCCCCAACGCCTCGGGCACCGGCGCCTCCTCGACCATGTCACCGCCGTCGGCCCAGACCAGCGCACGCATGCGCACCAGGTCGACCACCCCGGTGAACGCGTCCTCCGCACCGATCGGCCACTGCACGACGAGCGGCGCCGGGTGCAGACGTTCCCGGATCGACGCCACGGCGGCGTCGAGGTCGGCACCCGCCCGGTCCATCTTGTTGACGAACGCGATACGCGGTACGCCGTGCCGGTCTGCCTGCCGCCACACGGACTCGCTCTGCGGCTCGACCCCCGCGACGGCGTCGAACACCGCGACCGCGCCGTCGAGCACACGCAGCGAGCGCTCGACCTCGTCGGCGAAGTCGACATGGCCCGGCGTGTCGATCAGGTTGATGCGGTGGCCGTCCCAGGCGCAGCTCACCGCGGCAGCGAAGATGGTGATGCCGCGGTCGCGTTCCTGAGGGTCGAAGTCGGTGATGGTCGTGCCGTCATGAACCTCGCCGCGCCGGTGTGTGATGCCGGTCGCATACAGGATCCGTTCGGTGACGGTGGTCTTGCCGGCGTCGACGTGGGCGAGGATGCCCAGATTGCGGACGGCGGCCGACGAATTGGTGGAGTGCGGACGGGGTGCGGTGCGCATGGCCCGATGCCTTTCGCGTGGATGCGGAATGGGCGGCGCGATTCCCGGGCAGACAAAAGCTGATCGACCGTCAACTGGGCGTCGCCGGTGGACACCGAAGCGACGGATGTGGCATGCGAATGCGGAATACGTCAGCGGTGTGCCGCGGGGTTCCGGTGCCGGCCGCGCTGCGGGCACCGGGCGGACGAGGACACGAGGATCACCTCGTACCGGGAACGGGGAACGGCGACGGCGGCGTGGTCACACACGGCACGGCTCCCCTCACTCGTCGGCTGGTCACGAACGGCGCACCGTCCTGTGGTGGCGGCGCTCGACGCATCATGAGTGTAGGGAGGACGACCGTGTCGGGGCACGGAATTTTCTTCGGCGCCCGGTATTGCCGAAGCTCCCGAACAGGCGGAGAAGGGGCGGAGATTCCCGTTCGGCACCATTCCTCCGCGCTCTTCCGGGAATTCGTTCCGCCGGCCCGACATTTTCCGGACATTCGTCCGACGGGCATCGGCCAACTTCTGTGCGGCGAGGGCGCGTTGCCACGCCGGGACCGGCGTCCCGGGTGCTGTGCGCGGGGACCGTCCCTGCGCACCCGTGGTTGTCCGAAAAGCGATGGTCGCGTGTCGCTGACAGAACACCGGTGGGCCGTGACCGGAGAACCGGCCCACCGGCCGGAATGGCGGTGATCACACCCCCGGCACACGGCAGTTGCGCCGCGGCGGCCCGCGGACGGGCAGCCGGGACGGCCGTCGAAGCCGGGCATTCCGCGGTACCGGTACGCCGAGTGCTCATTGACGCCCACTACCGGAGATGGCCGAGAAGCCGGGATACCGGCGTCCGGACCGGGGCGCCTTCGCCATCTCCCGGGCGGGGTCCGGGGGGTGGCCGGTGGACGCCCTCCCGCTCCTGGAGCAGACCTAATCTGTTCCGCAGCAGCCTTGAAGTGATCACGGCAAGCAGATGGATTGGACTCGATTGGACACGCACAAAACGCGGAAGACGAGGTTCACCACACTGCGCCGCGGTCTGACGATCCCGGCCCCCGCTCTGGTGCTGATAGCGGGAACGCTCTTCTCACGTGTGGGCGACTCCCTCGCCTCCCTCGGAATGGTGCTGGACGCGGCGGACCACGGCATCCGCTGGGGCGTCACCGAGGTCTTCCTCGCCGAGCTGATCCCCACCGTCCTGGCCGCTCCCCTCGTCGGGGCACTGGTGGACCGGCTCAGCGCCCGGTCGGTGTGCCTGTCGGCGCTGGCCGTCCAGGCGCTGTCCCTCGGTGCCGCCGCCGCAGTGGACGGCTTTCACCTGCGGGTGGGGCTGATCGCGCTGTCAGGGCTGGCCGGCGTGGCGTCGGTGACGGCCGGCTTCAAGATGCTGCCGGTGGTCGCGGGTGGCGAGCACACCGGGCGGGCCAACAGCCTGCTCACCGCGGGGCTGTCGACGGCCGGGCTGATCGGCCCGCCGCTGGCCGGCTTCCTGCACTCCGCGCGGGGAACCGCGTTCCTGCTCGGTGCCGACGCCGTGTCGTTCCTGGTACTCGCCGGGTGCACGGCGCTGGCCGTCCCGCGCCGTACGGACGTGGCGCTCGGTCGCCGGCCCTCCGCGAAGCTCTCGGACGGCTACCACGCCCTGCGCGACGCCCCGGTGGTGGGCATGCTGCTGCCCACGCTCGCCGCGGCGATGCTGGCCACCAGCGTCGAAGGGGTCGCCGGCGTCTTCTATCTGCGGGACGTGGCCGACGGCAACGAAACCCTCTTCGGGTTCTTCCTGGCCACCTGGGCGCTGGGCAGCATCCCCGGTGCGCTCCTGGCCGGTCGCGCGGGCTGGTCGGCGCGGCACACCGCGCTCATCCTGGGCGGAGTGCTCGGCATCTCCGTCGCGTTGCTGTCCGTCGGGCTGCTGCCGGTGGCCGCGGTGATCTTCCCACTGTTCCTGCTGGGCGGGTTCGGCAATGGTGTATGCAATGTCGGTCTACGAAATGCCGTACACAGTCAGGTGCCGGCAGCAGTACACGGCAGCGCGTGGGCCTGCTACCAGGCGCTGTCGCGGATCTGCATCGGCCTGGGCTTCGTCCTGGGCACCCCGAACGCTCTCGTCTCCAGCCGCGGCCAGGTGATCTTCTCCGGTGCCGTCCCACTGGCCTTCTCCCTGTGGGCGCTGATCGGCCTGGGCCGCCGCGGGCAGTCGTTCCTCGCCAAGTCCCCGGCCGGGATCAGCGAGGCCTCGGGCTGAGAGGTCCCGGGCAGAAGGACCCAGCCTGCGGGCCGACGCGGGATTCGGGCAACGCGGAAGGGTGCCGACCGTCGACCGGTCGACACCCTTCCATGAAGAAGTGTCCGAGGGGGGACTTGAACCCCCACGCCCGATAAAGGGCACTAGCACCTCAAGCTAGCGCGTCTGCCATTCCGCCACCCGGACGAGGTGTCCGCCGCCTTGCCGGGGGTCTTCCCCGTGGCGACAGGGACAACAATACCAAGGTTTCGGAGTGCGTTTCACCTGCATATCCACCGTGTGGGCAGGACCACGGGGGCCGGCGCCCCCATGGTCCCGCACCTGCACAACGGGTGAACACCGTCTCACTCTCCGGTGGCGCAGGGTGCCACGCGGCCGTCCGTCACAGCGGGAGCAGTGGGAGCAGTGGGAACAGTGGGAGCAGTGGGAGCAATGGGAGCGTCACGGCAGGAGCTGGTAGTCCGGGAAGTTCCCGGGCAGCCGTTCCCCGGCCGGGCCCTGCGTGACCGCGCGCACCAGGAGCTCGCCGCCGACGAAGGCGCCGCGCCAGGACGCGCCGAAGCCGCCGAAGAGCTCGTCGCGGTCACCGCGCGAGCGCGGCTTGCCGTGGCCGACCTTGAACGCCCGGATCTGCGGCGCCAGCCGGTCGTAGGTCGCGCGGTCGTCCGTGGCGAGCGTGGCCACCAGGGCGCCGTTGGAGGCGTTCATCGCGGCCAGGAGCTCGGCCTCCGTGTCCACCAGGACGATCGTGTCGACCGGGCCGAACGGCTCCGCGTGGTGCAGCGGGGACGACGGCGGCGGATTGAGCAGGGTGACCGGCTGTACGTACGCGGAGGTGTCCTGACCGGGAAGGAAGCGGGCGTCGGCGAGCCGGCCCCGGTGCAGCGGGACGGCGCCCCGGTCGACGGCCTCGCTGACCTGGTCCGTGAGCTCCTTGGCCTTGGCGGCGTTGATCACCGGACCGAAGTCCAGCTCGGGCAGGGCGTCGCCCGGGTCCTCGACGGCCAGCGGGTGGCCGACCCTGATCGTACGGACCGCCGGGAGGTAGGCGGCGAGGAACTCGTCGAACAGCGCACGCTGGACGACGAAGCGGGGGTAGGCGGTGCAGCGCTGCTTGCCGTAGTCGAAGAGCTTGGGGACGACCGCGGTGAGCGCGTCCCAGTCGGAGAAGTTCCAGATGCCCCAGGTGTTGAGTCCTTCCTGTTCAAGGACGTGCCGCTTGCCGAGGTCGGCGACGGCCGTGGCCACCGCGGCACCGGTGTCGCGCCCGCCGACGAAGGAGACGCATCCGATCTCGGGCGCCCGCACCAGCGCCTGGGACAGCTCGCCGCCGCTGCCGCTGACGAGGGTGACGGGAACGCCCTCGCGGGCGGCCAGTGCCGAGGCCAGGGTGAGGCAGGCGACACCGCCGTCGGTGGGGGTCTTGGCGATGACCGCGTTGCCCGCCAGGGCCTGGACCAGCATGGCGTGAACGAGCACGCTCATCGGATAGTTCCAGCTGGCGATGTTGGACACGGGGCCGTCCAGCGGGGTGCGGCCGTCGGTCATCGGCTCGATGCCGTCGACGTACCAGCGCACGCCGTCGATGGCCCGGTCGACGTCCGCCCGCGCCAGCCGCCAGGGCTTGCCGATCTCCCAGACGAGCAGCAGGGCGAGCAGGTCACGGTGCTCGGTCAGCGCGTCCAGGGTGGCCGCGATCCGGGCCCGGCGTTCGGCGAGGGGGACGTGCCGCCAGGCGCGGTGCTGGTCGAGTGAGGCGCGTACGGCCTGGTGTGCGGTGTCCCGGTCCAGGCGCGGCGCGCCGGCGATGGGGCTGCCGTCGACCGGCGTGGTCGCGGGCAGCGCCCGCCCGTCCGGCTGCCAGGCGCCGCCGAAGAGGTTGAGGACACGGTCGTCGCGGAAGGCCTCGGGAGCGACGGAGAGGCTTCGCTGCCAGGCGTCGTTCCAGGACGTGCCCGGTTTCAGGATGAGGGGGCGGTTCGTGGTCGGGATGGATGCCATGGGTAGCTCCGCTCTCGGTGCAGGCTCGGGGCGGGGTGTGGCCAGGGTCGTCCTCGGCACCTGAGCCCGATTCGACGCGGACTCGGGCGGGGGTGTCGTACGTCGTCGGGCGCTGAACAGCCGGGGAGGGTGCCGCCCCGGGCGGCGACAGCCGTTCGACTGCGGGCCGCAGGCTGATCAACACGGCATCGGATCAGGGCAGTTGGCCCGCACCGCCGTCCCGGGTGAGGCAGGCCGGCCCGCGGCGCCCCTCTACGATCGGCTCAGCCATCACCGGAGGGGGAACACCGAATGGACACCACGACGGAGGAACCCGGGCGCCGGGTCACCACCCTGGAACTCTTCTTCGACCTGGTCTTCGTCTTCACACTCACCCAGCTGACGGTGCTGCTCGCCGCCGACCTGTCGTTCGCGACGGCGGGCCGCGTGGCGCTGATCTTCGTGGTGCTGTTCTGGATGTACGGCGCCTACGCCTACCTCACCAACCAGGTGCCGCCCGACCGCCCGTCCCGGCGTCTGCTGCTGATGCTCGGCATGGCCGCGTTCCTGGTGTGCGCTCTGGCGATCCCACGGGTCTTCGACGACACCGGCGTGGTGTTCGGGCTCGGCTTCCTGCTCGTCGTGATCGTGCACACGGCGCTGTACACGCGCAGCCACGGCCGCGACTCGATCTGGTACGGCGTGCCGAACGCGCTGGCCGCCCTCTCGGTCACCGCCGCCGGTCTGGTCGACGGCCTGCCGGCGGACGGCCTGTGGATGCTGGCGCTGCTGCTGCAGTTCGTGACCCCGTTCGTGGCCGAGCACGGCCCCGGCCGCCGGGACGGGCGCACGGCCGCGACCCTGCGGGTCCAGCTCGGCACCCTGGACCCGGCCCACTTCGTGGAGCGGCACGGACTGCTGCTGATCGTCGCGTTCGGCGAGTCGGTGATCTCCATCGGCTCCGGCATCGGTGATCTGCCGCTCACACCCGGCCTGTTCGGCGGTGCGTTCCTGGCGCTCGCGCTCGCCGTCGCCCTGTGGTGGACGTACTTCGTGCGCGACGAGGAGAGCGCCGAGGCCGCGTTCCGGGCGACGCCACCGCCGCAGCGCTGGCGGATGGCCATGAACGCCTACTACTACGCCTTCCTGCCGATGCTGCTGGGCATCGCGTATCTCGCCGCCGGGGTGAAGAAGACGCTCGGGCATCTCACCGAGGAGCTCGCCACCGGCCCGGCGCTGGCGCTGGCCGGCGGGGTCGCGCTGTTCCTCGTCGGTGATGTGGCGTTCAGGAGGGCGATGCGGCTGCTTCCGGTGCGGCACCGCGCGGTCGCCGCACCGGTCGCCCTCGCGGCCGCGCTCCTCGGCGTCCGCTGGTCCGCGGCCGTCGAACTCATCGCCCTGGTCACGGTGTTGGTGGCGATGCTGGCGGTGGAGGCCCGCTGGTGTACGACTCGAAGGCGTGCCCTGGACGTGGCGCGCGCCTGAAACCCCCGGCCTCCGTCAGGAGTTGTCGCGCGCGTGGTACGACCGCCGGGTGTGCTCGGTGTGCTCGCGCATCAACTGGGCGGCGCGCTCCTCGTCGTGGCCGGTGATGGCGGCGAGCAGATGCTGGTGCTCCTCCCAGGACTGCTTGCCCCGGGAACGCGCCACCGGCGTGTAGAACCAGCGCACCCGGCGCTCGACCTGCCGGCCCAGCTCGGCGAGGACCGCGTTACCCGACAAATCCATGATCTTGGCGTGGAAAGCGGCGTTCAGGGCCACCGCGGTGGCGATGTCGTCAGGGTGGTTGGCGACGGCCGACATTCCCCGGATCAGCAGTTCCTCCAGGGCGTCGATGCCGTCGTCGTCCGCGTGCACGGCGGCGAGCCGGGCCGCCTCGGTCTCCATGAGCGTGCGGACCGTCAGGAGCTGGTCGGCCTCTTCCTCGGTCGGCTCGTGCACGAACGCGCCCTGGGCGGGCCGCAGATCGACCCACCCCTCGGTGTTCAGCCGCTGCAGCGCCTCGCGCACCGGCTGCCGGGACACCCCGAGGTGCCCGGCGAGTTCGCTCTCCACCAGGTGCTGGCCGGGCTGCAGCGCGCGGGTGGTGATGAGTTCGAGCAGCGCCTCGTAGACGCGGTCGCGCAGCGGTCCGGGCCGTTCGAGTCTGGGCACTGCCCCCTGCGGCAGTCCGGTCGACAACATCGCGGGTCCCCCTTCTCGGCACCCCGTCCGCCGTGGACGGTGTGCGCGTGTGCAGTGGACGCCCAGTATCGATTGTCTTTCGTCTACGATCTACGGTGCACAACCGACCGTAGACCGTGAACCGGGCGCGTGACCGGTGATCTCACCGGTGATCTCAAGGGCACCGTACGACCTGCCCGGCATAGGACAGATTGCCGCCGAAACCGAACAACAGGACGGGGTCACCGCTGGAGAGCGTGCCCCGCTCGACGAGCTTGGACAGGGCCAGCGGAATGCTGGCGGCCGAGGTGTTGCCCGATTCGGTGACATCGCGCGCGACCACCGCGTTGACAGCACCGATCTTCTCGGCCAGGGGTTCGACGATACGCAGGTTCGCCTGGTGCAGGACGACTCCGGCGAGATCCTCCGGGGCCGTCCCGGCGCGCTCGCACGCCTTGCGGGCAAGGGCCGGCAGCCGGGTCGTGGCCCAGCGGTAGACGCTCTGCCCCTCCTGCGCGAAGCGCGGCGGTGTGCCCTCGATCCGCACCGCGTGCCCCATCTCCGGCACCGAACCCCACAGCACCGGCCCGATCCCGGGCTCCTCCCCCGCCTCGGACGCCTCGACGACGACGGCCCCCGCCCCGTCCCCGACGAGGACACAGGTGCTGCGGTCGGTCCAGTCGGCCACCGCGGACATCTTGTCGGCACCGATGACCAGGGCGCGGGTCGCGGCACCGGCGCGGACCGTGTGATCGGCGGTGGCCAGGGCGTGGGTGAAGCCGGCGCAGACCACGTTGACGTCTATCGCGGCGGGCTCCGGAATGCCGAGCCTGGCCGCGACCCGGGCCGCGTTGTTCGGGGAGCGGTCGATCGCCGTGGAGGTGGCGACCAGGACCAGGTCGATGTCGGCCGGGGTCAGGCCCGCTGCGGCGAGGGCCTTGGCGGCCGCGTGCGCGGCGAGTTCGTCGACCGGCTCGTCGGGGCCCGCGAGGTGCCGGGTGCGGATGCCCACCCGGCTGCGGATCCACTCGTCACTGGTGTCGACCATGCCCGCCAGGTCCTCGTTGGTGAGCACCTTGGCGGGCTGGTGGTGGCCGATGGCGATGATGCGCGAGCCGTTCAACTGAGGTCCCCTCGTTCAGCGTAAGCAGCGGGATCCACCAGTCTGGACAGTGACTCACGGGTACGACGGCAGGTGAAGCCACAGGAATCGGGGGCCGGTGTTGTCGGCTTCCGTCAGACCCTCGGACGCCCGAGCACTCACCCGGTCAGTCACCCGGTGAACAGCTGGGTCGCCTTCTGCACGAGTTCGTAGAGCCCGTACCCGAGCGGCGCGGCCACCCACAGCCAGGCGAACGCGATCAGTCCCCGTCGGCTAGGCGGACTGGTGTCGCTGGACATCGGCGGCCTCCCTCGCTGCGGGGACGTGGTGACGGGAGTGGACGGGGCGTACGAGCTCGTTGGCGACGAACCCGATGACGAGCAGGCCGATCATGATCCCGAACGACAGCCCGTACAGCGCGGCTCCGTGCTTGCCGGCCGCTTCCTGCCGGTCAGCGATCCAGTTCACGATCAGCGGCCCGAGCACACCCGCGGTCGACCAGGCGGTGAGCAGCCGCCCGTGGATCGCACCGACCTGGTAGGTGCCGAACAGGTCCTTCAGATAGGCGGGGATCGTCGCGAAGCCGCCGCCGTAGAAGGAGAGGATCACCAGTGCGCACAGGACGAACAGCGGCTTGGCCGAGTCGCCGGCCAGGGCGAGGAGCAGGTACGTCAGCGCTCCGACGCCGAGGTAGACCCGGTAGATGTTCTTGCGCCCGATCAGGTCGGATGCCGACGACCAACCGATCCGGCCCGCCATGTTGGCGGCCGACAGCAGGGCGACGAAACCGGCGGCCGCGGAGGCCGACACCGAAGTGGAGCTGTCGGCGAAGAAGTCCGTGATCATCGGCGCGGCCTTCTCCAGGATGCCGATGCCGGCGGTGACGTTGGTGCAGAGCACGACCCACAGGCACCAGAACTGAGGGGTGCGCACCGCGCTGCGGGCCGACACCTGAACGCCCGCGAGGGAGCTCATGTCGCGGTCCTCGGGCCTGTCGGCGCGTGGTACCCGGACGAGGAGGACGCCCAGCGACATGAAGACGGCATACGAAAGACCGTGCACGAGGAACGCGAGCGCGATCCCGGAGTGGTCCGTGCCGAACGAGTCGAGCATCTGCGCCGACCACGGCGAGGCGATCAGCGCGCCGCCGCCGAAGCCCATGATGGCGATGCCGGTGGCCATGCCGGGGCGGTCCGGAAACCACTTGATCAGGGTGGAGACGGGTGAGATGTAGCCGATACCGAGACCGATCCCGCCCACGAAGCCGTAGCCGAGGACGATGAGCCAGTACTGCTCCGTCTGCGCGCCCAGCGCGGAGAGCAGGAAACCCGAGGAGAAGCAGACGAGGGCCACGGTCATCGCCCAGCGCGGGCCGTTGCGTTCGACGAGTGTGCCGCCGAACGCGGCCGACAGACCGAGCATCACGATGGCCAGCTGGAAGGGCAGGGCGCTCTCGGTGCCGTCGAGATGGAGCGCGGCTTCGAGGGGCGGTTTGAAGACGCTCCAGGCGTAGGCCTGGCCGATGGAGAGGTGGACGGAGAGAGCGGCGGGCGGAACGAGCCAGCGGCTCCAGCCCGGGGGTGCGACAGGGGGGCTGCTCATGAGGCCGAACGGTAGGGGGCGGCCGGGGAAGTTGAATACAGGGCGCGTCGACCGTATGCGATGAACGGTATGCAGAATGCGGTGAACGGTCGGCGTGCGACCCTTGGCGTGCTGTCCTCCACGCTGCACGTGCAGGACAATGAATGGCTACCAGCACGTACAGAACCGGGGCTGATCAGGACATGGGACGAGTCACGGAACGACGCAAGGTGATCCGCATCCGCGGCGGGGCGGTCTCCGCCCGTCCGGACACGCTCGTCGCCGAGGAACCCCTGGAGATCAGGCTGAACGGCAAGCCGCTCGCGATCACCATGCGCACGCCGGGTGACGACTTCGCGCTGGCCGCCGGGTTCCTGGTGAGCGAGGGTGTGCTGGCGACCGCATCCGATCTGCTGAATATCGTCTACTGTGCGGGGGCGACGGTCGACGGCTCCAACACCTACAACGTGGTGGACGTGAAGACCGCGCCCGGCGTCGCACTCCCCGATTTCACGCTGGAGCGCAACGTCTACACCAGCTCCTCCTGCGGGCTGTGCGGCAAGGCCAGCCTGGACGCGGTCCGTACGACGGCCCGCTGGCCCATCGCCGACACACCCCCGATACGTGTCGCACCCGAACTGCTCACCGCCCTCCCCGACCGGCTGCGCGCGGCCCAGCGGGTCTTCGACCGGACCGGCGGTCTGCACGGGGCAGCCCTGTTCGACGAGGACGGGGAGCTGCTGGACGTCCGCGAGGACGTGGGCCGGCACAACGCGGTCGACAAGCTGGTCGGCCGCGCGTTGCAGAACGGGGACCTTCCGCTGTCCCGCACCATCCTGCTGGTTTCCGGCCGGGCCTCCTTCGAGTTGGCGCAGAAGGCCGTGATGGCGGGCATCCCGGTGCTGGCGGCGGTCTCGGCGCCGTCCTCGCTGGCGGTGGACCTGGCCGCCGAGACCGGGCTGACCCTGGTGGGTTTCCTGCGCGGCAGTTCCATGAACGTGTACGCGGGCGAGGACCGCATCGCTCTGCGGGCCACGGCCGCCCAGGGCTGACCCGCTCGGGTCGCGGGTCGGCCGGCCCGCCGCCGGCCGGTCAGGATTCCAGCCGTAGCTCCTCCGCTCGCACCACTGTCCCCAGCCGCGGGAAGTCCAGCGTGACCGAGGCCTCGTGCTCGGCGGCGGTGAAGGCAGCCATGGCGTTCTCGACGAAGACGAGGTCGTAGCCGAGGTCGGCGGCGGCGCGGGCGGTGGACTCGACACCGAGGTTGGTGGCGATGCCGCCGAACACGAGCGTGGTGACTTTGCGCTCCCGCAGCCGGGCGTCGAGGTCCGTGCCGTGGAAGGCGCCGATCGTACGCTTGACGACCTCCAGGTCGCCGTCCCGCGGAAGGCCTGCCACCAGGCCGCTGCCGGGCGGCTGCTCGGCGACGCCGGGGCGTTCGACGCGGACGAGCGCGACGGGCGCGCCGGCCGACCGGAAGGCGGTCGCCAACTGCTCGGCGACGAGGAGGACTTCGGTTCCCTTGCGGGGCTCCAGGGGCAGCGCGACGATGCGGTCCATCAGGTCGACGAGGACGAGGGCGGTGCGCGCCGGATCGAGAGTGAGAGGTGCGGTCATGACGGAACGTTAGCCGTCATACGCCGTCCGTACCGGAAATCCGGATCAGCAGGGCCATGAACCGGTCACGTTCGGCCGCCGGTAGCGGGGCGAGCAGCGCGTCGTTCGCCTCTCGGGCCGCCTTCTCGCAGCGGGTGAGCCGCCGGGCGCCCTCGTCGGTCAGGGAGACCGCGTTCTTGCGGCGGTCGCGGGGATCCGGTGCGCGGACGACGAGGCCCGCGGCCTGGAGGTCGTTGAGGACGCCGACCAGGTCCTTGGGGTCGAGTCCGATGCCGCGGCCGAGGTCGGCCTGGGCGACGGGGGCGAGGTCGCGGACGGCGGAGAGTACGACGTGGTGCCACATCTTCATGTCCTCCGCCGCCAGCGCCTCGGCGACCAGAGCCCGGCCACGGGCGGCCGCCCGGCCGAGGATCCAGCTGGGGAGGGAACGGATCGCGGAGAGGGGGGCTTCGGTCATGAGCACAGCCTACCGGCCAACCGTTGGACTTCCCAATGAATACCCTCTAACGTTGGGGCTCCCAACGATTCGCGGGCACGCCCTTCCCAAGGGCGCTCCCGCGCCACGTCCGCTTCTGCAGGAGGTGCGATGCGTCGCGTCCGGTACGAGTCCCCCGGCGGCCCACTGTTCCTGGAGGACGCCCCGATGCCCGAGCCCGGCCGGGGCGAGCTGCTCGTGCGTGCCGAGGCCGTCGGCGTCACCCTCCCGGTCGTGCGCAAGGTCGCCGAGGCCGCCGCGCCGGTCCCGCTGGGCGGTGAGATCGCTGGGGAGGTCGTGGCCGTCGGCGACGGTGTCACCCGGTTCGAGGCCGGCCGGCGCGTGACGGGACTGTGCTTCGGGCACGGGTACGCCGAGTTCGCGATCCTGCACGAGGCGATGGCCTCCCCCGTGCCGGAGGCCGCCTCCGCCGTCGACGCGGTGGCACTGGTCCGCAGCGGACTGGTCGCACTCGGCGCCCTGGAGGCGGCGCGGCCGGAGCGCGGCGAGGCGGTTCTGGTCACCGCGGCGGCGAGCGGTGTCGGTCACCTCGCCGTCCAACTGGCGCGCGTGCGCGGCGCCGCCCGGGTGGTGGGCGCCGTGTCCGACCCGGCCAAGGCGGACTTCGTCCGCTCCCTCGGCGCCGACGACGTGATCTCGTATGCGGACGACGGCTGGGGAGATCCCGTCGACTGCATATTGGATGCAGTCGGCGGCGACCTGCTCACGCCCGCGATCGGCGCACTCTCCCCGGACGGCCGGCTGGTGGCGTACAGCTCGGGCGGCGGGACGATCCAGGCGTACGACCTGCTGGTGGGCGCCAAGTCGGTGATCGGGTTCCAGATGGCCCGGATCGCCCGAAACCGACCGGAGCTGTACGAGCACTGGCGGGGCGAGCTGTGGCGGCTGTTCACGGAGGGCGCGCTGCGGCCCGCCGTGCACGGGGAATTCGCGCTCAAGGACGCGGCCCGCGCCCATGAGGTCATCGAGTCGCGGAGCAACCTCGGCAAGGTGGTGCTGCGCCCCTGAACCGTCCCGCCGCTCCCGGGAAGTGGATGCACGCTTCTTGTGAGGCGACCGAGCCGCCAACTACCGTCATGGAAGCGCACGTTGGACGTGGGATGTCCCGTTGTCCAGAGATCCGGATGTACGGATCCAAGTGGATGAAGGGCAGGTCGCACCATGCCGTCAAGTTTTCGCGCACGCCAAAGACATATCCTGGCCGCTGTTCTCACGGTGGCCGCGGTGCTCCTTCCATTCCTGTCACCGCATCCGGCACAGGCCGGGCCGGCCGCTTCCACAGCCCAGGCGCCCGCCTCGGCCGACTTTGAACAGCAGGTTCTCTTCAAAGCCTCGCGGGACCCCGGTTACGCCTGCTTCCGCATCCCCGCCATCGTGCGGACGACGAAGAACACGCTGCTGGCGTTCGCCGAGGGGCGGGTCCTCAACTGCGGGGACGCGGCCGACATCGACATCGTGGTGAAGCGCTCCGCCGACGGCGGCCGTACCTGGAGCCCATTGCGGGTCGTCACCGCGGGAGCCGGTGACACGCACGGCAACCCGGCACCGATCGTGGACCGCGCGACGGGCCGCGTCCTGCTGGCGGAGACCTACAACACCGGCCGTACGGACAGCGGGAGTTGCCCGGTTCCCTGCGACCGTACCCCGCACCTCCAGTACAGCGACGACGACGGCCTGTCCTGGTCCGAGCCGCGCGACCTGAGCCCGGAGATCCTGCCTCCCGACTGGAATTCCTGGTACGCGACCGGACCGGTGCACGGCACCCAGCTCACCCGGGGCCGGCATGCCGGGCGGCTGGTGTTCGGCGTCAACACCGAGACCTGGAACGGCAGCAGGGTCACAGCCAACCACGCGGCGCTGATCGTCAGCGACGACGACGGCGACCACTGGCGGGCCGGGGCCACCGACACCTGGCCGATCGCCGACGACGGCACCTTCCGGCAGAAGCCGTCCGAGCTGACCCTCACCGAGCGCGCAGACGGCTCCGTCCTCGTCAGCGGCCGTGAACAGGACGGCACCGATCTCGGCCACCGCACCCAGACGGTCAGCCGCGACGGCGGCGACAGCTTCGCCGCCCCCTTCCACGACCTCCCGGACCTCTACGCCCCCCAGGTGCAGGGCTCGACGCTGCGCCTGGGCGACCGCATCCTGCTGGCCTGCCCGGGCGACCCGGACCGCCGCCGGACGATGATGATCCGCTCCTCCTACGACGGCGGACGCACCTGGGACAGCGTGGACCGCGGCACGGTCGTCACCACGGACTGGTCCGGCTACTCCGACCTGGTGCGTGTCGGCCACGACACGGTGGGCCTGATGTACGAGGGCGGTGCGGTCGACGCCCGCGACGAGATCCGGTTCGCCCGCTTCACCGAGGACTGGCTCACTCCGCGCCGCGGCCCCGACCCGGGCACCGCCGACCTCGCCCCGCACGCCCCGCGCGCGGCCGTGCTCGGCGGCGCTGAGGAGACCGACGGTGTGTCGGGCGGTGCGCTGGACTTCGACGGCGTCGACGACGCCGTACGACTGCCGTACCGGTCCCGGCTGCCGCTGGGCACCAAGGACTTCACGGCGTCGCTGTGGTTCCGATACACCGCCACGACCGGCGAGCAGCCGCTGCTGTGGATGGGCGGCATCGGCACCACCCAGCCCCAGGTCTGGCTGCGCGGCGAGCCGGACAGCGACCGCATGCGCGGGCTGATCACCGTACGGGACGGCGCGACCGCCGTGCGCACGGTGACCGTGAACACCGCCGGCGCCTACAACGACGGCCGGTGGCACCATCTGGCGCTGCGCCGCGGCGGCGGCCGGTTGACAATGTTCGTAGACAGTATGCAATCGTCCGTCGCCGATGTACCGGGTTCGGTCAGCCGCAACTCCCCGTTCGGCGTGCACATCGGCCAGCGCATGGACAGCCGGGCTTTCTTGACCGGTGCCATCGACGACGTCCACGTCTGGGACCGGGCGCTCAGCGACGACGAACTGGCCGGTCCCCCGGAGTCGGAGCCCGCGAAGGACACCGTGCTGTGGCTGCCCCTGGACCACATCGGCACAGGCCGCGGAACCAGCTGAACGACTGGAGAGGCCGCCGGGTCCCGGCAGGCGTCAGCGGGTACCGGGACCGGTGCCGGCGGCGGTCCGTGACGCCGTGGCCGACGCCGTCGGCGTCGCGGGGGTCTCCGGATCGTGTGCCCGGCGCCGGGCGATGACCGCGCACACCATGAGCTGCATCTGATGGAAGAGCATCAGCGGCAGGACCGCCAGCGAGGCGTGCGCGCCGAACAGCACGCTTGCCATCGGCAGCCCGGAGGCAAGGGACTTCTTCGACCCGGCGAACTGGATGGCGATCCGGTCCTCGCGGCCGAAGCGCAGCGCGCGGGCGCCGTACCAGGTCAGGGCGAGCATCACGGCGAGCAGTACGGCCTCGACGGCCAGCAGCCCGGCCAGCCGGACCGCGCTCACCTGATGCCATATCCCCCGCACCATGCCCTCGCTGAACGCGGTGTAGACGACCAGCAGAATGGAGCCGCGGTCGACCAGCCCGAGGACCTTCTTGTGCCGGGCGACGAAGCCTCCCACCCAGGGCCGCAGCACCTGGCCGGCGAGGAACGGCACGAGCAACTGCAGCACGATCTTCACCAGGGAGTCGGCGGAGAACCCGCCGCCCGCGTTGCCGAGCAGGCCGGCCGCCAGCAGCGGGGTGAGTACGATCCCGACCAGCGACGAGAAGGAACCCGCGCAGATCGCCGCGGGCACGTTCCCGCGGGCGATCGAGGTGAACGCGATCGACGACTGGATCGTCGACGGAACGAGCGTGAGAAACAGCAGACCCTGGTAGAGCGGCTGGGTCAACAGCACCGGCACCAGCCCCCGCGCGGCCAGGCCGAGCAGCGGGAAGGCAACGAAGGTGCAGGCCAGGACGGTGACATGGAGCCGCCAGTGCTTCAGTCCGTCCACTGCCTCACGGGTGGACAGCCGGGCGCCGTAGAGGAAGAAGAGGAAGGCGATCGCGGCCGTGGCAGCGCCGGAGGCGACATCCGCGGCCGCGCCCCGGGCCGGCAGGAGGGCGGCGAGGCCCACCGTGCCGAGCAGCAGCAGGACGTACGGGTCGATCGGCATCCGACTCGGCCGGTGCAGGCGTTTCACAGTGCTCCATCTGACGTTCGTACGCTGCGCTTGAAGGGTGCCCCTGAGCCGGAGGACCCTCTTCCATCGTCCACCTCGGCAGGCCGATCGGGAATCCCGCACACCACTCTGACTGTCATCACGTTCCGCGATATACCCTCGGCGTGTGTACGACCCCGCGCAGCTGCGCACCTTCCTCGCGGTGGCCCAGACGCTCAGCTTCACGCGGGCCGCCCGGCGGCTCGGGCTGCGCCAGTCCACCGTCAGCCAGCACGTGCGCCGGCTCGAGGACGCCGTCGGGCGCCAGCTGTTCCTGCGGGACACGCACTCCGTGGAGCTGACCGGGGACGGCGAGGCCATGCTCGGCTTCGCCCGCCGGATCCTCGCGGCACACGAGCAGGCGGCGGCGTTCTTCACCGGCACCCGGGTGCGCGGCCGGCTGCGGTTCGGCGCGTCGGAGGACTTCGTCCTCACCCGGCTGCCGGAGATCCTCGAGGGCTTCCGGTACGACCACCCCGAAGTCGATCTCGAGCTGACGGTGGAGCTGTCGGGCACCCTGCACGAACAGCTGGCCGCCGGAAAGCTGGACCTCGTGCTGGCCAAGCGCCGCCCTCAGGACCCGCACGGCGAGCTGGTCTGGCACGACGACCTGGTCTGGATCGGCACCGAACGGCTCCGCCTCGATCCCGACCGGCCGGTGCCGCTGATCGTGTATCCGCCGCCCGGGATCACCCGGGCGCTGGCGCTGGAGGCCCTGGAACGGCAGGGCCGGCCGTGGCGGATCGTCTGCACCAGCGGCAGCCTCAACGGCCTCATCGCGGCGGCGCGGGCCGGCCTCGGCGTGATGGCGCACTCCCGGGGCCTGGTCCCGCCGGGCCTGTTCCGGGCGCCGGAGCGGGCGGGGCTCCCGGAGCTCGGCAAGGTCGACTTCGTCCTGGTGCACGGCCGTGTCCGCCCCTCGGCGCGGGATGCGGCGGACGCGCTCGCGGCGGCGATCCTGGCAGGCGGGGAGCGGCTGCACCGGCGGGGCGGCTGACCTCACGCATCGTCCGCATTATTCGGGAGGAGCCCGGTGCGCGGTGGACGTTCGCATGCTGCGGGTGCCGTAATCGCGGCGTACAGATTCGGTGGAGATTACGGCGCCGAAACTTACTGAACCGTAAGGATTCTGTCCGACCCTTCCCCTTGTGCGGGCATTTTCCGGTCGTCGGCCTGCGCAAACGTGAGCTTTGCTCGGTTTCGGCCCCCCTCCCGCCGGGTGTGCGGGTGGGGTAGCTTTCACGGCGCCGGGCGAGCGTCACGAGGAGCGGGGAGCGGGTTTGCGCGAGTTCACCAACCCTCCGTCGGCGTCGGCGCCACCCGTGGGGGGTCTGGCCGACGTCGTCTTCGAGCTTGCCCTCGCGGACCCGCTGCACGTCGCGCTCGGCCGCAAGGACGAGCTCGGCCGGTGGCGCGATGTGACCGCCGCCGAGTTCCGTGACGAGGTCCTCGCCCTGGCCAAGGGACTCCTGGCCCGTGGCGTCCGCTTCGGCGACCGGGTCGCGATCGTCTCCCGCACCCGCTACGAGTGGACCCTCTTCGACTTCGCGCTGTGGACGATCGGCGCCCAGGTGGTACCGGTCTACCCCACCTCCTCGGCCGAGCAGTGTTTCTGGATGCTGTACGACGCCGAGGTGTCCGCGGCGATCGTGGAGCACGAGGACCACGCGATGACCATCGCCACCGTCATCGACCGGCTGCCGAACCTGCGCCAGCTGTGGCAGCTGGACGCCGGCGCGCTGCAGGAGCTGTACGACGCGGGTGCCCACATCGACGACGAGACGGTGCACCGGCACCGCCAGGCGGTCACCCCCGACTCGACCGCCACCATCATCTACACCTCCGGCACCACCGGCCGGCCCAAGGGCTGTGTCATCTCGCACGGCAACTTCATGTTCGAGGCGGACACCGTCATCGACCGCTGGGAGCCGGTGTTCCACTCCAAGAAGGGCGACGAGGCCGCGACGCTGCTGTTCCTGCCGCTCGCGCACGTCTTCGGGCGGATGGTCGAGGTGGCCGCGATCCGCGGAAAGGTCCGCTTCGGCCACCAGCCCCAGCTCAACGCCGCCGCCCTGCTGCCCGACCTGCAGGCGTTCAAGCCGACCTTCATCCTCGCGGTGCCGTACATCTTCGAGAAGGTGTTCAATTCCGCCCGTCGCAAGGCGGAGAAGGAAGGCAAGGCCGGCCCGTTCGAGAAGGCCGTCGAGATCGCCGTGAAGTACGCGGACGCGGTCGAGGCGAAGGCCTGGGGCATCGGCCCCGGCCCCTCGGCGGCTCTGCGTATGCAGCACCAGCTGTTCGACAAACTCGTGTATACAAAAGTGCGTGCAGCGATGGGCGGTCGCATACGGAATGCGATGTCCGGCGGTTCGGCGATGGACCGCAGACTCGGGCTGTTCTTCGCGGGCGCCGGTGTGCAGATCTACGAGGGGTACGGCCTGACGGAATCGACCGCCGCCGCCACCGCGAACCCGCCCGAACGCACCCGCTACGGCACGGTCGGTCAGGCCATTCCCGGTGTCACGGTGCACATCGCCGACGACGGCGAGGTCTGGCTGCACGGCGCCAACGTCTTCCAGTGCTATCTCAACAACCAGAAGGCCACCGACGCGACCCTGCACGACGGCTGGCTCGCCACCGGCGACCTGGGCAGCCTCGACGAGGACGGCTACCTCACCATCACCGGCCGCAAGAAGGAGATCCTGGTGACCTCCGGCGGCAAGAGTGTGTCGCCCGGTGTTCTGGAGGAGCGCGTCCGCGACCATCCGCTGGTCAACCAGTGCATCGTGGTGGGCAACGACCGCCCGTATGTCGCGGCGCTCGTCACCCTCGACCAGGAGGCCGTCGAGCACTGGCTGCAGATGCGGGGCAAACCGAAGCTGTCGCCCGCCGAACTGGTACGGGACGCCGACCTGGAGACGGAGGTGCGACGGGCGGTGGTCGCCGCCAACACCCTCGTCTCGCAGGCCGAGTCGATCCGTACATTCCGTATCCTCGCCCAGCCCTTCACCGAGGAGCACGGGCTGCTGACCCCTTCGCTGAAGCTCAAGCGCAAGGCGATAGAGAACGCGTACGCCAATGAGGTGGACGCGCTCTACCGGGCCTGACGAACCGTCAATTTATGGTCAGGCGGAATATCTTGTCCGACCCGTCCGCCGCCCCTCCGTTGTTGTCGCAGTTGGTCGTCGACAGCCACAGCTGGTCGGCACCCGGCACCTTGGTGACTGTACGCAGTCGACCGTAGGTGCCGACGTAGTACGCGGTCGGCGTGCCTACGCTCTCGTTGTCTCCGTTGATCGGTACGCGCCACAGCCGTTCGCCGCGCAGGGACGCCATGTAGACGACGTTGCGGACGATGGCGATGCCGCTCGGGGAGGCCTCCGAGACGTTCCAGGTGGCCTTGGGGTTGGTCATTCCGGCGACGCTGCAACTTCCTTCGCAGGTCGGCCAGCCGTAGTTGGCGCCGGGCTTGATCAGGTTGAGTTCGTCCTTGGAGCTGTTGCCGAACTCCGCCTCCCACAGCCGTCCGTTGCGGTCGAAGGCGAGGCCCTGCGGATTGCGATGACCGTAGGAGTAGACGTAGTTGCCGAACGGGTTGCCGGGGGCCGGCTTGCCGTCGGTCGTCATGCGCAGGATCTTGCCGTTCAGGGAGTTCTTGTCCTGTGCGAGGTCGGGTGTCTGGGCCTCACCGGTGGAGACGTACAGGTAGCCGTCGGGACCGAAGGCGAGGCGGCCGCCGTTGTGGTAGCGGTTCTTCTTGATGCCCTGCAACAGGACCTTGTAGCCGCTGAGTTGCGTGCCGTCGTAGGTCATGCGGACGACCCGGTTGCCTTCGGCGGCCGTGTGCATGAAGTAGACGTGGTGGTTGCTGTCCCAGTCGGGGTCGACGGCGACACCGAGCAGGCCGCCCTCGCCGTTGGTGGTGACGGCGTTCGGGACGGTTCCGACCTGGGTCCTCGTGCCGTCCTTGGTCACCTTCCAGACCCGGAAGTCGTCCCGCTCGGTGACCAGCGCGGTCTTTCCGTCGGGCATCCAGTAGGTGCCCCAGGGGATCGTCCAGCCGGTGGAGAGGGTGCTGATGGAGGACGGGACGCCGCCGTCCGTCGCGCAGGCCTTGGTGGTGAGGTTCACCGTGTTGCTCTGCGGGGACACGTTGCCTGCCGCGTCGCGGGCGACGACGTTCAGGGCGTACGGGCTGTCGCATGCCAGGCCGGTGAGTGTGGTCGTCGTACCGCTCGTGACCGTCTTGTAGACGGTGGTGCCGCTGCGCACGTCGTACGCGACGACCGCGCGGTCGTCCGTGGCGGCGCCCCAGCTCAGGTCGGCGCTGTTCGCGGTGACGGCGGAGATGGAGAGCGTGCCGGGGGCGGTGGGCGGGGCGGTGTCGGAACTGGGCTTCGTCGTGCAGTCGACGACGGGACTGGCCGAGGAGGTGTTGCCGGCGGCGTCGCGGGCGATGACGGTCAGGTCGTAGGTGGTGTTCGGTGTGAGGCCGGTCAGCGCCTTGGAGGTGGAACTCCCCTGCGCCTCACCGATCTTGTTGCCGTGTTCGTAGAGGTCGTATGCCGTCACTCCCACGTTGTCCGTCGAGGCGCCCCAGGTCAGGGTGAGGCCGTCCTCGCCGATGTCCGCACAACTGGGTTGGCCGGGACGGGTCGGGGCCTGGATGTCGGCCGCCGCGCCGATGCCGACGCGGTCGAGGTTGGGGCCGCCGTCGGCCGTGGTGGCGGTGGCGCGGATCTTGTTGTTGCCGGCGTTCAGCGGGACGTTCACGGACTTGGTCGCCCAGGTGTTCCAGTCGGCGGTGGCCGGGAAGGAGACGGCGGAGGCGACGACCGTGCCGTTGACGGAGATGTCCATCGGGCGGTCCGTGGACGTGCCGTTGGCGAACCGGAGCGTCGCCGACGCGGTGCCCGCGGTGGCGGCATTCACGGTGAACTCCACATAGGAGCCCTTGACGTTGGTGTAGTCGACGAAGCCGGTGCCCGTGTAACCGGTGTGGTTGGTGGCCACGGTGCCCTGGGAGACGACCGCGTCCTCGGCCTGGTAGTCGGTGGCCGCGTGGGCGGGGTCGGAGGTCAGGGCGACGAGCGGCACGGCCAGGGCCAGGGACAGGCCCCACGGCAGTGCTCTGGTGAGATTCATGGTTGTCCTCTCAGCCCGTGTACTGGGTGAAGACCTTGAGGTAGTCGTACGGCTGCTGTGTCACGCCGCTGCAGGAGTCGCCGTCTGTGCCGGAGCCGCATGCCCGGTCGCGGTTGGCGGACCAGTAGGTGAGGCGCCCGATGCGGTGCTGCTGCGCGTAGGCGAGCATCGTCTTGAAGTCGGCGGTGCGGACGCGCTCACCGGAGTCGTCGGTGCGGCCGTTCATCGACGACAGGCCGATGTGGGCGTAGGCGGTGGCGTCGCTGTAGCCGTAGGCCGACTTGACCCGGCCCTTGAGCCCTTCCATGGCTTGTGTGGTGAGGGTGCCCATGTTGGTGGTACCGCCGCCGAAGTCGAACGGCATGATGCACCAGACGTCGTTCGCCAGACCGGAGTTCGCCGCACGCTTGATCATGTCGACGCCGGTGGAGTCGGGGCCGCTGGTGGTCGTACCGAAGGTGATGACTGTCTTCAGACCGGGGTTGTCGGCCTTCACCGCCTTCAGGGCGTCCACCACGCGTTGGCGCACGGTGGCGTTCGACCACTCGGTGTTCTCGATGTCGACGTCGATCGCCCGTAGTTTGTATGCAGTGATCACCTTTTGGTATGCGGCGGCCAATGCCGAGGCGCTGGAGCACTTCTCCCCGAGTTTGGCCCCACTCCAGCCGCCGACGGAGACCATCACGTCACCGCCGGCGGCTCGGATCGCGTTGATCTTCGACTGGTCGGTGCCGCCGGTCAGCGAGCGACTGCCGTCCCACTTGGGGTTGCAGGTGCCGTCGGAGAGGATGAACGCGAGCGTGAACCACTTGACCCCGGTCGCCGCCATCACGGAGGTGGGATCGGGCGGACTTCCCCAGCCGAGGTATTCGTACGGGGCGACAGCCATGCCCGGCGAAGCGGCCATGCCCGGTGAGGCGGCCGCCGGCCTCGCCGCGCCGGTGGGCCCGACCCGGATCAGACGGGTCTCGCCGGGCCGCAGGGTCGCGCTGTAGGAGTCGGCGATCAGGCCCTTGTGCGAGCCGGACCACAGATCGGTGACGTCACCGGAACCGGTGAATCCCACCTGGGACCACTTCACGCTCACCGTGGCGCTGCCGGACGTATCGGTGTTGAACAGGGCGACGACGTACTGGCCGTCGCTCTCCTTCTTCCTCCAGACCTGCCGGCCCCCGCTGTTCACGATCCGCTCGGCCGCCACGCCGTCCTGGTCGACGCCGATGAGACGGTCGTTGGTGAGCATGGCCTTGTCGACGGCGTCGAGACGGGTGAGGTCGGTGCCGAGCAGCAGCGGCGACGCCGCCATGGCCCAGAGCGTGAAATGGGAGCGGCGCTGGTCGGCCGTGAGGCCCGCCTGGTCTCCGTTGCCGATCTCGAGGGAGTCCAGGTCGTTCCAGCCGCCGGGCCCGGCGTACGGCTGCCAGGACGCGGCCGTGTTGAAGCGGGCGGAGACGTGCGACCAGTCGGTCAGCGGATAGCCGCTGCCATTGGAGCCCGGGCCGCAGTAGCACTCGACGTCGCCCTGGGTACGCCAACTGTTGGCGAGCCTCCGCCAGGTGGGGGCGTCGGAGAGGGCAAGGTTGTTGGAGAGCGCGAAGTTGATGGGGCGTCCGGTGGCGCGCAGCGCCTTGTCCCAGGCCTGGACGTCGGGGATGTCCTGGCTGCCCACCCCGTCGATCTTGAGGTAGTCGACCCCCCAGGAGGCGAACTGCCGTGCCCAGGAGTTCACGAACTCCTGGGCGCCCGGCTTTCCGTAGTCGATGTAGTACATGTTCTTGCAGTTGTAGTTCTTCTCCGTCTTCGAGGTGTCCGCGATGTCCTTCGCGTGGTACGAAGTGCCCTCGATCGGTGTGTTCTTGGTGACCGCGTTCTTGGCGATGCCGGGGGTGACGTAGAAGCCGAACTTCAGGCCCTTGGAGTGGATGTAGTCGGCGAGGGCCTTGATGCCGCCCGGGAACTTCGCCGTGTCGACGGCCCAGCGGCCGTAGGAGTCGACGGTGAAGCCGTTGTCGTCGCACTTCTGCCAGAAGTCGTCGAGGTTGACGGAGACGAAGCCGTGGTTCCTCAGACCGCTCGACACCAGCGCGTCGGCCTGCGCCTTGATCTTGGCCTCGGTCGGCTGGCGGCGCACGAAGCTCCAGCTGCTCCAGCCCATGGCGGGGCGGACCGACTGGCCGTTGTCGGACGCGACTGCCGGGTGCGCCGCGGTGAGCAGCGGGACGGCCGGTGCGATCAGCAGGCCGGCGACGGCGGCCACCAGTGCTCTGAAGCGGGTCATGATCGTCCCCCGTTCGCGGGTGTGGCGTATGCGGTGCCGATCCACGCCTCGTCGATGCGCAGCCGCTTGTAGCGGGTGGTGTCGGTCGACGCGGCCCAGGTGGTGTCCACCTCGAGGCGTACGTAGCGGGCGTCGGCGGCGGTCAGGTCGATGCCCTGGATGCCGCGGCGGCTGGGGAGTTGTCCTGTTTTCACGGCGCTGCCCCAGGTGGTGCCGTCGTTGCTGAGGAAGACCTTGTAGTCCTTGATGCGGGCGGACTGCTCGGTGTCGGAGCGGGCGTAGGCGACGGAGTCCTCGCGCTGGTTGAGCCCGATGTACCGCACCTTCTTCGCGCTGCCGAGGTCGAAGGTGAGGTTGACCGGCAGTGTCTTGTTGTTGTCCCAGTACGTGAGGTAGTCGCCGTCGCCGGCGGCCGGTCCCGCGTGGCCGCTCGCGGAGGCACTGGCGCTGACCGTGACGCCGGAGAGGATGCCCTGCCGTCCGGCGGTCACGACCTTGAAGACCGTGTCGTACGGGTCCCAGGCGCCCAGGCCGTTCAGTGTGAGCACACCGCCCGACTGCGACCAGGAGACCGCGGCTCCGGTGCGGAGGTCGGTGACGGAGGCGATCCGGTAACCGTTGTCGCGGATGCGCAGGGTGCTGGTGCTGGGCGGAGTCAGGACGTGGATGTACTGGCGGTCGGGGTCGGTCCTGCTGATGGTGGTGACGCCGTGCGCGCCGTCGTTCCAGAAGCCGGGTTTGAGGCCGCCGTACAGGTAGCCGCCGCCCTCGGTGCCGTGCAGGGATTCCCAGATGGGGTTGAGGTAGGTGTTCGCGAAGTTGTTGAAGGCGGCCTGGTTGCTGGGGAATGTGCCGTCGACCTGGGCGGTCTCCGCCATCAGCGCCTTGACGGAGGAGCCGGCATTGGTGATCAGCCGGCCGAGGGTGAGCATGCGGTCGACGGTGGGGTTGGTGCCGTCGTACCACCAGGCGCCGGTCGAGGGCAGTTTGAAGTCGGCCTCGGTCAAGCGGGGTTGCGCGGTGTATACAGCCTGCGGGTAATCGTATGCAGGCGACATCCCCGTCTTCTGCTCATTGCTGATCATATCCATGATCGGCGTGTCTTCGTTGTTGTTGCTGAGCGTGTAGTTCGGGCGCTTCTGGTAGATCTGCTGGTAGAGGTCGTGGCTCTCCCAGTAGGCGTTGTCGTTGTCGATCCAGAAGCCGCCGAGGTCGGGGTAGCGGTCCATGACCTCGAAGAAGTTGTCGTAGCTGAACTGGCCGAAGCCGTCGCGGGTGGTGAGGTCGACGTCCTTGCCCTTGTAGGCGGAGTAGGCGGCCGAGTCGAGCCACTCGTGGCCACCCTCGTCGTGCCACTGGGCGTCGTCGGTCATGTAGAGGATGACCTTCATGCCCTTGGCCTTCGCCGCGGTGATCAGTTCACCGAGGAAGTCCCGTTTGGTGGAGCAGGAGCCGGGGATCTTCGACGGCCAGGGGCGGGCGTAGCCGAGACGGCTGTGGAATGTCGCCAGTACGAGGTATTGGGTATGCAGTTTCCGGGCTTCGTTCACCCAGTAGTCCGGTGTCCATCCTCCGTTGGTGACGTCGTTCTCCCAGGCGGTGCAACTGGTGTGGGCGGGGGCGGTGCGCAGGCCCCAGTGCAGGAAGAGTCCGCCGACGGAGGCGCGCAGGAAGTCCTGGCGGGAGTTCTGTACGTCGAGGGGGCGTGCGGCGGCCGTGGATCCGCAGTCCTGCGTCGATCCGCTGCCTGAGACGCGGAGCGCGGATCCCGACGTGGTGTGGCTGTCCGTCAGGCAGTAGCCGGTGACGTTCTGGAAGCCCATGTCATAGGGGGCGTCGCCGCCGTGCTGAGCGGTGAAGCGGGTCAGGCGCAGGCCGCTCGCCGCGTTGGCGATGACCGCCGGACGTCCGTCGCCGGCCGCGAACCGCACGGAGCTGTCGGTCAATTGCACATTGTCTACGTTGTGCAGATACCAGCCGTACGCCGGCCGCGTCCCGATGCTCTTCGGGTTGTAGTCGCCCGCGTCATTGCTCGGTGTGCCGGTGGACATGGTGCCGTTTCCGCCGGGCACGGTGATGTTGACGTTGGTGAAGGTGATGCCGCTGATGCGGTGGCCGTTCTCCCCCCACAGGGTGGGGCTGAAGGAGGGGCTGTCGCCGGTCGCGGTGATGTTCTCGTAGGTGACGTCGCTGATGGATCCCACGCCCGGACTGTTGCCGCACCGCTTCCGGGTGCCGATCTTCTCCATGATCGGCGAGTGGACGTCGGTCATGGTGATGTCGCGGTAGTGGACGTCGGAGATCTTCGCGCCGTCCATGGAGACCATGCCCAGCCCGGACTTGTCGGCTCCCTCGATACGGATCTTCTCGAACTGGTAGTCGGAGAAGTCCCCGCAGGTCTCGGAGCCGAACATCAGGGCGTTGCAGCACTTCGCCGACAGGTACGAATCACTCACCCGGACATGGCCGTTGGGGAGCTTGGCGCCGAGGGCGTAGTCGCTCTTGAAGACCAGGGCGTCGTCGTTGGCCTTGATGTTCGTGTTGGTGACGGTGACGTCGGTGGTGGAGATGATGTTCCAGCCGTCGCGGTCGCTCGCGGTGTCGATGGTCAGCCGGTCGGAGGTGACGTTGGCGCAGCCGTTGATGAGGGCGGCGAAGTGGCCGCCGCGGCGCAGGGTGAGGCCGTCGCCGAGCCTGAGTCCGTTGCAGCGGGTGAGTGAGATGATCTTGTCTGCTTCACCGGTGCCCGGGTTGCCGGTGATGAGGTTGCCGAGGCCGTCGATGACGCCGTCGCCGACGAAGCCGATGTTGCTCAGCCTGTCGCCGTAGATCATCGCGTCGTGGAAGTGGCTGTGCCCGTAGTCCTGGTAGTCGTCGTACGGGTTGGTCTCGGCCTTGTCGTAGGTGTCCGCGCTCGAACCCTGGATCGTGGCGCCCTTGTCGACCTGGAGCGTCACGTTGCTCTTCATGTGGATGGTGTTCTTGGACTTGTAGGTGCCGGAGGGGAAGCGGACGGTGCCGCCGCCCGCCGAGTTCGCGGCCGTGATGGCCTTGTCGATGGCCGGGGAGTCGTTGGTGGATCCGTCGCCCTTGGCGCCGTAGTCGCGCACGTTGAACACGGCGGCCGACTGCGGGCCGGTCCCGCGGGCCGCGAGGGCCGACGGTTGGGTGAGGCCGAGGACGACGGCGAGCGCGAAGAACACGATCGCCGCCGCCCCCTTCCGGTGAACTGTGGGGGATCGCATTGGGACGGCTCCTCAGACGAGTTGGTAGCCGCGGAGGTCGGTCAGCAGGAGATAGGTGTTCTGCAGGGATCCGGAGGTGTCGCCGAGGGAGCGGTAGATGCCCCACTTGGGGCGCACGCGGTCGGCGAGGAAGGTGTCGACGCCGGTCTTCGACTTGTCGATGACCGTCGAGGAACCGGACTTGAGGATCCAGCGGACCGAGCCGGACGAACCGTTGCCGACCTTGATCTGGAAGTCGACGTCCGTCCACTTGTCGTGCAGCGGCTCGAGGTCCGTGCGGCCGATGAGGATGTCGTCGATCGCCAGTTTCAGTTCGATGGTCTGCACACCGTTCACGCGGCGCAGCGACTGGACGACGATCGGCGAGGTGCCGGTGCCGGGCTGCTTCATCTGCATGATGTGGGTGAAGGTCGTCGTGGCCTTGAGCGAACTGGGGATGTACATCGAGTACGTGACCCGCCAGGTCTGGCCCTCGGTCCACTTCAGGTAGCTGCTGCTGCCGGTCCGCAGGCCGGTGACTTCCTGTCGCTGGCGGTCGGTCGACGTGTCGCGGTCGACCGTATGCATGTTGAAGCGCCAGTTGTCGCCGGTGGCGAAGATGTGCGGCTGCCCCGCCGGGTGCGAGTCGGCGCGGTCGTCCTCGACGGTCTCGAAGGCGGCGAGTCCGTCGCGGCTCGCCGACGGTGCCCATTTCTGCTGCCAGGAGGCTGCGTGTGCGGTGCCCGCGGCGGGGAGGCCGACGGCTGCGCCGGCCACGCCACCGATGGCGGCGCCGAGCAGCGCCCTTCTGGATGTGCTCATGACATCAATCACCTCGCAGTTGCTCATTCATGATCAGAAAGGCCCCTAGGCCGTGGAAGTCGTTCACGGCCCTGGTACGGGCGACGTAGTACGCGTAGTCGCCCACGTTCGTGCCGACGGAGATGTCGGCGAGTTCGGTCCGGCCGTCCGTTCCGGCCGCGAGTTTCGCCAGCACGCCCTCGTATCCGCGGCGCGCCACGGCCGCGTAGTGCGGATCGATGTATCCACGCTGGGCACCGCGCGAGAGGGCGTAGGTGAACATGCTGGAGCACGACGTCTCGGTCCAGTCGTCGCCGCGGTCGCCCTTGTCGATGACCTGGTACCAGCGTCCGGTCGCCGGATCCTGGTACTTCTCCAGACCTGCGGCCAGGCGGCGGAAGATTCCGAGGAGTTGAGCGCGACGCGGATGCTTCGCGGGGATCGCGTCCAGCACGGCGACGATCGCCATCGAGTACCAGCCGACCGCGCGGCACCAGTGCTCGGGAGCGAGCCCGGACTGCGGGTCCGCCCAGCTCGCGCTCTTCGACTCGTCGTAGGCGTGCCTGAGCAGCCCGTTCCCCACTTGCAGATGGCTGCCGTAGACGTAGAGCTGCTTGGCGGCCTCGTCGTTCGTATACACGCTGTCCCCGAACTCCTTGCCGTACTCGACCAGGAACGGGTTCACCATGTAGACGCCATCCGCCCACAACTGGTGCGCACGGGAGGAGTTGTCGGCGTGCCAGAAACCGCCGTCGCTCGTGCGCGGGTAGGTGTTCAGGCGGTCGCGGATCTTGCGGGCGGCCTTGCGGTAGCGGTCCTGGCCCGTCTCGTGGTGCAGGATCACCAGCAGGCGGCCGGCCTGCATGCTGTCCAGGCTGTTGAACGACTGGCTGATCGAGCCGTCGCTCTTCACGAAGCGGTCGACGTAATCCTTGATGTAGGTGAGGTAGCGGGCCTCGTGAGTCCTGACGTAGGTGAGGTACTGGCCGTAGAGGTACAGGCCGACCGGGTACGACCAGCCGCCGATGGTGCTCGGCGTGTAGCGGGCCATGGTGGAGTCGACAACGGCTGTGGACCAGTCGCGTGCGGCGGCCGGGCGGCTTGAGGCCACCGCCGGGGTCGGGGCGGTCACGGGCAGTGCGGCCAGGGTGGCGGTGGCGACCGCGACGGCGGTGATCGCCGCTCGCAGGCGTCGGCGTCTCATGTTCCTCCCTCTTGGTGTGTGCCGTTTCTGTATGCGACCTGCTTGTATGCAATTTGTGTATACGCGGCCTTCCGGTGCGCGTTCTCCCTGTATGCGTGAGCGGAGTCAGCACGTGGCCCGTGCAACGACGTCGCGTACGAGGTGGTGGTCGGGGGCGTGCCGGCAGGCCGGGTCGGTGCGGGCGGCTCATGCCTCCAGGGCTCGCCCCGGACGGCGTTGAAGATCGTCGACTCCCGCCAGATCCAGTCCAGTCGGTGGTCCTTCACACTGGGCGGGTCGAGGCCGCGCAGTGCGGCGGCCGCCTGGCAGGGCAGGGCGGGGCCGTCGGGGGTGACGGTGAGTAAAACCCTGTCCCGTCGGCGCGTACGGGTGTCGTGGTCACGGTGTGGGTCGCGCGGTGATCCGGCGGTCGCCGAGCGCGTAGGCGGTCACTTCGAGAGCGGTCTCCACGATGTGGTAACCAGGGCTTTGCCAGACCTTTTCATCCGATGTATGCAGAACCGGCGGTTCCGCCTGGCAAAGGTCCGGCAGGGTTTCGTTCATGGCTGCGTACCTGCTTTCCCGGGCGGGGGTCCAGGGTGAGGGTTGTTCAAGCGCAGATGAGCCCATGTACGGAGCAGGCGTTCACATGGATGCACCAAGTTCATCAACGCGTTCGGTGGCGCGATCCAGATTCCCGGGATGACAGAGCGCGGTCAATGGTCCGGACCGATGAGGTCGGATGCATTTCCGGCCATTCTCCGCCCGCCGCGGTGACTCGTCAGTCAGTTCCGGCGGATTCGGCGGTGAGGAATGCATCGCGGCCCGTGATCGTTGACGATGGGAGTACCACTTGCCGACAACCGAAGGATCAAGAGCTCGTGAGCAGCAAGGTCCCCCCGATCATCCTCAACAACGGCGTCGAGATGCCTCAGCTGGGCTTCGGCGTCTGGCAGGTGCCCGACGACGAGGCCGAGCAGGCCGTCGCCACGGCGCTCGAGGCCGGGTACCGCAGCATCGACACAGCGGCGATCTACGGCAACGAAGAAGGCACCGGCAAGGCCATCGCCGCCGCCGGCCTCCCCCGCGAGGACGTCTTCGTCACCACCAAGCTCTGGAACAGCGACCAGGGGTACGACTCCACCCTCCGCGCGTTCGACACCTCCCTGGCCAAGCTCGGCCTGGAGTACATCGACCTGTACCTGATCCACTGGCCGCTGCCGGCCCGCGGCACGTACGTGGACACGTACAAGGCGTTCGAGAAGCTGCTGTCCGACGGGCGGGTCCGCGCCATCGGCGTCTCCAACTTCCTGCCGGAGCACCTCGAGCACCTGCTCGCCGAGACCTCGGTCGTGCCGGCCGTCAACCAGATCGAGCTCCACCCGCACCTGCAGCAGCACGCGGCCCGTGAGTACCACGCCGAGCACGGCATCGCCGTCGAGGCCTGGTCGCCGCTGGGCTCGGGCAAGGGCCTGCTGGAGGTCCCGGCGGTCGTGGCCATCGCCCAGAAGCACAACCGCACCCCGGCCCAGATCGTGCTGCGCTGGCATCTCCAGCTCGGCAACATCGTGATCCCCAAGTCCGTGACGCCGTCCCGGATCAGGGAGAACATCGACGTGTTCGACTTCAGCCTGGACACCGAGGACCTCGCGGCGATCAGCGCGCTGAACGAGGACCGGCGCCTGGGCCCGGACCCGGCCACCTTCGACATGGGCTGACACCCGCCCCGCACAACGTCCGCCCCGCCATGCCGCGGGGCGGACGTGTGCCAGCCCGGTGGCGGAGCCTCAGTAGTCCTGCGCGTCCGCGTGGATGACCTCGAGCTCCTCCAGTCCGGTCACGGTCACGTGTGCCTTGGCCGCTCCTTCGTGCCAGGCCGCGGCCTGGAGCGCGCGGGAGGCGGCGAGGGACTCGCGGTCGGTGAACAGGGCCCAGACCAGGCCTCGCCCGCGGTCCCGGTCGATGAACAGGGCGGCCCTGGCCAGCCCCGCCATGGCCTCCAGCCGGGGCACGACCGACGCCCGGAACGTGTCGGCCAGCAGGTCGGCGTCGACGGGCTCGAACTCCAGCCTGGTGATGCGCAGTCCGCCACCCACTCGCGGCTGCCTGATCTCGTGCAGAACCGCCACCTCGGCATTGTCGACAGCGAGCGTGCCGGCGAACGGCCCCAGCAGCGCACCGCGCCGCTCACGCATCACCTCGTCGCTGTTGCGCCGGGCCTCCTCGGACTCCCACCAGCTCACAGCCAGCAGTTTGCCCAGCACCCGGTCCACGAAGACACCCGCCCCGCGGTATCCCGGGCGCTCTTCCAGCAGGTCCCGGCCCTCCGAGTTCAGCGCCCTGATCGCCGTGTCGATCTTCGCGGGATCGCCGGTCGCGTAGATGCTGCGTACGAACATGGCTCGTCGCCTCCGGGATGTCGTACACGCGTCGGGAGTTCCGGACACTGCCAAGTCTTCCCCCCGGTCCGAACGGCCGCCAATCAGGGCACAGCGTCCGACTTCACACCCAGGGGTTGACGGGGACATGCAGGCGGGTCCACCTTGTACGGCACCCGAGTAAGGAAACTTTCCTAACAGAAGGGTCCCCCACAGTGCGCCTTCGAACACTGACCCTCGCCGCGGCCTCCGGGGCCGCTCTGCTCGCCGCAGGAGTGCTCCCCGCGAGCGCCTCCGGCAATCCCACCGCCCCGACCTCCGCCCAGGAGGGCTCGGTCAGCGCGGCCGACCTGCTCGCCAAGGTGAGGTCCTGTTCGCAGATCTCCAACGGCAAGTACAAGACCGACGATGAGACGTCGGCCACGATCCCCGTGTGCGGCAAGAACGGCGCGGTGTTCTGGAAGGCCGACATGGACATCGACTGCGACGGCCAGCGCACCACCAACTGCAACGAGGACCGCGACCCCTGGTACCAGAACGACACCGCCTTCCACCAGTCCGACGGCAAGCCGCTCAAGGCCGAGTCGTTGCCGTATGTCGTCGTCCCCAGTTCCAGCAGCATCTGGAACTACTCCGGCGCCGGCATCAAGGGCGGCGGCGTGGTCGCTGTCATCTACAACAACAAGGTCGAGTACGCGGTCGTCGGTGACACCGGCCCCACGAAGATCATCGGCGAGGCCTCGTACGCCACCGCCAAGGCCCTCGGTATCGACCCGGACCCGGAGACCGGCGGCACCGACTCCGGTGTGACGTACATCCTGTTCAAGAATTCGAAGGTCTCCCCCATAGAGAGCCACAGCTCGGCGGTGTCTCTCGGGGACCAGCTGGCGAAACAGTTCCTCGCCAACAACTGACCCCGGGGGAGGGGAGGCGGGCCCGGTGCCGCGACCTGGGCTCGGAACCGGGCCCGCCTGCACGTCAGTTGGGCTGCCCGATCGGCCGTACGACCACGGTGTTCACGTCGACGCCGGCGGGCTGCCGGATCGCCCAGACCACGGAGTCGGCGATCTGGTCGGCGGTGAGCAGGTGGCCCGGCGGAAGGCCGCCGTTGCCGTCCCAGAAGGGTGTCTCCACCCGGCCCGGGGCGATCAGCGTCACGCCGACGCCGAACTCCGTGACCTGGCGGCGGGTGTTCTCGGCGAGACCGGTCACCGCCCACTTGGTCGCGCCGTAGAGGTTGCCGGGCGTGTTCACGAATCCGGCGACGCTGCCGACGAGGACGATCCGGCCGCGGGTCTCCTTCAGGGCGTCGATGGAGGCGCGGATGAGGAGGGCGGGGCCGAGGACGTTGGTGAGCACCATCTCCGTCCAGCCGGCGGGGTCGCCGTCGGCTACGGAGTCGTGGGTGGCGTGACCGGCGTTGGCGACGACCGCATCCAGTCGGCCATACGTTTTCAGTGTACGGTCGACCGCCGACCGTATGTCTTCGTACACGCCCGCGTTGCCGGTGAACGTCAGCAGACCGTCCGGATTGCCCAGGCTCTCGGTGAACTCCCGCAACCTCTTCTCGCCGCGCCCGGTGACGGCGACCCGGTGCCCGGCCCCCAGCAACTGCCGGGCGACGGCGGCGCCGATACCGCTGCCGCCGCCGGTGATGAGCGCGACCGGAGAATCTTTCATCGTTACCCCCTGCGTTTCGGACGGACGCGGGTGAGTTCATCACTTGGAGAGCGCTCGAAGTCAATTTCCGTTGCTGGTACGGGGGTTGGGTATCGCGGAAGCGCGGGTGACCACAGATCGCCTCCACGGCGATGTCCGCCGGACGCCGTATGCAATCGCTGTATGCGATCGGTGTATGCAATCGACTAGACGGGCCGTACAGCCGTGTGCACCGTGTACGCCCCCAGCAGGAACACATCCGGCCGCCGGTGCACGCTCGCCGGGTCGGCCGGGTCGAGCAAGCGGTCCAGTGTGGCGCGGTCCTCGGCGTCGAGGCCGTCGGTGACCGCGTCGCGGAGTCGGGCAAGGGACTCGGCGACGTAGGCGCGGGCCCGGTCGGACGCTGGTGCGGGCAGGTCGAGCAGGAAGCTGCGGGTGCGGGTGTGCTTGAGGCCCGCCGCGGTCAGCAGGGCCGGCCAGTCCTCGGTCTCGGCGACGGAGCCGGGCAGGTCGGCCCGCATACGCGCGAACCACTCCTCCTGCACCACGTCGAGGCGCGCCTGCAGTCCCGGCCGGCCGATGCCGATGTCCCGGGGCAAGAAGCGGGAGGGCAGGCCGCCCTCGAGCAGGGCCAGGGTGCCGCCGGGGGCCAGCCGGTCCGCGAAGGCGGTGAGGGCGGCCCGCTGGTCGCCCAGGTGATGCAGACTGCGGCCGGCCCACAGCAGGTCGGCTGGGTAGTCCAACTCGTCCAGGACGCCGGGGAGTTCCCCGACCAGGATGTCGAAGCGGTCGGCGACTCCCTGCCGGGCCGCCCGGGCGCGGGCTCGTTCCAGAAGAGGCTCGGCGGCATCCACGGCCATGACCCTCGCGCCCGGGAACCCCTCGGCGAACAGGCACGATACAACACCGGGACCGCTGCCCGCGTCGACGATCAGACCGGGTTCGGTCACTTCCCGCGCCAGCCAGGCCATGGCCCGTTCGTAGACGGGGGTGAACAGTTCCGCCTGGTTCTCCAGCTGCGGGCCCATCTCGGCCCAGTCGATGTGTGTGTGCCCGCTGTCGTGCCCCTGGCCATGCTGGTGGCCGTGCTCGTGGTGGTGTGCCATGGTGGTCAGCCTCTCTTCCGGATGCCGCCAGACTGCGCCGACGCACCACGGCCTGGCCAGCGGTGTTGCCACGGCGGCAAAAACGGGATGCGACGGGAACCGGGGATCACCGACCATCGAGCGGTGGACGACGAACTGGTGAAACGCTTCCTCGAAGACGGATTCGTGAAGATCGAGGGCGCCTTCCCGGCACGTGTCGCCGAGGACGGCGCACGGCTGCTGTGGAAGGAGACGGGGTACGACCCGGAGGATCCCGGCACCTGGAAGAACCCGGTGCACTGGGTGCTCGCCATGGCGCAGGGCCCGTTCGCGGCCGCGGCCAACTCGCCGGCGCTGCATGAGGCCTTCGACCTGCTCGTCGGTGAAGGCCGCTGGGAGCCCCGCTACCATCTGGGGGCCTTCCCGTTGCGCTTCCCGCACGACGACGAGCCGGACGACGCGGGCTGGCACATCGACGGGGGCTACGTCCCGGAGGGCGAGACCTGGCCCTACGCCAACCTGCGGTCCCGGGACCGGGCACTGCTGATGCTGTTCCTGTTCTCCGACGTGACCGAGGACAACGCGCCGACCCGCATCCGGGTCGGCTCGCACCTCGATGTGCCCCGGCTGCTGGAGCCCTACGGCGAAGAGGGGGTGTCGACACTGGAGATCGCCCCGCGTCTGGTCGCGGCCTCCGCCCACCGCCCCCTCGCCCACGCCACCGGCCGCCCCGGCGACGTCTATCTCTGCCATCCGTTCCTCGTCCACGCCGCCCAGCCCAACCACGGTACGGAGCCCCGCTTCCTGGCCCAGCCGTCGCTGGACCCGGCGGTGCCGTACGAGCTGGAGCGGGCGGACGGGAACTATTCGGCCGTGGAGTTCGCGATCCGCCGGGGTCTGGCCCAGAAGGGCTGAACCCGGCGGATCACCCGGGGGTCACCGCGTCATTACAGCGGCGGGTAGGCGTTCTGCATCAGCTGCTGGAACTGGGCGGAGAACCAGTGCCCGGACAGCGGTGCGTTGGGCAGGGCGCCCGACATGCTGTTGCCGTTGCGGGCGTTGCCCGTGTACGTCGGGTCGCACATGCGGTCGAATCCCTTGCCCTCGTCGTTGGCGATGGCGCTGCTGGAGCCGTCGGACTCGCCCGGGGGCTTCATCCACACATAGGCGTCGATCCCGGTGGCCGGGTTGGCCTGGGGGCGTTCGCCGAGGCCGGCGCCGGACTGGTTGCACCAGTTGCCGACGTGGATACGGCGGTCGTAGCGGCCGCCGTTGACATAGGTGTCGACACTGGTCTGCGGGCCGGGGCCGGTCGGGCGGGCGGTGCCGCCCCAGCCGTTGCGGGAGGTGTCGATGAGCATGCCGATGCCGGAGTTGAAGCCGACGGAGACCAGCTGGCTGCGGAAGGCCTGGGCGAAGGACAGCTCGTCGACGTACCGGTTCCAGTCGACCCACTTGGACTGGCGTACGGAGGTGCCGTTCACCGAGTCGTTGATGGTGAAGTTGTTCTCCTTCAGGGCGCTGTAGTTGGCCGTGTTGGTGATGAAGCCCTGTACATCGTCCACAGTCGCCCCCTCACTGGTGGCGGCCTGCTTGAACAGGGTCGCGGCAGGACCGAAGTTGTCGTCCCAGCCGATCCAGCCGTGGTGGCCGGCGTCGAGGTAGTTGTAGACGTTGGGGATGGCGCCGAGCTTGTGCAGCGCGTAGCCGACGCCCTTCACGTAGTTGCCGTTGGCGAGCATGGTGTCGCACGCGGGCGTGGCGGTGGCGCGGCTGCCGGTGTTGGTGACGAGGTTGGGCAGCGAGTCGATCTCGATGGTGGTGACGATCCTGAGCGAGGCGTACTTGGAGTCGGCGAGGATCGCGGCGATCGGGTCGATGAACTGCGTCTTGTACTTGTCGATCTCGGTGGCGCCGAGTTCTCCGTTGGAGGCGAGGGCGGCGCAGTCGCGGCCGGGCAGGTCGTAGATGACGAGCTGGACGACCTCTTCGTTGCTGCCCTTCTGGGCCAGGGCCGCGTCGAGATGGGCGCGCAGGCCCATGTTGCCGCCAGTGCCGTTGATCGCGGCGATACGGTCCAGCCAGACGCCGGTGGGCTGGTTGGAAACGCGGCTGCCGCCCGGTTCGGCGGCGGCCTTGGCCGACCATTCGGGGTTCACGTACACCTTGGCGCCCGCGTAAGGGTTGTCGACACGGCTGCCGGTGCCGCCACCGCCGCCCCCGCCTCCGCCTCCCCCGCTGCCGCCGTCGTCGACGTTGCAGGTGACGCCGTCGAGGGTGAAGCTGGCCGGGGTCGCGTTGGTGCCGCTGTAGGAGGCGTTGAAGCCGAAGCTGACCGAACCGCCACTCGCCAGGGTGCCGTTGTACGTCTCGTTGTTCGCGGTGACAGCGGTTCCGCTCTGGGTGATCTTGGAGTTCCAGCCGCTGGTGACCTTCTGGTTGCCGGCGTAGGACCACTTGACGGACCAAGCGGACTTCGCTGCGCCGTTGTTGGATACCGTCACGGCGGCGGTGAAGCCGGTGTCCCACTGGTTCTGCACTTTGTAGTCGACGGTGCAGGGGATGGCGGAGATGCCGGCATCCGTGGACGGGACGGACGCGTACGCCGTCCCGGAGGCTCCGGCGAGCAGCGCCAGGGCGGCGAGCATCGCTGATCTGGTACGACTCATGAGTGCGGGTTCCTTCTCCGTTGCGGGAGTTGCGGGTGTGGTTCCTTCTGTGGGCTTGCGGTGCGGGCTTACGGGTTGACGGCGCGCAGGTGGTCGCGCAGGCCGATGCCGTAGGCGGTGGGCGTGCCGTCGTAGCTGGAGATCAGGGACGGGCCGGAGGAGCAGTCCCAGGCGTTCCAGGTCCAGCCCAGGTAGGACAGGTTCCGGTCGTCGAACCACTTCATGACCTGGTCGACGAAGCCGTGCGAGCAGGTGTTCTCGCCGATCTCTCCCGCCACCAGCGGCACTTGGGATGCCACCGGGGCCAGGGTCGAGTTCCAGCAGCTCTCACTGGCACAGGTGTTGAAGTTGTAGACGTGGTAGGCGGCGGCGAGATTGCCGGTGGGATCGGTGGGCTTGTACGTCAGCCACTGGCTGAGGTCGTTGGAGTAGGCGAGCCCGCCGGCCAGGATGACGTTCTTGGCACCGGCGGATCGTATGGAATCGACGAGGTCCTGCATACCGGCGACCTCGTACGAAATACCGGGGCAGGTGCCGCCGTCCTTCCAGCACTGCCACGCCTGGGTGGTGGTGGATGTCGCCCGGTCCGGGTACGGCTCGTTGAACAGGTCGAACGCCACCGCCGGGTCATCCTTGAAGGTGCCGGCCACGGAGGACCAGAACGACGGGGTGTACTGCATGTCGGGCATCGGCTTCTGGCAGGTGGCGTGCACGTCGGAGCAGCCGGCCGAGTTGCCGGTGTACTGGCCGTAGGTCCAGTGCAGTTCGACGATGGGGGTCATGCCGTGCGCCTCGACGCGTGCCACCAGGTCCTTGACCGCGTTGATGTAGTTTGCGCCCGCGTACTCCGGCTTGATGTTGGAAAGGCCCAGCCAGCACTCCTCGTTGAGCGGGATGCGGACCGCGTTGGCCTTCCAGTCGGCGATCGCCTTGATCGCCGCGTCGTCGACGGGGCCGTCCCAGATGCCGCGGCCCTGGACGCACATGAACTCGCCACCGGATCGGTTCACGCCGAGCAATCGGCGTGCCTTTCCGTCGGCGTCGACGAGCTTGTTGCCGGAGACGTGCAGGGCGGGTGCCTTGCCCGTCGTCGGGGGCGGGTCGGTGGGGGGCGGGTCCGTGTCGACGTTGCAGGTCGTCCCGTTGAGTTTGAACGTCGTCGGTACTGCGTTGCCGCCCGACCGGGAGCCGAGGAACCCGGCGCTGACGCTGGCGCCGGTGCCGAGTGAGCCGTTCCAGCTCTCGTTGGCCGCGGTCACGGTGGTGCCGGACTGGGACCATGTGGCGTTCCAGCCCTGCGTGACCTTCTGGCCGTTCGCGAAGTCGAAGGTGAGGCTCCAACTGCTCAGCGTGGCCTTGTTGTTGGTGATCTTAACGGTGCCCTGGAAGCCGGTGTCCCACTGGCTGGTGACGGAGTACTCCACCGAGCACGCGGGTGTGGCTCCCTGTGCCGTGACCACCGGGACGGTCACGCTCGCGAGGAGCGTGACCGCACCGGCGACGGCTAAAAGTACTGAACGCGGGGGGTGTCGCATGAGCGAGTCCTTGCAGCTCGGGCGCGTCGTGACAGACGCGTCGACTGAACGGAATCGCTCCCACTGGTGCGAAGGAAGGTAGCGCCAAGTACCGGCGAAGGACAGAGGAGCCGCTTGACTTTTCCTCAACCGGATCCGTCGAATCTTTTCGACTCTTCAAGCACCTTGACCGTTCACACCCCCGTCATCACTATGGGAGCGCTCCCACTGGTTCAAGCCTTGACTTCTCCCGAGCCGCAAGGAGGAACCAGCACATGCATCCCGGACGGAGGCGCAGAGTCGCGCGACGGTTGTGGACGGCCGTCGTCGCGGCGCTCGCCCTTCCCCTGTCGATGCTCGCCGCGGGAACGGCACCCGCGCACGCGGCGGCACTTCAGTGCAGCGTCGACTACAAGACCAATGACTGGGGCTCCGGCTTCACCGCCGACCTCACCCTCACCAACCGCGGCACGGACGCCATCAACGGCTGGACGCTGACGTACGGTTACGCGGGCAATCAGAAGCTCGTCAACGGCTGGAACGGCACTTGGTCCCAGTCCGGCCAGTCGGTCACCGTGAAGAACGCGACGTACAACGCGACGATCGCGGCAGGCACCGCCGTCAGCACCGGCGCGCAGTTCACCTACAGCGGCACCAACACCGCTCCGACCGCTTTCGCGGTCAACGGCACCACCTGCGCCGGCGCGCACCAGCCGCCCATCACCGTGCTGACCAGCCCCGCCGCGGGCGCGGTCTACACACAGGGTGACGCGGTGCCGCTTGCGGCGACCGCGGCGGCCGCGGACAACGCGACGATCAGCAAGGTGGAGTTCTACGACGACACCACGCTGCTGGGCACGGACACCAGCGCGCCGTACTCGCTCTCGGCCTCGAGTTTGACCGTGGGCAGTCATTCTCTGGTGGCGAAGGCATACGACAGTCTGGGTGCCTCCGCCGAGTCCACGCCGGTCGGCATCACCGTCGCCTCCGGGCCCGCCGTGGTGGCCTCGCCCACGCAACTGGGCGTCCAGCAGGGCAAGTCGGGGACGTTCGCGGTGAAGCTGTCGACGCAGCCGAGCGCCAACGTCACGGTGAGCGTGGCCCGTACGGACGGCAACACGGGTCTCAGCGTGACGGGCGGATCGTCCCTGACCTTCACTCCGTCCAACTGGAACACCGCGCAGACGGTGACCGTCACCGCCGACTCCTCAGGGACGGGCGCGGCCACCTTCACCGCCTCGGCGACCGGCCACACCAAGGCGACGGTGACGGTGACGGAGCTGGCGGCGTCGAAGGCGTACGACGCCCGCTTCCTGGATCTGTACGGGAAGATCACCAACCCGGCGAACGGCTACTTCTCCCCCGAGGGCAT
The DNA here is from genome assembly GCF_044387825.1 of Streptomyces sp. NPDC020299. Classification (NCBI taxonomy): domain Bacteria; kingdom Bacillati; phylum Actinomycetota; class Actinomycetes; order Kitasatosporales; family Streptomycetaceae; genus Streptomyces; species Streptomyces sp. NPDC020299. The sequence continues at coordinate 103,586 of NZ_JBIRWL010000023.1, forward strand.
TCCCTACCACTCGGTCGAAACGCTGATCGTCGAGGCCCCGGACCAGGGGCACGAGACCACGTCGGAGGCCTACAGCTACCTTCTCTGGCTGCAGGCGATGTACGGCAAGGTCACCGGTGACTGGTCGAAGTTCAACGGCGCCTGGGACCTGATGGACAAGTACATGATCCCGACCCACGCCGACCAGCCGACCAACTCCTTCTACAACGCGTCGAAGCCGGCGACGTACGCGCCCGAACTGGACACGCCGAACGAGTATCCGGCGAAGCTGGACACGTCGGTGTCTGTCGGATCGGATCCGATCGCCGGTGAACTGAAGACCGCATACGGTACGGACGACGTCTACGGTATGCACTGGCTGCAGGACGTCGACAACGTCTACGGCTACGGCAACGAGCCCGGAAAGTGCGAGGCCGGCCCGACGGCCACCGGACCGTCGTACATCAACACCTTCCAGCGCGGCCCGCAGGAGTCGGTCTGGGAGACGGTGCCGCAGCCGACCTGTGACGCCTTCAAGTACGGCGGCACCAACGGGTATCTGGACCTGTTCACGGGCGACTCCTCCTACGCCAAGCAGTGGAAGTACACGGATGCCCCGGACGCCGACGCTCGCGCGGTGCAGGCCGCGTACTGGGCGGACGTCTGGGCGAAGGCGCAGGGCAAGGGCAGCGATGTGTCGGCCACCGTCGCCAAGGCGGCGAAGATGGGCGACTACCTGCGGTATGCGATGTACGACAAGTACTTCAAGAAAATCGGCAACTGTGTAGGAGCCTCCTCCTGCCCGGCAGGCACCGGCAAGGACGCCTCGGACTACCTGCTGTCCTGGTACTACGCGTGGGGCGGCGCGACGGACACCAGCGCGGGCTGGGCCTGGCGCATCGGCTCCAGCCATGTCCACGGCGGCTACCAGAACCCCCTTGCGGCGTACGCACTCAGCTCCTACGCCGACCTGAAGCCGAAGTCGGCGACGGGTGCGACGGACTGGAACAAGTCGCTGCAGCGGCAACTGGAGTTCTACCAGTGGCTGCAGTCCTCCGAGGGCGCCATCGCGGGCGGCGCGACCAACAGCTGGCAGGGGCGGTACGCGACCCCGCCCTCGGGAACGTCGACCTTCTACGGCATGTACTACGACTGGGAGCCCGTCTACCACGACCCACCGTCCAACCAGTGGTTCGGCTTCCAGGCGTGGTCGATGGAGCGGGTCGCCGAGTACTACCAGCAGACGGGGAACACCACCGCCAAGGCGATCCTCGACAAGTGGGTCAAGTGGGCGCTGTCCAAGACCACGGTCAACCCGGACGGCACCTATCTGATCCCGTCGACGCTCCAGTGGTCGGGCCAGCCCGACACCTGGAACGCCTCCTCCCCCGGCTCCAACAGCGGGCTGCACGTCACCGTCGCCGACTACACCAACGACGTCGGCGTGGCGGCCGCCTACGCCAAGACACTGACGTACTACGCCGCCAAGTCCGGTGACACGACGGCGAAGTCGACGGCCAAGGCGCTGCTGGACGGCATGTGGAGCAACTACCAGGACAGCCTGGGCATCGCCGTGCCGGAGACCCGCACCGACTACAACCGCTTCGACGACAGCGTGTACGTGCCGAGCGGCTTCAGCGGCAAGATGCCGAACGGTGACGCGATCAGCTCGTCCTCGACCTTCATCTCGCTGAGGTCCTTCTACAAGAACGACCCGGCCTGGTCGAAGATCTCGAGCTACCTGGCGGGCGGTGCCGCGCCCGTCTTCACGTACCACCGTTTCTGGGCCCAGGCGGACATCGCCATGGCCATGGGTTCGTACGCGGAGCTCCTCGAATAAGTCCCCGCTACCGCTCCGTGTACGCCGGACCGGGCGGTCCCCACCCGCACGGGGGGCCGCCCGGTCGTCATGCCCTCCTCCCCGAAGGAAGGACCCCCACCGTGCGAAGAACCCGTATCCTCACGGCCGTTCTGGCACTGGCCGCCGGCCTGCTGGCGGGCAGTCCGCCGGCCCTGGCCGCGGGCACACCGAAGGTGACGCTCGCGGCGGACACCTACACCTGGAAGAACGCCCGGATCGACGGCGGCGGCTTCGTCCCGGGCATCGTGTTCAACCGCTCCGAGAAGAACCTTGTCTACGCCCGCACCGACATCGGCGGCGCCTACCGCTGGCAGGAGTCGACGAAGACGTGGACCCCGCTGCTGGACTCGGTCGGCTGGAACGACTGGGGCCACACGGGCGTCGTCAGCCTCGCCTCGGACACGGTGGACCCGAACAAGGTGTACGCGGCCGTGGGTACGTACACCAACAGCTGGGATCCCGGCAACGGCGCGGTGCTGCGCTCCACCGACCGTGGCGCAAGCTGGCAGAAGACCGACCTGCCGTTCAAGCTGGGCGGCAACATGCCCGGCCGGGGCATGGGCGAGCGGCTGGCGATCGACCCCAACAAGGACAGTGTCCTGTACCTGGGCGCGCCCAGCGGCAAGGGGCTGTGGCGGTCGACGGACTCCGGGGTGACCTGGTCGCAGGTGACGGCTTTCCCCAACCCCGGCAACTACCAGCAGGATCCGAACGACACGACCGGCTACGCCAGTGACAACCAGGGGATCGTCTGGGTCACCTTCGACGAGTCCACGGGTACGTCGGGGAGTGCGACGAAGACGATCTACGTCGGCGTGGCGGACAAGGACAACGCGGTGTACCGGTCGACGGACGCCGGGGCGACGTGGTCGCGGCTGGCGGGGCAGCCGACCGGATATCTGGCGCACAAGGGTGTACTGGATACAAAGAACGGCTACCTGTATATCGCATACAGCGACAAGGGCGGTCCATACGACGGCGGCAAGGGCCGGCTGTGGCGGTATGCGACGGCGACCGGCACCTGGACCGACATCAGCCCGGTCGCCGAGGCCGACACCTACTACGGCTTCAGCGGGCTGACGGTCGACCGGCAGCATCCGGGCACGGTGATGGCGACCGCATACAGTTCCTGGTGGCCGGACACCCAGATCTTCCGCTCCACGGACAGCGGCGGCACCTGGACGAAGGCCTGGGACTACACGTCGTACCCCAACCGCTCGAACCGCTACACCAGCGACGTGTCGTCGTCCCCGTGGCTGACCTTCGGCGCGAACCCGTCGCCACCCGAACAGACCCCCAAGCTGGGCTGGATGACGGAGTCGCTGGAGATCGATCCCTTCAACTCCGCACGGATGATGTACGGAACGGGTGCAACGCTGTACGGGACCGAGAACCTGACGAACTGGGACAGCGGCGGGCAGTTCACCGTCAAGCCTATGGTGCAGGGCCTGGAGGAGACGGCCGTCAACGACCTCGCCTCTCCCCCGTCCGGTGGCGCCCAGCTCTTCAGTGCCCTGGGCGACATCGGCGGCTTCCGGCACTCGGATCTGACGAAGGTGCCGTCGATGATGTACACCTCGCCCACCTTCACCACGACCACCAGCCTGGACTTCGCGGAGACCAACCCGAACACGGTGGTGCGCGTCGGCAATCTGGACTCCGGTCCGCACGTTGCGTTCTCGACCGACAATGGTGCCAACTGGTTCGCGGGCACGGATCCTTCGGGTGTCAGCGGCGGCGGCACGGTGGCGGCGAGCGCCGACGGCAGCCGGTTCGTGTGGAGCCCGGCGGGCACGGGCGTGCAGTACACGACGGGCTTCGGTTCTTCCTGGTCGGCGTCGAGCGGAATTCCGTCCGGGGCGGTCGTCGAGTCCGACCGGGTGGATCCGAAGACGTTCTACGCCTTCAAGTCGGGGAAGTTCTACGTGAGTTCGGACGGTGGTGCGACCTTCGCCGCTTCCTCGGTGGCCGGGCTGCCCAGTGGTGACAGCGTACGGTTCAAGGCGTTGCCCGGTATCAAGGGCGATGTGTGGCTGGCGGGCGGCGCGAGCGACGGTGCGTACGGGCTGTGGCATTCCACGGACGGCGGTGCGAGCTTCACCAAGCTGTCGAACGTCGAGCAGGCCGACACGATCGGCTTCGGCAAGGCGGCGACGGGGGCCTCGTACCAGACGCTGTACACCAGCGCGAAGATCGGCGGGGTGCGGGGCATCTTCCGGTCGACCGACAAGGGGGCGAGCTGGACCCGGCTCAACGACGATGCCCATCAGTGGGGTTGGACGGGTGCGGCGATCACCGGCGATCCGCGGGTGTACGGGCGGGTGTACGTGTCGACGAACGGGCGTGGGGTCGTCTACGGGGACACCTCCGACACGAGCGGAGGCGGCGGCGGAGGCGGCGGCACGGATCCGACGCCGACCGGTGCCTGTGCGGTGACGTACAAGATCACGAATCAGTGGTCGGGCGGCTTCCAGGCCGATGTACAGCTGACCAACACCGGTTCGACCGCTTGGAGCGGCTGGTCGCTCGGCTGGTCCTTCGCCGACGGGCAGAAGGTCACGCAGCTGTGGAACGCCGACTACACGCAGTCGGGCGCGGCGGTGACCGCGAAGAACGTGAGCTGGAACGGCACGGTGGCGGCCGGTTCCTCGGTGGGCTTCGGCTTCACCGGCAGCTGGTCGGGCGCCAATTCAAAACCGACGTCGTTCAAGCTGGGCGATCAGAGCTGCACGGTCACCTGACGGCCGGGGGCGCGTGCCTCGGCGGGCACGCGCCCTGCCCGCTACTCGACGGAGCCGGTGAAGATCGCGGCCTCGGAGTCGAAGCCGGGGGTGACTTCGATCTGTCCGGTCCGCCGTTCAGGCCCGCGTCGAAATCGTTTACTTCTTCGCTGTTGGGTCTCGGCTCGGCCGCCTTGTCGCCTCCCGTGACACCAGCGGTCATCGCGGCCGCGACCACGGCGCGGATGGCGGCTGCCGCGGTCGCGACGACGACCGTGCCCAAGATCGGTGTAGCTGTCGTTCACCGGCTCAAGGGGTGTACACCGCAGGCCTCGGTGCTGTCGCCATTCCGTCGCCGATGAAGAAGCTCGGATGGGGCGGTTGATTGTATGCGGTGTTCTGCCATGCGAGTGCCGTGCGGTACTGGGTGTCGTGCAGCAGCGTCGTGATGCGCGTGCCGGTCTCGTACGGCGTGGAGTAGATGCGCAGCGCCTTGTTATCGGTGGTGGGCCAGACGACCTCCTCGCGCCAGTCGCCGAGGATGTCCCCGGACAGAGACGGGGTCGCCTTGGTGCTGTTGTTGGAGTGGACGCCGGATCCGGTCAGCAGCCGGGTGTCGGACGACGTGCCGTATTTGTCGATGTGGGTGTCGTCGAGGAGTTCGCGGACGGTGTCGCCGTCCCACCAGCTCAGGAAGTTGATACTGCCGGGCTTCCGGCTCACCACCACGGTGCCCTGCGGGTTGCGCACCCCGTCGGCGTGGGACGACCAGGACTCGGCGCCGGGGCTGCCCGCCCAGACGTCTCCCGAGACGCCCCTGCCGTTGTCGCCGTTGGCCGCCGTCGACCACAGGATCTGCCCGGTCTTCGCGTCCGCCATCCAGGACGCCGGCTTCGAGGAGTCCTCGTCGACCTTGAACTCCTCCAGGCCGGGCCGGGACGGATCGAGGTCACCGACGTGCATGGCGTCGCCGTGGCCGTTCTTCGTCGTCCACAGACCGTTGCCGTTGTCGTCGACGGCCATCGACCCGTACACGATCTCGTCCTTGCCGTCGCCGTCGACGTCCGCGACCGACAGCTGGTGGTCGCCCTGTCCGTCGTAGCCCTTGCCGCTGTTGGTGGAGGAGTTGGTGTCGAAGGTCCAGCGACGGGTGAAGGTACCGCCCCGCCAGTCCCAGGCCGCGATCACGGTCCGGGTGTAGTAGCCGCGGGCCATGATCAGTGAGGGGCGGGAGCCGTCCAGGTAGGCGGTGCCCGCCAGGAATCGGTCGACGCGGTTGCCGTAGGAGTCGCCCCAGGAGGAGACCGTGCCGCGTGCGGGGGCGTAGTCGACGGTCTGCATCGCCTTGCCGGTCTGCCCGTTGAACATGGTGAGGTACTCCGGGCCGGACAGGACGTATCCGCTGGAGTTGCGGTAGTCGGCGGACGCGCTGCCGATGACCGTGCCGGTTCCGTCGACCGTGCCGTCGGCGGTCTTCATGGCGACCTCTGCCTTGCCGTCGCCGTCGTAGTCGTACACCTGGAACTGCGTGTAGTGGGCGCCGGAGCGGATGTTGCGGCCCAGGTCGATGCGCCACAGGCGGGTGCCGTCGAGCTTGATGCCGTCGAGGACCGTGTCGCCGGTGTATCCGGACTGCGAGTTGTCCTTGGCGTTGGTCGGCTGCCACTTCAGGACCAGGTCCAGTTGCCCGTCGCCGTCGAGGTCGCCGACGGAGGCGTCGTTGGCCTCGTAGGTGTAGGCGACGCCGTCCGGTGTGGTTCCGCCGGCGGGCGGGGTGATGGGTACGTCCTTGTAGCCGGTGCGGAGTTGGAGGGCGTGTTCGGAGTCGGCCTGCTCGGCGCCGTTGACGATGGCGCGGACCGTGTAGTCGGCGGAGGCGGGGGCGCCGGAGTGGAAATAATTGGTGGAGCCTGTGATCGGGCTGGAGTTGACCTTCATACCGGCCCGGTAGACGTTGAAGGAGACGTTGTCCGGGTCGGTGCCGAGCCAGCGCCAGCTGATCAGATTTCCGCTGTCGGTGTGGACGCTGACCAGGCCGCGGTCCAGCTTCTCGACCTGCCGGGCGGTGGCGGCCTCCGCGCTGCCCGGGGTGAGAGCGGTCAGTCCGGCGCCGATCAGTGACGCCGCGGCGACCACGGCGGCCAGGACGGCACGGCGGCCACGCTGCCGGTGCCGGGTACGGGGGTGCGGGTGCGGGTGCTGCATGGGACGAACCTCCTGCCAAGAGGGACGGGTTCGCCTCTCAGTCGCCGCCGTGCGCAGGGGAGTTGCCGTACCTGCCGTACCGCTCGGCCAGCTCGGTCGCCGTCCGGGCGATCCGCTCGCGTAGTTCGGCCGGCTCGAGCACCTCGATGTCCGTGCCCAGCCGCAGGAACTCCCCGTGGGCGTGCTCGACGGACTCGATGGGGACGGTGGCCAGTGTCCACCCGGACTCGTCCGTACGGCCGCCCGCGGCGACCGCCGCCGCGCCGGGTCCGGCGAGCCGGGCGCCGGGAGCGAGCCGGATCAGGGCCTCGGCCCGGTACAGACGGTCGTGGAAGTCGCGCTGGTACGCCGTCCAGTACGCGGCCAGGTCGAAGTCGTCGGGGCGGGTGAACCCCTCGTCCCGGACGGTCAGCCGGAGGATCTGGTCGACGCGGTAGGTGCGCGGTCCTGGGCCGGCGACGACGTACCAGCGGCCCGCCTTGAGGACGACTCCGTATGGCTCCAGGCGGCGTTCCACGTCGGTGGGCTGCCGCCAACGACGGTATGCGACATCCAGTATGCGATTGTTCCATACAGCATCCGCCACCGTCGGCAGGTACGGCGCCTCGTCGGCGTCCGCGTACCAGCCGGGCGCGTCGAGGTGGAAGCGGCCGCTGATCCGGTCGGCGTGGACGCGTAGTTCCGGCGGCAGGGCGGCGCGGACCTTGAGCTGTGCGGCGGCCAGGACCGGTCCGAGGCCGAGATCGGCGGCGGGGCCGGGGGCGCCGGCGAGGAAGAGGGCCTCGGTCTCTCCGGTGGTCAGGCCGGTGAGGCGGGTGCGGTAGCCGTCGAGGAGTCGGTACCCGCCGGCGTGGCCCGCGTCCCCGTACAGCGGCACGCCCGCCGCGCTCAGCGCCTCGACGTCCCGGTAGACCGTGCGCACCGACACCTCCAGCTCCTCGGCGAGCTGGGCGGCGGTCATCCGGCCGCGGGTCTGCAGCAGCAGGACGATCGAGACGAGACGGCTGGACTTCACTGACACAGGATGTCAGGCGTGGCTCTACTGTTTGTGCTGGTGGTGGCGTGACCTGCGTGCACGGCCGGAGATTGGTTGACCTTGAT